>JAKSNH010000002.1 GCA_024399955.1 Paludibacteraceae bacterium | reverse complement strand
CCATTACGAGTTACATACGTGACACCATTGATGGTGCCGGACATAGATTGAATCATGTCAGAAAAAATGACTTTCATTGTTGTAAAATTTAATTGGTTAATAATTATTTTTGTCTCCCGCAGATTCTTGTGGCAAAGCCACCGTCAAAATTCTGCGTTTTAATCCTTCGGCTGCTCGCAGCCCCCGAAGAGGTGGTAACACCGATGAGGAGAGGAGGAGCACAACTCGCCTGTTGATTAAACTTCGTGGCAATCAACCCTTGCGAAGTTGTTGCTCCGACGACGCGCGTCTAAAGTTCCGTAGCATCTCCGTAGCATCTAAAGACCTACTAAACCCCACCTACCCCCCGCCGTCTGCCTGCGTATTTCGCACCAAAGGCAACACGCATCTCATGCTGACGCGCACTCTGCTTGGTTGGTCGCCTTTGAATGATACACTTGCCTCTGTACATGCGAGCGTAATAGCCGCTGCCGAGCGCCAATGCGCCTCGGATGGCTTTGAAGGGATATTGAAGATTTGCAATCATAATGAATAATGAATAGTGAATAATGAATAATTGTGTTAACTAAATTGATAACAGATTTATATAGTGGATGAGTGGATGAGTGGGCGAGTGAGAGTGACATTGCTGACAGTGCTGACAGGAAATGTCATTTTTTCTATATAATATTTTATTTTTTCTTCCTATGCGGGGATTATACATATATTAGAAAATACTGTCAGCACTGTCAGCAATTTCTTCTGAGTCATGCTCAATCTGCGACACTCGTTCGTGCGCAACTACCTGATTATTACTGAGTTCCGTCACTATATACCCCCTTGTACCGGCATGTCCAAAACGCTTAGGTACAAACCCGCTTGCTGTCAGCAGTTTTCCAAGTGCTGTCAGCGACATAGGCTGACGGATGTTTCCTTCGTAGGACAGTTTGGCACTTATTTCGGCAGCGGTGCGGAAGACGGCATCGGGAGTGTCTTTGGTGGCTGGCGAATAGAAGATAGGCAGCAGTTGTTCCTCGCTTGTTTCCTTATGGAAACTTTCCACATGTTCAGCGAGCGACTGAATGCGTTCTTGGTCAAACCAATAGGCGTAGCCATGATCAATCATGTAGATGGCTTGTGCGTAATACATATCCCAAGGTTGTAGCGGGTTATCGTAGGGGTTTTGGATGGACTGCACGCGAAAGGGTAACCAGCGTCTATTGCCGGTTGTGTCGGTGAGGAACTGATCCTTATTGCCGGAGGCGCAGAAGGAAGCCAGTCGTACTTTTCGTTCTTTGGTGTAGCCATAAGCCGCGCGTTCGTTAACGTCCGCTGTTGTGATGAGAGACTTCATTTGGTTGAGTTCCCGGTCGGACATGCTATCTATCTCATCCATATTGATGAGCACGCTTTCTGCCACGCGTAATCGTTCGTCTTTATTGAGGTCACGGATATTAGCCATCTTGGTGCTATAGGTTCTCAGGCAAGGCGGGATGAGTCTTTCGAGCCACGTTGTTTTGAAGATTCCTTGCGGTCCGATTAGTACCAAAACATGCTGATTAACGATGTCATCACTTCGCCAGCAAGCGACCATAGCGACGAACCATCGGATAAAGGTATCACGCCAGCGTTGCTGTTCCTGTTCGTCTCCTTGGACGGTCACTTGTGAGGCGAGGTAATCCAGCGGCGTTTGTCCTTCCACAGGCACGTACGCAGGTAGATTATCAAGGTACGCGCGTGGGGGATGCTCCTGCGGGACAAAGTCCGATTGCAGCACGCATCGCACTTCTCGGTCGGTGATATTCTTGCCGGACTCAGCGCAGCAAGCGCAGACGATAGAATTGATGTCACGCTTGGTTAATTCGCGCCAATGCGCCGAGACATCGGTGGGATCGGTCGCGGAGGTACATAGTTCCAGTTTATCGGACACCACATCATACCGCAATCGGTTGGCGTAGTTGTCCAATAGGTACGTTCGCACGGTTTCAATCTTATTCATTGTTTCAATGGCGCTGACCGTATCCTTTATCTGTGCCTTGCCTACGCCCTGCGTCCTCGTAATAAAAACAAAGCACCACATCGGTTTTTTACCGATTGCGGTGCAAAATTACTAATAAAAAAGACTCACCCCCGGGGATAGGCCCTAGGGGTGAATTTCAAAAAAAATATCTTTTTTGTAGTTTGCTACTCTAAGCGAGGCATATTAACATCGCCTAATAGTCTATTGATTGTTGCTAAATCTTGCTGATGGCACTCTGCAAAATCTTTGTCTTCCTCTAAAATTTTCAGTATGCCTTTGCTTGAAAAACCGGTTAAAAATTCTAATAATCGGGCAATCTTAGACCTATCTGTATTGGCAAGTGAAACCCCATTCTTGTTTAACAAACACAACATGGCCGTAATCACCACCTTCTTTTGTGGACGATCTGGAGGATTTTCGGAGGCATATAGTTGCTCTCTTAATCTCTTGTTTTCTTGTTCTAATTGATAGGCATACGCAGCTCCTTGCATCATCGCCATTGCCGGTGATGCTTGTGGAATAGTTATATTTTGCTGCATATAATCTGCCATTTTTACTTATCTTCGCTCAATCGTTCCTTTTTACGTAAAGCCATTGTATAGCATTCTCCGCCTAAGAATGTATCTCCTTCTTCAAAGCGTGCCAAATCAAACATGATATTCCATTTGGCATAGTCTAAGTTGATCTTGTCAAATAGTTGTTTGGTTTGTAGAAAGACATAGTCCCCACTGTGGCACACTTTGAATCCGTCAGACACTTCTTCTCTAACGACAGCCATATAATACAGGTTCTTGTCCTCGGTGTCAGGTGCTATACGCACGTACGCGGGCGCACCCTTTAATTTTAAGGTGTCGATTGTTTCTGCCGTAAATCCTAGTTTGCCAGTACGTTGGATAGTGGCTTTTAGTTTCTGCGTAAGTTCTTGCGCGTTAAAAATTTGTCCAATCATAATTTATATTTATTTCTGTTTCGGCTGCAAAGGTAATACATTTTTTTCATATACACAAATATTTTCGTGAAAAAATGTATTTTTCCCATTTTTTTGGAAAAATTGTACACTTTATACAACATCATTTTGACATATCCGGCACGCGCGTGCTTATTATTTTTCTCGTAGCGTCTTATTTGTTATTTTTGCATCCCTTGTTTTTTATTTGTACTTTCTCTTGTTTTTAAAATATACAAATTTCTCCCTCTTCACACAAAAAAGGTGACCCGCAGGCCACCCCTTCCGTCCCGTCGGCTGCTTGTTGCTCCATTACGCTCCACGCTAAACGCTAAACGCTAATCGTCCCCTCCGTCCCATCCATTTCCGGCGATACCATCGCCGTATGTGACCACGGCAGAACAAACGGACAATGTTAAAGTTTAATAAGCATAAGCAGTTCAGCAATACTTGAAAGTATATCATCCGAAGAGGGGATGGTCCGATATGCCAAATCGGGCAGTTCGCGCAAATAAGTGGGTTCTATAGCGTGCCATGTATCGTGCAAGTTACAGATAAGTCAGTTGCAGACTGCGGCAAATCCAATAGTCTTTCTCTACGAAATGCCGCTTGATGTTCAATGTTTGAGCGGTCATATTGATGGCCGATTCAAATTCGTTTTTATGTTCATGTAGGTTCATACTATCCTCCATTTCTTGCAGTTCGGCAAAACATCAGGTGTGAGACCAATGCGATAGGTGCTAGCGATATTGAGCGAGCGGTAAAGAGATGTGGTGTCAGTATCCGTCTCGTCTAACATGGCACCAACTATAGCCCGAACATAGGGTGTGTATTTTAGTGCTAATGTGGCTAATTGTCGGAGTGATGCACTATCTTTGTTCTGTATCTGCTGCCTTAAGATAGTACATGCTTCTGCCGGTGTACAAGCCGGTATTTCGCGAATAAAACGGATAGCATCTAATATTTGCAGTAAGGGTATATTTTCTCGTGTGAGCGTGTTAGGTTGTAGAACAAACCGAATGCTAACCATTCCTCTACGCACGCTGCGACGATATCTGTTACTACCTATGGTATAGTTACCAGATATTTGAGTAGTCAGCCCCAATAAAGCAAAAGCCTGTGTACCGGAGATATATCCGATTATGGTTTTACCGTTCATCAGAAACTCTTGTAACATCCAATCTTCGGACGGAGCCAATGCCCCAAACATGGTTTGTTTAGGTCGATCAAACCGCCCTTTACTTACCTTTCGGATTTTTCCTTCTTGAACCAATTGACGCAAGATGCGACTTACCTGAACAGGATCGTCCACAATGTCATAAAAATCCGACGATGTGAATATGTACCCTGTTCGCATCCGATTTATGCGTTCTGCTATTATTTTTCTATATCTATTAGCCATTGTTATAATGTAAAATTGCCAATAAAATGTTAAGATTATTACGTAAAAAACTTAAGAAATCGACTGCAAAGGTACAACTATTGCAAACCAAATTGTCCACTTATGGCGGACTATGGCGGAATAAGTATACTTTCAATAATTCTTTTGTTGTAACTTTTTCAAATCGGCATCCAATTCTTTGATGCTTTCCAAGTGTTGTTGTTCCAATTCTTTTGCCTTAAATTTATCGAATTCAACTTCTGCTTTCTCAAGCGCCATTCTATGCGATATTCTTCCCGCATCTTGTAAAATGGATTTCTGATTCATAGTCAGTACCATCTTCAACCGCTCCACCCAATCTTTCATATACATCGGAATGTGTGATTTTGCTTGTGCCTCAGCAAAGGCAAGAAATTGTTCAACAATCAGTTTAAGCATTTCAATCTCATCTTCATTCAGATAATTCTTCCCGACTGCGATGTCCGATTTCAAAACTTTGCCTTCATTCTCTGTGGAGGTAAGTCCCATCATCGGCAAAGAAGCATTGGCGCGGTAATAAATCAGTTCGGCGGCAGTTTTGCCACTCACAGCCCACAACAGTTTGTTTTGTACCTCTTTGAAGAACTTAAGCGTGATTTCATCGGAAGGATTGTAGTCAATACTGGTAGCATAAATATCTTTGATTTGCTGATAGAACACTTTCTCCGATAGTCGGATTTCACGAATGCGTTCAAGCAACTCTTTGAAATAGTTCATAGAATTGCCTTTTTTGAACCGCTCGTCGTTCAATGCCACACCTTTAATAATATAATCGCGCAAGCGTTGTGTAGCCCAAATACGGAACTGCGTACCTTGATATGATCTTACGCGATAGCCCACGGAAATGATTACGTCAAGGTTGTAGAAGTTGGTTGGTTTAGTAGAAAAATCGGAAATCCCGATTTTTCTCATTGAAGATGATTCTTCCAACTCTTTTTCCTGATAGATATGAAGGATATGCTCATTGATGGTAGCTCTGGATTTGCCGAATAGCAGACTCATCTGTTCAATAGATAGCCATACCGTTTCATCCTGAAACAGCACATCAACTTTGATAGTGCCGTCTTGCGACTGATATATCAGCATCTCGTCGTTATGCGATAATTGGATATTCGTGTCGGTATTATTCATAAATTTCTAATATGTAGTTGTTGTGATATGGTTGGTTTATTTTTTTATACCTTGCGGATTATTTTTTTTACACTTTTTAAACGGGAAATCCGTCTCGTCCATTTCTGGCGATATCATCGCCCCTTCCGTCCCGTCGGCTGCTTGTTGCTCCATTACGCTCCACGCTAAACGCTAAACTCTAAACGCTAAACGCTAATCGCCCCTTTCGTCCCGTCGGCTACTTGTTGCTCCATTACGCTCCACGCTAAACGCTAAACGCTAATCGCCCTCTTTCGTCCCGTCCATTTCTGGCGATATCATCGCCCTTTCCGTCCCGTCCATTTCCGGCGATACCATCGCCCCTTTTCCGTTCCATTTAAAGCACCCTCTTTCCCGGACAGGGTTAGTGGAGCATATCGGAATCGAACCGACGACCTCTTCGTTGCGAACGAAACGCTCTAGCCAACTGAGCTAATGCCCCTGTTATTATATTTCCTTTATGCCTAAGGACTTGAGATAGTCGTAGGTAGCGCCGTAGAATTCAGGAAGGCGAGTTGCGTCTTCCGGGGGAAGATGAGTGTCGCCTGTAGGAACACAGATAACCATACCCTGCCGAGCACGAGTAAGGAGTACACGGTAGGCATTAGTCTGATAATCTTGCAACTGCTTATCGTTGATATTGCGCCAACACATAATAGACTCACCATCATCAGTCTTAGTGCCCAAACTATAATGCTTCCATCCGTTATCAGTATATTGGAAATCTGCATCCCATACAAGGCATGAATAATCAAGTTCCAACCCTTGTACATCAAATTCAGAGACAGCATCCTCTAAAAACAGCGAAGAACGGATATCATCAGGACCATTAAGGAAATACGCAGTAACAGATGGCTTAACGCGTACGTTGATAGCCAACGGTTTAAGTCGCTCTGCCTTAGATGAAACAAGCAAACCATAGCGTTCCGAACCCTCACTCCACTCACGCAATGTAGCCTTGGCTTTATCTAAATCACGAGTAATAAAGAGTTTATAGTCCTCCATCTGAGCTAACTCTTGACGAGCCTTATCTACATCCATATCCAATAAAGCCTTTACGAAATGAGCAAGACGCTCGGCCTTAAATGACCTACGTGTTACAGCCAAATGCAGTTCTGATTGATAATGAACATGCTGATGATGAGCAAGATGAGCAAGCGCTTCACCTGCCATATATTCGGAATCATGTAACTGGTCACTAATGTAAATATGCCAATCTGGATAGTAACGATTAAGCGCTTCTATCCACTCCCCTATTCCCGCTTCATCATGGTTAATCTCTTGCCCACCTCCGACAAGACACACCACAACACCCCAATCCTGGTGACGGTCTATGCAAGAGATTAAAAACTCCGGCTCAGAGAATGGGAAATCAGCCCAGCTATATTTCTCATTCATAAACTTAGCTAAACCACGTTGCGTCCAAGCACGCTGCGATTCATCAAAAATAGCCACATGATCAATGGGAACAAAATTACTTCTATCCGTATTAAGTGTGCGTTTCTCTACAATACGCCCATCTACAAACTCGGCATTCTCAAGACACGCTTTGCGATACCGATGGACCATTTGAATAACGGCCTGCACTTGAGAAGAGGCAGACTTTTTAGTAATAGGTTTATCTATCAGACGTTTCTTTTCCGCAAGTTCTTTTTTGGTGGTATATTCAATTGCACCAACCTTGCGTTCATAATCCATTACAGAACGTCTAACCAAGTCACGTGCTAACGCCTCACATAAAACTTCCACCAACGGACCATTACCCGACAGATAGACAGCACGCCCTTCTTCCTCTAAATACTTGGCTGCGATATCCAAACCAACTAACGTCTTACCTGCACCAGGCACTCCTGTAACAAAGCAAATAGCTTTTTCACCATGGGTCTTAGCATGCTCAATAATGGATTTAATCTTATCACAGGTCTTATAAAAATCTTGATCATCCGAACCACGATTGGTGATTTCTTTCACATTATGGGTGCGGTACATATGAGTGACTGCTTCTATAATGGTAGGAGTCGGTTCATACTGACTATTTAGCCAATCCATATCAGTAGATGTAGCTATATGCGGAACACGAAGCAAGAAGGACTCTATCGTGGCAGGTAATGTGGTTGTATTACAGAAAACGGGGGCATACACATGCTCGTAAGGTTCTGACAACTCCACAGTATGCGCTTCGGCATCCGTAGCGATAAGGATAGGTACAATATAACGACGAGCGGATTCTTTATGGAAATTCTTTAAATCAAGAGCATAATCCCACACTTGAATACGATCAGCACTCAAAAACTCATCTTTGAATGCCTTATATTCTAGAATAAAAACTACCCCGTCTATCAACAACACAACATCAATACGACGACCTAAACGCGGAATAGAATATTCAAGAACTATACTCCCACGATGACGATATGGTGTCAAAAAAGAACGCAAGTCTTCCAACTCACGGTCCCACGAACGACCTTGTGTTGAATAGGTTGTAATGAACTCCCTTGCATTGGTATTAAGAGCATCCTTAACCTCCGCATCGGATTGATTCAGAAACTCATCAATACTTGCTCCATAATAATATCGCTTAATTAATGCCATATCTCAATATATTATAGTTATCAATTTAGTTAACATTTCTCCGTCATTCAGCAGGATTAGAAATCCAAGGGAGGGTATTCTATTTATCGCCTTGTTGCAGAGCAAAAATCTCCTTTCTGTCGCTCTATCTCACGCCGCAGTTCTTCTTGGGTGGGCATATAATTGTGTCCACAGCGTGTCCACATTTGTAAGTGGTTTATTATCAGCAAGAAACATTGTAGGATAAGCTTCGGCAAAACGAATGTATTTGTAAAGCGATGAGCGATCAAATCCTTCTCCAAAGCATTGTTGTAAATACCTTGACAACGACTCAATAATATTGGCACCATATTCAGCTCTCTGACCATCCTTCAATAATTCTTTTGTAATGCGCAATCCTAATAACCAATTACGCTTAATCAAAATCATATTGACGGATTGATATGCCTTGTGCTGTGCCTGCTCAATGATAGCACACGCATCCTGTTTCAGCGGAGTTGGGATGATTCCAAACTTTTCCACATCTTCCATTGTGTTAATTTTATTCTCTTCCATTATTTCTTCCTTATTTTCTTATCATTTTCCTTTGCACGTTGCAAAATTACTATTTTTTTTGCATATTTGCAAATCTAATTTGCAGATGCATCGGTTTGACCTTTCTTTTCATAAAAGATGACGCAAGCGGAGCCGCTGGCTGTAGCGGAGAGGTCGGGATGGTATTCACGAACGATGGACTCCAGTTCTGCGGAGGTAAGCTGCCACACTTCATTCAGTTCGTGAGGGCGCACAATAATGGGCTGCCCGGTACGTATACTCGGCACGTATTGGGCAAAGTTATCTCCCTGCACAAATGCCCTAAATCGTTGCTCTTGATCTTCTCTGCCATATTCTTATTCCTATTCATTTTCCTATCATTTTCCTTTGCCGCTGCTCCAATAAAATCATTCTTCTTCAAATGGTAGTAATCCAGCAAATTTATCAAAGTCTGACTCAAATAGTTGGTCCTGAATGATACGATATCTCTCAAACTCGGATTCTGCATACTCCTTGGCCTGTTCCGATGTAGCCGTTCCTGCATCTTGCAGCACATCACGCTCGGAAGTTTGGATAAACTTATCTATTCGTTTTGCCCAATCCTCCATTGTCATAGGGATGTGCCGTTCCGCCATATCTTTTGCGATATCTAAATATGCATTTACCAACCGACCCATCGTTTGTAATTCATCTTCTTTCAAATAGTTCTTAGCAATAGAAACATCTGATTTCAAAATCTTTCCTTGGGGAGCCTTATCCCAAGACACTAAACCCATGTGCTCCTTATTAGCATCAGCTCTTTCCATAATCAATTCTGCTGCCGTATGACCATGAACAGCATAATGCATTTTATTTTGGACTTTTTGAAAGAACAGGCGAGTTGTAGGAGCATTTGGATTATAGTCTATACTAGTAGCATAGATGTCTGTTATTTTTTGATAAAAATTACGTTCACTCAAACGAATTTCGCGTATTTCTTCTAGCAAACGTTCAAAGTAGTCCTCGCATAAGAAGGTACCGTTCTCCATCCGTTTTTTATCCACTACGTATCCTCGAAGTGCAAATTGCCGAAGAATAAATGTTGCCCATTGACGGAACTGAGTAGCACGAACAGAATTCACACGATAGCCCACAGAGATGACCGCATCTAAATTATAAAAAGCTATTGCTCGTTTTACCTCACGCCCGCCTTCTTTTTGAACTGCCGAGAAAATCTCGGTAGTTGCCTCCTTTAATAGTTCTCCTGTTTCATAAATATTCTTCAAGTGTAGTCCAATATTGTCCGTAGAACAATCAAAAAGAGTAGCCATCGCCCTTTGACTGAGCCATACTGTTTCGTTTTTGTAATAAACTTGGACGCCACCACCGCGTTCGTGCGTCTGAAAAATTAAGAACTCAGCAGCACTATTCCTAATCTGTAATTCATTATCCATTTCTTCCTTATTTTCTTATCATTTTCCTTTGCATCGGCAAAGGTACTGATTTTTTTTGAAATGTGCAAATAAAAATGGCAACTTCGGGTAGAAATTGCCATTTTAGTTTACGTTTGCGTTTGCGATTTGTCTCATTTCTGGCATGATTTTGAGTCGAAAGTCGGTTGACTGTCATTCAATGGGCGCTATATCATCGATACTCTTGGGACGCTCGGCTAATGTTGATAGAATGTCTGCAGTCGTTATATTTCCACGTTCATATTCTTCAAGTAGTTGCTCTACAATATGTTGCATCTTCGTTATCAATGCGTATTCCACACAGGCTAATTGACGAGGAAGGTCTGACCAGGACCCTGCAATTTGATCACAATATGTTTGAAAAAGTTGAAAGATATAACAATAGGAGTTATGTATAAATGGTAATAATAGTGGTTCGTTACACGTAGTATATAAATTTTTATACGCAGTAATCAATCTAAAATCTGCCATCAGAACACGTCGATATGCTGCATTATTCATATCATGTTGGCTACCTGCTTCATATACCGACAATATCTTATCAATATCATTAAAATATGCATTTATCTCATCGTCAGTTACATCTTCTTTCTTGTAAAAATCTGCTATTTGGCATTGAGCCATTTCTCGCCAAACAAAAGCGGCATTAGCTTCATCAGTGGGAAAACAAGTAATGACATCATAAGTGGCATATAGTTGCACCATTGAAGGAATCAGATGTTTATAATGCCGATTTATATCCTCGTTATATAATTCATTTACAAAATTTAAGTTGTCCAGTATTCCGTCTTTGAATAAAGTTCGCACAGAATCTGCACTATCAAGCATCATGCGTATCGTATCGGTAGGGCAGAAAACATAGCGTCTTATTTGTTCTGCATTGGGAGTGCTGGCAAACGATGTTTGACTCATATCGTGTTGACTCGCTATCATTGGAGTCCACAATATAAGTACCATTGCCAATATGCTCACTTTATGATATTTGATGGAATGTAAATCTTGATTATTCATATTAATATTTATTTTACCCAATGATAAAGAATTGGTGTGTAATCTTCAGGACATAATAAGTGAAAGGTCGGGTCTTTTTCAATCTGGTACCATAAAAGAATGACCACCACTCCAATTAGTATAGCCCAAACCATTATGCTGTAAATGTGCTTAGGGAAATGTTTTAGCGAAATAGACATAGCATAACCACTCAACCAAACAGCAGGAACAACCAATCTAATCCAATGATAATAGAGATTTGTTCCTAATCCATTCAACGGTAAGTATCCGGTACATATTACATAGATGGTGGAAATAAGCATTAGAACAATGAGAATAATGCCTATTATGGCTCCAAATAGTGCAATGGAGGGAAGGGGCTTTGGCAATACGTCTTGACCAATACGATTGCTCATCATCCATAGCCAAACAACCAATAGGACTGCATCAATGATAAGTAACCAATTAGGAATATGCATGAGAAGGTCGCTTTGCTGCCATTTAATAGAGATAACACCGATTATTAAGGTTAATAGCCAACTCCACGCAGTAATGTTGGTAACAATGAGAAATGGTTTGTCAAGAGAAGGCATATGGTTATGATGGCAGTAGAAAAGCATGCCTACAACAATCAGACACAAGATATTTAGTCCATGAATGCTTCCGCATATCACTTCGTCCAATAGTGAAAACGGCACAACATAATTAGCGCATGCTGTGCGTAGCGTTTGTAGACATAAAGTGATTAATAACACTATAGCCGTACTACGCAGGATATTTTTTGATAAAAGTTTCATCTTGCTATGAATAGGAGATTTTAACATTCTAAGTGCCAATTTAATAACCAAGTTCCATCTTCTTTTAGTATTCCGACAAGCCATGTGTCACTGCCCACATCAAAACCATCCTCGTCACCATGACTTCCCTCTTTGATACAGTCTCGCAATTCAACAAATAAATTGCCCGTTTTGCTAGACTTTAACACTCCCACTCGGAAAAAGGTAATTGGCATTTTCTGGCGGCAACTTTGTTCCAGTTCCCCTACCTGACGCAAATTAAGCCATTCCGGTTGAAAAGCTACTTGAACATGTAAATTCACATGGTTAACATTTTCTTGCTCTTCTTTGCACGCAGCAATTACTATTTTGGGGACTAAAGATAACGGACATTCTTGTGGAACCGTCCAATCTATTGCTTCTTTGATAGAATCATACATACGCCACCCATCCTCTATTTTTAACTCGGGGAACAAGTCCATTAATTCTTGTTTGGTAATTTCCCCCAATCGGAAGCGGCCTAATTGTTCTGCAACAGAAAGCCAAAATTGATCTTTGTTAGTTGTTTCCATTGTTTTATGATATTTAATTTTCATCGTTCAACATTGGGTTACTATATGATTTGTTTGCTAACTGCTTACGAATTAATTTATTTGTATGTCGAATTGAATATATAAAGCAGATTAAAAATAAAAGAACACTTACTCCTCCCTGCAGTAATCCATTCGAAGTCAGCATTAAAAAAGAATCATACATGCCATGCAATAGTACCGGTAATAGATATGCCATTGCCCAACAATATCTGTGTTGAGGGAGGAAATAGGCCAATGCATAAAAATACCCCATGACAACAGCAAAGATATAATGTCCCGGAATAGCCAGAAAAGCACGACCAATAGCGACAGCCTGCCAATTGTCAATATTAGAGAATAAATATAGTACGTTTTCTGTGGCTGCGAAACCCATTCCAACGCAAACAGCAAAACAATACCATCCATGTGCTCATCAAAAAACGGATTCTTACGCAATAAGAGCCATAACATATACATTTTCGCCGCTTCTTCAGGAAAAGCCGCAGCGAGAAACGCGTGCTTGATAGCATTGCCCACACTGGATGTATCAGAAACTAACAACCCTAACTTTTGAAGTACACCTCCAAAAATCAGAACTATCACCACCGATAAACAACCATACCAAAATCCTTTTGCAATTTGCGAAAAAGGTTCCGGACGTTTGCGATCTCTAATCAAAATATAGACCAACAAAACAATTGCAGGAATAATAGCAGATAATATGATTAACCAAAATTGTATGTTCATTTCCTAATTGTTATCACTTCTGTTAGCACCACCATATCTTCATTCCTTGTTTGATTCTTGCTCAACTGATAAGTTGCAATAGCCTTCGTGAATTGGTTTATCTTGTTGGCGCACATCACAGAAAAGCAAGTACTTTGTTTTTAATGATGTTCCCATTACAAGAAGCAATCTCATTGAGAGCCTCAACATAGAGGAGCCCTCCTATGGTGATAATCAACTCAAAATAGAGTTTGACTAAAATATACGATTATTAATGTTTAATTTTTAACGTCAAGTTAAGTGGACACAAGTGAAAATAAGATTATATTCTTGTAACGGAAATCGAGCGTAAGGTTACCACTTTTTTTCTTGAACGATTTTGCGACTGACTTAAATTAACTACTTTAATGCTGACTTCAAATAGCAAATAAAGAGGTATTGTTACCAACAAAAGCGTGAATATGTCTGCAGTCGGTGTAATGATGGCAGCCAAAATACACAAGACAACAAACGCATGTTTGCGATAGTGTTGTAATTGATCAGCGGTAATAATGCCTAATTTGCCTAAAAAATAAGCGACAATAGGAATCTCAAACAGAATGCCTAATAACAAAGACAATACCAACAATGTGGAAATATATGATTTCAGGGCTATTTGATTAACGACTGCTTCTTGTACCTGATAAGTGGACAGAAAACGAAAAGCGAATGGGAAAATAATAAAATAATTTAGTGCTACTCCCATAAAAAACAATACCATTCCCCAAAATATAAGAGAAATAGAATATTTCCTTTCCTGCTCATACAATGCAGGAGCAACAAATCCATACAATTGAATGATAAGGTACGGGAAAGCAACTATGATACCCGCAATCAGAGCCACCTCAAGGTGAATCATGAATTGCGAAGCCAGTTCGATATTGATAAACTGCACATCAAAGTCACCCGGGCACAACGAACTTATCCCTATCCACTCCGCCAATCGGCACATACCACGATAAAGTATAAAATCCGATTGAGACGGAGCAAATAGGATAGAGAACAAAAAGTCCTTAAAACAGAATGCACCAATAGCGCATACTGCCCACACGATTAAACATTTGACAAAGCCTTTTCGGAACACATCTACATGCTCCCAAAAGGTCATTTTGTCCTCATTGTTTTGGTTCATTTTCAGTTGGTGCTTGTTCTTGAGAAGTTGGTTGTGGGTCTTCTACCGGCTTTTTAATTTCTTCTTCCACATTGTTCATTCCTTCTTTGAAGGAGCGCACACCCTTTCCTATACCCTTCATCAATTCAGGAATTTTCTTACCACCGAAAAGCAGCAGTACAATGACTGCAATAAAGATAATTTCCGGTGCGCCAATCATAAGTAATGTCATAGTTCCTATTTTTTACATGAGCATGTTCCATCTACCAAATAGATTTCACATGTATCAAAGTTAATTTCCCAGTTGCCGTTTTCGCATCCTTCCCAATTGTACTTTTTAGCCATCGTGTCCCACCAATTTTGGAACTTAGTGCCTGTCTCGCCCATGTCCTTGACAAGTTTCTCATACAATTCGGCATTGTCGGCAGTCAGTATTTTTGCCAACTCATTCAGTCCGTTACGACGCTCAAACAGCGTTTGGATCTCATTTTTCTCTTTAGGTGTTACCTGTCCTACAATTTTTTTCATATTACCAAGTTTCTTTTACATCAAAGGGGTCTAAATAACTGATTTCTTTTATTTCTTCACCTGCTTGCAAACCTACTTTTATCAATTGTTGCTGCAAATCGCGGGCGGCATTGCGCTCTAAATGAGCAATCACGCATTGCTGGTGTGAAGGTGTATTGGCATCCCAAGTGAGGCGGTCATTTAACCAAATGCAACGATTACAATGGTAGGCATCACATATACGGCACAAAGGAGCATGGTCTAATTGGAGTAATTGCTTATTGGGTATATCCAAACCACTCTCTAAATCTCCAACCGAGCGCGAAGCGTCTTTGGTTTTGTGATTCATGCGATTAGAGATACCCATTTTCTCATCATAGTAGGAAGCAGGGCACAAGTAGAACTTACCATTTGGAGCAACCGTGATATTGCCTATTCCTGCTCCGCAGTTATGCATTTCGGTTAGCGTCAAACGGTCTATCAAGATATTGACTTGCGGTTGCTGTTGCGACTTGTAGAGATTAACCAATACAGCATTGAGCGTTGCAAGGGCTGTCTTGTAGTCCTCTTGCTGTGCATCTGTAAACGATTCCATATCCGTCAAACAGATATTGAGGCGCTTTACTTGTGGCAACAATGCAGCAATGTCATATTGATGAGCAATAAAGTCTGCAATGGTCAAACGCAAAACAAGGTTGTCGGTTGTCACAGCTTTGGGGACTTCATTCAACACTTGCACATCACGACCTATCTTGACATGGTCTATACTCTCAATAACTTCGTTGTATTCAGTAGGTAACTCATAATCAGGGTACACATACTGAATCATCAGGTTTTGCTTCATACCGAAAAGAATGGCTTTTTTGAGCGTATCTATCGGCATAAGGTTGCGTTCCGTGAGAGGATTATTGGCATGGCAGTAAGCCACGCTGGTGTCATCTAATAAGATGACGAGGTATTGTAAATACGGCTTCATGGCTTAACAAATTTCAGGTTTGACATTTGGGTGATTCTTCTCAAACTCCTCACGCTTGCCTTCCAATTCCAGTTTGCGGTAGAGTTTATTCCAATAATAATTATTCGCACGCACACGCGCTTTGTGCATTTTGCAGATTGCAGTTGCACGTTGGAAAACAGTATGCGTTTTAGCTGCATCAAAGTTCTCACCTTGACACCAAGCGCAACCTTCTGCCACCTCACAATCTGTGCACTCTGGATTAGATTGCGTGCAACGGTCAAGCGTCAAGAACGGACGCAGTTTGTTGTTGTCTATGCCATCGTGAATATTACCAATTATCCATGCCTCTTTATCCCGCAAGGAGTATTGCGCAAAACGAGTACAGGGATAGAAATTACCTTGTGCATCTATAGAAAGCATCATACCAGCTCCACACCAATTATTATTTTGTAACTCACAATCCATTGGTTTTCCCAATCTTTCAGTAAAAAACGAGCAAGCATTATCCACATATTTGCCATCATCAATAATCTTGTCTGCCAAATCCATGAGTTGCTGCTCAAAAAGTAGGTCATCACCGTCTCTCCAAACATCCTCAAAGACACAATTGATATTGACTTGATGAATGCCTAAATCGTAGAGGTGCAAGACAGATTCGCAAATATAAGGAATATCTGAACTACTAATGGTTACTTTCGTCCCTTCATTGGGAAATTGTTCCAGCCAAAGAGGTATATTGCGTACTACATCATCATACGAGCCCTTTTCTGTACCTTTATATACGCGATTAAGGTCATGCTTACGCTGTGTGCCGTCAATAGTAATACCGATACTGAGATGTGATTTATTCTTTTCAATAAACCTCTGCACTTTTTCACTATCATAGTTAATCCCATTAGTAGAGAACGAAAAACGATAGGAATTAAACCAGTGGTGATTACGACGAAATAATTCGGACTTTATATAGTCACAAATCTGGTCAATCAAGTCAATTTCGAGAAATGGCTCTCCACCTATAAAGTCCCAAATGACACTTTCATACGAAAAGTTGGGGTCATTCTCTCGGTCAAGCACATAGTCAATGGCCGCTTTGGCAATAGTCCAAGGCATTCGCTCCTTCTCGTTCTTCCCAACCAAATAGCAATATTTACAAGCGAGTTGGCAGTCTTTGGTAACAATGAAAGTAATATTTTTTGCTACACCTTCTTTCCAAGGTTCAACTAGTTCTTTCATATGCACATAGTTCTTAGAGGACTACCTTGTGAACCACAAAGTAGTCCTTTTAAAAATCATTCAAACAATTAATATTTCGAAGATGAATGATAGCAAGTTGTGTAACATCCTCCTTGACATGAACCATGACAAGTATCCTTACATGAGCCAGAACACCCCACACAATACCCCATACATGTGCTATAGCATGTCGAATGAGCTTTCTCAAATGGAATACTCGCAAGGACAAATGCTCCAACGACAGGCAAAGCTGCTTTAGCTGCTTTTTTGAAGAACTCTCTACGAGATTGAAGTCCTTCGGTTTCATTTTGTTTCATAATTATTGATTATTAAATGATTGTTCCTACACCCTTTCAGTTGGCGGTTCGGAATTTTCCATTAATATGAACGAATCTTAAAAATACATCATCCCAAAACAAGTTGACAAACATAATCCTTGACACGTGTAAGCACATGTACCAAAACAAGAGGAATAACAACTTACATTACATGCCCCCAAACAAGTTGTATTGCATGTCCCCGAACATGTTCCTGTACAACCATTACATCCACTATCGCAAGCTTCTGAGCAAGTGCCAGTACATCCTTTACATCCTTCTTTACAACTTTCTTTACATTGATTATTACATGTGTCCTTGCAACCATTAACACATGCTGATGAACAAGTTTCCTTACACCCTGTTTTACAACTATGATTACACGAATCGCAACTAGTTACTTTGTCCGAGGAACCAGAGCAACTTGAATCACATGATCCAGAACAAGAAGCAAAACAAGAGCCAATGCAAGACATATAACATGCATTTTCACAAGCAAAATTGCACCCCATGGGGGTAGCATTAATCATTTGACATAAATTAGGTGCAGCGGCAACGCATAAAGTAGGCAGCAAAGAAGTTATTGCATTTTTGAAAAATGTGCGTCTAGATACAATTTTTTGAACATTGTCTTGCTCTATTCCCATCATCAAATCATGTTTATAGGTTATATTTTAATTGTCTATTATACTATAAAATAAACTTTTGCCTACTCACTTATGGCTTTTCGGCTTACTCCTTTATATATTATATTATAGATATTCTAGTTGTTTTAGACCGCTGCGCTAAGTTAGAAAGACGAGATTGCTTCCGCTGAGCTAGGTAGTTATCGGACATTCCGGATTTACCTGACCGCTGCGCTATTCCGGGAGACAACAACAAAAAAGCGTGAACATTATTCACGCTTATTCTTAAACTTCTTGGTTCTAGCAAAACCTACTTCCTAAAAATAAACAAAAACGTCCACGCTGGTATATGTTCATACCAACGCACAACGCGATAGTACAATAAACATACCCACAGGACGTTCATATCTTCTTGTTTTGTGGTCGTCAAACTGCTAGATTTTCAGAAATCCAAAACAAGCGTCAATAAACGCCATTTATTATGTCAATTCCACCCTGATTATAAGACATAATTCCCATACCAGCGTGAAATCGGGTGCAAAATTACAAAAAAATATTCAATCTACCAAACATTTTGTGTAATAAAATTTGATTAAGGTAATTTTTTGTTATGTCTTCTGTCATAAATTAGCAACGATTTATATTTTTTTGCTTTAAAAATTTGCATATATCGTATTTTTTTTGTAACTTTGCAGTGAAAAATAGAATTATCGGTTATTACAAAAGTATTGTATGACATAGTAGCATTAGGGGTTTAGAATGTTATGAGAATGTTATGACAATGTTATGAGAATATTATGACTTCCACCCTACTTGAGAGGGGCGGTAAAGTGAGACGAAAGACGAAAGACGAAAGACGAAAACGCACAAAAAAAATGGTGCGCCGTTAGATTACGGTACACCATTCTTTTGGGTCTCTAGGTCATTTTATTTACTATTGTCAATAATCTTCTCTAACATACCTATCGAATAGAATGGAATATTCACAAGACGATATGGTTTATGCCCAATGGGTGTTATTAAATCATTTATAGAGAATGGCTCGTTCCAAAAACGGATGGCAGTTATAGGAGAATCCGTATTATCTACAAATACTTGTAAGGATTGTAATTTGGAGTTATGACCACTTTTCACTTCTATGGGATAAATGCGACCGTTTTTTTGCCAAATGAAGTCAATCTCTGCATTTGCCCCCTTTTTATCTCTCACCCAGAAACATAATTCGTCTTCTATATGTTTGTCCAATAGAACTTGCAACTCTTGTGCTACGATATGTTCTGCAGCACGCCCTCTCCAAGTGTCTAATAGGTTCTTATTTTGTAGATATTCCTGCGTAAGTCCAACCTTGTGATTCACTAATCCATTATCCATCCAAATCAGTTTAGGTGACCGACGACGGCTAGGAATAACAGGTAACTGAGAAGAAGTAATGGGATAAACTAATTGCATAACAAACGCCTTAGACAACACATCCATGGCCTCATGAATTTGCATAGAAGAGTATGTACTATTACCAAAATTAGCAAATTTTATTGTATTTCCTCCTTCGTGCCAACCTGTATTCAATATATGACGAATTACACGTGTTTGAGTTTCATTTTTTGTGTAGTTTTCTGCATCCTCTATGTATCCTGTAATCAGCGATTTATAGATAGGTGCTAATGTCACAAGGTCATGGTGTGCCAAGTAATGACTTACCACTTCAGGCATTCCCCCAATCAATGCGTACGTATTAAATTCTTTCTGTAAGTCCGTATGCAATAACTCACTTACGGTGAGATTTTCTATTTGTTCACGCCAAGTTTGTTTACCTGCAGCGGATAGATATTCAAGGAAAGAGAAAGGTCTCAAATTAAGATACTCAACACGTCCCACAGGAAAACTGCGCTTTAATAATTGTTGGTCATTCTGTCCATTTTTTAGGAGTTTTTGCAAGCGAGATCCGGCAGCAATCACATACAAATCAGGTGCTTCTTCGTAAAAATAGCGTAATAGAGATACCGCAGAATATGATTCTTGAATTTCATCAATAAACAACAGTACCGATTGAGTTTCATGAAGTGCAATATTTTCCCGTACGTAAAGATATTGGATAATCTCCTTTACATTGTCTGTTCGCTCAAAAATATCTCTATCCGACTTTTTTTCTAAGTTTAACTTAATATAGCAATCGAATTCGTGGCTAAATTCATCCACCAAAGTGGTTTTGCCAACTTGACGAGCGCCGCGTAAAACAAGCGGTTTTCGTGATGTCTTCCGTTTCCAATCTCGTAAATCAGATAGTAAATCTCTATTATACATAGGTACTTCATTTTGAAATCGGTTGCAAAGGTACAACTTTTTTTTGAATTATGCAAATATTTTTTCACATTTTTCGTCTAAAACATACCCGTAAAATATGCATTTTTCGTCTAAAACATACCCATAAAATATGTAATTTTCGTCTAAAACATACCCATAAGACATGTATTTTGAGTCGAAAAATAAATGAATAGTTGTTAATTTTAGTTTAGTGTTTAGTGTTTTTATCTCCCGCAGATTTCGCAGATTTACGCAGACTTTTTTTTGTTAACGGTGCTTTCAGCACAAGTTCGGTGACTTCGTCACAAAATCTCTCATCCGTTACTCACCGGCTTCAGACTCCGCTTCGATCACCTGTGCCCAGAGGTACTTGGTGAAGGACTTGTAGCCGGTGTCGCACTGCGCACGATAGGCCGGCATCGTTGACGGAGAAATTGATTGGTTTTACTATAGGCCCCAAAAAAGCGAGACCAAGATACGTCTGAGAGGAGGGATTGCGTGCGTATACGCGCAATAAAAAATAATTAAGGTCACCTTTATAAAAAAATGCAAAAAAATTTGCATATATGGGAAAAAAAGTGTACCTTTGCAGCGCAAGATGCAAAAATAAAGAAATTATGGCAACAGCTACTGCACGTCAAACATTAACAATCACTTTTGATCCATCGAGTTTATATGCTCAAACATTAGTACAAACACTACGCCTTTCTAAACTTTTCAAAGTAGAAGAAAGTCCGTATGATATGCGTTATGTCAAAATGGTTGAATCCGCAGAAAAGGGCAAGTCACATCGCATATCTCGTGATCAACTATGGAAATGAGTTATACTCTTGAATACAAAGACAAGGCACTTGAAGATATACAATACTGGTGATGAAACTATCAAACGGAAGATTAATGCCCTTTTAGATGAACTTGAAGAGCACCCGCTCACAGGGACGGGCAAGCCAGAAAAACTGAAACAAAATTTATCTGGTTATATGAGCCGAAGAATTAATCATGAACATCGCCTTTTGTATAGAATAGACGAAGACACTAAAATAGTTACGATAATCTCGTTTAAGGGGCACTATTAGGTAACCAATAATGATGATTTCAATATTGTAACAATCGGTTCATCGGTGTTCCTCCTCTTGGGGGGTACGAGCAGTCGGAATAAGCAAAAATGTGTACCTTTGCAGCCACAAAAGAATATCATGACACGGAAAGAGATTGTATATAACTACCTGCAACTAAACGGGATAACATACGACGAATATGATCACCCCGAAGGAAAAACAATAGAAGAAGCACAACGCTGGTGGAGAAACGACGGCAGCATGCACTGCAAAAACATATTCCTCAGAAACCACAAAGGTAACCAACACTACCTCGTTTGCTTCGACTGTAACCAACAACTTGATATACACGAACTGGAACAGCGACTGAAAGCACAACTGCAAGCCGCAGGAAAAACAGCTCCGGGGAAACTCAGTTTCGCTTCGCCTGAAAGAATGAATAAATATCTCGGACTCGAACCCGGCTCCGTGTCTCCATTCGGACTAATCAACGACACACAACACCAGGTTATTTTATTTTTGGATAAGAAAATAAAAGAAGCTACTTCACTCAGTTTTCACCCTAATGACTGCACCGGAACAATCGTCATATCACAAGAAATGTTTGAAAAATACCTCGCAACCATAGGCAATGAAATTGAATGGATTTGACGGAACGCGGAAAGCGAAAAATAGCTGTTTGATACGAAAAAGTTGAGAAAAATTTGGACATCTCAACTTTTTTTTGTACCTTTGCGGCCGATTTGCTGTGCGCTCACTAGCGCGCACGTGTACGAGGACAACTGAATACTGAACAATGAATAATTCCATAACAGCCGTGGAGGCGCAGAGATTGGCGTTCCTATACGCATGGGGACCCGCCGTGTTTGAAGTGGCACGCATACTGGTCAAAGAAAAAATACTGGCTAACATAGATAGCCAGCCCGACGGATTGAGTGCCGAACAAATAGCACAGGACCTGAACTGGTCCATGACCAGCACCAACGCCCTGCTCGAAGCTGCACTCACAACTCGCATCCTGGAGAAGAACGAACAAAACAAATACATCCTTACCAAAATAGGTTGGGTCATGCTCAATAACAACATGATTGAGGTGGATATCGACTTCATGCAACACGTCAACTACCATAACTTCCACCACCTGCAACAAGCCTTAGCCACCAACCAACCCGTGGGACTGAACCGACAAGGATGGAAAAACATATACGAAGCCCTCAGCCACCTACCTGCCCCTACCCAACAAGCCTGGCTCAACTACGATCACTACCACTCGGATAACTCCTTCAACGCCGCCATCGACATTATGAGCCGCAATGAACACCAACACGTATTAGACGTGGGAGGCAATACCGGCGAATGGGCACTCAAATACGTGCAACATAACCCACAGGCACAAGTGACCGTCTGCGACCTGCCCGAACAAATAACCATGATGCACCAAGCCATCAACGGTCAACCGGGCGCCGAACGCATACACGGATGGGGAGTGGACCTGCTGGACGAAAACGCTACCTGGCCACAACAATACGATGCTATATGGATGTCACAATTAGTGATGTGTTTCCCTGCTGCCACCAGCATACGTATCTTACAGCACGTCAAACAAGCCCTGCTGCCTAACGGTAAGATATACCTTATGGAAGTGGTTTGGGACCAACAAAAACACCCTGCCGCCGCTTTCTGCCAAACCATGAACAGTCTGTACTTTATCGCTACCGCCAGCGGAAATAATAAGATGCTCAGCAAAGACGAACTCGAAGATATCATCCATGCCGCAGGACTGAAAGTAGACGACGTGCATAAAGAGTTAGGCATCGGAGGACATTGGATGTGGGAGATAGGAATGGAATGAATGCGCCGGATGTAACCACTGATAGTACATATCAGTAAAAAAAAGCCCAGCGGGCTTGCGCATTCAGGGAGAGTGAAGAATGAAGAATGAAGAATGAATAATGAATAATATGAAAAGAGAAGAAGTAATTAAGACCATTAACCAATTCTTGGTTGAGGACTTTGAAATTGATGAGGCACTGCTCGTGCCGGAGAAAAACATCGTAGAGGACCTGAAGATTGACAGCCTCGACATCGTGGATATCATCGTTCGCGTGAACGAAGTATTCGGTGTTAAACTGGACAAAATGGACCTAATTAACGTGCATACCCTTGGTGACTTCTACGACCTAATCGCAGAGCGCGTTAAGTAAAATCCTACCCGATGAACAAGACCTGGAGCGGTAAGACCGGAGGCAGTAAATGGCAACAGTTATTCCTGCTGCGTGTATTCAAGCACGTTGATCCGGTATGGATGTACCCCATCATGTGGCTATGGGTTATCGGCTATATCATCACTCGTCGCAACGAACGACAAGCCGTATGGTATTACTGGACCCAACGCAGGCATGAGACAGGGGTGCATGCTGCTTATCACTTCTGGCTTAGTTACATCAACTTCGGCAAAGCCGTCCTTGACCGTTTTGCCTGCTGGGCCGGACGATCTATGAACATCCGCATAGATGGCGAAGAGTTATGGAACAGTTACCTGGTGCACCCACAACCACTCATCATCATCGGTTCACATATCGGCAATATCGAACTGACCGGCTACTTAGTGCAAATGCCTAAGGACGTGTATGCCTTAGTCTATTTAGGTGACACCGAACTCGTAGTGGAGCAACGGGAGAAACTATTCAACCAACATGGACTGCATATCATCCCTGTACAACGGGACGGCGGACATGTATTAGATATGCATAAAGCCCTGAGCGACGGATATATCCTGTCCATCTTAGGTGACCGCCTGCTATTAGGTTCACGCGCCATGATGATGCCCCTATTAGGCGAAGAAGCTCCGTTCCCCGAAGGCACCTACCGCATGGCCGTAGCCGAACAAGTGCCGGTACTGAGCATGTACGTGATGCGCGAAGGACATAACCGCTACACGATCTATGTGAGACAGTTATCCGACGGCACCTACACTGCCACCAACCATAAACAACAAGCCGAAGAGTTATTAGGACGTTACGTAGAGGTAATGGAAGAGATGCTGGACCGCTATCCGCATCAGTGGTTTAATTTCTATTCGTTCTGGCAACAATAATGGTTACTATCCTATCCGACCATATCATCACCCCCTTAGCCGACAACGTTGAAGGCACCTTACAAGCCATCCGTGACGGTCGCAGCGGCATGACACGCCATACTGACGTACATGGTCAATCGCTGATGCAACCCATCATGGCTTCGCTACTGGACCTGACTCCCTACCAACAAGAAGGACATACCACGTTTGAGAACCTCTGCATTGCCTGCGCCCGCCCTGCTATTGAACGCAGCGGTATTGATGCCACTAGCAGTCGATGCGTCTTTATATTATCCACCACTAAAGGCGATATATGGACTCCCACTGCCACCACCGCCCGACATATAGCTCAGGCATTCGGCAATCCAACCACTCCCATCGTAGTTAATATGGCCTGCACCTCCGGCGTGAGTGCCATGCTAATCGCCAGCCGCATGATAGAAGCCGGCATCTACGATTACGCCGTGGTCATCGGATGCGATATACAAATCGAACTCGTAGTGAGCGGATTCCAATGCGTACATGCCGTCAGTGACGACGAATGCAAGCCCTTTGATAAAAACCGACAGGGACTGAATATAGGAGAAGCGGCAGCGACTATGATATTAACGTTGAGCGATGAACGTTTAACGTGTAACGAAAACCGATGGTGCATAATGGGAGGAAGTGTGCATAATGATGCCAATCATATATCCGGACCCAGTCGCACAGGAGAGGGGGCACTTAGATGTCTGCAGGACTGCCTGGCATTAGTGGATAAAGACACGCTGGCCTGCGTATCGGTGCACGGCACCGCTACTGACTATAACGACGAAATGGAAAGCATCGCCTTGCATCGCGCCGAATTGGATGACACACCTATCTCGGCATTGAAAGGATACTTCGGACACACTATGGGTGCCGCAGGCCTATTAGAAACCATCATCACGATGCATACCATCGAACAAGGATGGATTCCAGCCTGCCGAGGATACGAACAACAAGGCACCACATACGCAGTAGCAGTGAGCCAACAAGAAAGAGCAACGGATAAGAAGAGTTTTGTAAAGATGCTTAGTGGGTTCGGAGGAGTGAATAGTGCAATCGTTGTCGAAGCAACAACAAATAGCCAATTAGCCAAGTAGCCAACAATGAAGATAATCGGTGAAGTGATATTAGAGGATAAGGACCTGATGCAGGAGTACAAGGAGTTAGGGATTGATTACCCTAAGTTCTACAAGATGGATGGACTGTCCCGATTAGGATGGTTAGCCACCGAGAAACTGCTGCAGCAAGTGGGCACAGAGGTGCTGGACAGCGAACGCACCTGCATCATCATGGCCAGCAAAAACGCTTGCCTGCACAATAACCGAGCCTTCGAGGCAACAATGAAAGACCACAATAACTACTTCCCATCCCCTGCCCTATTCGTTTATACCGTACCAAATATAGTAACCGGCGAGATAGCCATTGAACATAAACTATATGGCGAAACAGCCTTCTATGAACTGAATAACGAAGATGAGTTGGAACCGATTGTAAAGGCAACTATGGCAACAGGAAGGTTTAAGAATGCTATCGTAGGATGGGTGGAAGAAGGAAGCGGAGCCAAGCTTCGATTGGTAAATGATAATTGATAATATGGAACAATTAGAACAAGAGTTGAAAGCGCGGATTATAGAAGCGCTGAATTTAGAAGAAATGACAGTGGAGCAGATTGATAGTGATGCACCATTGTTTGGAGAAGGATTAGGATTAGACAGTATTGATTCGTTGGAGTTAATCATGATGCTGGATAAGTACTACGGCATTAAGTTAACCGACAAGACGATTGCCAAACAAGTATTGGCTAATGTACGCACGTTAGCTGAGTACGTGAACGAACACCGCACTAAGTAATGACGATTGCCATCACGGGCATAGGTATTGTATCGGCATTAGGTATAGGTCAATCCGCCAACCGCGCCACCTTACGTCAGTCAGAGAGCCATGTAGGTTCCCTGACTATTCTGCCTACCCGTCATCGTAACTGGCCGGCAGGCGAGATTGGTTTGACTAACGAGCAGTTGATTAGTGAGGCACATCTGAATATACCTGCCACCTATAGTCGCAACACCATATTAGGTATCATGGCCTTGCAGGAAGCCTTGCACGATGCCGGTGCATCATGCACAACACTCATCAACGGCACCACCGTTGGTAATATGGATAAGACGGAAGGCTACTACGGCGCATGGATGCGAGAGGACTGGACCACAATCGGTGAGATAGCCCATCACCGCGCCGCATTGCATACTCGGCAAATGGCAGATTACTGCGGCATGACCGACATGCAGACCGTCTCCACCGCCTGCTCGTCGGCACTCAATGCGATCATCTGCGGAGCGAATCGAATCCGCAATGGTGAAGTGAAATGCGTGGCCGTGGGAGGTGTAGATAGTTTGACTAAGATACATTGGAATGGTTTTGCCAGTTTGGGTATTCTGTCCGCACAACGTTGCCGTCCCTTCCAAGACGACCGCGATGGCATCAACTTAGGTGAAGGAGCAGCCTATCTGATTATCGAAAACGCTGAGTACGCCAAGGCTCGTGGTGCACATATATACGGATACATCACTGGTTACTGCAATGGTTGCGATGCCTATCATCCTACTGCTTCCTCACCAGATGGAGAAGGAGCGTATCAGACGATGCGCACTTCCTTAGCGATGGCAGGACTGACTCCGGCAGATATACCGTACATCAATGCCCATGGCACGGCTACCCCCAATAACGATGCCAGTGAGTTATGCGCCATTCAACGGCTATGGGGAGACCAACTGCCGATTATTGAATCCACTAAACCCCTGACAGGACACACCACATCCGCCAGCGGCAGCATAGAGGTTATTTTCTGCTTAGACCGCATGCAGGAGAAAGGCTATCACTCAGCACTCTGCAACGCCTTCGGGTTCGGAGGAAACGACAGCACAATCATCGTCGAAGCAACAACTTCGCAAAGGTTGATTGCCGCTCCGCTTAATCAACAGGCGAATTGTGCTTCTCCTCTCCGAAAAACCTCTCACGAGCTTTTTCGGGAAAACTGTAAGCATATTATAGAGGGGCCAGTGGTGATGTCGGATGGAGGATTGGATTATTCGGCGTACTTGCCTCCGATGCAGGCACGTCGTATGACGATGATGATGCGGCAGATGGTAGCTGCAGCACGCCAAGCCATTGAACAAGCCGGTATGGGTGAACCCGATGCTATTGTGCTGGCTACACAATGGGGAGCTATGGTGCCTTCCTATCTGTTATTAGACCGTATGGAGGCTACCAACGAAGAGGAGATGTCGCCGTCCTTATTCATGATGGCAGCCAATAACGCCTTGGCAACCACCTTAGCCCGACTGATTGGGTGCAAAGGGTATAACCTGACACTAATGGGATTGGATGACCTGTGGGAACAAGCGCATCAGGAAGCAGTACGTACCATACAAGGTGGAATGACCAAGCGAGTGCTGGTCGTAGCCATGGACGAGATAGCAGACGGATGGCAACAACTATTGGAAAAAGCCAATTGTGCGGCAACTAACATAGCACAAGCACAAATGATTACGATATGTTAAGACTCATTTTATTATCTATTCTTCAGTCAGCATTGCTCTGCTCTGGACAAGTGCTACTCAAATTAGCAGTAGCGCAAATGGACCGCAGTTTAGGATGGTGGGGGTTCTTTGTGCATTGTATATTGCAGAACTGGTGGTTAATGGCCTGCGGCATACTAATGACCGGTGCCGGACTACTATGGATGTATATACTGCGTCACTTTGCCTTCTCATTAGCCTACCCTCTGACGGCTTTGGCTTTTGTATTTGGAGCAGTAGCCGGCATGGCTGTTTTTCATGAGACAGTGGTTTGGCAGCAATGGGTAGGAATAGGATGTATTTTAATAGGATGTTATTTAGTAGCAGGATGAAAAAAAGCTTATTGATATTAATCTGCTGTCCGCTAATTAGTTGGGCACAAGCATCGTTTAAGATAGCCGAATCCCCTTTCGTACAGACCCGTTATACGGCTGCATTGGTGGAACCGATGGTGCAAACCGGACATTTTAAGTTCATCGCTCCGGACAGTATAGAGTGGCGTTATGACGGCAATCAAGCCATGACATTACCACCACAAATGCTGCAACTGATTAGACAAACCGCCAGTGGAGACACTATGATGCTCAAGAGCGTATTTAATATTGAGCGACAAGACAAAACATTGGTGCTGACTCCAACCAAGAAACAACTGCAACGGCTGTTTAGTAAAATGACTATTCATTACACAACTAAAGGGGTTGCTAAACAAGTCGAGATGTTGGAGCCAAGAGGAGATAAAACAATCATTGAATTTACTAATATGCAAACCAAGTAATTATGAGACGAGTAGTAATAACAGGAATGGGTATTTATTCATGTTTAGGCACTAATCTAGATGCTGTGCGTGATGCGCTTTACAACGGTGTATCGGGTATAACAACCGACCCAAGTCGCAGAGACCAAGGCTTCCGCAGCATCCTGACGGCACACGTGCCGGAACCGGATCTGAAGTCCGTTCTGGACCGTCACCAACGTGCTTTTCTGCCGGAAGAAGGTAAATACGCCTATTGTGCCACAGCAGATGCTTTGCGTCAAGCCGGCATTGATGAGGACTACTTGCTCAAGAACGATGTAGGTATTCTATACGGAAACGACTCATCTGCGGAAGCAGTTATCCGCAGTACGGACCGTTGTCGTATGATGCATGACACTACAATGTGCGGTGCCGGAGCCATCTTCCAGTCAATGAACTCAACCATCACCATGAACTTAGGCAGCCTGTTTAAGCTGAGAGGCATTAACATGACCATTTCGGCAGCTTGCGCCAGCGGCAGTCATGCGATTGGATTAGGTAGTGTGCTGATTAGAGAGGGCATGCAAGATATGATTATATGTGGAGGAGCACAAGAAACGAATATCATGGCAGTCGCTGCTTTTGATGGCATATCGGCTTTTAGTATGCGTGAGGACGAACCCACCAAGGCCTCTCGTCCCTTTGATAAAAACCGCGATGGGTTAGTGCCATCCGGCGGAGCAGCCACGGTGATTTTAGAAGAGTACGAACATGCCGTTAAACGCGGTGCCACCATCATTGCCGAAGTATTAGGATATGGATTCTCGGGAAACGGCAATCATATCGCCAATCCTAACTTTGAGGGACCGGTGCAGAGTTTAGAGATGGCTATTCGTCAAGCAGGCATCAGCCGCAGCGAGATAGGTTACGTGAACGCACATGCCACCTCCACACCGGTAGGTGATGCCAGCGAAGCCAAAGCACTGTATAAAGTGTTTGGCGAAAAAACATTGCCTATCACATCCACCAAGAGTCAGACGGGGCATGAGATGTGGATGGCAGGAGCCAGCGAAACAATCTATGCTATACTGATGATGCAGAACGGATTTATTGCTCCCAACCTGAATTTCGAGACTCCCGATGAGGATAGTCAGCACTTATGGATACCCAATGAACGATTGGATAAACGCTTTGATACGTTCCTGAATAACTCCTTCGGATTTGGAGGCACTAATTCGAGTTTGATTATTCGTGCACTATGAAACAACTGACTAGTCAAGATATCCTTACTTACCTGCCCCATCGCGCACCGATGGTGATGGTAGATAGTGCCACAATTGATGGAGAACAGGTAACCGCCCAACTCACTATTACAGACTCTAATTGGTTCGCCAACCAAGGACAACTAATGGAGGCAGGACTGATTGAACACATGGCGCAATCGGTAGCCGTATGCGTAAAGGAGAGTCATCCACAGGATGCAGGACATATCGGTTTTTTAGCAGACGTAAAGGATGTGACGATTAACCGCCTACCTCAAGTAGGTGAATGTATAAAAACCCAAATAGCCTTGAAAGCCGTTGTAGGCGAAATACTATTAGTGATTGCTACCACTCGGATTCAGCAGGACATCATCGCCAGTGGTGAATTAAAGATTTTCTTACCGCAATGACCAATTTCTACCATATTATATCGCAAGAGATCGAAGCAGGACATGCCCTTTTCCATGTGCAATTACCTGCGGATTGTCCGGTGTATGCAGGACATTTCCCCGGTCATCCTATTGCTCCGGGAGCCTGCCATGTTGAGATGATCCGTGAGTGCGCCAGCATAGCGTTAGGCAAGGATGTTCATTGGAAACATATTAAACAGTGTAAGTTCCTGGTACCACTGGATCCCAATCTGCATCATGAAGCCGACGTGGATATCACATGGTCGGAGAAAGGCATGACGGCCGTGGTGACTTCGGGAAACGTAGTGAGTGTTAAACTGAAAGTATCGTGCGACGAGTTATCGTAATAGGAGCAGGAATAGGTGGACTGGAAGTAGGCTGCCTATTGGCACAACAAGGTGATGCTGTGATGGTCTTGGAGCAGAACATCCGTCCAGGCGGTTGCATGCAATCATTCGTGCGCAACGGACTGCATTTCGAGACCGGATGCCATTTCGTGGGAGGACTAAAACGTTGGACACCCGTGTGGCGACTGTTTAGGCAGTTAGGATTGACCCAATTGCATTGGAAGGAAGTGAAGGGACATGATATCTATATCGGTAATGATTATTATCACCTACCATGCGGTGCCCGCCAGGCACAAGCGTACTTGACTAAATGTTTTCCGCATCAGAAAGAGGCCATTAAAACCTATATGCAGACTCTATGCACAATTGCTCATTGCCCATTAGACCAAACCGGTCCGTACTGGGAGCAGAACGCATGGGAGTGGTTAAGAAGCACAATAACCGATGAACATCTACGAGATGTACTATCGGCAATGTCGATTATCATTGACATGAAAAAGCAACGGTTGCCACTCTTTGAGTATGCCGAAATCATGTGGGGTTTTATTACATCTACTAAACGACTGCAAGGTGGCGGAGAAGAGATTATTGCTTACCTATGTCAGCGACTTAAACGCTATCAGGGTGCGTTGCGATGTGGTTGCAATGTAAGTCGTATCATCGAACAAGATGGTCGAGTGGCAGGAGTGGAATTAACCAATGGAGAGCGATTAGAGGCAGACATCGTAGTTTCCGCTATCCAACCGGCTGCAACAATGCGCCTATTGAGTGAAGGCAGCTCAATGAGACCTGTGTATAAACGTCGCATCACTAACCTAACCTCTACTCCTGGATGCTTCACGGTGAATATCCAACTGAATCAACCTCTGCGTGGCAGTAAGCAAGGACCTATTTATGTGCATCGAGCAGGAACTCCTATTTGGGACGATACAGGTAAGGACATCAATCATATACTTGTTTACACCTACCCTAACCAAAACGCCATAGATATCTTAACACCGATGGACTGGGAGGCGGTAGAGAAATGGAGCGCACAACCGATGGGGCATCGCGGACAAGAATATGAGGAGTGGAAAAGCAAGATGACTGAGCAGTGCATTGACTTGGCATTAACGGCGCTGCCCGAACTGCAGGAACAGATTGTAGAAACATGGAGCTCTACTCCTCTGACTTGGCATCATTACCTGCGCAGCGAACGAGGCTCGGCTTATGGCACATATAAGGATTGTAGGTCAATCGCTACAACGCTCATCATGCCTCGCACACCGCTAAAAGGACTATTCCTGACAGGACAATCGCTGATACTGCACGGTATAGTAGGAACAACGATGAGTGCAAGGTTTACAATTAACCAATTAGCAATTAACCAATTAACAATTAACCAAATATGTATGCATTAGTTACAGGAGCAAGTCGCGGAATAGGTCGCGCTATTGCCATTAGATTAGCGAAAGATGGTTACCATGTGCTGATTAATTACCGCAGCAATGATGCGGAGGCACAACGCACATTGGACGAGATAACAGCACAGGGAGGACAAGGCGAGTTATTCAAGTTTGATGTGGCGGACACTACTGCTTGTCAGCAAGCCCTGACGTCATGGACTGAACAACATCCCAACGAATATATATCGGTGCTGGTCAATAATGCCGGTATTCGTCACGATGAACTGATGGTTTTTCTGGAGCCGGAGGACTTTGAGAAAGTTATTCGCACTAACCTCTTCTCGTTCTACAACGTAACTCGTCCCTTATTAGCCATGATGGTGAGAAAACGTTATGGACGTATCATCAATATAGCCTCTTTGAGTGGGTTGAAAGGTTTAGCCGGACAGACTAATTACTCGGCTTCTAAAGGAGGAGTAATAGCCGCCACCAAGTCGTTGGCACAAGAAGTAGCGAAGAAACGAATCACCGTCAATGCTGTGGCTCCGGGATTCATTCAAACCGACATGGTGGATGGATTGCCTGAAGATATGCTTAAACAACTCATTCCTGCAGCACGTTTTGGTCAACCCGAAGAAGTAGCCGCTTTGGTCAGTTTTTTGGCTAGCGAAGAGGCAGCTTATATAACAGGAGAGTGTATCAACATCAACGGAGGCTTATATAGTTAATGACCACTTGTGCGCTTATACCAACTTACAATAACGTCGGCACTGTTGCCGATGTCGTTAAGCAAGTCCTGCAGTACCTGCCGGTCATTGTTGTAGTAGATGGCGCAACAGATGGCTCTTTGGAGGCGGTACAAGCCATTGAAGATGAGCGGCTGCATATCGTTTATTACTCCACGAATCGCGGCAAGGGCTACGCGCTCAAACGAGGATTCCGTGAGGCTCGTACATTAGGGTTCACGCATGCTTTGACGATAGATAGTGACGGACAGCATTACCCTGATGATATCCCTGCCATGCTGCGATTAAGTGCTATTCGTCCGGAAGCTATCATCATCGGTAACCGTGGTACAACACATGTCAATAAACCTCGCCGCAGCACGTTCGCTAATCGCTTCTCTAATTTCTGGTTCAAGATGCAGACCGGCATGGCATTACCGGATACCCAAACAGGGTTCCGTATTTATCCGCTAGATAACCTGCGCGGCGAATGGTGCATGACTCGTCGATACGAAGCCGAATTAGTGGTGTTGGTTTGTTCTGCGTGGGCATCTGTACCTATCCTGCCGGTACCTATTCGTGTCTATTACCCACCACAAGAGGAACGTGTGAGTTACTTTCGTCCGGTGAGAGACTTCGCCCGTATCTCATTGCTCAACACTATTCTATGTGTGATGGCAGTCATTTACGGTTTACCTCGCCGCTACTTCCGCACCGTCTATTTCAGTATTATCTTTGCACTCTTTGCTATTGGTTGCAATATCGTGCTATGGGGGTATTACCTATTTGCCCGCAATAAAATCATGACGCATTATCGTCATGGATTAGGTGTAGGATGCCGATTCCTACTGGGCACTGCCCCACACGCTGCATTGCGTATTGACACCTTGCCGGTTGCTACTCCGGAAATCATCATCGTCAACCACACTTCGCTTTTAGATATCCCCATGCTGTTTGCCTTAGGCGATCACTTTGTCATAGTGGGCAAAACACATGTGACGCATAATATTTTCTACGGATTCATCTCTCGTGCCGTAGGTATAGTCACTATTGAGGAAGGTGTGGACGATATTGTGCCGGGCATACAACGTTACGTGGAACAAGGTTACTCGGTGGCTATCTTCCCAGAAGGCACTCGTACCATAGATGGCGAAGTGGGACGCTTCCATCGCGGAGCTTTTTACATGGCGGAACAGATGCACTTGCCTATTCGTCCAATCGTACTGCGCGGATTATGGCAGGCATTGAGCAAACAGCCTTTCTTTGTAGGTAAACCTCGCGAAATACGTGCTGCAGTCAAACCCCTTATCATGCCTGACGACACAACGTACGGGAAAACGTATCAAGAACGAACCAAGAACATACGACATCTATATCAACACTGGATATGCGACAACGATTAGTTAGCATCATTATAGCGCTATTATGTCTCTCAACCTTGTGTGCCAAACAACGATTGACACCTTACTTAGTTGATTCTGCCACCAACACCGGCATTGCCGTCATTGTATGTCCAGGTGGCAGTTACTCGTGGTTGGACATGCATAATGAAGGTGATAGTGTTGCTGCTTGGCTCAATCAAAACGGCATCAATGCTTTTGTGCTGCGCTACCGCGTGGCTACTATCCCTGCATATGTGTTTGGATTCCGCGTATTAGGTATCGGACATAAGTACCCAGATATGCTGACCGACGTAGAGCAAGCTTTGGAGTATGTGCATACGCATGCCGACTCACTACATATCAACCGCAACCGCATTGGGGTGATGGGTTTCTCGGCCGGAGGACATCTGACGATGCTATCTTATCTATATAACCGCACCGACTATAAGCCCACTTTCCTATGTCCTATCTATCCGGTAGTCACAATGCGCGACAAGACCTATACACATAAACGCAGTCGCCGAGGAGCGTTGGGTGTATGGAGGCAGTGGAACAAAACCATGCAGGACTCACTCTCCATCGAAGACCATGTTCGTCCCGACTGTCCACCGGTTTTTCTGGTTAATTGTCAAGATGACCCGGTTGTTAAGTACCACAATAGTGAGATGTTGGATTCGGCATTAACGGTGCATCACGTGCCCCATCTATACCTTCAGTACCGCACCGGCGGACATGGTTTTGGAGCAACAGTGATTAAAGGCACAGAGGAGTGCCATCAATGGAAAAAAGAATTTATACAATGGATATTGAATTTGAATCAGTAGAAGCCATCAAGGCCTTTCAGGAGCAAAAACTGCACGAACAGTTAGTTTATCTGCAGGAACATTCACCTTTCTATCAGCGCATGTTCCACGAGCAGCACATTGATATCAATGAGATTCGTTCGTTAGAGGATTTGCAACGGTTACCTTTCACCGAGAAGTCCGACTTGCATCAATGCAGTAATGATTTCTTATGCTGCACTCGCAAAGAGATAGTGGATTATAGTACCACATCCGGTACGACAGGTGAACCCGTTACTTTTGCCTATACCGACAAGGACTTGGAGCGGCAAGCGTTGAATGAATATAAGTCGTTTAAGACCGCCGGTGTAACCGATGAGTCGATTGTACAACTGATGTTAACTATGGATAAACGTTTCATTGCCGGAATGGCATATAGTTTAGGTTTGCGCAAATTAGGTGCCGGAATTATTCGAGTAGGCAATGGCATACCTGAACTGCAATGGGACACTATTCAACGTGTTCAACCCGACACGTTAATGTGCGTGCCAAGTTTCATTCTGCGATTGGTGGAATACGCCGAACAACACAACATCGATTATCATCGCTGTTCAGTCAAGAAGATTATCTGCATCGGTGAGGGATTGCGCAATCAAGATTTCACGCTCAACCTCTTAGGCAAGCGCATTCAGCAGGTATGGCCGGAGATTGAGATGTATGCTACGTATTCGTCCACTGAGATGGGGTCTACTTTTGCTGAATGCGAATATCAATGCGGTGGGCACTTACACCCTGAATTGGTTATTGTAGAGATCGTAGATGAAAATGGTCGTGTTGTTCCTGACGGTCAATCGGGTGAGATAGTGATTACCACGTTGGGCGTAGAAGCCATGCCTTTGTTGCGATTCCGCACAGGAGACATAGCATCTAAGGTAACCGAACCATGTCGCTGTGGCCGCAATAGTTATCGACTGACACCCCTTTTGGGACGAAAGAATAACATGATTAAACTCAAAGGTACCACCGTCTATCCTCCAGCCATTAACGACGTACTTGACAATGCTGAATATATACAAAACTACGTCATTGTTGTTCGCACCTCGGAGACGGGAACAGATGAAGTGGTAGTGCGTATCGGTCTTAAACCGCTGCAAGCCCAATCGCCCTTTGCACAATTCAGTCAGGAGAATATCATCAAGGACCTTAAGGACCGTTTCCGCGCTCGACTGCGTGTAGCACCCATCGTGGAAGTGCTGCCAGCTGATGTGATTCAAGGCATTAACTTCCCGGCTAAGTCTCGTAAACCGATTAAATTCATCGATGAACGCATTCATTAAACTATATGACTGGTTCACTTCCCACCACAAGGTCGCTTGGGGATTAGGGATAGCACTGTTCGTTCTAATGGGCGTTCTCGCTGCGCGTCTGAACTACGAAGAGGATATTTTTGCTTTCCTGCCACAAGACGAGGAATACACCGAATCCATGCAGGTCTATTCGTCCATCAATGAAGCTTCGCGTATTGTGGTCATCTTTGATGGCACGGATCCGGACTCCATCACACAGGCTATTGATGCCTTTGCGGATTTGCATAATCATGCTATTACCGAAGTGGATTTAGATGGCGTATTGACGCGCTTAGACTATATCTACCGACACCTGCCTTACTTTATGACAGATGAGGCCTATCGGTTATTAGACAGTATCTATGCCGGTAGCGACACATTGCAGGTTATCCTAAATGGAGATAAGCAGTTACTCTCCATGCCGGGCACCTCCTTCCTCTATCCTGCCATCACTCAGGACCCTCTGCATCTGGTACCACTTTCTCGCGGCCTATCCGGTCAATACGCCGGCGCCATGTCTGCTTTTACTTCCTATAACGGCTATATAATGACCAGCGACTGTCAACGCGGTTTTGCTTTCTATGACTCGCCTTATGGCAGCACCGAGACCGGCAGTAATGCCCTGCTGATTGATTCGCTCAACACCTCTATACAAACCATCGCACAAGCCTACCCTTCTGTGGCTATTCGTCTATTAGGAGCACCGGTCATTGCTGTCAATAATGCACAACAAATCAAGCACGACTCCATTGGAGCTATCCTGCTTTCCATTGTATTTATTCTTGCACTACTACTCTATGCCTTCCCTCGCAAACGCGATATAGCACTCATCTTCCTCGCCATCGGATTTGGTTGGCTATTTGGCATGGCGGCCCTATCTATCTTTGTGGGCAGCGTGTCCGTTATTGTGCTCGGAATAGGTGCTATCCTAATTGGCATTAGCGTTAATTACCCCTTGCACTTACTCGTTCATCAACGCTATACGACAACCATTAAACAAACTCTGCAAGAAGTGCTATCACCACTCATTATTGGCAATATAACCACAGTGGGAGCCTTTCTTGTCCTGATTCCATTGCATTCACCGGCACTCCAACAGTTAGGTATTTTTGCGTCGGCCATGTTGTTAGGCACTATTCTCTTCTGCATACTATTCCTGCCCCATCTAATGTCCGCTACCCATACCACGATTCGAGAGATACACTGCAAGATACTGAACCGCCTAACACCCAACCGAACGTTTATCGGGATCATAACAATAACCATCATTATCGTTTGTGCAGGCATTGATATAGTCACCTCGTCGCGTCCACTTTTTGATCCTAATATCAGTCATATCAACTATATGACCCCACAGCAACGAGAGGATTTTGCGTGGTTTGAACAATTGTCAGCCGTTTCCGATCAACCACTCTATTTAGCAGAATCGGCACGCACAGAGTTAGAGCAACGAATCACCAAATGGAACGATTACTTCACTACACATAACGCTGATAGTTTGGTACAGCAAGTCATCACAACCGGACAAACACTCGGATTCCGCGAAGATGCCTTTGAACCTTTTGCAGCCATCATCAATCAACGACCTATTATCGAAGACTTGCATCACCCTGCCACCTTGGCAGCACTTTGGCCCGGCAGATTTGATTTGGAAAGAATAAACGCACAAGTAGCCACAGTGCTCACGCAGGACTTTGACTATATCGGATTAGTCTGCTCCGTGATTGTCTTCATCTTCCTATGCATCAGTTTCCGCAGTTTGGCTCTTGGAATAATCGCCTTTATACCCATGCTGCTCAGTTGGGTGATTATCATCGCATGCATGCACTTATTCGGATTGCAATTTAATATCGTCAATATCATCTTAGCCACCTTTATCTTTGGGCAAGGAGATGATTACACCATCTTTGTGGTGGAAGGACTCATCAATCAAGAACGAATCGGAGAACGACTACTTAAACAATACAAACAGTCTATTATTTTGTCCGCACTTGTTATGCTGATGGCAATTGGCGTACTGGTCTTTGCTAAGCACCCTGCTATGTTCTCTCTTGGTGCAGTCACCCTCATAGGGATGAGCGCTGTAGTGACTATGGCATTCATCATTCCACCTATATTATTCCGTTTATACACACGATTTAACACTTCGGGTAATAAAAATTGCAAATAAATTTGCATATATCACAAAAAAGCAGTATCTTTGTAGCCGTTAATGATCTCCGCCGCAAGGCGTTACTACTATGGCAAACGATAAACAAACTCTCTTAGACGAGTTAAAAGCCCTGCTCGATCAGGATGTAAAGGAAGTAAAAGAACAAGTGGAAGAACTCCAAAATAAGTTCTACCGCCAGTATCACGAGGAACAAGCCGCTCTGAAAAAAGCAGCCGAAGAAGCCGCTGTTGCCGCCGGACAAGTATTGGACAATTGGCAGCCTGTCTCAGATGAGATAGAACAGGCCTTCCGAGACATGCTCAATACCTACAAAGCCAAACGAGCAGAAGTGCAAAAGGCCCTGGAGGAAGAAATGCAACAGAACTTGCTGCGTAAGGAAAACATCATCGCCCAAATGAAGGAAATGGCAGAAAGCGAGACCGCGGATGTGATGGATAAGATGAAACGCATGCGTGAGTTGCAAGCCGAATGGAAAACAATCGGACAAGTGCCTGCTACCAAAACACAAGAGATTTGGAAACAATACAACCAATACCAAGAACAATTCTATGACTTGGTTAAAATCAATATCGAACTACGCGACTTGGACTTCAAGAAAAACCTCGAATTGAAAACACTCCTCTGCGAAGCTGCAGAAAAACTTAAAGATAATGAAAACGTCATTGAAGCAAGTCGCGCTCTCCAACAATTGCATGACGAATGGGCAGAAATAGGTCCGGTCGCTCGCGAGTTGCGCGAAGATTTATGGAACCGCTTCAAAGAGGCCAGCACCATCATTAACAAAAAACACCAAGCATTCTTTGATGCACTCCACGCTCAGGAACAAGAGAACTTGCACAAAAAACAGGCACTCATTGAGCAACTCAAGACCTTCGACTGGTCCAACTTGCGCTCCACTAAAGCGTGGGATGATATGAATGCTAAAATACAAAACATCCAAGAAGAATGGAGAAAAATTGGCTTTGCACCAAAAAAACAAAACCAATCCATTTATGACGAATATCGCACCGTTGTTGATGGCTTCTACCGCGCTAAAACAGATTTCTATAAACAAATGCGCGAAACATTCAGCACAAACATGAAACGCAAACGTGAACTTATTGCTCGCGCACAAGAATTAGCCGCCAGCGACGCTTGGCAAGAAGCACAAAAAGCATTGATTGCCCTGCAAACTGAATGGAAAACAATCGGGCCTGTTGCACATAAATACAGCGATGCTATTTGGAAAGAATTTACTGAAACTTGCGATACCTTCTTCAACCGCCGACGCGAAGTCAATAAGACAGCACGCGAGGAACGCATCAAGTCGCGCAATATGACTGCATTACAAGATGGCGACAGAAATAAACTACTACGCCTGCACGAAAACCTAACACAAGAAATCAAAACGGCCGAGAATAACATCCTCTTCTTCACCAGCAAATCCAAAACCGCTAATAAATTAGTGGATGACATGCATAAGAAGATAGACCAACTCAAGAAACAACTCAAAGACATTGAGGCCAAATTAGACGCAGAATAATGGAACTAATTGACTATCAAGACGTTGAAATTCGGCAACGAGAACAAACTGTACTTAAACACGTTAACTTGCGCATCAAGCAAGGAGACTTCGTCTATCTGTTAGGCAAAGTTGGCACAGGCAAATCGTCCCTCATCAAGACATTTTATGCAGAATTGCCAATCTATAGCGGACAAGCCACTTTTTTAGGTTACGACCTGCCCTCCATTCGTCGCCGACAAGTACCCTACTTACGACGCAAGATTGGGGTCGTCTTTCAGGACTTCCAATTACTGTCTGACCGCAGCGTTGAAGACAATCTCCTATTCGTTTTGCGAGCCACAGGATGGGAAGATAAAAGAATGATGCGACTCCAAGCCAAGGAAGTTCTAGAGCAAGTTGGTATGGGAGACAAAGGGTATAAGATGCCTTACCACCTCAGCGGAGGAGAACAACAACGTGTTGTGATTGCTCGCGCACTACTCAATACGCCTGACGTTATTCTTGCTGATGAACCAACCGGCAATTTAGATCAAGAAACCGGCGAAGAGATCATGCGACTGCTTCACTCTATCTCACAGGCAGGAATGACCGTCATTATGTCCACACATAACCCACGCTGGCCCGAACTTTTCCCGGGACGGAAACTGAGATTCGAAAACAGCGAAATTCACGAAGAACAATGACACGCATTGGATTACTATCAGACACTCATGGCCTGCTTGATAAGCGGGTCATGCCTTATTTAGAAAGTTGCGACGAAATATGGCATGCCGGAGATATTGGTTCCATGGAAGTGCTCCAAAAACTACGCGAAACAAAACCTACTCGCGCCGTCTATGGAAATATGGATAGTGGCGATGTTCGCTACTCGCTAAGCGAATTGTATCGATTCCGCGTAGAAGACGTCAACGTCTTAATGACCCACATAGGAGGATACCCCGGCAAATACAATCCATGGCTCTTACCAGTCTTCCGACAAGCCGCCGAAGACAAAGCGTCCAATAAAGGAGGGATAGATTTATTCGTTTGCGGACACTCACACATCCTTAAAGTCATCTACGATAAACAATGGGGATTTCTCACAATGAATCCGGGAGCCGCAGGAAAACAAGGATGGCAAACTGCACAAACATTACTGCGCTTTACTATCGACAAAAACGAAATCAAGGACCTCGAAGTCGTAGAATTAGCACGAAATTAAGAAAAAAAGTTATTAAAAAATGTAAAATATGCCTAAGAACATAAAAAAATCTTTGGTCAGGTACTAAAAAAGCAGTAATTTTGCAGTCGAAAACAAACACAATCTTTTTTGTACCTTAAATCAAACAGACTAATACCAAGAAAAAGGACGTCGAGATGACGTCCCTTTCTTTTGTATTACGAAGTGTAACGAAGCAATACTATCGTGGACGTCGAGATGACGTCCCTTTCTTTTTATTCTTCTCTTTTTATACATGCCCCTATCGCATTCAGTCGCTCCTCAATGCTCTCATATCCCCTATCAATCTGATCTATATGGTCAATGCGACTAACTCCTTCGGCCGACATAGCCGCAATCAACATCGCAATACCGGCACGGATATCCGGACTGGTCATATTATTGCGCCTAAGTTGCATCTGGTGATCATGACCTATGACGACGGCGCGGTGAGGATCACACAAAATAATCTGCGCACCCATATCTATTAGCTTATCCACAAAGAACAGACGACTCTCAAACATCTTCTGATGAATCAGTACACTGCCGCGAGCCTGAGTTGCTACCACTAAGATAACACTCAACAAGTCCGGAGTCAAGCCGGGCCATGGTGCATCAGCTATATTAAGAATACTGCCATCCATGAACGACTCTATCTGATAATGGTCTTGCTGAGGAATATAGATATCATCACCTCGTTGTTCTAAATGTATGCCTAAGCGACGGAACGTATCCGGGATAATGCCTAAATCTTTATAACTGACATTCTTAATCGTCAGTTCACTACTCGTAATCGCTGCCATCCCAATAAATGAACCCACCTCAATCATATCAGGCAACAACGTATGTTCAGCGCCATGCAATTGACTCACACCCTCAATCGTCAACAAGTTACTTCCTACCCCCTCAATATGCGCGCCCATCCGATTAAGCATCTTACATAACTGCTGCAAATAAGGTTCACACGCAGCATTGTAAATCGTAGTCGTTCCTTTTGCCATCACAGCTGTCATCACGATATTGGCCGTACCGGTTACAGACGCCTCATCCAACAGCATATAAGTGCCTTTCAGCCCTTGCGGGGCACTAAACGTATAAGCACATAAATCATTATTATGCGTATAAGTCGCACCTAAATTAATCATGCCCTGAAAATGCGTATCTAAACGACGACGACCTATCTTATCTCCTCCCGGTTTAGCATAGGTAATGCGACCTAATCGTGCCAAAAGCGGACCTATCAACATCACTGAGCCACGCAAGCGCATACAACGATTGCGGAAATCTTCGCTCTCCAAATAAGAGGTATCGATATGATTGGCAGTAAAAGCATATTGACGCTCCGATAATTGCTCCACCACTACACCCATCGCACGCAATAAATCAATCAGATTATTCACGTCTAAAATATTGGGTATATTATCAATCACTACCCGTTCGGAGGTTAAAAGTACTGCACACAAAACCTGAAGTGCTTCATTCTTCGCACCACTCGGTGTAATGCTACCATGCAACCGATGTCCGCCTTCTACAATAAAACTGGCCATAGATAAAAGATAAGAGGTTAAATATAATTGACTTCCGGAGAAATCTTGATTCCAAATTGTTTATACACACTATCCACCACCGACTGAGCTAATGCCACAATATCAGCCGCTGTAGCATGATTGGCATTGATAATCACCAATGGTTGCTTCTCATAAACCTGTGCGCCACCCATTCTCTTTCCCTTCCAACCACATTGTTCTATCAACCACGCAGCCGACACCTTAAAACCATCCCCCTCCTCATAATAAGGCATATCGGGATACTGCTCCTTCAGGGATGTAAACTGTTTCACATCAATCACTGGGTTCTTGAAGAAACTACCGGCACTGCCAGTCTCTCCCACTTCCGGCAACTTATTGCGACGAATAGCAATCACGGCATCACGCACTTCTTGCGCTGTAGTCGGCATCGGATTAGCCTTCACCCTGTCTAACAAAAGCGGACCGTCCTTATGCAGGCGATAAACTACCTTTGTGACGATATATTGCCCTTTCAATGCATTCTTAAACACACTATCGCGATACCCAAAACAACAGGCTGCATTGGTAAATACTTTCGGCATTAAAGTTGCTATCTCTATCGTCTCTACCGACTCAATCACATCTTTTGCCTCCACACCGTATGCTCCTACATTCTGCACCGCACTCGCCCCAACCGTTCCGGGAATATAACTTAAATTTTCCATCCCAGTCAAGTTCATATCAACTAATTGCGCAATCAAATCATCCAACTTCAATCCGCTTTCTGCTTCAATCCATACTTGTTGTGCATCTTCCTTCATCGCGCGAGCGCGCCTCATACGCGATATTAATAGGACTCCATCATAATCCTTCGTAAACAGCAAATTACTGCCTTCCCCAACCGGCAACAAAGACTGTCCTTGATAGCGTTTAAGCAACTCTATCAACTCCTCCACCGAGTAATATTCAGCAACTACACGTGCCTTGACATCCAAACCAAACGTATTGTATGGTAGCACAGATATATTTTCCTGGATCTTCATGCTAAATCTGCGTTGGTACTACATCCTTGCGGTGGTATCGTTTCAGTCCATCAACAGGGTCCAACAGAATAGTGGACAAGGTAAAGCCCAAATCGTCCAACACCTCACGCAATATATCTTGATAATAGTACGCAATTCCCCCAATAAATCCGACTGGCAACGACTTAGTATCCTCAATCTCCACATTATTCTCGTCCTGATAATATTGCTCCAAATTACGCACAACAAAGTCCGTAAAATGGTCATAAACCAGGTCATAAATGCGTTTATCTTCTATGTGGTCTGCACAGAATCGACTCAAATTAGCCAAATAACGATTCGGGAACGGTTGACGATAAACGTGTTCGATTAAATCCGCCTGACTAATATGATATTGCTCCACAAAAGCATCCATCAAATCCTGACCCAATTGATTCTTAAATAAATCAGCCACCAAACGTTTCCCTAATACAGCACCGCCTCCCTCATCTCCTAAAATAAAGCCTAAAGATGGTACATTCTTGATAATCTTCTCACCATCGTACAAACAACTATTGGAACCTGTTCCCAATATACATGCTACACCTCGTTTATGTTGCAATAAACCGCGAGCAGCACCTACCATATCCGAATTGACCTGAACATCAGAGCACTTAAAAACAGATGCAAGCACCTGTTGCACAAGAGGTGCCTTCTCCGGCGTACATCCTGCACCATAAAAGAACACACTCGTTACTATACCTGCCCACATCAGATGAGCCATCTGGGGCAATAATTGATTGACGACACTATTACGCATCGCATCAGGCGTCTGATAAAAAGGATTGATTCCATCGGTAACAATATCGCTTGACTGACCATTGGCCGTCATCAAACACCAATGCGTCTTCGTTGAACCGGAATCTGCTATTATAATCATACTTCTCAAATTTGCTGCAAAAATACTAATTTTTTTGCATATATGCAAATATTTTTGTATCTTTGCACTAAAATTAGCAAATCATATTATGAAACCTTTCTTTTTACCGGGTCGAATCTGCTCTACTGAGGCCATTCGTACCATTGCCCAACAAAGTAAAGATCCCTTCACTCTCATTTACTTCAAACCTACCATCGAATGGGTGCACTTTGCCCAGCAACGAATGATTCAAATTGCCGAAGACACACACGCCGTTATGGTTTATAGCGACCGATTCACCCAAAACAATACCCCAGCACCCGTCATCGACTATCAAATGGGAGCTCTCCGGGATGATTTTGAATTTGGAGCAGTCGTTCTAATCCGCACGGACACCTTGCAACAGGCCGTTAAACAAATGTCCACCAACTATCAATTTGCCGGATGGTACGACCTACGCTTGCGCCTTAGCCGCATGGGCGCATTAGTGCATATTACCGAATACCTATATTACGAAATAGAGGACGACACACGTAAGTCCGGAGAGAAACTCTTTGACTACGTTGACCCACGCAATCGGGGCGTACAACAAGAAATGGAGGCTTGCGTTACCGAACACCTCAAAGCCATTGGTGGCTACCTCAAACCCACCTTCAAGAGTGTCAATATTCACGAAGGAGACTTCGCGTACGAGGCGAGCGTCGTCATCCCATGCAAGAACCGAGTTCGCACCATCAAAGACGCTATTCATAGTGCCCTCAGTCAGCAGGTTCAAGCCCCCTATCGATACAACGTCATCGTCGTAGATGACAACTCTACGGACGGCACCATAGATGTGATCAAGAGCATCCTTGCCGAAGGACATGACAACCTCATCTATATCGCACAAGACCCCACTTGGCATGCCATCGGTGGCAACTGGAATAGTGCCTTCCATCACCCGCTCTGCGGACGGTTTGCTATCCAACTCGACTCCGATGACACCTACTTTGACCCAACTACCGTACAGCAAATCATCGATGCTTTCCACACTCAAAACTGCGCCATGGTGATTGGCTCTTACCAACTAACCGACATCAATGGCTCACCACTCCCTCCCGGCATCATCGACCATAAAGAATGGACTCCCGACAATGGACGCAATAATGCCTTGCGTATCAACGGATTAGGTGCTCCTCGCGCCTTCTGGACTCCCCTACTAAGAACACTCAACTTCCCTACCACCAAGTATGGCGAAGACTATGCCGTCGGGCTGCGCATCAGCCGTGAATACCAGATAGGACGCATCTATAACGTGCTGTATAACTGCCGCAGATGGGACGATAACTCGGATGCCAATTGCGACATCGAAACAATGAACCGAAATAACCTCTACAAGGACCGAATTCGCACTTGGGAACTGCAAGCACGCATTGCCCTGTGCTCATCATGTGTTTGACGGGTGTTTGTCGGGTGTTTATCGGTAGTAGAAGCAAGGATGAAGCAAGGATCATAATACAATGAACATACGTATCGGCATACTAACTGCACCACAAATAGACTTTGTGCAAAACGAAAAAACGTTCCTACTCAAGAACGTTCGAATCGGTATAGGTTTCCATTGGGATCGCACCGAGGATCAAGAGTTTGCAGGGCAGCTCGAGATTCTTCACAATCCCGACGGCACCCAAACAGCCGTCAATATCATTGACATCGAAGACTACCTCTGCTCCGTCATCTCATCCGAAATGTCTGCCGATAGCCCTCTTGAACTGCTTAAAGCCCATGCCGTCATATCACGCAGTTGGGTGCTGCGCCTCCTACAACGAGAAAAACAACGCAAGAATATCCGCCAAACCGCCTTTGAAGATGGTGGCCACATCGGGTTTGATGTTTGCGCAGATGACCACTGTCAGCGCTACGAAGGACTACGACGTATGAATGCTCGTGCTGTACAAGCCGTACGAGAAACAGCAGGACAAGTACTAACCTTCTCCACCGGCTCTACACATCCTTCCGAACTCTGCGATTGCCGATTTTATAAATGTTGCGGAGGAAAAACCGAATTATTCTCCACTTGTTGGGAAGACATCGACTACCCCTACCTGCAATCCGTTGAATGTCCCTATTGCGACACCCACGATGCCTCTATTCTACGCACCGTTCTTAATCAATACGACCAAGAAACAGCGGACTTTCACGATTGGCAAGTCACCTATACCAACTGCGAGTTGCACGATATCCTACTCCAAAAAACAGGCATCGACTTTGGCGACATAATCGACCTCATTCCCCTAAAACGCGGAGCAAGCGGACGCATTTATAGCCTCCAAATAAAAGGCTCTCTATGCACCCACACCATCGGCAAAGAACTCGCCATCCGCCGTGCCCTCAGCCCCTCTTGCCTATACTCCAGTTGGTTCACTATCCACCATACACCATCCACCACACACCATACACCATCCTCCTTCACCCTTATCGGGCACGGATGGGGACATGGCGTCGGACTATGTCAAATAGGAGCAGCCGTTATGGCTACCCAACAACACACCTACCAAGACATACTCTCTTTCTACTATCCCAACACATATATTCAGCAGTACTGACAAACATTCTGTCACATCTCTGCCATTTTGTCATAAATCTTTCTTTGGTACAAGGTTTGTAGATATTCTGTAAACAAGAACAACTACTAACAATACAACTATGGAAACAAAGAAAGAGAATTTAGAAAAATTTGCCATTAACCTTTGCGCAAGAGCACAAGAAGGCAAATTAGACCCCGTTATTGGTCGAGACGAGGAGATTAGACGCGTGTTACAAATCTTATCTCGCCGCGCCAAAAACAACCCTATTCTAATAGGTGAACCCGGTGTCGGAAAAACAGCCATTGCCGAAGGACTATCCTTAAGAATCATCAATGGCGATGTGCCCGAGAACCTCAAAAAAAAGCAGATATATAGCCTCGACATGGGTGCTCTCATCGCCGGCGCAAAATACCAAGGTGAGTTTGAAGAACGACTCAAAGGTGTCATCAACGAAGTCATCGAAGCCGCTGGAGACATTGTCCTGTTTATTGACGAGATTCATACCTTAGTCGGAGCAGGAAAAAGTAGCGGTGCTATGGATGCCGCTAACATCCTTAAACCCGCCTTAGCACGGGGTGACTTGCGGGCCATTGGTGCCACCACTTTAGACGAGTATCAAAAATACTTCGAAACGGACAAAGCGCTGGAACGCCGATTCCAAAAAGTAATGGTGAATGAACCCGATGAAGCCGCAACAATATCCATCCTACGAGGCATCAAAGAGAAATACGAAACCCATCATAAAGTGCGCATCAAAGACGATGCACTAATAGCCGCCGTTTCCCTCTCCTCACGCTACATCACCGATCGTTTCCTACCGGATAAAGCCATTGACCTCGTCGATGAAGCCGCAGCCAAACTGCGGCTGGAAGTGGACAGTAAGCCCGAAGAATTAGATAGTTTAGAACGGCAAATCAAACAATTAGAAATTGAACGAGAAGCTATCAAACGCGAGAAAAACGACACTAAACTTACCTCCCTCAACACCCAACTAACCACACTCTATGAACAACGCGACACAATGAACGCACAATGGGAAAAAGAGAAAGGTTACGTGGCAACTATCCAAAACGAAAAAGCACACATTGAGCAACTCAAACGCGAAGCCGAGCTGGCTGAACGAGAAGGCAATTATGGCAAAGTAGCCGAGATTCGCTATAGCCAACTGCAAACAGCCGATGCAAACATCAAAGCAGCACAAGAAGCCTTAGCCAATGTGGGAGGACAAACACTTATCAAAGAAGAAGTGGACTCCGACGATATAGCCGAAGTGGTCGCTCGCTGGACAGGCATACCTGTCAACAAAATGTTACAAAGTGAACGCAATAAACTGCTTAATCTCGAAGACGAACTGCATAAACGTATCATCGGTCAAGAAACCGCCATTAAAGCCGTCAGCAACGCCATACGACGCAGCCGCGCAGGACTACAAGACCCCAAACGACCGATCGGAAGCTTCATCTTCTTAGGTACAACAGGTGTCGGAAAAACAGAATTAGCCAAAGCACTCGCAGACTACCTCTTTGATGACGAGAACATGATTACCCGAATCGACATGAGCGAGTACCAAGAGAAATTCTCGGCCACCCGACTCATAGGAGCACCTCCGGGATACGTCGGATACGATGAAGGAGGACAACTAACCGAAGCCATTCGACGTAAACCCTACTCCGTCATCCTATTTGACGAAATAGAAAAAGCACATCCCGATGTATTCAACGTCCTACTTCAGTTACTCGATGATGGCCGATTAACCGACAACAAAGGACGAGTCGTGAACTTCAAAAACACCCTCGTCATCCTAACCAGCAACCTCACCGAAGAGCAACTACGAGCACAAGTGAGACCTGAGTTTATCAACCGTATTGATGACATCATCCACTTTGACGAACTCACCGAAGAACATATCTCGCAAATCGTCAAACTGCAAGTCGGACGAATCCACCAAATGCTCTCCGAACAAGGCATCAAACTCAACATCACCGATGATGCTATTCGGTACATCGCTCACGAAGGATATGACCCACAATTTGGTGCTCGACCCGTCAAACGTGCCTTACAACGGTTAGTGCTGAACGAACTCAGCAAACAAATTATTGCCGGTCGCGTCAATGCCACACATCCTGTTATTGTAGAACTTAAAGGAGGAGAACTACATTTCCGTAACTAATTCTTCTTCACGTAAACGTTCTAAATAACGCTTAACGGTATTACGCGACACATGCAGGCGCCGGGCAATTTGATACATAGAATAACCCTGTTCGCATAACTTCATTATCCGGTTGTGATGATGATACAACGGCAAATGTTTAACATCTAATGATGTACCACGAGGACGGCCGAGGGACATTCCCTCGGCTTTCTTGCGTGCTAAGGCCTCCCTTGTCCGCTGAGAAATAAGAGTGCGCTCAATCTCGGCCGATAAACCAAACGCAAAAGCCAACACCTTAGCCTCCAACGTCTCTCCCAACCGATAATGGTCCTTGATAGTCCATACTAAACAACCTCGTTGCATACAGATATTCAAAATCTCCATAATCATAAACAAATTACGCCCTAAACGACTCAACTCGGAACAGATAATAATGTCATCTTTCTTAGTTCGCCTAAGCAATTTCCCTAATAATCGCTTGTTGTAACTCTTCGTGCCGGATATCGTTTCCTCTATCCAACCATCTACTACCATGTCGTTTGCCTTGCAGAATTTTTGAATTTCAAACCGCTGGTTCTCGACCGTCTGCTTGTCGGAACTTACGCGAATATAGCCATAGATCATAATAAATAAGTTTTGAATTAAAAATGTAAAGTTAAATAAAAATTTGCATATATGCAATTTTTTATGTACCTTTGCAGCGTTTTTTGAGCAACAACAAGAAAAATTGACTAAAATCGTACACAATGGATAGTAAAGCATTACAAAAACTAATCGCTATTTGGTTTGAAGAAGACATACGTGATGGCGACCATACGTCGCTCAGTTGTATTCCTCAAACCCAAATCGGTACCCAACAACTCATTATTAAAGGCACCGGTATTTTAGCAGGAGTAGAAGTGGCAAAGCAAATCATTCATTACTTTGATCCCGAGTTGCAAATCGAGCAGTTCATCTCCGATGGCGCAGCCGTCAAACCGGGCGACATTGCGTTCCGCGTTACCGGCAAGCAACTAAGCCTGCTGCAAGTAGAACGTACAATGCTCAACATCATGCAACGCATGTCCGGAATTGCTACCACTACGCATCAATACCAACAACTCATTGAAGATACCGGTTGCCACGTCTTAGATACTCGTAAGACAACGCCCGGACTTCGTTACTTAGAGAAAGAAGCCGTTAAAATAGGTGGAGGTATGAACCATCGTATCGGCCTATTTGATATGATCTTGCTCAAAGACAACCACGTGGATTTTGCCGGAGGAATAACCGCAGCTCTTACTCGCGCTAAACAGTATTGCGAGACCAAAGGCAAAGACCTCAAGATTGAGATTGAAACTCGCAACTTAGACGAAATACAAGAAGCCCTTACAACCGGCATTCCAGACCGCATTATGCTGGACAATTTCTCGCCGGAACGCACCAAAGAAGCAGTACAATTCATTCGTAACTTCGGCAGTAAAAAATACATAGAAATAGAGTCCAGTGGTGGCATCACAATCGACACACTACGCGACTATGCCGTTTGTGGCGTTGACTTCATTAGTGTTGGTGCACTCACCCACTCCGTCAAGTCATTAGATATGTCCTTCAAAGCAATCAAATAAGAGCATCAAAAAGAATATGAAATTAGAAGATATATTAAAAGAACAAGTTAAAGGCGCTGTTAAGGCCCTATACCAAGTCGAGGCAACAGATCAAATGATTCAATTGCAGAAAACTCGACCTGAATTTGAAGGCAATATCACCTTAGTCGTATTCCCATTTGTCAAATTAGCCCGTAAAGCACCGGCACAAGTGGCACAAGAGATTGGTGACTATTTGGCACAGGCTTCCCACGTGGTACAACGATTCAATGCCGTACAAGGATTTCTGAACATCACCATCAACCAAGACTTTTGGATTGAACAACTACGCGCTATTGATGCGGATAGCCAATACGGACAACTGCCAAGTAACGGCAAACTGATGATGGTGGAATATTCTTCCCCTAACACCAACAAACCCCTGCACTTAGGGCATGTCCGTAATAACCTGCTCGGATATTCCATTTCCAAAATCCAAGAAGCAAACGGATGGAAGGTTGTGAAAACCAATATCGTAAACGACAGAGGTATTCATATCTGCAAATCCATGCTAGCATGGCTACGTTTTGGCAATAATGAGACACCCGAATCAAGTGGTAAGAAAGGCGATCACCTCATCGGTGATTACTACGTACGCTTTGATAAGGAGTACAAAAAAGAAGTTGCCACCTTAATGGAGCAAGGCATGAACGAAGAAACCGCCAAGAAAGAAGCACCGCTGATGAAAGAGGCTCAAGCCATGCTTCTTAAATGGGAACAAGGCGACCCTGAAGTACGTGCCTTATGGCAGAAAATGAACACATGGGTGTATGCCGGATTTGACGAGACCTACAAGATGATGGGCGTTGACTTCGATAAGATATACTACGAAAGCAATACCTACTTAGAGGGGAAATCCGAAGTAGAAAAAGGCTTACAATCAGGGATTTTCTATCGTCGCGAGGACAATAGTGTGTGGGCAGACCTTACGAAAGACGGTCTAGATGAAAAACTACTTCTGCGCCAAGATGGTACATCTGTCTATATGACCCAAGATATCGGCACGGCTAAACTGCGTTTCCAAGACTACCCTATTGACAAAATGGTATATGTGGTAGGTAATGAGCAAGAATACCACTTCAAAGTCCTCAGCATCTTGTTAGATCGTCTTGGATTCCCCTTCGGTAAAGAATTAGTACACTTCTCCTATGGTATGGTAGAATTACCTAACGGCAAAATGAAGAGCCGCGAAGGAACTGTCGTGGATGCTGACGATTTAATGGCAGCGATGATAAGCGATGCTAAAGATATCAGCAAAGACAAAGTAAACACCCTCCCTGATATAACTGAAGCCGAGGCAAATGAGATTGCCCGCAAGGTAGGTCTGGGTGCATTAAAATACTTTATCCTTAAGGTAGATCCTCGCAAGAATATGCTATTCAATCCTGCCGAGAGTATTGACTTTAATGGCAATACCGGACCATTCATTCAATACACCTATGCCCGCATCCAAAGCGTTCTTCGCAAGGCGAACCTCAACAAATATGAGGATTTCAACCAGCTGGAACTCAATGATAAAGAACTCGCTCTGATTCAGCGTTTAGGAGACTTCCCTGTTATCATCAAACAAGCAGGCGATGAATTCTCTCCTGCTGTGATATGCAACTACACCTATGCGCTCGCACAAGAGTTTAACTCATTCTATCACGACTATTCCATCTTAAATGAAGAAAAGAAAGAAGTGCGTGACTTCCGTCTGATGCTATCCACATCCGTCGCTAAAGTAATTCGCAGAGCCATGGAACTTCTTGGAATTGAAGTGCCGGAACGAATGTAAAAAAAAAAATAAATAAATAAATAAAATAAATGCAAGGTTAAAGAGCCTTGCATTTATTATGAAGATAAGTTTTCTCATCACTGCTCAGTAGTGGTGAGATTTCTTTTTCTACCCAAGCATGATACTGATTTATCCACGCTATCTCATCCTTCGTCATCATGGATAAATCTATGAGACGCGTATCATAGAAACATAGCGTCAACGTCTCAAAATCATAATATTGCTCTCCCGTAGAACGTTCTCCTACCTCTGCTTTTTTAGCAGTAACCAGGTTTTCTATACGAATACCATATTCGCCTGCACGGTAAATACCCGGTTCGTCCGAGAACACATTGCCTTCACGAATAGGATTGGTATTATTATCTGTACGGATATTAGCCGGTCCCTCATGACAACCCATAAAGTGACCAACTCCATGACCCGTACCATGACCGTAGGTAATACCTTCAGACCACATAAACTGATGGGCAAGCACATCTAACTGATTGCCACGCGTGCCTTTCGGAAAACGAGCTTTAGCCAAGGCTATATGACCTTTCAGCACCAACGTATAATCGTGCTTTAAGTTTTCGCCAATAGCCTTTTCGTCACCCACCCAGTATGTACGTGTAATATCTGTCGTACCATCTAAATACTGTCCACCTGAATCCAACAGTAATACACCATTGCCACTAATCTTAGCGCAAGTATCCGGCTGAGCAGCATAGTGCACAATAGCACCATTAGCGTTCCAACCGGCTATCGTACCAAAACTCTCATCAGTAAAATTAGCACCCATCTTACGATATGCGTGCAGTTGCTCTGCTAACGTAATCTCCGTTTGTGGAGTTAATAATGCTTCTTCATCCAACCACTTAAAGAAACGAGTCAGAGCAACTGCATCCTCACGCATAGCCTTACGCTCGCCTGCTAATTCAATGGCATTCTTAATGGACATCATCACTTGAATAGGACTAGGAGACACTACCTTACATTGCGACTGATGCATAGCGCATTCGTATAATGCCTCATTTACACGGTTACCATCCATTAGCACATTCTTAGCCGAGATAGAACGCAGATAAGCAAAAACATCTTCGTATGGTTGCAAGTCAATAGACATGGCACATAATTGTTCTCTAACGGAAGCCGTCACCTTACGCGAATCAATAAAGAGAGTGCATTTACTCATCTCCACAACGCAATACGCAATTACACAAGGCGTATAATCTACATCCGTACCACGCACATTCAATAGCCAACCAATCTCGTCCAACTCGGCAATAACTGCTGCATCACAACGATTCTCTTGCAATGCTTCACGAACGCGCTTCAGTTTAGAAGCCACACTCTCGCCGGCATACTGATCCTCATAGATATAAAGCGGATTCATCGGAATATCAGGACGGTTCTCTGTCCATACCGGACGAATCAAATCAATAGATTGAAGGCGTAATCCACCATCTGCCAACTCATCACGCAGGGTCTTATAGGCATTGATGCTATACATCTCAGGGTTAACACCAATAACGACGGGACGGTTGATGCTATCTTGGGCATAATGATTGCCTATCCACTTTGAAATAGACGGACAATCCACATCACTCTCGCGCATCAGTTCATACGAGCTACCTTTTAGTTCCTCTCCGGCTTGCAAATAATAGCGACTATCTGTCCATAATAGCGCTTCATCCATCGTAACGACAGCCGTTCCACTCTCGCCCTTAAAACCTGTTATCCAGGACATCTCGGCCCAATGCGGAGCCATATACTCACTGGCATGAGGATCGGTACCCGGAATAATGTAGGCATCTATTCCATTCTCCTTCATGAGATTTCGAAGGGCTGTTAACCGTTCTATTATAGTCATAAGATTGATGTTTATATAAAATACGGCACCCAAAACGGATGCCGTACCTTATTCATTTATTTAATTAACGAAGCTGCGCTCCTGTCTTCCAGAAGTTGAAGCAGTAAGTCAATTTAATACCGGCATCAAAGTATCCTAGTTTATTCGCATAAGAGTCTGTCAAAGCGCGAGCAGATGCATTAGCAATGCCTGCAGCGGATGGAGCAGTTACGTTAATAAAGCTTTCGGTAGTCGGAGTGTTAGAATACTTGGAATAAACACTGTAATCAGCATATACACCTAATTCAAGCGCATGACCATTAGCCAACTTCCACTCGTAACCGAGTTCGCAAGTTAACATAATGTTGATGTCAGCAGATTTCCATGAATTCTTAGCATCACCATTATTGAGAATACCGGTTACCACATTATCCTTTACTGTTATACCTTCGGGCAGTGTAGCTTGAATATGAGCATTCTTAATATCGGTGTGAGAACGTTTCCAAACCGGCAACATGAAACGAGGACCAACGTTGAAGAAGAATCCCTTGTCGGTAATCAAAGAGAACATAACCGGTACTTCCACTTGGATTTGACCGTCTTTCTCTTTCACTTCATCTACGTTAATAGCATAATCAATTGGACCATCTTCGCCAGCATCAACAGTGAATTTATCATTCACGCCACACTTAATAGGACTAAGAGAATAACCAACCGATGCTCCGATAATTAAACCAAGAGCCGGTTTATAATCTCTCTTCCAATAGTGAGCATATTGCAGGTCAAGCAAGATGTCACCACCTGCTTTCCAGTCACCCTTGTCAGCCTTTTGCATAACTGAAGCCACACCACCACGCAAACCGATATTGAAACGATCAAATTGAGTAGCACGCATTTCATCCACTTCAAAAACGTTACCAGCCTCTTCTTCAGCAGGTTCTGCAACTACAGAAGTTTCTTCTACTACTTGAGCAGGAGTTTTTTCTGCAACTTGAGCAGGAGTTTCTTCCACTATTGGCGCAGGAGCTTCTGCTACAACTTGAGCAGGTTCTTCTACTACCTGAGCAGGAGTTTCTTCTACAACTTGTGCAGGTTCCTCCTTCGGAGTTTCCTTAGCAGGTTCTTCAAGAACTATTGCTTCGTACTCTTTCGCTTTTTGAGCAACGGATTGTTGCTCTTCCTTTGGCATTTTTTTAACTTCTTCTTGACGCTCAGCAACAAATTTCTCATCAGCTACTTTCTTTGCAGTAGCGGCCTCTGCTAGAGCAGTTGGTCCGACCAAGAACAAATCTTCGGGACCAATCCAAGAATAAATACCATGAATCAAAATACCATTAGGAAAACGTTCACCACCTTGTTGTTCTACGATGTGTTTTACGTAGTAAACCCAGGTCGAAGGAGTTTCTCTGGTAAGGTATTGTGTACAACTCTTTGAAATGATAATGGTATCACCTTTAGCGAAAGTATAACCATCACCTGGTTTAACACCACTTTCTTGGAGTTGTTTGTTTGGTTTAGCATGATTACCAACCGTTTCTTGTGCCCAGCAAATAGAAGTGAGCAACACTGCGGAAATAATTAACATTGTCTTTTTCATAATGCTATCCTCCTATTAACGAACAATTAAGAAACGGAATGTATCGCTCTGAGTAGCGTTCTCTACGCGCATCAAGTATGCGCCAACTGGCCAAGCAGCTTCTACATTCACATTCTCCATATTAATAAATTTATTATCCTCAACCACACGTCCGGTAGCATCAATGATACAAACGGATGTTTCTTGTGTAGGATCAACGTTATGAATGGTCATCAAACCTCCTCTATTAACGACATTCGGAACAAGATTTAAGTCATTACTTGCTACTTCTATTTCGTTAGATACATAGATAGCACCACAATCATTGGGATTAGGCTTCGATAATACCGCATAATAAATACCTGACTCCAAAACGCTACCATCAGCATTGTTGTAGTAGAAACCATTTCCTAAATGTGTATCAGGATTCCTTGGATTAACGGTATTTTTCTTGTACCATTCAACATCTGCCTCTGATGGTGTGAAGCCATTAGTCGTTTTGAAATCATTCAAATTCAGAACTAAGATACGGTTACCGAACTTGGAAACGATTTTCATCTTGCCAACGCTAGCAGATTGAACCTTGATATTGATAACGTTAGATTGAAGATCTTCACCACACTTCATCTCAGCAATGCAGTAGATAGAGAACTCTTCATCAGCATCTTTGGCATTAAGAATCCAACTTACACCAAGTCTAATTTGACTTTCTATTCCTCCTACATTCTTATACCAAACCAACTTGGTAACCTCATCATATTGGTCTTCGGTCTTGAATGAAGCCATAATAGCAGCATTCTGAGCTGATATTGCGGCACCCATGTCTTCACCACAAACTGTTGGGAAATTAGCAGGATTCAAAACAATCGGATCTTGAGGCTCTTTCTTAACTAACTGTAATGTTACAACACTATCGCAACCGGTAATCACAGAAGTTAAGATATCCTTTGCACCATTACCAGCACTCATTCCATGCCACCAAATAGTTTGATTGACATCGCATACATATTTAACATCAGTAACTGCTATTGGCTTAATATCATCTATCAATTTCAATGTAATAATGCTATCGCAACCGGCAACATTCACAATAGTATCCTTCGTGCCATCCACTGCATTAACAAAACCACGCCAATCAATAGAAGTAATTCCTTGACATACATGTTGTTCATCTATATACGTAGTTGTTTCACAAGGCTTTTCCTTAACGACCAGTACCACACCACCCGTTGTTACAACATTAGCACACTCAGTACTAGCCATATATTTCAAGGTTACTTTTGCAGGATCGCCTGTCAATTCGCTTTGCAAGTATTCTACCTCAATGATGTTGTGATATAGGCCATCTGCAGGATCAATAGCTTCCCACTTAATAGTATCAATTGGAGCAATAGTATCACTCGCCATAGCAAGCGCGTTCAAAGTATCCTTAATGTAAGCAAACAACACTGCAGTATTCAATTTCTGTCCTACAACAGCAACATTCGCCAATTGTTCGGGCAGAATATCATCAGCTACTATTTCGATAGCTTCAACAGCACGATACTGAGTTAAGAAGACAGAGTCAATGGAATCAACCAAATACGTACCAACCTGGAATTGAGTAACTTGACTCAAAATCGTATCGCTAACAACGTTGATGGTTTGTTTCGTGATAGGATCGGTGTATTCCTCACCAGGGCAAACAAATGCATAATGACGATTAACGATTACACTATCAGCTTTTTCAGGAATAAACTCAGCCCAAATATGGATATTCTGATTTGAACAAACATTAATCAACATATGAGGAGCAGCAGTCTTCACAATCAAGTCACGGTCAATGTCTTTGGTCTTAGAAGCACCGGCAACCAACGAATAATTTTCGTGGTACATCTCCATTGAGTCACACTCAAAACGCATTGCAGCTTCCATAGAAACAGTGGAATCGCTTAAGTTATCAATGTGCAGACGAACATCGTATCCTTCCCAAATCAGAATAGTATCTTTTTTGGTATCATAGAACGGAACATTATACCATAAGCATGAATCTTTCGGATTGACGTTACCATGAGCCCAATCAAAATCAATTGGATTCAAGCAGTCATCACCTTTAGCAAGTTTGAGATCAATACGGAATGCAATAGAATCCGTGGAAATCAAACGAACATACACTAAAGGAGCCGTAACAGAGTTGAATTTAGCACGCTCTAACAGTTTTGAATAGTCCTCACCTGCCTTAACAGAGATTTGTTTAGAAGTCATTTCATACTCAACAGGGCAAATATAAGCCACCTCTGCCTTAATCTTAACGTTGGTTGCACCAATGTTATGAATAGACAACACACCATCACCAACGGTATTCTCGCGCAAATCTTTTGCATCCACTACGTACCATACGGTATCATTCTGACCTTGCTTGTAATCAGTGTTGATTAACAATGGTTTGGCGTTTTCGCAAGCAATGATTGCTTCTGGCAATTTTGGACGTTCCACTTTGTCCATCCGGAACGTAATATCCTCTGAGCAAACAACTTTGACTAAGATATGACCCGTTTTGCTGAAACCTTTGAGCACATCACCCATAATTTCTTTTTGCCTCGACGAACGTAAAGTAGCAGAACCTTCTTCAATCAGTTCGCCCTCGCAGTCATCATAAACTGAAATGGTAACTTTAGCATCATTGCTGACCTTATTAGCGCTGACGATAAATTTATACAAATCAATATCGGGTGCCGAAGCATCAAAGCGATACCACATTGTACCGGGGACTTGTACATAATCCGTATTTACATTAAAGTCCAACGCGTGACGGCAATCATGACCATCATTCGGATCTACCATATCTATTCTAAAACTGAAGTTCTTACCAACCAAGCAAATATCAGCATATTCCTTGTTAGGAATCATGCTACGCTCAATCACTTTGCTGGCAACACTATTTGCGCTCAATTTGCGGCTTTCCATTTGCGGAGCCTTAGTAATATTACAATCGTATGAGAGATATGCACGGATTGTTTGTGCGGTAGCCTCATTCGTGAAAACAATCATTGGAACAAGTCCTGGGAACTTCTCATCGGAGAAATCACTGACAACAGCCTTATACCAAACAGAATCTTCCGTTTGTTCGTATTGTACGTTCGGCTTCACTGCTTTCTCTGTTCCACAAACACTGAAAGGCGTAAATGGCTTTGGCTCCTGCAATTTAGCTTCAAAATGAATAGCCGCATCGGTTATGATACGAAAATAAACGGTATCGTTGTAGCTGTCAAATGTTGAGTTAACCAATAATTTGGATTTCTCAGCATTAGCTCCCAACTTCATACTTTGAGCTTGTGGAGTCTCACAAGGACAAGTATTAGAGAATTCAGCAGAAAGGTTGGCAACTTGTTTGGTACGATTGATCAACTTAGCCATTACATCCTTCTCGGAAGCTTTGACATTCTTCATATCTGCATAATACCAAACGGAAGTATTGGCCTCTTGATCGTTACCGGTAACCCAGTTAAACTCAACAGCATTTGTACAAGATTTACCTTCATCCTCCTTGAGCATCCTAACTTGGAAAGAAAACTCTTGGTTGGCTGTTATTTTGATATAAACATATTCAGCCTTGATATTCTTGAACAAATCACGAGCAATCAGTTTGGTATAGGTACCACCTTTTGCAATGGTCAAATTACGCTTTTGCATTTCAACCGTTACAGGGCACTCTGTAGAGAGTTCACCTCGAATAGTAACGGAAGCATTTTGATTACGGTTAATAATGGTCAACTCAGGGATATCCTTATTATTACGGACATCAGCCATATTAACTTTATACCAAACGGTAGTATCTGCCTTTTGTACATGACCATTCTTCCAGTCAAAATCTATTGCGCCTTCGCAAGAATGATCGTCAACAGGAACAGCATCCACTAATTTCGCACTGATAGTAATGGGCTGATCGGTCTCCACCAAAACGTAAATGGTGTCGCCAAACATTGAGAATGTGGAGTATTTAATAGTCTTACTCGTCTCATCAGCAGCACCTAATTTTTTGCTGAAAGTCTGTAAATCAGTATAGGGGCACTCAAATGCAACACTACCTACAATAGCAGCCACCTTGTTGGCACGGTTATTAACAGTTATTGCGATATCCTTCTTACCAGCTTTGGCTTCTGCAATAGAAATAGCATACCAAACTTTGGTATTAGCGTCTTGATAATTTTTTTCATTGAATACAAATTCTTGCGAAGTCTTACAAGCATCACCTTCATGCACATTCTTCAGACGAGCATAATAGGACAATGGTTGGTCTGTGCTGATATGCACATACACATACGCATAACTAGTAGTGTCAATACCGTCAACCATGTTCTTAGCAATATCCTTTACAAGAACACCATTGGCTGCTATAGTAATTGTTTTAGTCATAGCAGCAGGCTTACCGCAAGCAAAGATAACCTCACCCTTGATAGTTGCTTTGCTACCACCTTCGTTTTGGATAATGACTTGAGGCTGCATTCTCTTACCCATCAAGTCCTTAACAGGAATTTGATACCAAGCATCACCACCTGCAGCAACGTTGTAAACTTTGTCCAGCTCTGCCAATTCAGCACTTTCGCAAGCCGGTACATCGTACTCAACGCCCTTGGGGGTCACATATTCAGCCTTCACTGACACTTCTTGGTTGGCTTCAATCAAAGCATACACAAAGTCATCCTTTAAGGTATTAACCATTGAGTTAGACAATTGCTTTTGAATAGAAGCACCTGCGCCTAAGTTGAATGTTTTTTCTGTCAAACCGGTACTTGGGCAATCTGCACTAATACCTGCATGGATAGTTGCAGCAGCAGGTCCGTTGTTGGTAATTGTCACTTGGATGTCTTTACCATTCTGTTTAGCCTCTTCAATGCCAACTTTGAACCAAGCACTTGTTGCTTTCACAGTTGCACCAATCGTAAAGTCCTTTGCATTCACGCAAGCGTCATCTGCATCTTGGAACTCATACACCTTCGCAGATAACATAACTTGTTGATCGGAAGTCAATTTGACTAAAATCTCTTTGTACTTCATACGTACCAACAAACCCGCCGATTGCGACCAAACTTTGTTTTGATGTCCATCCAACGTGTAATTACGTTGTTCATTGTTACCGGCTACCACAGCTTCGACTTCGACTTTAGCGGTAGCTTTTGTTAGGTTGGTCAGGTAAAGCGCCAACGCAGGATTTTCCTCCTCATAGAGAGGTGCTAATCCAACGCTGTACCAGAGAGATAGTCCTCCCTCTTGCACATTACCTTTTTCCCAGTCAAATTCGATGGCATTCTCCTTAGAGGACCCATCACCATTACCTGCTGCAAACATATTAAATGTCAGCAAAGCAGACAATGTCAAAAGTAAAACCTTTTTCATTTGATTGTTTTGGATTTTTTGTTAATAATTAGGGTTAATTTACACTTTTTTTATAATTTTATAATTCGTTTTGTGTTTTTGTATATTATTTTCCTAAAATGCCAATAATCTTTCCTCTATTATATATATATAGGTGTCCATCCACAACAAATTTCACCGGCTTATCTCTCTTAAAATAGACATCGTTTAGTGCCGTTTGCGGTATTTCGCTAAGCGTAAGATAAATCAATCGGTCACATTCACCAGAATGATGTATCTGAATCTGGTAATCTCCAAACGCATCATATATTTGTCCGTTCAACGGATAGGTATAGGGCAATTCCTCTATTTTGATATAGACAGTATCATATTCAGCCACAGGCGCTTCAAACAATAGCACGTTGGACGTTATCTGCCATGTATCCTTTTTCCATTGTCCAAACACTACCACCGTATCATGATCATAAACGACACCACCTATATTTATCGTTTTACCTACACAAACAGTCTGTTCATTCGTAATGTATGCCGTATCGCCTATATTGACAACATGTAAGAAAACACGAATGTCGCATTGCCCATCCTTATGTAGTAGAGTCTCATAATCGCCGAAATTGGCTACATAAAACTGTTTTTGATACATAGTTGGCAATTGGGTATGCCTCAATCTCAAAGTATCATGCAATGTATCAGCAGGAATAACCGTAATATTGTAGGTAAAAATTCCTACCGTATCCGATGCTAACCACATCGTATCTGGACCATAGACAGTTGTTTCTTTTAACACTGTATCCGGCAGAACAATCGCGCCACCGTGACAAAATGTACTATCTATTGTGTCAGTTTCCCATTTGGGATTCATTCTAAACAGGATACGTCCAGGGAAATTACCATTGTGCTCAAAGTGGAAGAATAATGTATCTCCTGACTTTTTGGCATCATTAATTAGGGCGGTATCTGGGAAAAATAATTTTGTAGAATCTTTTGCAATAAAATCAGCCACTTTATCACCATCGCATGTTTTACGGGTAATATATATATGGCAAGTACTATCCTTCTTTTGTTTCCATTGTACAAACATCAGCCGGTTTTGAATCATCGTACTCGGATTCAAGGCATACACATCATAGTCATGACTGCTAACGTATGTCATGCCATTGATAATAGGAAGAACATCTTCGCATGTAGAATGAGGACCGATATTATAAGGAAAAACCAATACCCGTCCTGATCCTCCATTCATAGGATAAATACGAATACGAGGAATAAATTGCGACATAATATCAGCCATCTTACCCATTTCCTCTAATTTCTTATTTATCTCCGCCACATCTTTTTCGCGCATCTGATTGCGCCCAACAACCATAGAAAAAGCCGGTTCCTTTGACGAGCACAAGGCATACACCTCTATGCCTACAGTACAATTAGAGAACCAATATGCTGACATTCCTTGTTTTAACTGATCCATTGAGGCAGAAAACCACATCGTATCAGCAACTTCAATATCTAAGCCAAACTGGAATGCTCGTCCTTGTTCCTTACAATCACAATAATAATACGGATAGTTAAAACGTTCTGCCTCCTTTTCGCAATCACTCATTAGAGCCTCCGCTGATAGCGCACGGGGTAACGCCTGCGCATACGCGGACGCATCAAAGGATGTACCCAAAAATACAGCAAGAACTATCGTAACCAAACTATTTTTCATTCTATTTTTCATTCCTTGTTCAATTAAGAAATCTAAAAAATCGTGCAAAAATACACTTTTTTTTTTATATATACAAATTTTTGTAAAGAAAAATGCATTTTTTCTATAAAATGCTATCCTTATTTGTCAATTTTGCGTCCAAATATGTCATATATTGTGTTTACACGCTGAATATATAAGCGTCCATTGATGAGCAATTTACGTTCCTCTACCCCGTTTAACATTTCTATCTCGGCTATGGTTGTAGGTAAAATAAACGGAATACTGGTAAAGGTAACGAAACACGCTGCATGATTGTGGTTAAATATCCAATAGTAAAAACCATCCGGATCTGTCGGTTTATATGCATCATACTTCGCTAATTTGCTCATACGGGCACTATCTATTTCCTGGATAGGTGCCTCTTCCTTCAATTCCCGATACGTACCGGATAGCACATACTGCTCAACAGCCGAAGAAACAGAACAGTCTCTTACTAGACCCATGGTTATCGTCTTTCTGCCTAAATTCTCACCCATTATTTGGATTCTTCCATTTTTCCAATCTGAATAGCGCATACGGAAACGGTAGTCCTTGCTGTTAGCATCGGATTTGAAATGAATTTGTTCACCCGAACGCAGTTGGTAACTCGTTAAGGCACATGTACTCGGCAGCCACGCATTAGGTGTCAACATGATTGCCGATGGGGATAAAGATACTACATGTACAAAGATATAGTTTTGTTCTGTTGGTTGCGACGATGTAATAGCCGCCATCTCCACATCACTCAATTCCAGATAGCGATACCCCAATGTATCCAAATCTAAATCATAGTAACGGATATACGTTTTTGTATCCGAAGTATCAATATCCTGTTGAAGACTGAAATACATACGACATTGCGCACTATTGTTGGTAGTCCAACGTGTTGCATTCCACGACTTGGGAAAATAATACATCGTATCTTCTTCAACACGAACAGGAGCCGACTCTCCATATCGGAATCGAATACCATCAAGAGGTTTTTCGGGTACAATATCTATGCGGAAATCAGCTGCTTCTTCCGAAACGATTTTGGCATAATAAACACCGCTATGAAGCAAGTCATCAATAACATTATTTAGTTGTTTGGACGTAAATTTCAATTCGTGTTCCGGTGCAATGGTCCAAGATGTCAGTACATGGTCTTTGCCTTCTTCTGGCACAAAACCGCAATCATCCACGCCAACCCATAGGGTAACAGGCGATTGTTTACCATTCCATACAAATAATATGCTATCATGACGGAAGTCGCACAAAGGCAGTAGATAGGCAGTTTCCACATCATTCGCTGCCACATGAACCACGTCCGGCAGCAGCAATTTACGCATACCTTTGAGGCACTGTTTAGAGATTGAGTCCGGAGTAACGGTTACATGTCCTCCTGCGGAGGCAACAACTTGTACGTAAGCCTTTACATCCCGTGTGATGCCGGCTTGCATCAGCCGTTCGCGGTACTTAGCGCCAATTGACATCGTATAAACAGCCTTACCATCAATGATTTTCTTGGGATTAAAAGTCATTTGGATAGGTACTTCTTCGCCTTGTTCCTCAATGGCTTTGGCCAAGTCCTCTTCATATACTCCGGTGCAAGAAAAGTCCACACTGACACTGGGAGCCTCTGCGTTTATATCGGTAGAAGTAACCATTACTTGGATAGGTAAATCATATACCGAAGCCGTGTACCAGTAGGTGCCTGCCGAAGCGATGTCAATATCCAAACCTGTACCAATCGGTTTAGCTTTTTCGCATGAGCTGCCAATCTGTGCCATCAGCACAGAGGCAAACAAAGTGAATACCACACAGACTAAAATACTTTTTTTCATACAATACAAATTTATTATCTACGTTTCCTCTTCCATCCATGGCCTGAATAGTCAGTACTTTGGAAAGTATAATAGAGGCGCACGCCAAATGTTAGGGGTTTAACTAAAATGCCGGCATCAGCTATGTTGCCTACGTTAATCTCCGGCAGTTGTCCAGCAATAGAAATCGGATCAACAGTCATCATGGACGATGTATTTTTGGCATACGTTCCCCAAAGCCCGTAATCCACGAATAACTGTAAACCTATATACTGCTCATTACCATAGGTGTACCAATCGTGCAATGCCCATTCATAACCGATTTCGGCACTAAGGGAGAGCATTACCATCGGTTGCGCTTTATTGCCATCGCTCTTCATATCAGCGGTGTTCCATTTTGCTAAAGAGGGGTCATTATGGATAGGGATGTCATATTGAGGATAGTACACATCTACATTGGTATTGCTTAATTCCTGCCTATAGGTATCATAAATAGGGAAATGTAGTCTCGGGCCAATATTCATGGCAAATCCATGGATGCGTGCAGCAAACATAACAGGCACATCCACGTTTAGTTGCTTCGTATCGGCTTTGACATCAGCATGAATGGAATAGTCCATTTGATTGCCATAATAGTCGGTGTTGGTGAATTGACTATTAGCAGCCACGGAATACGATCCTGTTTGGTACGCTATTCCCACGCCCGTGCGTAAACCTACATATATATCTTGTTGCATGCGCCACATACACTGATATCCGATATCCAATCCTGCGTATATTCCGAGGGACGAGTTGGATACATCCTTGGCTTTCCAATCGGATAAACCTCCTTTGACGCCGATTGATAATCCGTGTCCTTGAGCCATCATCGCCAAAGAGCAGGTCAAACAGAAGATGAGTATCGTCAGTTTTTTCATCTCACACCTACCTTTCTGCCTTGTGCATCATAGATAGTACCCCCCCGGCGAATAAATAATTGACCATTGTGGATATACTTGGTAACCTGAGTATCGGCATCCACATCATTCCAACCTGTGCGTTGGATGTAGAACGTCTCACTGCGCAAAATAATCGGACATTCGTTTTGTTGCTCATGAACAAGGATTTGCACATAATACGCTCCTGAAGCGAGAGTTGATTTATTGACATAGAAACCGGTAGCGGCCTTCACATCCGTTTTCGGTTCTATGCTGATACCATCCTGCTTATCCACAATGCGATACCATCCTACTGACGACTCGGATACTGTGTCGTATCCTAATCGCTTCAAGCTATCGCGATGAATCAGCACCAATTGGTCATATAGATATACCAACGGGATGGAATCAGTTACCTCACATGTATCTACCGGTTCGGGTTCCTCTTTCTTTTGGAACAAGGCCGTTAGAGTCACATTGTCCTGGATAGTGATGTAACGTGGATTTTCTATATTGAGGTCGGACCATTGCACGAACTCATATCCATCAGCGGGGGTAGCTGTGATTTGCACAATCATCTCGCAATGAAGTCCTTCTTCCACTACTTCATCACAATAGGCATACCCCGCCAATAGTCCCATCAATACTATGGTAAGTATTTTCTTCACAATCAATAATGATTATTGTTCAACTTTAGAAATCGTAACCGTACCTTGTTGCTCATCAGCCGATACCGAGACGGTGAAATCCACCTGTTTGAAGAGCGCATATACAGAGGCATCGCCTTCGATAGTATAATCATACGAAGCGTCCATACTTAATGTATTGCCCTCGGCATCTTGCCATTGGTCAAAGACGTAACATTTATTGGTTGGCGTAGCGGTTAGAGTAATCACATCGTCCTTTTTGCCCACAAACGAAGCCTGTCCGATGGTACCCATGTGTTCCATGTTAGCAGCAACAGCCACATTGATGGTGTACTGATCCGATTCTTTTTGAGTGAACTGCGCCGTATAGGTTAATACGGTCATCGTAGCATCCACGTCTATGAAACGAGGGTTATCGGTATTGCCATCGTCCCAGCCTGTAAATACATAGCCCTCATTAGGAGTAGCGATTAGTTGAACTTTCTCGCCGCAGTTAACTTTTTTTTCGTCTGTCTGTTGTGCAGAGCACATTCCTGCGAAACCCAAGAGAGAGATTGTGATAAATACAAGTTTTTTCATATTGCTATAGTTTTTTCTTATTCTACTTTTTTGATTTCTACCTTTCCGTTGGTGCTGGCAGCACTAACAATGATGGTGGTTGTTTTGACATCAAACAGAACTTGATACGTAGCATCGCCTGTTACTTCAATCGTGCGTTCTGGCGCAGTCTCGCCATCCGCCCATTTTACGAATGTATGGCATTCGTCAGCCTCAGCCTTGAGTGTAACAGATTGCCCATTTTCATAGACGCCACCACCTGTGACGGTTCCACCTTCGCCCCAAGCAACGATATCGTACAAGGGAGGTTTAGACGAAGTGAAGGTGAAGGTACGAGAAACAGGTACTACGCTGAAGTGCCAATAGAAATACCCATTTTCATCTTCTTGCCCCGCCCAACTATCTACTGTTTCCTTAGTTATCGTCCAACTTTGTTTCCCTGTTTTTGTTTGATTCTTAAAACTACCTGTAATACATTTGTCTGCATCAGACTTGGTCAATGATTTGAGTTCGCAATAGTTAGTCATACCGGCAATGTAGGCGCGGGTGGACTGTCCCTCAATCTTAATTTCATACCCCTTCCAATCGCTGTATTTCATACGATAGATGGCTTTATTAAGCGGAGCCGAGGAGGCGATTGTAAAGGACTCCCCGGAACGAATTAGTTTGGAGTTACCAAAGCAATCCGTATCTTCATCCCACGCTTTAGCCATTATGGTAGTTGGAGCAGAAGCCACCACAATCATAAAGATGTAGTTATCCTCCTCTTTTAGTTTAGCCGTCATCTCTTCCATTTCGGATTTAGATAGGTTCAAATAGCGGTGGTTGGCTAAATCTAAGTCCATGTAGTAGGATGCGACATAATTGCTTACTGTATCCATATCTTCGGATAGACCGAAATAGACTTTTACGCGGTTCGCGGTCGGACATTCAAAGTGAGTAGCCTCCCACTTCTTGGAGAAGAAATACAGCGTATCGTCTTGTCTCCGAACAGGCACAACAGAGTCGTATTCCAATCTGATACCGGGTATAATCACTTCCGGTACGCGTTCGATAATAAAGTCTCCTCCTTGTTTAGATAATACTTTGCCGTAGAATACGCCACCATTAGTATTCACCATATTCTTAACATCATCCATCGTGAATTTATACTCGCCCATAGCAGGTATATCGTAATGAATGATATAGTTTGGATCGGTTGCTTCCGGTCTAAACTCGCAGTTTTGTCTTCCTAACCACAACGTAGCCGATTCGGTTTCGCCTTTCCACACAAAGCGAATACTGTCGCTTGTCCATCGGTTAAATGAGAACACATACACCGATTCGCTATCATTAGCTTCTACATGCAATGTATCTCCCAACTGGATATATCGGCAATTATCCAAGCAACGCCGCGATACGGTATCCGGATGTGCATCTACTCCACCCTCGTCCTTGATAACTACTTTTACATATGCCTGCACATCACGTAAAACACCATATTCAGATATGCGGTCACGTTCCGCAGCCGTTACTTCAAAATGCCAAGCATCCTTACCTTCTTTCGTTTTAGTGGATTTGAAGATAAGCGTTTTAGGCATCACTATATAACCACCCTCCTTGCTATACACGCCTGCGATATCATCATCGTACACTCCACCTTCGTTGCTAAAGGGGCAAACAAAGTCCAAGAAGCCTTCCGGAGCCTTATTTTTGTCAAATACTTTAGGTACATATACGATGTCCATCGGCAGGTCGTACGACCATGCCGTGAAATAATACGTACCCGGTTCAAAAGGCACATTATTCAGTCCTTGCTGCACCTCAATAGCATTGTCGCAGGACGAGCCATCCGGCTGATCTTGTGCCATGATAGGCATTATTAATGCGAGCAAGAGCGACAAAATAATATATTTACATTCCTTGTGCATTGTATGTATGTTGTTTATGACGGATATATAATTGTCCGTTATGAATAAACTTACGATGAATAGACGGATTTTGGTCAATTATCGACAGCGGCGTTTGTGCGCTATTGATCCATTTGCCGTCCTTGTATTCAAAGGTTGATTCTTGTTCGGCATCAGCGGTGGTTGTATAAGAGCCATCCTCGTTTTTAAGTAATGCCGAAGTTACCGGAATAGCCTCCGGTGTGGTTTTCTTTCCTGATACCTGATAAGTTACACTATCCGGAGCTATCTGATAGAAATTGATTACTCCGGCATCGGTAGAGCATATATTTGCGCCTCCTTCGGTAGTATAGAAGGAACTGTAGGTTTCTATTATACCGTTATTGACTATCTTAGCATCCTCGATAGCAGGGATAGCGGGAGCGGCATCTAAGGTAGCCACATAATCCGGCACAGGTCGATCGCCCATAAAAGCGTAGTTCTTGCCCTGCCAAGCCTGCTCATAGTCGTACACATAGAAACTATGGCCGTAATTATCGTCGGCACCGAACATCAAGTAGGCATCCGGCTCAACGATAATCTCGGAGCCGGGCTGCAGAGCCATAGAATAAGGTACATCCAATTCGCCACTGACGATATGGAACGAAATACTACTGCTGATACCCATCACATAATCGGACGAGTTATAGGTTTCTTTGGCACTTTTAGGAATCACAATCGGACCCAGATAGATGTATCCGTCAATGGTATAAACCATCTGGTCTTTTTCCGGATTATACGTGCGTTGCATCTTATCCAAGTATAGGTTCAAAAAACCATCTGATCCCACATACTGCGCAGTTGCGTCTTGAATCATGTTATCGGCGATGAGTCCCATCTCGATATATTCATACGCGTATTCCTCGTATAGAATGGGCGATTCTATGTTTTGAACGAAGTAGCTATTGAATGGGAAGATGATATACGGTTCTTCAGTCATATTTTGAGAGACGTTTCCACCACGCCATGATTTTAGTTGCATCATTTCGTAGAGTGTACCCTCAGTTTGGATAGTGACTAATCCCGGTCCATAGATATATCCCCATGCGTATAACACACCACCTGCTTCCACAGTGATTGCGCTGCCTTCCATTAGATGGATAAATCCGCAATTGCCTTGTGGTGCACCGGTAGCATGAGCACCTCGACCCTGGTAGCAGTATTGTATGCCACCTACACTAACGGCACCGCCATCAGCAATGGTGATGGACGCGGACGAAGTGAGTGTTAATTCACGGAACCGTACCGGCTTGGCATATTGGGCAGTATCGCCATAGCCTTTCTTGATAGGTTTAGCCAATTCCAATGTATTAGCCTCATCAAAAGGCACCAACAGCACTACTCCATCGGGGATGGTTACTTGCTCGTCCATTGTGCCACTGGCAGTCACGACAATAGTGTCAGCCTCGGCGGCATTATTGAGCGCCTCAGAAAGCGAAGTATAAGTAGTAGTCAATTGCTGCGATTGCAAGCCAAAAGTAGCAGAATCAGCCCATCCCACTGCCGGCCATATAGCCAGCAGCGAGATGAGGCGTATGATATGTTTACGCATAATCATTATAGATATATCATTAGATATATAACTTACCGGCAGCACCACGAACAGGTGCCGAAGTCCCCGGATGCGGTGGAGGTGTTATGCCCGATCCTTCAATATGACATAATGGTGTAGATAATACTACGGTATCCACTTGAGGGATAAGATATTGCTTTTTCATAATCGTATTTTATTTAATGCGCGTAGATGCGCTTTTGATTTATTTTACTAATTGACCTTGAGCGTTGAACACTTTATCTGCGCGTAATATATATAAGGTGTTGTTCTTAATTACTTTTTGGACCTCCTTACCATTGATGTTAGCTTCTTGGAAGTCAGTCACTACAGAAGGCTGAGTTTTACCTACCATACGTAATCCGAATTCTTTATGCGTGCCTTTGCTCAAATCCAGCGTATAAGGCATAGCCGTCAAATCAGCAATGATGTTGTCATCCTCGGTCAGATAAACGGCGGTATTAGCCGGAACGGAAGTCGCAACGATGGTGTAAGCACCGGCCTTAGGAGCAGAAATGCCTAATGGGTAGGTAGCTGCTTCGTCCTCAGCAGCGATGCTATTCACGCATAGTTTAGCATTGTAGCGGTTAACCCACATCTGAGCGACCTTGGTGCTGACACCCGCCTTAGCCAAGTCTTCACCAATGACGTAGCGGTCCTCTGCCTCGTCATTCATAATGATGGACAGGTTATCGCATTTCTTATTGCCTTGCATCAAACTGATTTCACATTCTTGTTTGTCAGCCTTCAGCATGCGACGCAATGGAGCAGCAGAAGCAGAAGGTTTAACTTCCACTTGAGATTGGGTTGCGGCTTGTACGAATACCGGTTTACCTACGGGGAATGTAGTTGAACTTAAGGTAACAGTCTCATAGCGATCTTCGCCGCCCACATATATTTGACCATTGGTAACACCTTTTGCTCCTAATTTAGCATAGAATAGTTTGGGGTTAGCCACGCCATTCCAGTTCGCATCCAATTCATCCGCAGCAGGATATTGATTCATCGTTACAGGCGCGGTATAAACAATACTTGCTGAAGCAGTCTTGGTGAAAGTAATCGTATTTTGCGCTTGAGCAAAGAGAATCATATAAAGGTGACCCGGAGTCAGCACATTGATACCCTTGTCGGAGATATACTCCCAAGCAGAATCATCTGCGCCAGCAGCAGCACGGGTAGCACCATTATACTGCATGATATCATAATCTACACCCGGAGTTAAAGTGCGAGTAGCATTACGCAGCGTGTTGGCATCGCAAACGAATGGTACTGCAAAGGCATACCACTTCATAGCTTGCGCATTGAAATCATATTCAAAGTAAGCCTTACCTGCAGGAACCAATTCTATATTCTCAGCACCTATCACTTGACCGGATGCAGTAGCATTCGCTTTGATAGTGAAGGTAGCAGCCTCGGTCGTAGTGGTAATAGTTTCAGTAGATCCTATTTCTGCAACAATATTGGTCGTGGCAGTAGCCTCAGCTGTATAAGTTACGTTACCTTTTACAATGAATGTTATATCTTCACTATTTCCGGTATGTTTCCATTTAGCATCTTGGCTAAATCCTGGAACTGAAACATCCGTAATATGTAACGTAACCTCTGTTCCGTAGTCATAAGCACCAGCACCTTCTACAACGCAACCGATAGCATTTACTGTTACGGTGTATTTATTTGTAGTTGTCTCGAAGATAGCCTTATAATTTTCAGGCTTATTTACAGCCGTAATAGTAGGAGTCCAAACTAAAGTATAAGTAAATTGGGCATCAGCCGGTTTACTATATTCCGGAGCGGTAGGAACAACGCCATAAGCCAACGATTCGGATTTGAGTTCAGCACCATTCTCGTCCAAGAAGCGGATGGCATAAGTCTTGCCCACCTCGTTAAATGTAGCCGTATAAGTAATAGCAGCATCTACCGGTTTCAACGCAGGTGACCAACCTGCGAACTCGTAAGTATATTCGTCCGAAGGTTCTCTTGTAGGAATGCCCGAATATTCTGGAGTTGTACCAACGGCAACATTACCTTTTTGCAGTTCATCACCATTGTAGTTAACGAATGTAACTTCAAACTCGGTCGGCTTCTCCGGCAAGAATGTAGCGCGATACGAAGCATCGCCTTTGACGGCACCGAGAGAGGGTTCCCATTGCAGGTAGTAACCTACTTTATGCGGTACATCTTCACACTCAGGCATTTCGCCCTTGGTATAGAAGTGGCGTTCAATCTCTTCGCCATTCTCAGCCTCAAAGATGATGGTGTATTTACGCGGAGAGCGCTCGTAAGTAGCCGTGTAAATAGCATCTTCGTGAACAGGAACGATTTCCGGAGTCCAACCGGTGAAGGTATACGTATAATCCTCATCTTCTTCACGACTTGGGTTCTTACCATTGTACTTAGGAGTAGTTCCATAGTAGATGTTGCTATACTCTTCAATGAACGAGCCATCGTAGTTATTCCAAGTTACAGAGAAGGTTTTTTCCATCCACATTTTTTGGCTTTCGTCATAGTAATAGTACGTACCATTGGTGCCACGATAGAGGTTATCTTGTATAGTAACTTCCCAGCATTGATCACCACCTTTATCTACATTGTAAACCAAGATGAACAAACGTCCTTCTCCATTAGCATCGCTGTATGTATGGTCAGCATTTTCCAATGGTTGGGTTTCCACTTTAGCATCCATAAAATATTCATCTACCTTTGCAGTAGTAGCGATTGCTACATACTCACCAGGTTTAACATACCAAGCGCCGTAGTTATCGTATGCGAAGTTAGCATCAAACTGATTCATTTTGGTCCAACGATCACGCAAGAAGCAGTAGGACTCGCCCGGCAGTGTTGGGTTGGTATCATCACCAGTATAGGCAAATGCGGGTGTTTGTCCCTCAGTATTGCGTAACAAAGCAGATTTCAATGGTAGCAATTCGGTCTTGCTATTTAACATATTGAGATGAGGCACATAAATCATATTGGTTAGATACCTTTTGGTTTCCTCATCTAAACTTCCATATTCAATCATTTGTTTAATCTGTTCAATCATCGCATCCGTGGGAGCGGAGGCGCCTGAATGTTGATCCATGAAGACAATCTCATTCGGGAAGATGATTGTGCCGGCATCCTCGTTGTTAGAGAAGATGGTAGCACCGCTATCTGTAGTTAACAGGTAGCCATCCACTTGGAATGTACCATGCACATTGAGTTTAGCATCACCTACAGGGCGTTTGTTGGGGTCATAGTGACGATGTCCATCGTAGTCTATCATCGCTGCAATATCACGAATATCAGGAGCTCCATCAAATGTTGGCGAGTAGGCGATTTGCTGATATGGGACTTTTTTACGTCCAAATTCATCTTTCCAATTGTCATCATCTACAAAGATAACACGTCCGTCATACACTTTTTCCTCTTCATCTTGAACAATCATTGTTGCAGTTTTATTTACCTCCAATTCAGAACCCGGCAAGAACTCTGTATTTTGGGTTATATCCATCATACCACTCAGCAGATGGAGTTTCATATTGCAGGTAATAGGTAGTACGAATGTTTTGGAGTCAAATCCTGTTAGATCCGGTGCGCCTAACATTGCGCCAACCATTTTGAATGCAGGAATTTCAATCACCATAGAACCAAGGTGAGCAGAACTATTCACTTCATACACTTGTTGGTCGGTTTCCGTATCATAGTATTTACGCACCCATGTATTATCAGCATCGGCATTATCATCCATAAGGAACATTGCGTTTTCGTCCGTTACACCCACAATACCAATTTCGTCAGCTGCCACTTGAATGCCTGCAGCGGTTGCACCAAAAGACGCATACATGTGCGAACCCGGGTGATAAGTAACGGGGCACTCAATGTTCTGCATTGCATATTGGTTGATTGGGAAAGCACCTGCATTGGACAAAACGGCATCAATCACCAAACCCAGTGCATTGCTACCACCGGGCCAGTCATAAACTTGGAAGTCCTCATGAACAGTACATCCGCGACGTGCTTCAATTTCACCCTTACCGGTAATGAATCCCCAAGCATAGAGATGAGAACCGCCATTAAGGGTCATTTCTGAGCCTTGTTCCATCTTAATCCAGCCGAATGGGCCATCTGGTACAGCGCAACCTTGGGCACCTATACCTTCAATACGCTGCATACAGCTTGTTTCTACTGAACCAAATACATCTAAATGCGCTCCTTGAGCGAATGTCAACGTTCTATATGGAGTAGGTTTAGTAACCACAGCAGGTTCCATTACCGGCAACTTAGGAACGTTTTTCCCCATCAGGGCTGTTTGTTCTGCGCAATAGGGCACTAAGAGGCTGGCATTGCTTGGCAATGTGTACCAGCCGGCAGGAAGAGTGTAGTCATTCACCATCGTAATGATGACTTTTTCTGTGGGATTATTTTGCGCATAGAAAAGAGCATCTTCTAACGTAGCGTAACCCATGTTACCAATTTTGCAGACAGCATTACCATTATCCTTGGCAGTGCCGGCACTACCTAAGAAATAGCGATAGCCCTCTAAGTATTCTTTACCGGCAGATACGTCATATATGGTTTGACCATCTTTGATTACGAAATATTCAGGATCAATATTATCCAACCACAAACGAGTTGGGAAATAAGCGGCATTGATAATAGGAGCAGAGTTACCGGAGAACTCTTCGGTATAACCATTATTGCCACGTGCGTATAGTTTAGCGCCATCAATAACAACGGTAGCGGCATCCTTCTCTACGTGCATTGCACCTATGCAGCAGTGAGCAAGATGCTCGGAACTGGTTTGGGTATATTCAATACCAATAGTAGCCTTCTTGCTGATAGTGGTTGTTCCGGCAGAGCAGCATACTCCCCATAATTGGTCAGACAGATTATCTCCTGCCTTGGCAATAATCTTGGCTTTTTCGATATTGATTGTACCGCCATAGGCTAATACGCCGTAACCCATCGTTGCCGTACCAAAATCAGCATTTAATTCTGCCTTCAGGTTTCCGCCCAATATATTGAAAGAACCTCCCATATTAGATGCAGCAAGTACACCCATATATCCGGTTGAATAAATCTCACCGGCATTGATAGTAGCCGTGCCGCCATTATTCATTACGCCACCTACCACGCCGGGGGCTTGGGCATAAATGCGACCATCGTTCATAGTAAAGGATGCGGGACCTGTCACTCCCGGAACGGTGTTAGGCGAAACCAACACAGCCACCACCATATTGGCCATAATTTGAGCAACATCATTCGGGTCTTCCAATTGAGGAGTATTCGTGCTATTCAGTTCAATTGAACCACCATCCATTACTAACTCACCACCAGCCACTAATACAGAGTGAGCAGGGATAGCAGTTGGCATATGAGATATGTATCCAATTTTCTTGCTATCTACCAAGGTTAGTTTTCCTCCGGCAACCACTAATACTTGTTCGCCTGTTCCATTCAACACTTTACCATTCAAATCGATAGTCATATTGGCTGCTACTATTTGTGGAGTTGCAATATCCACACTCTTTGCTAATGTAATAACAGCATCGGTCATAGCGTTAGCCGCAGCGAGAGCCTCCGCAAAGGTATCATAATGATTATCACCAATGGATGCCTCATATTCCGGTTCTTTTTCTACGGTCATTTTAATAGTAGCCGTAATAGATGAACCACCCTTAGATGCCACAGTCAGTTGGCACGAATAGACTCCTTCTACAGGATTATTCGGAATAAACTTCAATGGAACGCGCACTTCATTGTCTTCTGTAAACTCACAAGATCCATTTAGAACAAATTGTCCGCCTGCAGTTTCTGCATTAGTCAATACGGGTGCAGCAAAATCGTTGAGTCCCTGCGAAGCAAACGAAGTGGAGAAATAGGCACCAAACTCCTGTTCTCCGTCCTCAGTCCCCATAAACATATTGTCGCCATCTACACAAGCATTCACCAAAACCGGTTTAAAGGTAGCGTAGAATGAACCGATACTGGGAACATCCTCATCTTTTGGCCATGCTACACTAACAATTTCTCCTAATTCGTTCAATGTTGGATTGGGGAACACCATCGTTAATGTACTTGGCATAAATGGCATTTCTGCACCTAAGTCATAGTCATTATCCACTTTGGACCATCCCTTGAAGTAATAACCGGGGCTTGGGAAAGCGCCTATAAAGGCAGTATCCAATTGAGTAGAACCGATGCTAAGCAACGGATACAAGGAATAGATAGGATAATCCACATATTCCTTTCTCAGTCCTTTCGCTATATCTTCCTCGGTAGGCATCTCATTCCAACCGTACAATTCTGCCGGGTCTGATTTAGTCCACCATTCAGTCGTATCTACCCATGCACGACTAAACACATACACCTTACCTCCATCAGGAGCTTTGGAACTAACCTTAACCGATACTTTAGCATAGAAGGGCACATTCATATTAATGTCTATGCCCCAGACATTGGTGCTGGCTAAGATAGCCACAAGTGTTAAACAAAACTTACAAATTTTTCTCATACATTTTTTTTTAATTGTTAAACATTTATTTAATTTTCACTTTTTATTGACAAATTAGTGAGTTGCTCACGTACGTGTATGTACGATTATGTAGGTACACATAAGCAAATCGGCTGCAAAGATACAACAAATATTTGGAATATACAAATTTTTGTGGCAAAATTAACAAATTTTAACCCAAATAAGCATTTTTAACACATTATCTTCCTAAAACAGAATAAAAATGATTTCCTTTTTGAATAAAAAGTCTGCCATTATAGAAGTACTTTCGGGGAGAAGGAATTGCCATTTTTGAAGTCTCTTCATCCACATCTGTTGGCACTTGATTTTTAGGATACCACGTGCCCTTTACGCACACGAATTGTCCTCCGGCGGAAGGATTGTTAGTAGGTGTAAACGACCCATTTTGATTGGCTAACAGAGCCGGTGTGATGGGCACTTGTTCAGGCATATTAGTGCCGGTCGGCACTTGGTATGTATAGGTGCAATTGCCTATTTGATGCAGGATAACTTCGCCCTCTCCGGAGGAGATAATTCGTGCTCCGCCCTGTGTTGTATAAAGGGCACTATAGGACTCTAATATACCGTTTACAATGATGGTAGCATCGGTTAGTTCGGGCACTTGCGGCTTATCGTCTAAAGTAGCCACATAATCCGGCGTATGACGGTCGCAGAGGTAGGCGTAGCCGCGGTTGAACCACGTATTTTCGTAGTCATAAACGAATATATCATGTTCCCTATTATCCCATGCGCCAAAGGTCAAGATGGCGTTGGGTTCGATTTCAATCGTAGAGCCTGGTAATATCGCCATGGAATAAGGCACATCCATCATGCTATTCTCTTTGATGAGGAAGGATATATTATTGCTAATCGCCATGACGCTCTCAATGGATTTGTAGTTACGAATTACGATGGAAGCGATACCTATTCCGCCATCAACCGTATAAAGAATTCTATCGTAGTTAGCGTCATAGGTGCGGGTCATTGTGCCGTCGTATATATCGAGGAATGCAGACGAGCCAATAAATCGCGTTTGCGCGGTGTTAATCACATCGTCGGCAATGAGTCCCATCATCACGTATTCGATGGCCTGTTCGTCATAAATAACGGTTGTTTCGATATTCTGGACATAATAACTATTGAACGGATAAATGGAATATGGTTGCTTGGTGATTGCATCCGAGACGCCTCCACCCCGCCATGAGTTAAGTTGCATCATCTCATAAACGATACCATTAGCTTCGACATGCACTCTACCCTGCCCATAAATAAATCCCCAGGCATACAGTATGCCGCTGTTTTGAATTTGAATAGTGGCATTATCTAATAGTTGGATATATCCGCAAGGTCCTTGTGGCGAACCGGTTGCATACTGACCGCCACCTACGTAGTAGTACTGCCTGCCAACTACAGACAGGATGCCGCCTTTGGCAATTGTGATGGTGCGAGAGGTAGCCAATGTGAGTTGACGGAAGCACGTAGGACGTATGTATCGCGATGTATCCACCTCAGCGTAATACGGAGGGTTCTTCGTGTACGCGCGATACGCGTCATTATAAGGTATAACTACCAAGATACCATTGGGGATAGTCACATCTTCGTCCAACAGACCGCTTGTAACCAGCATGATGGTATCTTTCTGCCGCGAAGTAGCCTGCATCTCCTCTTGCGCCACCTCGATAGCCTTATTGAGGGACGTATAGGTGGTGTTCATTGCCGATTTACGAGCAAAGACAGCCGGCTGAAGTGATTCAGCCTGCATCGTTGTTGCCATCAGCAATAGCGGAAGTATATACTTGAGGTGTTTAATCATGATTTACAAATCCTTTGCAAAGATACAACAAATATTTGGAATACACAAATTTTGGTGGCAAAATTAACAAAATTTAACCCAATATGTTGTTTTTTTTTAGTTTCTAACCTTAGTGATTCCTTAGTTAGTCGTATCCACACACCAAAGCCCACCGGAAGGCGGGCTTATTTTCACAAATTAAATAGATGATTTTCAACAACTTACATCACATTTTCCAAATAAGCAAAAAATTACACCCTTATTTTCCTAAAAATATACCAAATAAGCAAATATTTTTATACTTATTTTTCAGAAAAATGCAAAAATAAGCAATTTAATGTCTGTTTTACATCTTATTTGGAAAACATTAGATAAATCTATTCACACACCAAAGCCCACCGGAAGGCGGGCTTTGGGTAGTTAGAATCTCTATGCTCTGAGGAGCGGTAGAGTTAGATGGGTTCATTAGAACGGATGATAGGAGTTGCGGCTTGGAGCATCAATTGGTCCAGGAGCTGGAGAGCCTCCAATTGTAACACCCATCAATTCGCCAGCTGCGAATTGAACCGTTTCAGTTTGAGGGTTTTTATACATTTTCTTCATCGTTTCTATAATTCTAAATTCTATAAATTCAGGAGCCTTGGCATCGCCGAGTTGTTAAAACTCGGCTTGCACAAGACTTCATCATTATCATTTTTATTTTACAAGCGCACCTTGGGCATTGAAGAGTTTACCATCACGGATGAGGAAGAGTTGGTTATTCATGATAACCTTATTCATACCCTTCTGCATCATGATTGTTTCAAAGCCTGTCGGCATGCTACGTTCAACACCTACACTCATGCGACGACGTGGAGCAGGACTGCCTGCAAGTTGGTCCTCGGTTGGAACCTCGCTCAACTTGATATAAGCATGTCCGCTGGTGGTGTAGTTATCCAATGCAGGACGCAACATTCCACCTTTGAATACATAATAGCCTTCATAGTTCGGAATATTGTGTATACCGGCTCCAATGAAGCCATATAAGCCATTGTTATTATATATTATTCCATCAGTTGCTACGTCATTTCCATATAGAATTTCAACCTTACCACCATTTGTGCCATCTGCTTGCATGATGATAGGCATACCGGCTTCAACAGGATAAGTTACTTCCATGAACTCAAGATAACTACCATAGGTGTAGTTCACTTGATAGAGCGTAGCACCCTTCACATCAAGAATGTTCTTAGTTTGGCAGCCTGTACCAATTTGACCATCAACCATACCTGTACGAATGGTCTCATATTTGCGATAGAGTTGAAGAGCATTTTGCACAGAACTATAGTTAGCAAAACGAGGACTGCTGCCGTTGTAAGACATCGAGCCATATTCGCCACAAGTAACTGTTGCGTTATGGGTTTCCACATCAATACTGATTGTCCAAGTACCTACATAATTGGACGCTTCAGTATTGGTTGTCATAGCCTTCACAGCTGTTGCTCCCAACTGACCTTCGGTAGAAGTGAGAGTCCATGCTCCAGCTTCGCCACCAAGTACAAACTCACAAGCATCAGTAGCAGATAGAGCGTCTTCTGTGATGGTTGCACGCTCACTTGCTAGATATTTATTATTTCCAAGAGTGCCATTGACAAACGAGCCCTTCTTGGCTTCGTCGGTGCCTCCAGTATAAGTAGATCCAAATACGATGATGTCACCTACATGCAGAGTAGAAGCATCGGTTACGAGGTAGTACTTAGTTACAACAGGAACATCAACGGTTACATTGCAAGTAGCGGTGAAGTTGCCTTCGTTGGTTTTTACTTGAACGGTAGCAGTAGCACCTTCTACGGCGTCGGCAGCAACGGTTACTAAACCTGTTTGGTCAACAGTAACCTTACCATTTGCGTTATCATTGATGATAGACCATGTTACGCTCTTGTCAGTTGCATTATCAGGAGTAACGGTAGCAACTAAAGTAGCAGTCTTACCGACCTTCACTTTAATAGCAGACTCATTCAAACTAACGCCGATAACAGGAGTTGGAGCAGCAGGGGTATAAGTTGCCCAAGTCCAATCGCTTGGCATGAGTTCCCAATCAGAACCATAGAGTTTCCAATCAACATCTTTCAGTTCACCGGAGATTGTACCTCCTGCAACCCAAGTAGCATCAACGCCACTCTTGTAGATCTTCACCTCTTTCGTCTGACTATCACCATACGTTACATCGGTAGTGAGGTAACTATTGTTGCGAGCCTTAACCAAAGCATCGGTTATTTTAACCCAAACCTTTACAGCAGTCTCGGTTGGAGTAACATTCTCTACAAGGTCTGCAAGAGTCATCCAATTAGCATTGATGGTGTAAGTTGCAGTCTTTGTTTCAGTACCTTCGGTATAAGAAACGGTGATAGTTTCATTTACGATAGCATCGGTAATTTGAGTCTCAGCGCGAGAGAACGTGCAAAGTGTAGTTACGTCTGCATCTTCATCTCCATCATAAGAAGCCATCACTTGAATACCTGTGGTAGAGAAGTTCTCACCTACCCAGAAAGTTTTCTTGGGCTCGGTTGTGATTGCTATACCTGTCAGAACCTTAGCAGCATTAACAGTAATACCAGTAACGTGGTAAGCAGGGCTGGTTAATGTACCAACGGTAGCCGTTACATCGTATTCGGAAGTTCCCAATACTGCTGTAGGCATATTCCAAGTGATACCTTCGGTGATATCATGCATGGCTTCTGTCTCGTCAGAGTATTTACCCTTAACCACTAAACCTTCAGAGCTCAACGTATTACCCTCGGTGTATTCAGTTACATTCATAGTTCCCGAAACAACGATAGCAGTCAACTCCAGTTCCTCAACAAAGATAACATCGGAAATATTCTCATATTGCGTGCTATAATTTTCGGCAATCACTTTAATCTTGTCACCCTCTGCTATTCCAAGCGTTGCGAATTGCTTAGATTCTTTGCTTGGTGTTAGAGTGCCGTAAATTTCAGCATTACCCGATGCATCTGTTAAAGTATAGTTGCCATAGGTTGTGTTGGTAATATTACTTACGATACCAGACAAATAGCACTTACTTGGATTAGCAAGGAACTGAGCAATTGTCATAGTTGGTAAATCGTTAATAGTGATATTATATTCAGCCGTCTTGGTGATTTCGTTTTCGGTGTAAGAAACAAGAATGGTCTTATCACCGGCAGCACTCATATCAACGGCTTCGCCCGTAGCCTTATCTGTGAAGGTTACCAAATTGGTCACATCCTTCGTGGTAGTGCTATTCGTATAAGAAGCGGTAACCGTCATTCCTTCGTGACTAAATTCGTCACCAACCAAGAATGTAGTAGGATAAGTGCCACCTAACTCAATAGCATCCAATTCAATAGCAGCGCAGGTAGTTGAATAATCGGAATATTTATAACCGCCACCCGTGTAAATAGTCACGTTGGTAAAGCCTATGTTACCGGCAGAACCAGAAGTAGAGAATGTAACTTCAGTATCAGAACCAGTCCAAGTTTTATTTTCACTATCCCATGTTCCGGCAGTAGTTGCACCTGCTACACCATCAATAGTGGGAGAAGCTCCTTTGCTGTTAGCATTAACGGTATAAGAATATACAATCTTGGAGATAGTCTCGGACGATGAAACAGTCATTAGTCCATTTGCATACAGGCGAGCCTCGCTTGCACCTGCGTTCCAAGCAGGAGGATTTGATCCTTCACCCTTATCCATTTTTATTGTGTTTCCACTGGATGTGGTCAATGTGGCTACACCGCCTGTAACAGTACCAACACCGGTGAAGGTATAACTATCTATATCCTCATCAATAGACTTAATAGCATAAACTGCATAATAAATGGTATTATCAGCATCAACCGTAGGAGCAGAAACAGCATCGGTAAAGAGGATACTTGGAGCGTCGGCTTGAGGTGTAGCGATTGCAGCATTCGTCCAACCCATAAAATTATGTTGTGCGTCACAAGGTTCGGGAGCAGTCGGCAATTTGGTTACTTTTTGACCGGCATTAACTACTGTGCTTGGACCACCAACGGTGTATTCTTCGCCATTGTTCATCCATTTTACGCTGCACGGAACAGCAGCGGCATTAACCGTTACAGCAACCGTTACAGAAGCTTGTGCATAAGTGCCCGTTTGAGGAGCGGTAATGGTTAACGTAGCAGAACCAGCTGCAAGAGCAAGACCTTTCGCACCTTCTACATAGAAGACTTCATCGTTATCTGATTGGAAAGCAACTGTACCATCGTAGTTCGCATCAATAGTGTACCAGTCAGCGAGCGATGGAGCATCGTCAACCACTAAAATCTTAGTTGCAGAAACGGCAGCCAAGTTAGAAGCGATGCGATTAACAGTAATTTCTAATGCGTCCTCGCACATGATTTCATTATAGGAGATAAATACCTCGTTATCAGTCGCATCCAATTTGTCTGTTAAGCCTGGTGCAAACTCCCACTTGGTATCATTAGCATCATACGTGATGTCTTTGGTGGAGGCATCATCATAAGTTGCAGTAATTTCCAATCCTGTTGGGTCAAAGGACTCACCGGCGTTATAAACAACTTTGGAAGGAGCAGTCTTAACGGCAATGCTTGTCATTGTAGCACCGGGTTGATAGTAAACTTTAACGGCTGTAAATCCGCAAGTTCCACCAATAGTAGCGGAGAAGGCTTGCGTTCCATCGGTAGGAGTAACCGTTACAAGAGTAGTGTTACTAACACTTGCAGAAGCATTGGTCCAAGTACTTCCTTGAAGAGCCGATGCATAGCCTTCACTTGTAGCAGTAAACTCAACCTTAACAATAACATTATTATCTACAGGAGCAATGGTTAAAACACTATTCTTATAGAAACGAGTTGACGTGTGAGAATCTTTATCGCCAGGATAATAGTTGTTGGCGGGTGTAGTTGACTCACCTTTAACATCAATCATTGTTGCGAAATCACTCGTCCAAGAGATTTCGTCTGCTGTAGCAGTTGCGGTCTCATCTTTAGTTAAATCCCAAGTTACAATCGAAGGAGCAGCAGCGACGGTAATGTAGTATATTTCATCGCCGCTGACTTCGTTCATTGTAGCAATAACCTTAACGGAAGTTTGACCGGCAGTCAAAGTAGCAGGATCAATAGACCACACAACTTGTTCGGTGATAGTCTTATGAGATTCATCAGAATAATAACCTGTAGCAACTAAGCCTGTGAAATCGAAATCATCTCCTTCGGTGTAGTCGGTAACAGCAAGGTCGCCAGAAACGACGATAGAAGTGAGTCCGATATTCTTAACGGTAATAGTTTGGTCGCAAGATTTGCCACCATAAGTGATAGTTACTTGTTCATCGGTAGTTGCTAATGCAACATCTAATGCAGGGCTGAAGGAGAACTTATCTTCGTTGCCTTCATAAGCGATGTCAGCAGTAGATTCGTCATCGTAAGAAGCTGTAATTTCCAATCCGGCAGGGTTGAAGAACTCACCAGCAGCATATTCAACAGCGGTAGGAGCAGTCTTAACAGCGATGCCTTCTAACACCTTAGGAGCAGCCCAAACGAAAGTGATAGAATTCAAGTAAACAGCACCATCAACAGAACGAACACCAACATATTCATACTCGTCAGTAATTGTCAATTCTGTTGCACTAGCTAAAATACTTCCAATTTCAGTGCCCTTATTATCACCATACAAATCAGAAGCTGCGGTATAAGCAGTATGAGAGCCAAAGACTTTTAATCCCTTGCCATCACCTGGTACGGTTTCCCAATCAACTTTAACTTTTGCGATGTAGCCACCGGATACTGTACTTACAATACCTGCCACATTATCTTTTGATTTTAATTGGAATTTAGCATCACCACCCGTTCCATAGCCAATATAGGTAGCATACGTTCCGACATAAGCATTATCCCATTGTGCATAAGAAGATTTGTTACCAACAAGAGCAGGAGTCAGCTTATCGCCTACCGGAGCAGTTACGGTAACATCAAAGGAAGTTGTTAGTTCGGTATTATCTACAGAAGTAAGGGTAACGGTAGCATTTCCAACAGCATCTAAAGTTGTGCCATCAGCAGGGTCTGCGGTATAATCAACAGGTTCGGGGTCTCCCTTCGAGAAGATACCATTAACTACTAAACCGGTCAAATCAAGAGCCTCACCTACTTCATAAACCATTTTGGCAGGATTAGAAGCAACTTCGATACTATTCAAAACACGAGCTGCTTGTATATCAACATTGAAGGTTGCAGATTTTTCTGCATAAGTAACAGTAATCACTTGATCTGTTGCCTCTGCTTCGGAATTAAAGCCGGAGAATGAGAATGCGTCTTTGTTATCTTCGGTATAAGCAATATCTTCATCAGATTCGTCATCGTAAGAAGCCGTAATAACTAATCCGGCAGGGTCAAATTCATCACCTACATAATAAGTGGTTTTTGTTGGAGCATTTTTAACAGCAATGCCAGAAACGACTTTCGGAGCGGCAAAGGTGACGGTAATCTTGGTAATTTGGTAGTTACCAGAACTTTGTGCACTTGTTAAAACAACTTGTTGAGCATGTCCAGCCCACGTTTTAGAACTTGCGGTATAAGTTCCGTTATCAGCGTTATAAGATGCGTTATCGGTTACAGCTAAAACAATACTTGTTATTTCATATCCCTCGGGAACAGAGAAAGTGAGTGTATTGTCCTTATACGTACGCACTTGTGATGCGTTGCAATAGAAACTTGAGCCACCCGAATGAGTAATCGTGATGTCATTTTGCTTTCCGGTTACAGGATCGTGTTTGCCTGATGTTTGAACTTCGACACCAAAGAAAGTATTATTAGGAACAATTTCATACGTGCCCGGAGTAACAACATGCTCGGTAATGGTCAAGCCATTAACCACATAAGCAGCACTTGTAATTTCGCCAACCGTAGCAGTTACGCTAACGGAGGTAGTTCCTGCGGTGAGAGGATTAGGAGTAACGTTCCAAGTAATATTAGAAGTAATCGCTTCTTCAGATTCATCATCATAAGTACCAGTAACGACTAAACCAGCATGATCAAAACTTTCGCCTGCCTCATACGTAGTTTTGGTAGGAGAACCAGAAACGGCAACAGACACAAGAGTTTTGGAAGTCGTTGAAACTTCCTCAAGCCAAACATTGGTTTGAGTATTTTTGTATGAACCAAATTGAGTAGCACTATTATTCTTTTGCAAGTAATAGTCATTTGGATGCAACTCGAGAAGACCGTTATCTGTATCTTCGTCTATTGTCCAAACGACAGCTTCCTCCATTACTTGAACAGCTCCATTGTCTTTTGCGTTCTTTATTCCCAAATAGAGACCGTTGTCAAACTGAATGGTCCAACCATCAGTAACAGCAGTAAAGGTAAGTGCCACCGCGTCTGCAACGTCTTCTTTGGCTACACCTTTAATAGATTCGGTTTTAGCAGATCCATCCACATAGAAATAAGAATCCTTATCACCGGTGGTTGCACCAACGTAGTACTTATTACCACTGGTGATTCCTGCGACAGTCGTGATCTTCTCTCCCCATACATTGACACTCATCAGCATCACGAGGAGGAGGGCGAGGGATGCACGGTGCACGATGCACGATGCACAATGCACGATGTCAGTTTTTAACTTGCGAAGATAAGGAGGGGTATGCCACTGCCCTATCCGCGATAAAAATTTGTTTTTCATACGCATAATTTTTTTAAGGGGTTAATAATTTATTTAGTTCACAGTGCACAATGCACGGTGCACGGTGTTGTTATTTGATTTAATGTGAGGTATTTATCGCGTCTTCCGGATTGTAATTAAATATGCTCGCGCAAGTGATTCATCGCCTCATCAAGGAGCATGCAGTTTTTTAGTTCCGATTCCGAGACAATTGGCCACTGATTATCATTCTCACGCATGTAGTTGATGAGACTGACCACATGGGACACTTTCTGCTCATCATATACCATTGGCCCCATTGCATTGAGGAATTTCTGGCTTGCTAATGCTTGTGCTGCACTCATAGGTTGATAATTATTAAATTATTCGTTATTTTTTCGATTCACGCTGCAAAGGTACAAAAAATATTTTATATATGCAAATTTTTATGAAAAATAATTATTTTTTTATTGGTGCACGGTGCACAATGCACGGTTAGTTTTTGTTGCGAGTTATTTTATGTTTTATTTTAACTACTGCGAAATTGAGTTCAATCTCTGTCTCTGTGGCAGTGGTATCTAATTGCGATCCTATCACCTCCCCTATCAACTCTCCACTCTTCTGCATCAATGATTTCTTCTCTTTCTCATCTTCTGTCTCTGCCACTGCTTGCATTGTACGCGCCAACTCGCGCATTTGTGCAAAAGCATCAATAATGGCAATCGTCGTTTGTGTGGCTGTTGGACTTTTTAATATTGTTGCCAACATATAAAGTCCGCGCTCTGTAAACGCTGTTGGCAACTTACGTACTCCACCCCAACTTGAGGTCAAAATTTTTGATTTCAAGTTTGCAAACTCCTGATTGTCAAGTTGAAATAAATATCCAGAAGGAAATTTATCGGGATTATTCTTCACTGCCTGATTAATCTCACGTGTCTCCACCCCATATAATTGCGCTATGTCACAATTTAATATAACTTGTTGATTGCGCAGCAACAAAACTTTATCTTTTACATCTTCATATTTGAGAATGTTGGACATAAGCGTTAATTTTTTTAAGGGTTAATGATTTGGTTGTGTTTTTATATGTAACACAAGTTTAAGACTTGATATTTTTCAAATCACGCTGCAAAGATACAAAAAAATATTCAATCTACCAAACATTTTGTGAATTTTAATTTGATTAAGGTAAATTTTTGTTATCTATTTTATTATAATGTAGCAACGATTTACATTTTTTTGCTTTAAAAATTTGCATATATATTAAAAAAGTATTGTAGACATAGTAGCATTAGGGGTTTAGAATGTTATGAGAATGTTATGAGAATGTTATGACAATGTTATGAGAATGTTATGAGAATGTTATGAATTCCACCCTACTTGAGAGGGGCGGTAAAGTGAGACGAAAACGAAGACGAAAAATAGAACACTAGATGCGGCGCTTCGTCGGAGCAACAACCTCGGGTTGGGGAGGGCTGCGAGCAGCCGATGAGACGGCGATGGTATCGCCGGAAATAGACGGGACGGAACGGCGATGGTATCGCCGGAAATAGACGGGACGGAACGGCGATGGGGGGCATCGCCGAGAGGGGACAGTCAGGAATTAGCCAATTAGTTGAGGGAGGGGGCGAGTTTGCGGGCTTTGGGTTGTTTGGTGCTGGTAATGCCGAGGCCACGCAGGTCATCCACGCGTTTGAGCAGGTTGCCACGTCCGTCGCTTAGTTGGTCGGTAAGTGTTTTGCACGTGCCGGCAGCGGTGGATAGTTGTTTAGAGAGGGCGACGCTGGTATCGACCAGACCTACGACCTTGTCATACATACCATTGGCCGCCTCGATAATCTGTCGGCAGTTATCCTCCTGGCGCGTACCATTCCACGATTGCAGCACGAGATTGAGTGTGAGCATGAGGTTGGTAGGATTGAGGATGATGATGCCTTTGCGGTACGCCTCTTGCGCCAAGGAACGGTTGTAGTTCATCGCCATGACATAGGCTCCTTCATTGGGCATAAACATAAGTACATAGTTCATAGCGCCCTGCACATACTTAGGATAGTCTTTTTTGGATAGTTCGGAGACATGTGCCCAAACGGACTCGTAGTTTTTCTTGACGTACTGTTCGTATTCCTCTTTGGTTTCTGCTCCGATGGCATCGGTGTAGGCGGTAAGGGAGACTTTGGAATCCACGATGATACGTCCTCCTTCGGGCGTATTGATAATAAAGTCCGGGCGATAATTCTCTTTATTGCCAATAGGGAAGACCTCTTGTTTGGAGAACTCTACACCTTCTCTGAGTCCGCTGCCTTTGAGTATATCATCGAGCACTTGTTCGCCCCAATCGCCATGCACTTTACCTTTGTTCTTCATGGCCTCGGCTAAGTTGTCCGCCTGATGTCCGACTTTCTCGGTTTGTTGCACCATCTGTTTGAGTGCACCTTCGAGGGATGCGGTACTTTTCTCATTCGCCGATCGTGTATCGGTCATGAGTTTATTCATGCTCTCAATCTGCTGATTAAGTGGAGCGATGAGTTTTTCGACACTCTCTTTATTGGTTTTCTTGAGGTCTTCCTGCTGTTGTTTGAGTATTTCGCCGGTACGTTTTTCGATGGCTTCCATAGCATCTTTATGTGCCTGGTCCTTAGCAGCCAGCAGTTCCTTGGTATGCGCTTGTGCATCTGATTTGACACTACGGAGCAAGAAGAAGGCTCCTATACCAGCCAGTACGACACCGGCAATGAATGCAAATATAACGTCCATAGAGATAGTAATTATTGTTTATTGATGTGCTCGGAGGCACTTTTGGTAGCATAATAAATAGTGGTTATTCCGAACGAGAGTGTTCGTGCATGAACCTGTTGGAATCCGGCATCACGCAGATGTTGGCACATCTGTTCGCCCCAAATGAAGTTTTTAACCGAATGATTGAGGTAGTTATAGGCCGTGCGGTTATGGCTTAGTATGCGTCCCATGAAGGGCATCAGATGGGAGAAATAGAGGTCATAGCAGAAGGCGATGAATCGGTTAGAGGGATAGGAGAACTCGAGAATCATGAGTTCGCCATTGGGTTGGAGCACGCGATACATCTCATGCAGTCCCTTATCTAAGTTCGAGAAATTGCGTACGCCATAGGCGCAGGTGACGGCATCAAAGGAGTTGGCCTGAAAGGGCATATCTAAGGCACTGGCCTTCATGAACGTAACGCGGGGGGTGTATTGATGCTTAGCCACTTTAGATTGGCCAATCGCCATCATCTCGGAGCTCAGATCGATACCGGTAATGCGTTGTGCTTTATGGTGGCGAAGTAATGCGAGCGTGAGGTCGGCTGTTCCAATGGCTACATCGAGCACGTGTTGGGCAGGCTGCATGCCCTTGACCGCCACCTTACGCCAGCGACGGTCCTCGTTAAGCGAAAAGAGGTGGTTGAGTCGATCATAGGTAGCGGCTATGCCATCAAAGAAAGTGCCTATATTCTGTTTTTCATTCATTGCGTTGTTTGAGTTGTGGCAAATAGGTTTGCCTTATATAGCTAAAATGCGGGTGTTGCCGGAGTGTTTTTTCAGCCTGTTGGATAGCAGCGGCTTTATTTCCGGATTTTTCGTAGCATTGTGCGATACATAGTTGGATAGCGGGCAAGTTCCACAGATAGCGGAAAGTTGTGTCGTTTAGCATGATATTTTCCGCCTGCAGGAACAGTTGCATCGCTTGTTTTTTATTGCCTCCAAATAGTTTAGGAGCATAAAAGTCCACATTGCCTTTGAGGGTGAGTGCGATGGGATTATTGGGGTCGGTTTGCAGGGCCTGTTTGGCCATTTTGAAGGACTGCATACCTTCGGAGAATATTTTACTTTTATCTAATAAGTACGCGTACGCATGGGAGGCGGACAGGTAGGCTATATACGTGGCTTTCGGCATGTGGGGTTGTTCTTGGGCGAGATGGTCGTTCAACTGCAGCAAGTAGTGTTCGGCTTCCTCCATTCGCTTTTGGTCCGCCAGGACAGGTATATAGCCATATTCATAGTTAATAAGGCGCAAGCGTTGTGGATGGGACAGGGCTTTCCAGTCCTGGGCATCGATATACTGTCCCCAGAGCGAGAGGTCGGAGGACATGTATGCCATATATAACTGCTCATCGCTAAATTGGCCAAATGCCAATTGAGCGACGAGTAGCATAGTGAATAAGATTACCTTACGCATTCTCTAATAAGAGGGTACGAGTAGGTTGATCACAAACCTCGGTAGGACCGTAGTACTGCACGGGTCCGGGGTACACATATTTCGAATTGGCAGAAGCCCAATCTTTGCGATGCTCTGCTAAGTACTTGAAAGGTTTACCGTTCAGGTCCACGAGGGCTTTTTGGATAACGGGTTTCATCTTACCATTTCGTTTCTCCATATTCATCATCATGGTGATAGGCACACCACCAGCAATCCATTCAGCCGCAGGGGCGGTGAGGTTACGCACCACAGCCATATATCCGGACTTACCGGCCACGATGAGTTGAGTAGCTGTTTGGCCGAGGCTGTAGCAGTAATCGGCATCAAAGTTAGATGGGATAGCGCAACGTCCTTCGTATCCGAAGAAGTGATGTTGTGTAGCGAATTTACCTACATAGGTGCCGGCACCCTTCATTTGGGCGAGTTTCTTACCTACCATCTCGATGAGCAGTTTCTCTGTTTCGATGAGGCTCACTTGTACGTTTCCGTGCGGGTCGCGGTCCATGGTAAGTTGTTTAGCGATAGCCTTAGGCAGCGAGCGATACAGTTCGCAGCTCATCGGTGTGAGCATGGTCTTGATATACTCACGTTTAGCATCATCACCTTCCATAGCAACGAATTCCTCGTTATCAGCGAGCAGGTCGTTGAGTTCTTGGATGAGACGGCGCATAGCGGGTATGAACTCAATGAGTCCTTCGGGTATGAGCACCGTACCGAAGTTCTGACCGGCAGCAGCACGAGCAGCAACGACTTCGGCTATTTGGTTAACTATATCCTGGAGGGTCATGTTATTAGCCTCTACTTCCTCGGAGATGATGCAGATATTAGGTTGGCTCTGCAGGGCACATTCGAGGGCGATATGGCTGGCGCTGCGTCCCATGAGACGAATGAAGTGCCAGTATTTCTTGGCGGAGTTAGCATCGCGTTGGATATTACCAACGAGTTCGCTATACACTTTGCAAGCGGTATCAAAACCGAAGGACGTCTCAATCATCTCGTTCTTGAGGTCACCGTCGATGGTCTTGGGGCAACCGATGACTTGGATGCCGGTGTTTTTCTGGAGGTAATACTCAGCCAGCACGCACGCGTTGGTATTGGAATCGTCACCGCCGATGATGACGATGGCATTGACGCCCAGTTGTTTACATACCTCGATACCCTTGTCAAACTGCCATTCTTCCTCGAGTTTGGTGCGACCGGAACCGATGATATCAAATCCACCGGTATTGCGGTATTCGTCAATAATATCAGCAGTCAATTCCTGATATCTACCTTCTACCAACCCGCTTGGTCCGCCTAAGAAACCATAGAGTTTATTTTTGGGGTTGATTTTCTTGAGGCCATCAAATAAGCCACAGATAACGTTGTGTCCGCCAGGAGCCTGACCACCACTTAGGATAACACCTACATTAACAGGTGTAGTGTTCGGACGGCCATTGATAGCAGCATCTAACGTAATAACAGGCATACCATACGTATTGGGGAAGAGTGCCTTAATCTCTTCTTGATCGGCCACGGATTGAGTAGCCTGACCTTCCCTTAAAACGACTTGTCCAAGCAATGCAGCAGGCATCTTGGGCTGATACGATTGACGAGCAATCTGTAAAGGACTTTTTTTCATTGTTGTATATTAATGTTTATAGTTGATTTATTTGCAAATCAGAACGGATTAGGTTGATTAGTTGCTCCACAGCTTCCTGTTGAGGTATGTTTTTGAGCACACAATCTTTTCCTCGATAGAGGGATATGCGATCGCGTCCGGCACCTACGTATCCATAGTCAGCATCCGCCATTTCGCCAGGCCCGTTGACTATACATCCCATCACGGCAATCTTGGGGTATTTCCTCATGAAGAATCGCGCGTTTTGGGACATAGCGGACTTGATATCCGCCACTGTTTGTTGGAGATCAAACATCGTGCGTCCACATCCGGGGCAGCTAACGAACTCGGTCTTAAAGCGAGCTATGCCGGCAGCTTGGAGAATATCTTGAGCGAGGAGTTGCAGTTGGTCGGTAGTAAAATTAGGATTGAGCAGGTCAATACGTTTGACGTTAAACTGCCATAGCAGTCGTCCAATCTCGGCTGCAGCTTGTAATTGGAATAAGGTCCAATCAGTCACATTTGTATAGTAGAAGATTGAATGTTTGACTTCGTCAAAACAGATGATATTACTTTCGTCATATCGTGGTGAGTTGGGGTCGGCGAAATAGTCGATGAGTGCTTTTGCCACGGGTATTTCTGCTTCGGGTTGTTCAGATAGTGACACGCGAATGGTATCCCCTATTCCTTCGGCCAGCAAAGCACCTATTCCCACGGCCGATTTGATACGGCCATCCTCTCCTTCTCCGGCTTCGGTCACTCCCAAATGAATGGGGAAGTGCATATCTTCGGCATCCATTGTTTGAACCAATAATCGTACCGTATCCACCATAATGCGAGTATTAGACGCTTTGATGCTCAATACGATATCGTTGAACTGCTGTTCTACAGCGATGCGCAGAAATTCCATGCACGAAGCCACCATTCCTTCGGGCGTATCGCCATATTGCTCCATGATGCGTTTGGATAATGATCCATGGTTGACTCCGATGCGAATAGCGGTGTGATGGGCTTTGCATAGATCGAGCAAGTGTATAAACCGTTCCCGAATGGCCTCAGGGTCGGCGGCATAGTTACCGGGGTTGATACGCACTTTATGGGCGACTTGGGCGGCAGCATCCGCCACATCGGAGCGGAAATGGATGTCCGCCACGAGGGGCATGGTGCATGGTGCAGGTTGCAGGTTGCAGAGTTGGGCACGTATTTGCGAGAGCGACTCTACTTCGCGCATGCCTTGCGTAGTAAAACGGAACAGTTCAGCTCCGGCTTGTTGGCATCGTAATGCTTGGTTGACAGAAGCCTGAATATCGTTGGTGGATGTATTGGCCATCGTCTGAATACGTATCGGAAAATCCGAGCCAATGGACAGGTTACCTACCCTCGTTATCGAGGTTTTTCGGCGATCATATTTGAGCGAAACATTCATTTTTTATCAGGAAAACACTTATTTTATGCAAAATTTTTGTTTTTTTTGCTTAAAAATTTGGTCAGTTCATTTTTTTTTTGTACTTTTGCAGCCGCTTTTGAGAAACAAAGCCTGATTCAGTAGCTCAGCAGGTAGAGCACATCCCTTTTAAGGATGGGGTCCTGGGTTCGAGCCCCAGCTGGATCACAAGAGGTCGCGAGACCTCTTTTTTTTGCTAGATTACTAGATTGATGATACGGCCGGGAACGACGATGACTTTTTTAGGAGCAGCGCCGTTGAGGTACTTAGCGGTATCGGCATTGTTCATCACAGCTTTTTCTATTTCCTCTTTGGTAGCCGTCTTAGGTTGTTCCAAGACAAAGCGCACTTTGCCGTTGAATTGAACGGGATACTTGACACTATCTTCGACGAGGTAGGACTCGTCGCATACGGGCCATTGTGCATCAATAACGAAGGATGATTCTCCACAACGTTGCCACATAGCTTCAGCGATATGTGGGGCATAAGGCGTGAGCAGGATAGCGACTTGTTTAAGGATAGCACGCGAAGAGCAATGCAAGGCAGCCAGTTCACTTTGGGCAATCATGAAGGCAGGGATAGAGGTATTGAACGAGAAGTTCTCTATATCCCATGTTATTTTCTTTATCAGTTTATGCAGGCTCTTAAGTTCATCGCGGGTAGGTTCGGCATCCGTCATATTCTCGTACATATTCCACAGTTTACGCAAGAAGCGATGTACGCCATCTATACCTTTGGTGTCCCACGGTTTAGACATCTCCAATGGACCGAGGAACATCTCGTACAGACGTAATGTGTCAGCACCATATTGCTCCACCATATCGTCCGGATTGACGACATTGAACATGGACTTGGACATTTTTTCGACTGCCCAACCGCAGATATACTCTCCATTCTCCAGGACGAACTCAGCGTTCTTGTAGTCCGGCATCCATTGGTGGAAAGCCTCTATATCCAGCACGTCGTTATGAACAATATTCACATCCACGTGAATGGGTTGCACTTTATCCTTGTATTCCGGGTTATTAATGAGGTTGTAACTGACATAGAGGTTACCGGTTGCTCCTTCGCCTATATAACGATAGACAAAGTTAGAGCGTCCCTGGATCATACCCTGGTTGATGAGTTTCTTGAACGGTTCGTCCTCGCATACGACTCCTAAGTCATAGAGGAACTTATTCCAGAATCGGCTATAGATAAGGTGTCCGGTAGCATGTTCAGAGCCTCCTATATATAGGTTGACTTGACGCCAATAGGCATTGATATCCTTATCCACCAGGGCCTGGCTGTTATGGTTATCCATATACCGTAGGTAGTACGCACTACTGCCGGCAAATCCGGGCATTGTATTGAGTTCAAGCGGATAGCCTTTATAGGTCCAATCCTTAGCATTTCCCAATGGTGGGCGACCATCTTGGGTGGGTTTAAAGTCAGATACTTCGGGCAGGGTGATAGGCAGGTCTTTCTCGTCCACCATGTACGGCATACCGTCCTTGTAGTAAACAGGGAAGGGTTCGCCCCAATAGCGTTGACGCGAGAAGATAGCATCGCGCAGGCGGTAGTTCACTTTCACGCGACCTATGCCGGTATTGGTGATATACTCTTTCATCTGCGCAATAGCGTCTTTGACTTCGAGTCCATTGAGGAAGCCTGAGTTAATCATCTTACCTTCCTTAGCATCGAATGACTGTTCGGACACATCAGCTCCTTCGATAAGCGGTATGATAGGCAGTTTAAAATGCTTAGCAAAAGCATAGTCACGGCTATCATGAGCAGGAACAGCCATAATAGCGCCGGTGCCATAACCACTTAGTACGTAATCACTAATATAAATAGGTATTTCGGCATGTGTGAGCGGGTTGATGGCATAACTGCCTGTAAAGACTCCTGTTACCTTGCGGTCGGCTATTCGTTCCCGTTCGGTACGATGTTTGCAACGGTCCAGATACGTCTCCACTTCTGCTTTATGTTCATCGGTCACCACGCGAGCCACGTACTCGGACTCAGGCGCGAGTACCATGAAGGTGACGCCAAAGACGGTGTCGGCACGGGTTGTAAAGATAGTGAATGGTTCGTCTTGTCCTTTTATCTTAAACTGCATCTCGGCACCTTCGGAGCGTCCGATCCAGTTCCGTTGTGTTTCTTTGAGTGATTCGGTCCAATCGAGTCGATCCAGTCCTTCGAGCAGTCGTCCGGCGTAGGCACTCACGCGCAGGCTCCATTGTCGCATCACGCGTTGCTCCACGGGGAATCCGCCGCGCACGCTCAGTCCTTCGCTTACCTCGTCATTGGCGAGTACGGTGCCTAATTCAGGGCACCAGTTCACCTTGGTATCACTCAGGTAAGCAATACGGTAATTCATCAGCCGTTCTTGTTGCTCTTTCTCAGAGAGGTTTTTCCATGTCGGATCATCTTGTTCAAAGCGAGCAATGAGTTCGGAGATAGGACGTGCTTTTTGGAGGGTGGTATCAAAGTAGGAATTGAACATTTGGATAAAAGCCCATTGCGTCCATTTATAGTAATCGGGCGAGCATGTTTTGACTTCACGATCCCAATCGTAGCAGAATCCTATTTTTTTGAGTTGTTCGACATAGCGGTCGATATTCTTCATCGTCGTTATTTCAGGATGCTGACCGGTTTGGATAGCATATTGCTCGGCGGGCAGCCCATAGGAATCAAATCCCATGGGATGCAGGACATTAAAACCCTGCAGTCGTTTATAGCGAGCGTATATATCGCTGGCTATGTACCCTAACGGATGCCCCACGTGCAGACCGGCTCCCGAAGGATAAGGGAACATATCCAACACGTAGAAAGGCTTTTTATCACTCTTGTTACTCACTTTATAGGCATTGGCTTTAGTCCAAGCCTGTTGAGCCTTTTGTTCAATCTCTTTGAAGTTATAATCCATGATTATAGCATTTGTTTAACTTGGTTGTAAACATTTTCAGCTGTGAAGCCGAGTTTTTCATCCAGCACTTTATACGGAGCGCTAAAGCCAAAGCTTTCTAATCCCCATATCTTGCCGTTTTCACCTACAAGGCTCTCTAAGGTGCAAGGCAGACCGGCGGTCATGCCGAAGCGTTTAATGCCTTTGGGTAATACTTCGTTTTGGTATTCCGCACTTTGCTGACGGAATAAGCCTTCGGAAGGCACGCTAATGACTTGCAGGCGCACACCTTCCTTGCGGAGCAGTTCAGCACCGGCCATTAAGGTAGCCACTTCGCTACCACCGGCAACCAGTACTATTTGTGGGTTCTCGTCCTTAGAAACGATGTAGGCACCTTTGCGGAAGCCTTCGAGGTTCGTATTGGGGACCGGAGTTATATCCTGACGACTCAGGATGAGTGCGGTAGGCGTTTGTGTATTCTCGATAGCCAACCGCCAAGCCATTGTTGTCTCTTCTGCATCAGCAGGACGCAACACGAGCATCGAATTGCGACCATGATGGTTCTTGAGTTTCTCCATCAGACGTATTTGAGCCTCTTGCTCTACGGGTTCATGGGTAGGACCATCTTCGCCAACGCGGAAGGCATCGTGACTCCAAATGAAGATAACAGGCACTTCCATCAGGGCGGCCAGACGAACAGCGGGTTTCATATAGTCGCTGAATACAAAGAACGTACCGCAAGCGGGTATTATACCTCCATGCAGGCTCATACCAATCATGACGCAAGCCATGGTGAGTTCACTTACGCCGGCTTGCAAGAACTGACCGGAGAAATCACCTTTCTTGAAGGCTGTTGTTTTCTTGAGGAAACCATCTGTTTTATCGGAGTTGCTCAGGTCAGCGGAAGATACAATCATATTACCTACGTTTTCAGCCAAGTAGCTGAGAACGGTTGCACTTGCGCCACGGGTAGCAGCACCGGCTTTTTGCTCAATCTTACTCCAATCGATGCAAGGAGTCTCACCAGACATATAAGCCTCATACTCATTGCGGAGCACCGGATTAGCCTCAGCCCATTGATGATAAGCCTCGTAACGGCGATTGCATAGTTCGCGCAACTCTTCTTGACGCTTAGCATACATCTCTTGTACTTCGGGGAAGATAGTAAATGGTTCAGCAGGGTTGCCACCCAATCCTTGAACAGTACGCTCAAAGCTGGCGCCGGACTTAGACAGAGGTTGTCCATGAGTAGAGCATTTGCTTTCCCACGAAGCACCATCTTCGGTTAAGCAACCTTTACCCATCGTGGTATGACCCACAATGAGACTTGGGCGATTCTTCTCCTCTTTAGCCTTCATCAGGGCCTCACGAATAGCATCTGCATCATTACCGGGCACTTCTTGAACAAACCAATTCCATGCTTCGTATTTCTTAGCCACATCTTCGGACGAAACGGCATCGCAACCGGTTGAGAGTTGGATATTATTGCTATCATAGAACATGATAAGGTTATCCAACCCCAAATGTCCGGCTAAACGTCCAGCCCCCTGGCTTATTTCCTCTTGTACGCCACCATCCGAGATGAAAGCATAGATAGTAGGATTATGCACAGCGCCGAAGCGGGCATTGAACCATTTAGCGGCGATAGCGGCACCTACCGCAAAGGTATGACCTTGTCCAAGAGGTCCGGAAGTATTTTCAATACCACGATTGATATCGCGTTCCGGGTGCCCCGGTACTACACTACCCCATTGACGAAGAGTTTGCAGTTCATCCAACGTGAACTTACCGGCCAAGCATAATTGACTATACAGCATAGGAGCCATGTGTCCGGGATCCAAGAAGAAACGGTCACGAGCCTCCCAAGAAGGATTTTCAGGATCATACTCTAAGAACTCAGAGAAAAGGACATTGATAAAGTCCGAACCTCCCATAGCGCCACCGGGGTGACCACTTTTAGCTTTTTCTACCATTGCTGCAGCCAGAATACGGATATTATTCGCTGCGCGATTCATCAATTCAGTTGTGTGTTTCATATTAGTATATTTTGTTTATTAAAATTTCCAACCAATATAGTAATTAAATCCCCAGTTGGTATTATCACGATAGCCAAATCCGGGGATATAATACGGAGCCACTTCTTCTCCTTTTAGATTGCGTGTAAAGAGCACCTTCAACCGGAAATACCATCCCATCATCAATCCACTATACACATGTACTTGGCATCCTGCCACTACTTCACCCCAGCAGTTGAAGGAGTACTGATTGATGAAATCACAGGTTGAAGCAGGTTGCCAATACGATCCTGCCACACGTACGCCGGTTAGGTCATATTTCTCGTACGCTCCGCCCACACGGATACCTACCAATAAAGCATCCAATGCATCCACGTGCTTGCGTAATCCATTGATGTCCAATCCCAATTTAACAAAGCCACCTTGTCCTTTCCAATAGGTATCGGACACATTGGTTTCGCCAAAAGCATAGCCTAATTCGATAGTAGGATAGTAACGTTGTTTCAAACGCAGATTGATGGCCATCTCATAAGCCTGCATTTTACCTTTGGAACGAGCCACCTCTAAAATAGGCATAAACATATCAATTTTGAGATTCAGCCCTTGATAGATAGCCGAATCCGAATAGATGCGCAGACCATCTACATACATCCGATCATGGTGATAGACCGTATCCGGGATATGCTTAGCAGCATTGGCGGTAAGCGCCAATAGCGACAAGATTAATATGGAAAGCCATTTATTCATTATCAGGTTTTGTTCTTTGCAGCACGATATTTTTATCCACTTCCAACATCACGGCATCATTAGCGATAATAACGGTATCAATCCAGTTTCGTGTGTGGATGATTTGCACAATCTTATGGTTATACACACAACCACATTCTATACTGAGAAATCTCTGCTGATTGGTATAAATGGCAGTTAGTGTATCCTTTTTTTGATGGTAGGTCAGTAGATAGGCGCACGTATCTGCATTATCTTTCAGCGGCAAACCGATATGTGAGACCTGCTTGGTATTGTTATACAAGATGCTATCCGACCCAATGCCTTGTACTGTAATACTATCCCATTCGGTACGGACATTGAGTTGCACATCAGAAGGAACGCGGTAGTATTCGCGAAAATGGCATTGCATAGCCACCTTACGCGTCTCATGACATGCTGTATCCGGCTGGCAACTAATGCACATTAGGCCGACAAGCATCATATTAAAGAAGTTGACGTGCTTCATTTTTCAAATCTTGCAAAGCTATTTCGTGAGGTGTATCACCATTCATGTGATAAGCTTGTATCAGCACTTTCATATAATCCAAAGCCGAACTGCCCGGTTTGAGTTGAATAGCCATTTGATTAACAAAAGCCGCCATCTCGTCACGAGCCACCATGATTTTCTGCCACACCTCGTCACTTATGTAAACTTGTTGACTCATGTTATGGTCAAATTCCATGCGAATGCGTTGCAGTAATTCGCGCTGCACATCCATCACGGATTTATTCACCCATCCGGGATCATCCATCATCTCTTTGAGCATAGCCTCGGGTTCGGTTCGTTCCAGCAATAAACTCAGCCTTTCATAGGCACGCATGCGAATGGGCGAGATTGTTTTTTTACTTTCTCGCTGCAATTCGAACTTACGTTTTTTCTCCTCCTGGCGAAGCATTGAGTGTTGGATCAACCACACACCCAATACTACCACCAATGCAGGAAGAATATATTTAAGAATTTCTATCATTCTTGTTTATGTTTATTAGCGAATCATATCTACGCCAAAGAATGGTTGCAAAGCCTTAGGAATATGGATACCTTCTTCGCTTTGATTATTCTCTAACAGAGCAGCCACGATACGCGGCAGAGCCAAAGCTGAGCCATTCAATGTATGAGCAACTTGCACTTTCTTATCCTCCTTGCCACGATAACGACATTTGAGACGGTTGGCTTGATAGGTATCAAAATTCGACGTTGAAGAAACTTCAAGCCAGCGATGTTGTGCTTCGCTATACACCTCAAAGTCATAGCAGATAGCAGCCGTAAAACTCATATCACCGCCACATAGACGAAGGATACGATAGGGCAACTCTAATTTTTTGAGCAAGCCTTCTACATGATCCAGCATCTCTTTATGCGAAGCATCACTATGTGCAGGTGTATCAATACGTACTATTTCGATTTTGGAGAACTCATGCAGGCGATTCAATCCACGTACATCTTTACCATAACTGCCTGCTTCACGGCGGAAGCATTCAGTATATGCGCAGTTCTTGATTGGCAATTGCTCTTCGTCAATAATCTCATCACGATAGAGATTAGTAACAGGCACTTCAGCCGTTGGGATCAAGTAAAGGTCATCTACTTCGCAATGATACATTTGGCCTTCTTTATCAGGCAATTGTCCTGTTCCGTAACCGGAAGCCTGATTTACCACAGTTGGCGGCATGATTTCGGTATAGCCGGCCTTGGTTGCCTCAGCAAGGAAGAAGTTAATCAATGCACGTTGCAGACGTGCACCTTGACCGATGTAAACAGGAAATCCTGCACCAGATATCTTAACGCCCAGGTCAAAGTCTATCAAGTTGTATTTCTTAGCCAATTCCCAATGCGGCAGTTTAGCAAACACCGGTTGAGGATCTTCCTGGGCAGGCCAATCCTTGAGAGCAATAGCGGCTCCTTCGTTAGTGAAGGCTTTTTCGTTAGGTTGATTCAGCTTCTCCAACTCCTTACCGAACTCCCAGCCACCAACTTTAACAGCCAAGTTATCCTCCGCGCTTCTGCCTTCAGGAACGAGAGTATATGGCACGTTAGGAATGGTCAGTAACAAAAGACGCTGCTTTTCTTCGGCATCCGCCATCTGTTGCTCATATTGTTTGATATTTTCTTTCAGTACGCCTGTTTTGGCCTTGGCTTCTTCTGCTTCCGCTTTCTGTCCCTTAGCCATAAACATACCGATGGACTTACTAATCTGATTCATTTCTGCAGAAGCGGCATCTTTTTTCTGTTGAGCAGATTTACGTTCCTGATCCAATGCAATAACTTGGTCGATAGCCTCTTGAGCTCCGGCGAAATGTTTTTTGTTGAGGCCGGCTACAACTGCAGCCTTATCCTCGTAAATTTGTTTGAGTGTTAACATTTTATGTTGCGTTTAATATGTGTGCGTATATGTGCGCTCTCGCGCGTAATCATACACAACATTCCCCCGCCGTAGGGCGGAGGAACGATGGAATATTTACAATACGTTATGCCTCAGCGATAGGTTGAATACTAACGTAACTCTTGTCGTTGCGTTTACGGGTAAATGTAACCACGCCATCGCAAAGAGCATACAAAGTATGATCACTACCCATACCCATGTTTGCACCCGGGTTATGAACAGTACCACGTTGACGTACGATAATATTACCTGCCTTTGCGATTTGGCCACCCCAAATCTTCACACCAAGACGTTTACTTTCTGATTCACGGCCGTTCTTAGAACTACCGACACCTTTTTTATGTGCCATAAACTAATCCTTTCTTTTTTAGGCGAGAACAATCTCTTTAACAATAACATTGGTCAAGTCCTGACGATGACCGTTTAACTTTTTGTACCCTTTGCGACGTTTCTTATGGAATACCAAAATCTTCTCAGCGCGGCATTCGTTATCCAAAATCTCGCAAACCACTTTAGCACCCTTAACGTAAGGAGTACCAACTTTAAACTTACCTTCGTTCTCTACGAAGAGCACTTTGTCAAATTCCAGAGCGGCACCTTTTTCGCCCTCTGTACGATTGATGAACAGTTTTTTGCCCACTTCGGCTTTGAACTGTTGACCCATCATGTCTACAATTGCGTACATTACTATAAATGTATTAAATATTATGGCGGTGAGGCGTCCCAAGAACTATGCGCTGCTGTCGAAACTCATACGCTGCTTAGGCACTTATCAAGCCTATTCCGCAAAAAATCGTGCAAAAGTACAACTTTTTTTTGAGATGTGCAAATTTTTTTAGAAAAAAAGTGCTTTTTTTAGCAAATTCTGATTTTTTAGCTCTAAAATTTGGTCAGTTCATTTTTTTTTCATACCTTTGTACGTTTTTTCTGCACGTATGCGCCGCGAGCGCGCTCACCTGAGTGCACGCAAGCATTATTGTATCACACATATATAACACGCATATTATCAATCACAAAATGAATAAAGTATTTAACAACCGATGGTTTGGAATTTGCTTAATAGCATTCCTAATTTATTCCGTTTCATTAGATGCCCAAAGCAGGGCTAAAAGTTCTTATAGCAAAGGTGACAATTATCACTTTGGATTTGTATATGGTGTAGGAGCCTATACTAATCTACAAATAGACATGTCCGGCACCAATCCCGCAGGTAACTTTGGAGGTTCGATTGGTGCAGGATATGAGTTCCGAAACAATGGTTTTTGGATGAGTCTTGGTGCCGGATATCATTTCCATCGCAGTTCCATTACTACGGACCTTTATTCTGATAGCCGTCCCGGTATGGATACTCCAGGTAAGTCCGTTACGTTCCTTTACGATGTTCGCAATCAGAAAGACAAGAACGAATGGGGCTTTGTAGAAGTGCCATTGATGTTAGGATACTACATAAAGGGATTTTATGTGGGAGCTGGAGCAAAAGTAGCGTTCCCGATGGCAACCAATATTAAATCAACCGGTGAATACGAGGTTCGAGGCAAATACGAGGAATATCCGGATCCTTTCCACGATATGCCGGAACATGGTTATAGTACGTGGAACTTTGAGACCAATCGTTCGGTTCGTCTCAAGCCATCAGTATCGTTATGTATTGAATTAGGATACGATGTTTTATCTTCTGTTTATTCACAAGGTTCAACGTGTTACATCCTAAAAATCGGTGGATACTTTGAATATGGTTTGAATAGTATGGTGCGTACTTCCGATACGAATGTTCGTTTAAATATTGACCCTATGAATGCATCCAGTGTAAAGCCCATGCCTGTTTTAGACGGTTTGACGGATGCCAAGCGGATAGTTCCATATTCAGCAGGTATGAAAATAACCCTACTGATTGGAGGCAGCCGCAATGCACGAGGTACTTATCATAGAGGATGTACATGTTATAATTAACCCATAAGACTATCGATAGAAAATACAAGTGATTATGAAGAAGATACTATATATATTGTGCAGCGCCGCAATGGCTCTGCTGATGGCAATGCCGACTTGGGCAGCAGAGCCCGAACCAGATCAATTCACAATCGTCAATCACCGACTGTGTGAAGGCGATTCGTTATTAATCCGTGATGGTTGGAAGAAAATAAAGGAGACAACGGTCTTTTGGGATACTCTCAAATCCACCGTTACGGGGGAAGACAGTATAATTAAGCATATTGTGAATACACTACCTACGTATCGGCACATTGAGGAAAAGACCATCAAAGATGGTGAGACCTACACGTGGAATGGTCAGAGTTACAATCAACAGGGCGAATATACCTATTCGCTAAAAACCGTGGAAGGATGTGACTCCATTTGTATTCTGCGATTATTCGTTACACCGGTAGATGTGACGTACCAACCCACCATGTATTTCTGCGATGGCGATTCGTTAATCATCAACGGACATATCTTTAAGCAACCTGGTGTATACAGAGATACAATAAAGAGCATACAGGGGCGCGATAGTATTCTTGTTTATCCCATCAACAAATATCCCACCTACACATTACACCAGACTTTATCCTTTTGTCAGGGAGGTACAATAGAAATCAATGGTCATGTCTTCACACAACCCGGTGAATACAGAGACACATTAAACGCAATTTATGGTTGTGATAGTATCCTTATCTATCACATCAACACCTATCCTACTTTCCATCAGTATGACACGATTGTGATTACGGATCAAGACCAACGCATTTGGCATGGTCAGCAGATAACAGAAAGCAAGACTTATTACGATTCGTACACAGATATTCATGGCTGTGACAGCGTCTATCAACTGTATGCTATCGTACTGCCTACCTATCGTTATGTATTAGATACTACTATCTGCCAAAATGCTCTACCTTTCTTATGGCGAGGTCAAGAGATTAGTGCAGAAGGCACTTATACCCAAAAATACGAAAGCATCTATCACACGGATTCTATCTACATCCTTAATCTAACCGTTCATCCTACTTATTGGAATGTGCAGAATGTCTATTTCTGCGAAGGAGGTGAAGTTACCTTTGGAGGCAAGACTTATACTCAATCATGTCGAGATACTATCCGCTATGGTTCCAGTTTAGGTTGCGATAGCGTAATTGAAGTTGTTGTAAATGAGCGCAGAGCTTGGATACAATCCGACACCGTTCGTATGAGCAATCAAGAAACTAAGTTATGGCGCGGACAGACCATCACGACCAGTGGCATCTATTATGATCGATACAATAGCGTAGATGGTTGCGACTCCATCTTTGAGTTAGTCGTATTTGTGTACCCCACCTTCCTATTTGAAGAGCAAGCCACTATCTGCCAAAGTGAAGCTCCATACATATGGCACGGAATGGAATGCAGCCGTTTAGGTACGCATACCTACGAGCAAGTCTTCAAGACCATTTATGGTTTAGACTCCATCTATCGACTCACCTTAACTATTGGGCAAGAATATGAACAAACGTTGCAATTCAATGTATGCGAAGGTAGTTATATTGAATTTGAAGGCAATCAATGTGTTTCACCAGGGCAATATGACTTTACTCTAAAAACAATTCATGGTTGCGATAGTGTGATTCATGTTATTGTTAATTCGGTTTCGTCCTACTTATTCAGTGATACCGCTTACATCAACGATTATACACCCTATACGTGGCCCATTACCGGAGAGACCTATTCGGAAGCAGGCGTTTATTCGTTACCGGGATCTACCACCAACGGATGCGACTCTTCGTATCAGTTAATTATCTATAAGTATCCGAAGTATATCATGCCTGTTGAGCATATTGAGTTATGTATGCGCGATACGGATTCGTTCATGTGGCGAGGCAATGAATATAACCAAACCGGTGTTTATTACGATAGCCTATTTACTGTGCATGGACAAGATAGTATCTACACTCTGAATTTGGTCATCCATCCCATCTACGATACCATTATCAATGCGACTGTTTGTCCCAATACGACATATACGATGAATGGAAAGCCTTATACCGAAAGTGGCATATATAAAGACACACTCGTTACCATTGATGGTTGCGATTCCATCTTCACGCTTAACTTGATTGTATTGCCTAGGATTAACGAAGTACGTTTTGATACGATATGCGAAACAGTCCTGCCATATACTTTCTATGACCAACAGATTTGGACAGAAGGCACATATTCCTACCAATTCCCGGAGGATCAAGAAGGTTGCAATGGTACTGTTACCTTGCATCTCTCTGTACGTCCCGATTTAAACCATAACGATTCTATCATTATTTGTCACCAAGATGTACCTTATATCTTAGGCGACACATCAGGAGAACGCGGAGGTATTAAACTCTATAATGACACCGTTGTATATAGTTGCGATAGTTTATATCATTTCCGCTTGCATGTTCGTGATGTCAAAGATTCAGTTGTCACCATGTGCGATAACGATTCTTTATGGTTGGCCGGCGTACAACGATGGATACATCCTATCAAGGGCGAAGTGTATTATGACACTATCCTATATGCTCCATCCACCTATAGCGAGTACGATGTTAAAGTGCAATGCGATAGTGTAGTTCGATATGTAATAGAAGGCACCTACCCCAGCTTTAACCAAGACACCATTGTTCGTCATATCAATGAACAAGACTCGCTCTTCTGGGCAGGGCAATATCGCAAATCCGAAGGATTCTACTACGATACACTACAAACGGCAGCTTGCCATTGCGATAGTATCATTACTTTGCATCTCATCGTAGATCCTATTTACGTTTATTGGGATAGCATTCATATCTGCCAACCACATGATATAGCATATCGCCATATTTGGGCAGATGGTCATGAACAGAATGCAGATATATGGCAACCTGGCACCTATATTGATAGCCTGCGCAGCATCCGCACACGTGACCTATACAATGACTATGACCGTGACTATCGAGATAGTATCTATGTCTTGGTTGTAACAATGGATCCTTCGTACTTCTTCAACTCCGTCTATCAGTTATGCCAAGGCGACTCCGTTCAATTCGGTTCACAATGGATATACGAAGCCGGTGTTTATACCGACTCTATGAAGACCTATCTAGGATGCGATAGTATCTACCAAATGGTAGTTAATATGACACCCAGCTACTACATCCGCGAGCAAAAAGGCTTTGTTCAAGGAACTATTTATGAATGGCATGGTCAATCATTCTCTATTCCTGGCATTTACTATGATAGTCTAAAGGCCATCAATGGTTGTGATAGCATCTACCAACTTACATTAACCGTTTATCCAACGTATAACTTCCAAACAGAGTATGTCACCATCTGTGCTACGGAGGCTCCGTACTACTGGGAACACGGACATGAGAACTACTCCGCTACAGGCACATACACCAAACGGTTTGCTACCGTAGCTGGATATGATAGTATCTACACGTTAGACCTGACCGTACTGCCTGTTTCACGCGGTGACTACTATGCTAATATCTGCGACGGAGACTCTGTCATCATCAACAACATCGTTTATAAGAACGGTGGTCTGTTCTACGATACCCTCAAAGCCACCAATGGTTGCGATAGTATCGTGGCTATTCATATCGCACGCAACTCCAAGTACTTCTTTGCAGAACAGCAGCAAACTAGTGACCAAACACCTTTCGTTTGGGAAGGACATGGTAAGCAGTTCACGCAATCAGGCGTTTACTACGATAGCCTCAAGACCGTCAATGGGTGCGATAGTGTATATCAACTTACCCTCACCGTTTATCCGACCTATAACTTCCAAACCGAGTATGTCACCATCTGTGCTACGGAGGCTCCGTATTACTGGGAAAACGGACATGAGAACTACTCCGCTACAGGCACATACACCAAACGATTTGAGACCGTGGCTGGATATGATAGTATCTACACGTTAGACCTGACCGTACTGCCTGTATCACGCGGTGACTACTATGCTAACATCTGCGACGGAGACTCTGTAACCATCAACAACATCGTCTATAAGAACGGCGGTTTGTTCTACGATACCCTCAAAGCCGCTAATGGTTGTGACAGCATCGTGGCTATTCATATTGCTCGCAACTCCAAGTACTTCTTTGCAGAGCAACAACAAACCAATGATCAAACACCATTCGTTTGGGAAGGACATGGTAAACAGTTCACACAATCAGGTGTTTACTACGATAGCCTTAAGACCGTCAATGGGTGCGATAGCATCTACCAACTTACATTAACCGTTTATCCAACGTATAACTTCCAAACAGAGTATGTCACCATCTGTGCTACGGAGGCTCCGTATTACTGGGAAAACGGACATGAGAACTACTCCGCTACAGGCACATACACCAAACGATTTGAGACCGTGGCTGGATATGATAGTATCTACACGTTAGACCTGACCGTACTGCCTGTATCACGTAGCGACTACTACGCTAACATCTGCGACGGAGACTCTGTAATCATCAACAACATCGTTTACAAGAACGGTGGATTGTTCTACGATACTCTCAAAGCTACTAACGGTTGCGATAGTATCGTAACGATTCATGTAACGATGAGTACTAAATATTTCTACCACGAAACAGTTAGTATTTCGGAATCCGAATTACCCTACACATGGATCGGACACCCAGACGTGGAGATTCCTTATGCAGGAACGTTCTACGACTATCAACACACTATGGATGGTTGCGACTCTATCTTTGAGATTGTAGTGACAGCATATAAGGAGTTTGATTATAGCATTACTGTTTGCGAGAACGAGCTGCCGTATATGTTGGCTCCTAACAAGCCGCTGATGAACTCCGGCATTTATGTTGATACTTTACGCAACGTAGCAGGACAAGATAGTTTAATTAGACGTTGTAAGTTAATCGTTTATCCGGTTGTTCATACTGAGCGCACCGTTATGTTGTGTCAAGGCTCTACCTACACGCTCTACAATGGTCGCGTTGTATCCGAAGGAGGTAACTACAACGACACCTTACAGTCGGCCGTATCCGGTTGTGACTCCATTATAACAATCCATTTGAGTATAGCTCCAACGTTTGATATCAAGCAGGAGGCCACTATTTACGAAGGAGACTCTGTTCTATTTGAAGGAGAGTGGCTCAAAGAGAGCGGATTATATCGTAAGTCCTACACCTCTATCTTCGGATGCGATAGTACAGTGCAACTCAACCTGACCGTTCGTCCTATTTATTACCTCGACACAACAGTCTATGTATGCGACTACGAACTGCCATATGTATGGAATGGTGAATCCTTCTACGATGCCGGTGATTATACGCGTGCCAAAGAGTCGCTCGTGGATAAAGTCTTTGCTACCCTACATCTGATTGTGGGAGCGTCCTACTACGAGCAACGTACGATTGACATCTGTCAAGGCGACACCATCGCATATCGCAATAAACTGTATTATACCAGCGGTGTCTTCTACGATACCATTCCTACTACTGCCGGATGTGACTCTATCTTCCAGATTACCGTACGGGTCATGAAGACTTACTATAATTATCTGACGGTCAACATATCCGATAAGGAGACATACGTCTTGGGTGAAGGAGAGCGGGCTCGTATCCTGAATAAGGAAGGAACATACTTCAACTACGACAAGACCGCTGAGGGTTGTGATAGTATCACCGAACTCACCTTGCACGTACATCCTTCGTATTTCTTCCAAGAAGATATAGACATCTGCCAAAACGAACTGCCGTATGACTTCCACGGACGTCAGATTTGGGAGACCGGTGTTTACTACGATAGTCTGCTCACTAAACAAGGTTACGATAGTGTGTACATGCTCAACTGCATCGTTCATCCTACCTACCTCATTGAGGAGGCGCACGATATATGTCCGGATCGCACGACTTATATCCATGGTCTGAACATCTCTCAACCCGGTGTTTACTACGATAGCCTGACTACCCACCATGGTTGCGACTCCGTTTATAAGATTGTGGTGAACTGGAGACGTACGTATGAGCAAGAGTATTCTGCTGAGATTTGCCAAGGTGAAGCCTACGACTTCTATGGCGTCTCGTACACGCGCACAGGCACGTATAAATATAAAATAGGGTGTGATAGTATCATCACCTTGCATCTTGTTGTACACGAAAGCAAGATGGCCGTCTTTAACGAGTTGGTTTGTCCGGAAGATATGCCATTCTTCTTCCACGGCAAGGAGTACGAACAAGCCGGTGTTTATTGTGACACCTTCAAGACCAGCTTTGGTTGTGACTCTATCGTTAAACTCAATCTGAACGTCAGCACTAAGTGCTCGCAGTGGAATCGCGTTCCATTATGTAAAGACGATACCATCTTCATTTTAGGAGATACCCTCTACAAAGCCGGTGAATACCAGTTCAAGAGTCGTTCGTCATCCGGATTAGTGGATAGTATCTATCGAATTGAATTGTATAACGCTCCCGTATATGAACGGAATGTAGTTGATTCGATGTGTCAAGGAGATACGATGTGGGTGGGTGATCAACCTATTACGCGCAGCGGATTGCATCATATCTACCTCAAGACCACCGAAGGTTGCGATAGTATTATCCATCTCAACCTGACCGTATTCCCATCCTATCTGGATCGCACCAATGCTACGATTGCAGACTACCAGACGTATAACTGGCGAGGAGTGGATTATAACGTGACCGGTATATACGACTATGTATTACCAACCATTCACAATTGTGATTCCACCTTCCGGTTAGACTTGTATGTTGTGCCCACTCAACGTCCTACCTCCGATGTTGCCATCTGTTCGGGTAGCACCTATACATGGCGCGGACGCGTTCTAAGCGAACCCGGCACTTATACCGATACCATCCTCAACTTAGCCAGCTACACCTCGGTTATCTACACGCTTAATCTCACTGTTGAGATGCCAACGCAGATAGTAAGTGCTCGCTTGGTACAAGACGAAGTATGTGCCGATGATGATGAAGTACAAATCAGTTTCATCTACAATGGCGCTAAACCTTCTAACTACAGCATCCTCTTTGATAGTCGTGCTTTGAAGGAAGGATTCACCAATATCCATAATCAGCCGTTTGGCGAAGATATGTTAGCTAAGATTCCTCTGCCTAAACGCACGGATCCGGCTTACTTAGAGCATGCTAATTATATTCGTCCGGATATGTACTATCTACGAATGGTATTGGAGAGCCAAGTATGTGGCAACTCCCAATCCGATACCCTCAGTTTCATGGTGCGTTACCCGAGCTGGTTATTAGAGCAGAACTGGTCGGATGTAGTGGCTCTGCTGTCCTCCACCTATAACGGCGGATACCAATTCAGTCAATACGATTGGTACGTTAATGGAGTACGGATAACGAATGCCGGCAATTCGTATCTCTATTCCAAGGATTTACGTCCCGGAGACCAAGTCTATGTCTCCGCTACCCGTGAAGGAGAGAATTACAGCATTACCTCCTGCCCTATCACGATTGTTAAACCTGAAGCAGATAAGTATCCTCATCCTATTCTCGTTTATCCGTCGTCTGCTCCTAAGAAGATGCCGTGTGTCACCATCCAATCTACGGAGGATGGACAGTTTGATGTCTTCTCTCAGACCGGGCAAGCCATCCAGCATGGTACTGTCGTAGCAGGCGAGCAGATTGTGACCATGCCTGCTGTTAGCGGTTGCTATATCCTGAAGGCTGCCACTAAGAACGGACAATCCACCACACAGAAGATCATCATCTTCTAAGGTCGGGAAGACAATAGTAAAGCCTGTCAACCAATTCGGTTAGACAGGCTTTATTGTTTATTCTTTGTTATTTATTATTTAGAAAAATCCCACTTTTATTTGTATATTTCAAAAATTCTTTGTAATTTTGCACTCAAAACAGAGCGTATGAACGAACAGAACGAAATAGTACTCTATCAACCCAATGAACTGACTAAGTTAGAAGTTCGGTTGGCAGGTGATACTGTATGGTTAACACAAAATCAAATAGCAGACTTATTTGGAGTTAAGCAGCCGGCAATATCGAAACATCTTAACAATATTTTTCGCGAAGGAGAACTTGATAAAAATTCAGTTCATTCCATTTTGGAATATACTGCCTCCGATGGGAAACAATACCAAACACAGTTTTATAATCTGGATGCCATTTTGTCTTAACCTTTGAAGATTTACAGAAAGGGCATTTAATAGTAAACATAGGACGTTTAAAATAACTTGACGCTCCTAAATTACTAAATATTATTTACTTATACAAATTTTAGCCTACTTTTTGACCAATAGAGCATAGTCGTTTGCCCTTTTTGCTCTCAAGAAACTTGAACGTCTGAATCCCCTCTATTTATGCGCCTTCACAAAGATTTTAGCCTACTAAATGACCATTACGCCTATTTATTATTTAGAAAATTTCACTTTTTCTTGCATATTTCAAAAATTCTTTGTAATTTTGCAGCGCAAAACTGAAAAAATATCAATAACAACTATGGAAAAAGATTTTAGAACGTATTCAGATGAGGAGTTTCGTGCCGCATTATTGGCAACTATGAATTTGAAACAAGAATGGATGGCTTCCGTAGATAAACGTGAAGCAGAATTGGGGATAAAATGAGATTGTCTGTTGATAATATTAATCGAGAATCTCCTTATTGGGTTCTGCAATTGAACGACATGACTTTCCGTTTTGTGACAAAAAACGGAGTGACGTATCGTGTCGGTTTTTATCAAGACCCTTATTTCTTGCGAGATAAGGCCTACCACTTTTTCATCGCGAATGAAGATGAGGTTATGGCACCAAAAGATGTAGATGTTTTCAAAGTTATTACATGTGTGTTAGAAGAGTTCTTCCGTCAGGATGCGTCTGTGATGCTTTATATTTGCGACCCACATGATCATCGAGAAGAAATTAGAGATAGTCTTTATAAACGATGGTTTCAAAATTATGCAAAGCATGACACACTAACACTTCAGACTGAAGAATTGAATTTCCAAGGATATATTGTTTATACGGGAATGATATTAAGAAAGGATCATCCTGAATATGAGCAAATGTTAGATTCATACAAGGCATTTGTTCAACGTGCCAACACGATTTACAAAGTTGAACCCAAATAAATAACTAACCCAGCCTATGATTAACCGGCATCGTAAAGGCGATGCATGACATATAAACAAACAAAGCGTTTGCAATTTATTCGGAAACTGCTCTGAAACTTAGGAACTTTCAAAAAGCAATTTCCCCAAAGAATAAGTCTGTGAACGTTCGCGCATTGCGTGGACGAGACTTATCCGGGGGAATGGGCATCCTAAGGCCTCAGAGCGTGGATAAGAACTTGTCCACGTTTTTTGTCTATAAAAAATAACTGATAAACATATTAAATAATTAAACTTATGGGTATATTTTTGGGTTGGCTAATATTAAGTATAATTGTCGCTTGTATCGCAAGTTCAAAAGGACGTTCTGGCTTCGGTTGGTTTTGCCTTTCTATGTTAATTAGTCCTCTTATTTCTCTCATCATCCTCCTTTGTGTTGGAGATTCTCAAGATAAGCAAGAAGACTCCATAAAAAGAGCGATGAGAGTCATTGAAAAGGAAAAAAATAAAACGGAACAGAATAAAGTAATGCCTCAAGATAAAGCACTTGAGGATTTGCAAAGAGCAAAAAAAATGTTGGAATTAGGTGTCATTTCTCAGGAAGAATACGAAATAAAGAAAGCAGAATTGATGCCTATCTTGCGTAATGATGTTCCGTTAAACGAAAAAACTATTGATATTGCAGAAGACTCCAAAATGATAGTAACTGCTTCTCGAAATACTGATAAAAGTCATTTGCTGAAAGGTGGAAAGTTTTGATATAGAGTAACTTAGTAATCATAATTTTAAGATACAATATTTATGAAAACAATGCGATTAAATTTATCATTGTTGATTATTGCATCACTTGTATTATTTTCTAAGACTGCAAGTGCACAACGATGGTTTGCAGACACAACGATTTCTCAAATCACCTACGCATATGTGGATGATTCAATAGTGTTTCGTTACTCAAATCAAAATCCAGCTAATTTTTATGTGAAATGTTTGAAGGGGTCTTTTTCGTATTACCATGCTCTATTTTTTCATGGGGTTAGTTCGTATATCTTTGTATTTGACAATACGGGTAAGGAATTAAAAAGAAAAATATTTTGGCTGGGGGTGAGCAAAGATAATAATGGTTATATTGGCAATACTAGAAGAGATGCTGGCGCATATTTTGCAGCACAAAGTGATTTCAGTACATATATGTTAAATCATTTACATAAGGAGAATGGATGTATTCGTTTTACGGCGAATCGCTCTCATGGCTTACCAATGATTGATGTTCTAATCCCTTCGCATAACGATACGATGTTAATAGCAATGCCAGATAGTATTCGTGCATTCGTGTATTAGTGGAATATTCATAGACAATCAAAATGAGATTATGATTTCTGCTGGGTACCTCCCCCGAAATCATCTTAAAAATAAAATTTAATAGGACAATCTCAGAAGATATTACTTATCAAGTGATAAATACATTAAAGAAGAAAGATAAAAAGAAATAAGAACTAAATTATATATGACAAATTTTGTAGCAATAGACTTGGAAACTGCCACGAGTGTCCGAAGCAGTATTTGCCAAATTGGGATTACAGAAGTTATTAATGGTGTGCCACAGATGCCCAAAAGTTGGTTAATTCGTCCAGATGGGAACAACTATGATTGTATGAACATCGCTATTCATGGCATCACACCTGAGGTTACAGAAAATGCTCCTTCTTTTTCTCAAGTGTGGAAGGAAGTTCTGCCATATTTGCAAAATAAAATAGTTGTGGCGCACAACACATCTTTTGATATGTATGCACTTCGAGATGCCTTGGATAAATATGGAATCGAATACCCAACCTTTGATTATTTTTGCTCTCTGCGAATAGCGCGATATATTATTAAGGGATGCTATAGTCATTCGTTAGATGTTGTTCTTGATTATTTACACATAAACTTTGGCGTGCATCATAAAGCAGATGCAGATTCCTTAGGTTGCGCCTTATTGCTTTTAGAGTGTTTAAAACGAGAAGAATCTTCCATCGAAGATTTAGAAACAAAATACAACTTTCATCGAGGGATATTTGCTCCAAATAAATTTATTCCTCAACTATCTACCAAGAAGCCTAATAAAAGTACTTGTCGTGATTTTATTAAGGGAATTGAAGTTGATCCAACCAAGTTTGATGAGGGTAATTATTTCTTCAATAAGGTGGTTTGCTTTACAGGAAAATGTGAATATGGAACACGAAATGATTTGTTGCGAAAGGTAGCAGAAATAGGAGGAATACCTACCGATAGCGTAACAAATGATACTGATGTTCTCGTTGTTGGGCAACAAGATTATAGACGAGTTGGAGAGGAAGGCATGAGTGGGAAACAGAAAAAAGCGATGAATATATTAGCAAATGGTAAAGAAATTGAAATATTAAGCGAAACAGAATTTATCAGTAGACTATAACATACAAACTGCCATGACACATATAGAATGGCAAGAATATGAAGAATCCTTTGTAGTGATGCCTATTTTGAATAAATTAGGTTTGTCATGTGATGCAATTTCTACAGAAAGAGATAAACCAGATATACAAATTACGTTGAACGATAAAAGACTAATTGGTTTAGAAGTAACCCAATATGTGGTTACAAGAAACAAAGAGACGCAGGAAGTTTTATATAAGTTATTCAAAGAATATAGTGAAACACACTTACCCGGTATTACGAGCGCCACGTATCAAATTTTTGTTATGTTTTTGGGCATAGATTTCCCTACAGGGGTTAATATTAAATTGCATAAAGATGAGATATTTGGTGAGATTGATAGTTTCTTACCTGGTAAAGAAAGAGTAAATGTAACAAAATATATAGAAGAAGCCACATTTTATCCTTCACCCAATATTCCTAATTATACTTCTGAAGTTGTCGCTTTAGAAAATATTGAAGTGAATGAAAAATATCTATTATCTCGGATAAGAGAGAAAGAGAACAAGTTGGTCTCTTACAAACAAAATCCAAAAAATAAAAATGTTTCGGAGTATTGGTTAGCCATAAATGTGGCTTTTGAAGAGAATACTGATTTTCGTACATATCAACTTCCTGATTCTTTTGTTTCTGACTATAGTCGAATTTACCTTGTTAAATCTGGATTTTGTAAAATGATATATCCCCAAACTTAAACTTGATAATAATATTAAAATTGCATAAATATGAAATTGTACAAATGCCCTAAATGTGGGCACCAAATGGCAGGAGAATTGCCTAATTATTGCCCCAATTGTGCGTGTCCATCAGCAGACTTTATTGCGTCAGATGTAGAAGTGGTGAAACAAAAGGATGCTCAGAAAAAAACAATGACAACTTCCCCCAAGCAGGCTGATTCAAAAGGTTGTTTTATCGGGGTTTTTATTGTATTATTGGGATTTATTCTTCTTATGTGTTTTATCGGTAGTAATGAGGCATCAACAACTCATTCACAATCTACAAAAGTAGAGAATTACAATGATAATTCTACGGCGCATCAGTTATTAGCAAAAACATGGTTCGAAGAATGTATTAAGCAAAACCTCAAAGATCCTCGTTCATATGATGAAATAGACCATAGGGTTAAATATAATACTGGTACCGAAACCTATTTAGTAAGTATTAAATTTCGAGCTAAAAATTCGTTTGGTGGATATTCTGTGGAAATTTATAGTGGAACCGTAAATTTTTCAGAAGATGGGCGTGTCCATTGTAAGATATTAGATAAGGAATCCTTGTAAAAAAGTAGTAAATTAATTAAGAAAAAATGCAAAATTTGGAATTATTGTTGTCGTTTCAATTTGCATAGGTCACCGCCACCGGCGCCAAAGTGAAATAGTCTCAAATGTTTACTATTATTAAGATTTTGCGAGGCAGAAAACAATTCGTTCTCTGCCTCGCATCCTATATGCACGTATTATGCACCGTATATGCAAACATCCTTCATCTCAAAATGTACGATTATTAACTTTTTGTCATCCAAAAATCAAAAAGTAGGCAATTACCCCCCTTACACCCGAAGAGGTGGTAACACCGTGGAGAAATGTACTGTGCACATTTCGAAGAGAATGGAGAGGAGAGACTCAGGTCGTCTGTTGATTAAGCCTTGCGGCAATCAACCCTTACGAACCTGCTGTCTCGACGACGCGACCACATGCTGCTAAGGTAAGCCCCTACTCCCCCCCGCCTAAACACTGCAAAAAAGTGAAGTAATCCGAACTTATTTGAATAATAACCTAAACGCTTCCGCTACTTTCTTGACGGGCACTACCTCAATGGTCTTTCCCTTGTCGGATTTGGGTTGACTATATTGCTGTCCGGCAGGAATGACGATGCGTTTGAAGCCTAATTTCTGGGCTTCTTGGATGCGTTGGTCAATACGGTTAACGGGACGAATCTCGCCGGCCAAACCAACCTCGCCCGTTAGGCACGTCTCGGCATCCATCGCCATATCCATATTGGACGATAAGACGGCTGCCAAAACGGGCAGGTCGATAGCAGGGTCATTCACGCGTAAGCCTCCGGCTATGTTAATAAAGACATCTTTAAGTGCCAACTTAAACCCTACTCGTTTCTCTAATACGGCCAATAGCATATTCAGTCGCCGTCCATCAAAGCCTGTAGAGGAACGTTGCGGTGTACCATAAACAGCCGAAGAGACTAATGCCTGCACTTCGATGAGTAAAGGTCTTACACCCTCCACAGCCGCAGCAATAGCGATGCCGCTTAAGCCATCGTGGTTAGAGGAGAGCAATAGTTCGGACGGATTGCTCACTTCGCGTAATCCATCCTGACGCATCTCAAAAATGCCTAATTCAGAAGTCGAACCGAAACGGTTCTTTTGGGCACGCAGGATGCGGTACATATAGTGCTGATCTCCTTCAAACTGCAGAACAGTATCTACGATATGCTCCAGCACTTTCGGTCCGGCTAAACTGCCATCCTTGGTGATATGACCTACGATTAAGAAGGGTATATTTTCGGATTTAGCGAATTCCAATATCCGTGCTGCACACTCGCGCACTTGGCTAAGCGAACCGATAGACGACTCAATGGCCTCTGTACCTATTGTTTGGATGGAATCGACAACGACGATATCCGGCTGCAGTTGTTTAGCATGCTCAAAGATGCGCTCTAAGCTGGTTTCGCTCACTATATACAGGTTATCGGGATTGCCGGCTAAGCGTTCGGCACGCAGTTTGAGTTGTCGTTCCGATTCCTCACCGCTGGCATAGAGAGTTTTGCGGTCGGTCATCTGCATGAGCACTTGCAGGGCCAAGGTGGATTTACCGATTCCCGGTTCACCTCCTAACAGCACTAAACTGCCCGGCACTAATCCTCCGCCTAATACGCGGTTCAACTCTCCGCAGCACATATCAATACGTGTCTCTTGCTGAGTAGCTATCTCGTGCAGTCGTTTAGGAGCAGAGGCGCCGCGATTGCCAAACGATGCCACACCTTTTTTGGTGACCTCAGGAGCCGTCGTTTCCACAATCGTTCCCCACTCTCCGCAAACAGGACAGCGCCCTAACATCTGAGGCACCTTAGCGCCGCAGGACGTACATTCATATTGAAGATTAGATTTCATACGTTTGTCTTTCAACCGCTAATATGGTGTTCGCAAAAACGGGAGTAGCTTCATCAAGGAACACCTCGTGGTTATCTTCGCGAGACGAATAATGGCCAATAATGAGTTGTCCCGCATTGGCTTTAGCTGCGATGGTAGCAGCTTGCCGTGCCGTGGAATGCATAGTAAGTGCACATCGAGATTCCCATTGGTCGGTAAAGGTGGCTTCATGGAAGAGCACATCCACGCCCGCTATCTGGTCCACAATGGATTCCTTATACATTGTGTCCGAACAATAAGCATATCGCTTGCGGGTCTCGTAACTGATCTCGCCAGTCACGGCATCCTTGCGGCGATGATGCTCGTAGAAGAGGAAGCCGCAGCAGGGCACTTTATGCTTGAGGGGAATCGTCTCTACTGTGACGGTGCGATCCGAGAAAATCACTTCTTTCTTGCGCGGGTTGATAGCATGGAAGATGACTTCGTACTTCATATCCTGCAGGTGATAGTCCATCATAGGTCGCAGCAGTTTTTCTAAGTCCGCATGAGCGTATATATGCAGCGGTTGAGTGCGTCCCATCATATCTAACGTAGAGATTAGTCCGAGTAAGCCAAAGCAATGGTCACCGTGCAGGTGCGAGATAAAGATGCTGTATAACCGTGCCGTCTTGATGCCCATTTGGCGCATAGTAAGTTGAATACCTTCGCCGCAATCAATCATGAATGACTTATCGCTGAGCGAGAGCACTTGTCCTGAAGGTGAGTTCTGCCATGTTGGCAGGGCACTACCGGTTCCTAATATGGTTAGTTGAGCATTCGTAATATCTTGTCTCCTAATTGTGTTTTGCGATCAATGTGCGCCAGCACTTCTTGCACGAAGAGGTTATTATCAAAGCTGCCACGAACGGACTCAAAGTCGGCTTGGCGTTGGGAGGCGTCACCATCTACGCCAAAACCTGTTTGGCTATTCAGGTCGAACTCTTTCTTGGCATCCTCATATACCATCTTATCCAACGATACAACAGCCTCTTTCCATGCCTCTACGGTCTCGCGCAACTGTTGTATAGTCACTTGATCCACTTTGCATCCCCATAGTTGCTCTAATTTATCCAGTGCCCACGTCCATTCGTAGGAGTAGTAATTAGCATGCATTTGACGGAAACGCTCTTGTATATCCTTCAGGCTTAACTGCCCTTGCTGTATTTCGTCCATAAGTGCCGAAACAACGGTCTTGGGAGCCAATAAACCTGCCAAATCAATCCATTCACCCTTGCCTGTTTCGGAATCGGGTTTGAGGACGGCACGCAGTTCATCTATGGTGGTGAACTTACCTTTCTCGATGCGTGAGATCAGGGAGTTGCCTAAGAACTTAATTATACCTATCTGATACAGTTTCAAGCCATGATATAAGGACGAGTTGCGAATCTTGCAATTGCCGTAGTTATATTCCTCGGTGTATTCGCCCTGCTCGGCTTGCAGTTTCTGTAGCATGTTGTGACCTTGGTACATCTTCTGGACCGTATAAGGGGATAGCAGGTTGAAGTTGATGCAATCCAATAAGTTTGAATCCTTACGATTATCACGTTTGGGCCATTTCTGTGCATCACGGATTGTACCTACTGTACGCAGATTAGCTCCGGGTACTACGTATGTCTCCGAGTTATTCTCTATCAGGTATGAGAACGGCATTTCGCCGGTATCAGCATGGTGTGTATGTCGTCCCATCACGAGGGAGAAAGCACCAATCTTACTGGGCCATAACAGGTACGAATCGGAAGTCGTCTTGGCTCCGCGTTCGGCTACTCCTTGGTGGATAGGTCCTAACTTATACATGTGGTTCGATTGGTTACTACCCGACCCTGCATTTAGGAAGGAGAACATACCGGCGATAAGCAATGTTGATTTATGGTGCGTAACGGTGTATGGTCCGGCAAAGATAGCGCAGGCCTCGCCGTGCATACCTTGGCAGTTACTGAAGAAAAGACTCTCGCCGGCGGAATAGTGTTTATCAAATATACATCCTTGTCCCACAAAGCACTTATCCACCAATGTAGAATCAGCAATCTCCACGCCGGAGGATATGATGAAGTCGGTGCATTTGACGCCGCTGCCTAATTTGACGGGAGCAGCAGCATTGGAGTTGATCGAACCATTCTTGAGTCGGCTGGTGCCAGCTATTTGGGCGTAGTCTCCTATGCGTACATTCTTGATGCTGCCACAGTTGAGGATATGCACTTGCTCACCTATTTCGCCCATGGTGGACGAAACGGACTCGGCATAATCATCTATCATCTTGGTCACTACATTGATCAGTTCGGTGCGGTGACGATAGAGCGTGAGTATATATGCCAGATGTGCACTTAGTTGGTCAAAGATAGGAATCTCTCGTCCTCCTCCTTCGTTCATCACCGGCACGCGCACGCCATTACCGAAACTGGTTTTGCCATCTACGAGGATAGCGTTGATATTCTCGATGCAAGTGCCTTGACCGATATGGTAATTAGCGATATAGTTATGTACGTTCCATATATGTACATCGTCCTCCAGTTCGCAGTTATGCAGACGAGCGTGAGCGATGCCGCTATGAACCTGCACTCCACCGGGCATCTCTATCATCTTGCGGAAAGCACCGATACGAATTTTGCCGGAGAAATGGACATCTTGTACGTATTGGGCATCAAACTCATCGCTGACGGTAATCGAACGCCAATCGGTAGCGGTGCAACCTTGTTGTTGCAGTTGTTGAATCTCTGTAGCAGTAAGACTTCTCATCCTTTTAAACTTAGATAAATTCGCATAAATACATTCTTGGTATATTGTGGGAAGTCGCCGTTTATTAGCCATCCGTAATAGCCGGTATCTCGGCGGAACACGTCTTTAACGCGCATACCTTTGTACTTACCAAAATTGAATATCTCCACTCCTTCGGAATCCAGCGCGATACGTCCGGCAAAGTCGGCAAACTCATTCTTGCCCGATGTATATTCATGCAAAGCACGTACATCGGTTGGTACATCGTCATAGCGTTCTAATTGGGCCATCAGCACTTCGTAGGTAGCCATCGTATCGGCATTGGCCGAGTGAGCATCTTCTAAGTTTTTGCCGCAATAGAACTTATACGCAGCCGTCAGATTGCGCGGTTCATGTTTTTGAAAGATAGTGAAGGCATCGATACGCGCACATTGCATCAGGTCGATTTGTACGCCGGCGCGAAGGAACTCTTCGGCTAACATGGGTACATCAAAGTGATTGGAGTTATATCCGGCGATGTCGGCATCGGTGAAGACCTCGGCTAACTGAGGAGCTACTTGCTTAAAAGTAGGACAATCGGCGAGGTCGGCATCGTAGATACCATGTACGGCAGAAGCCTCTTCGGCAATGTGCATCTGCACTTCCTGCCCCATCAGCAGCATAGTGGGTTTGATGCGCAAGGTCTTGCCCTCGGCTGTACCATCCGGATATAGCTTGTGGTAACTAATCTCCACAATGCGGTCGGATGCTATATTCAACCCCGTCGTCTCCAAATCAAAGAAGACGAGGGGGCGAGTTAGTTGTAATTTCATAAAGATGCTACCAGCCTGTTTTAGTCATTTAGGAGCATTGGCATGAGCAGCATGAGCAGGTCTTCGTTCTCCTCGTTCTCTGCAGGCAGGATTAAGCCGGCGCGAGCAGGATCGGACAGTTCTAAGACAACGTCGTTGCTCTCGATTTGGCCTAATATCTCGATTAAGAAAGGAGCCTTGAAACCAATAGCCATGGGGGCACCGTTGTATGAACTGGTGATAGTCTCTTCGGCGCTGGTGGAGAAATCTACGTCTTGTGCAGAAATCTTGATTTGGTTCTCGGTCAGAGCCAACTTCAGCAGGCTGGTACCGGTGTTAGCAAATACAGCTACGCGCTTGCAGGCATTGAGCAACGTCATGCGATCTACCACTACTTTATTGGGGTTATTTTGAGGAATAACGGCATTGTAGTTGGGGAAGCGTCCTTCTATCTGACGGCAAACAATCAGCACGCGACCGAACTCGAATTTAGCGTTACGAGTGCCAAATGTTACGAGCACATCTTCGGACTCTTTAGCCAGCACGTTCTTGAGCAACGTAGCAGGTTTTTTAGGCAGGATGAAGCTCAGTGGTTGAGGAGCCTTGATGGACGTATTGATAACGCGAACCAGGCGGTGAGCATCGGTAGCCACCATGGTAACGTGGTCCTCTTGCAGGTCAAAGTAAATACCGTTCATTACCGGACGTAACTCGTCGTCAGCCGTGCAGAAGATAGTTTTATTGATAGCCTTCAGCAGGGTCTCTGCGCTCATCACGAACTGGTTATTTTGCTCCGTTTCGATAGCCATTTCAGGATATTCGTTACCGTTTTGGCCTACAAAACTATATGTACCATTGCTAGATGTGATGTTCATGCCGAAGTTCTGTTCATCAATTTGGAAATTCAGCGGTTGCTCGGGGAACTCTTTGAGGGTTTCTAAGAGCAGTTTAGCACCAAAAGCCACTTTACCTTGTCCTTCAGCAGCTTCCACATCAATAGCGGTGCGGATAGTAGTTTCTCCGTCCGATGCGGTCATAGTTAGAACATTACCATTGAGGTCAAACAACACATCTTCTAAGATAGCGAGGCTGTTCTTGGAAGCAATAACACGGCTAATAGCTTGCAATTGCGCAAACAATTTAGTACTTGATACGTTAAATTTCATAAAAATATAAGTTAAATTTGTTAATAATTTTCTTACTTTATTTGGATATAATCCAAAAAGGATTCCCATTTCCGCTGCAAAGTTACAAAATATTTTGCATATATGCAAATAAAAATAGCAAATTCTATCCAAAGTTGCCATTTTTGACGAAGACGAGAGGCATTTAAGGCGCGTCTGATGTTCCGTAGCCTCTCCGGTGCTTAGAGCACACCAATAAATGACCCACCATGCCTAACACAAAGCCCACGGGAAGCAAGGATTTTGGCCGGTTTTTTTTTGGGGGGGGCAGGCGGGGGTTAGGTGGGTAGTCGCAGGGGCTTGTAAACACCCGACAAACACCCGACGTACAAAGCATTTACAAGTGTGCTTTGAACGGCGAGCAATTTGTCAACAAAAACAAAACGACAAATGTCTATAAATTTAGGAAAAGTCAAAGAACGTGCAAATAAAGACGTAATTTTCTTGCATATGTCATTTTTTTTCACTACCTTTGCGGTGCGAAAGCAATCGCAAAAACAGACAGACATGAAAATAGGCGTTTTTGATAGCGGATATGGTGGGTTAACCATCTTGAATCAGATTCGGCAGCAACTGCCGCAATACGACTACATCTATTTGGGGGACAATGCTCGCACCCCCTACGGTACACGTTCGTTTGACGTTATTTATGAGTACACTTTACAGGCCGTTAGGTACTTGCACTCGCACGGATGCAGACTCATCATATTAGCCTGCAACACGGCTTCCGCCAAGGCTTTACGCACTATTCAGCAGCACGACATAGACCCCGAAACACTGCGTGTATTAGGTGTTATTCGTCCCACGGTAGAGCGTTTATCCACGGAGGCGATGCAGGGGGGCAAGCAGAGTCTGCATGTAGGTATATTGGCCACTCCTGGAACGGTTAGTTCGCAGAGTTATGTGATTGAACTCACTAAGCAGAACCCGGCATTGGTGATTACTCAACAAGCCTGCCCAATGTGGGTGCCTATCATCGAAGCCGGTGAGCATACCAGCGAGGGAGCTGATTACTTTGTAAACAAGTATATCCACGAGATTTTGGACAAAGACCCACAGATTGATACGCTTATCTTAGGTTGCACCCACTATCCGTTGCTGTTGCCTAAGATACGCAAGGCCCTGCAGGGCCGTTCTATCCGCATCATAGAGCAAGGTGCCATTGTGGCTAAGTCGCTGCAGGAGTACTTGCAACGGCATAATGAGATAGAGCGTGAGTTAAGTCGTGGCAGCAGCTGCACGTTCCTCACGACCGAATCAGAGGATAAGTTCCAAGGTTCGGCATCGGTCTTCCTGAAAGAGGCGATTCGTGCGGAGCATGTTGAATTAGCCAATTAGCCAATTAGCCAAATGATGACGATTTATTCGTTAATAGATGATATAGGTGCTTGTGGCGAGCATGGATTGAGTCTGCATATTGCATTGAGCAATGGGCAGCAGATTCTGTTTGACATGGGTCAGGGGGAGCGGTTTAAGCAGAACGCCGAGGCATTAGGTATGGATATCAACGCCGTGCAATTAGCGGTTATTTCTCACGGACACTACGATCATGGTGGAGGTTTAGCTACGTTCTTAGCGACCAACACCCACGCTCCTGTTTATATCCACCGCCGTGCCTTTGAGCAGCACTACTCCATTCGCGAAGATGGCAAGCATATGATAGGATTAGAATGTCCTAAGGACATGAGCCGGTTGGTGTTATGCGGCGACATCGTGCAGATAGACGAACATATTACCCTTTTTAGCGGCGTACATAGCAAGCGGCTGATGCCAACGGATAATAGACGATTATTAGGCCATGATGGAGTAAGTATAGACGATTTCGGGCATGAGATGAATATGATTATACGAGACGGCGATATATCGGTCTTGGTGGTAGGATGCGGCCATAAAGGGATAGTGAATATCTTAGAGCGCGCCTGCGAGATAATAGGTAGTGCGCCGACGTATGTAGTGGCAGGGATGCACCTGAAGGGCAGCACCAACATCGCCGAGGTAGCAGCCGAATTAGTCACCTACCCTTCTATTTTCTACACGATGCATTGCACCGGCTTAGAGGCTTATGAACAACTACGCGCCCAATTAGGCGAGCATATACATTACCTCCATTGTGGAGACCAAATCAACTTATTATGAAACACTTTTTTACCCTTCTTTTTGCTAGTATCAGCATGCAAGTCTTGGCATTAACTATTCCTCAAGGTACGTTCTATTTTGATAATTCCAAGACGCGTTATACCACTATTAAGTTTGTATATGGCACCAACTCACCTGCTATCAGTTATGTTAAGACGATGACCGTTCTGGCTAAAGACACAGCCGGGCGCAAGGCTGCATCTACATGGCAGATTAGCTTCGTTCAAGACGTGCCTAATATGTACCGCTATACGTTTGCAGAAACCAGTTTGTCAGATGGCACGTATCAAAAGTCTTTCAATGATTTGAAGGATGCTATTAGCAATCAATATAACGAGAAACGCACCGCTACACGCGAAGATGTTTTTGAGGCAGGGCAGATCTTCGTACCATCTTCTTCCGACAACTGGGCGCAAGGCAGTTGGGAACCACTCAAGCAGGCGCAATCCGAAGTGAGTGGCACGCTGCCCATCCTGTATATCACTACGGAGAACGAACAAGAGATTACGTCCAAGGACGTGTATTTACAAGGCACGTATCGATTGGTGGAGGACCCTCAATCGCAAGACCAAGGCGAAGCCTTACCGATGGAGATTAAGGGGCGTGGCAACTACACATGGCAGGACTTTGATAAGAAACCTTACCGCCTTAAATTGGAGTCTAAGGCAGCGTTATTAGGCATGCCTAAGAGCAAGCATTGGACGCTATTGGCGCATGCTGACGACCGATTGGGATTTCTGCGTAATCCCTGCGGATTCCTGCTGAGCGAACAGTTAGATATGGCTTGGACGCCTAAGTTCGAGGCCGTTGAGTTGGTGCTGAACGGCAAGTACTGGGGGTTGTATTTCCTGACGGAACAAATAAGAATAGATAAGAACCGCATCAACATTGTGGAGCAAGAGGATGAATGCACCAATAAGGACTCGATTACCGGAGGTTGGTTGATGGAGATAGATAATTACTATACTGAGGAAGGGCAGATTCACTTGACGGAGGGCAATGGCAGTCAGATATGGGCGACTTTGCATACTCCGGAAATACTGAGTAACGCACAAACGGACTATATAACAAAGGAATTGAAAGCGATAGACAATGTGCTTTACACCGGCACCGATGCCGCGATGGATAAGAAAATCGACATAGCGTCACTCGTTAAGTTCTACATCGTACAGGAGTTATTAGGCAATCGCGAGAGTTTTCACGGCAGTTGCTATTTCTACAAGGACATGGGTGCCGACAGCAAGTGGTATTGGGGTCCGGTATGGGACTTCGGCAACACGTTCTATAACATGAACGAGAGTTATATCTACGAGGAGTTTCCCTACGCCCCACAAGTATGGATTGGTCAAGCCGCCAGCCATCAGATCTTCCAAGACACGTTGCGCAAGTACTGGCAACACTGGCTCTACTACGATTATGCTAATGTACAGAATGAATTAGCGTCTTTTGTGGCGCATATCTCATCGGCAGCAGCTAATGACGCTAAGCGTTGGCCCAGTTATGGCAATCCAGACATCAATAATGACCTGCAAAACGTAATGAGTATGATTAGCAACCGTGTTAAATGGTTGACTAAGAAATGGGGGCAAGGCAAGCCGGATCCGGTGACGGATATCCCACCAATCAATAGCAACCGCTCGTGCCATAAGATAATGGTCAACGAACAGTTGCTAATTGAAATCAACGGTGCGTACTATGATGCGACCGGAAGGATTATTGATTATTGATTATTGCTAATTGATAATTGGCTAATTATAATCCCAAGCTCTTTTTGATAGCCGGCACACGTGCTTCTGCATCAGCCGTAGCCTTCTCGTAATCGGCAGGAGTCTTCATTTCGGCAGGAATCTCGAAGTAGTACTTAATCTTAGGTTCCGTTCCGGAAGGACGTACACTGACTTTGAGTCCACCTTCGGTGAAGTATTGCAGCACATTGGATTTAGCTTCCAATGCCATGTGAATCTCTTTCTCTTCCCATTTACCATTAACGAGGACACGCTCGATGGACTCTTGGAAGTCGCGGGTGCGAATCACTTTCTCGCCAGCAATCTCGGTGATAGGATTCTTGCGGTAATTAACCATCATGGCAGCAATCTCTTCGGCTCCTGACTTACCGGGACGAACGACGTTGATGGTGGTTTCACGTTGGAAGCCATAGTCCATATATATCTTCATGAGATAGTCATAGAGCGACATGCCGTTATCCTTGGCGTATGCAGCGATTTCGCAGATCAAGCAGATAGCCGAAGGCGAGCATTTATCGCGCACTTTATCGTAGGCCATGTAACCGAAGCTCTCTTCACCACCACCGATAAAGGTATGGTCTTTCTCCCAGAGGCGGATACGGTTAGCAATCCATTTGAATCCGGTGAACTCATCGGTCATGGTAACGCCTTGTCGGTCAGCTATCTTGCGAATCAACTCACTGGTAACAATGGTCTTAACGATATACATATCGTCGCGCATCTTGCCCAAACGCTTCATGTTATTGATGATGTAGTAGTTATACATGATGTTGGTTTGGTTACCATTGATGATGACCCATTCGCCTTTGTTATTGCGGCAAACGATAGCGATACGGTCGGCATCAGGGTCGGAAGCGATGACGAGGTCAGCATTGAGCTTGGTACCTAAGGCCATACCCATTGTCATAGCTTCGGCATTTTCGGGGTTAGGACTAACAACCGTGGGGAAATTGCCGTCAATAACCATCTGTTCGGGTACGACGTGGATATTCTCAAATCCCCAACTGCGCAGGCACATTGGAACGATTTGTCGTCCGGCACCGTGCATAGGAGTATAAACGATATTGAGGTCTTTTTGATGCAGGATAGACTCTTGGTCAATCATGACGGATTTGACAGCCATCATGTAGTCATAGTCCATTTCGCCACCGATGATTTGGATAAGGTCCTTATCGCCACCGGTCTTCACATCCTCCATACGTACTTTATTCACCTCCTCAATAATACCCTTGTCATGGGGTTGGAGCACTTGTGAACCATCCTCCCAATAAGCCTTGTAGCCATTGTACTCTTTGGGGTTGTGGGAAGCGGTTACATTCACACCACCCTGACAACTGAGGTGACGAATAGCAAAACTTACTTCAGGCGTTGGACGCAGGCTTTCGAACAGATATACGCGGATACCATTAGCAGCGAATACGTCAGCCACTGTTTCGGCGAACAGACGGCCGTTGTTGCGGCAGTCGTGACCTACCACCACGCTAACAGGAGCACCGGGTTTAAGGGTAACAAAGCCACCCTGTTTAGCTACTTTAAGCAAGTAATTAGCGTAGCCCTGAGTAGCCTGAGCCACGATGTATTTATTCATGCGATTGGTGCCGGGACCCATTATACCGCGTAATCCGCCGGTACCAAATTCGAGGGTACGATAGAAGGACTCAATAAGTTCGGTCTTGTCCTCAGCTTCCATCATTTTCTTTACTTGTGCCTTGGTTTCGGCATCGTAATTGCCATCCAGCCATGTTTGGGCTGTGGCCATGATCTGTTTCAGTTCATCCATAGTATTATATTATTTTATTAGATTAAAGTTAGTATTTGCGTTGCAAAATTACAGAAAAAAAATGATATATGCAAATAAAAAACAAAAAAAGCGACCCCGAGAGGTCGCTTTTTCGTATATTAGCGATGCCGCTTATTGAATTTGTTGACCAAACTTATTGGATTTGTTGACCAAGTACGCTGTAAACCTTAGCGTCCTTAATAACCATCACACGTCCGTTGCGAACAACTTTAGTTGCCTTAACAGCAGCGTTGATGTTAATCAGGTCGGTAAAAGTAGCGACAATGTTGATAGTGATGGTCTTATCCAATGAGTTAAGGGCATTAACCGTAATCGAACCATCTTCAGCTACAACAACCTCACCACTTACTATCCACCAAGGAGCAGTAATACTTCCTTCACCATCTATTTCAGCAGCGAAAGAATAGGAAGGGCCACTGGTTGTAAGACCTTGAGAAGCCATAACGGTGTTTTTAGCCTTCGTGCTATTGATAGGATAGGTACGTGCGGGCAGTTTATTGCCATCAGCTTTTGCGTAGAATTGCAGAGCAACCATTTGGTTATCAGCGTTCGAAACAGTCAAAGTAGTCATACCCGTTCCGGCAGCAGCGGTTTGAACATCAGCTTTTTCCAATTCGAAGGTAGCCTCAAAATCGCTTGTTTGGTCGTATGGCAGAGCACCCATATAACCGGTAGCCGTGATGTTGTATTGAACGGTATCCGAACCCAGAACTTTTGCGATCAAGGTCAAGTTCTTACCATCACGTTCAACTTTGAACTCACCAGCGTCGATAACGCCTACAGAAGTGCCATCAGCAAGGGTAAGCTCGCAATCGCCGAAGTCGATAACATCCAAGAAGTCACCGGCGATGGTGTCAGAATATGCATACAAGTCAAACTCATATCCTTCCGCATTCTCACCATAGAAGTTCATGATACCATATTGCTCAACATAGCCTTCATTTACAGCGAATTCAGCATCGATAACCTCAACAACATCCTTAGGCTCGAGTTTCTCGTATTGAACAAGAGCGGTAACAGGTTGACCGTAGGAGTTCTTGCCGTTAACAACGACTTTGAGTTTGCCATATTCGTCATAGCTGAGTGTAATCGTACCTTCAACAATGAACCAGCAATCATCAATACCACCACTTGCAGCTCTTGTTCCAGCCCAGCACTCGGTCAGGTAACCATCGACAACACCGGCGGATTTGAGAGCGGTACCATCGTCTTCAGTGTCGGAGATAGTGTATGTTCCTGCAGGAATCTCAGTAGCAGCAGGATCAGCATAGAGTTCCAAACCAATCGTGCGACCTTCAGCGTTGGTAGCAGAGATGCTAATCACACCTTCAGCGATGGAGGCATCCATATCGCTCCAAGCAAACGTAGCGTCGAACGGAGCGTCGGTATCGTATTGCAATCTTCCGGCAGGCTGGATCCAATTGAAGACATAAGCCTTTTCATCTGCACCAATAAGTAAACCGGTCAACTTAAGACCTTCCTCATCATCAACGATGGTAACTTCACCTTCAGTGAATTGGCATCTTCCTTGTCCACTCGAAGGAATAATGTTATAGAAGTTCTGTCCTAATGTGCCGTCTTCATAAGAGAAGGTTCCGACTTTCTCTTGACCTAATACTTGAACAAGATATAACGTATCGGTGTCTTGACCTTCGAACAACCATCCACGGTGAGTACCGGTGACACTATTGAGATCTTCCTCAACTATGATAGCTTCCAAGTTCACCTTAACGGTATCACGCTCGAGGATAGGTCTATCCATAACGAGGGACTCTTCAGCAGCGGTATAGACACTTCCACCATCTGCAAACACAACAGCTGTATAGAAGCTGAATACGCCTGTCTCAGGATCGTAAGAGTTGTAGGAAGCATAAGCAGGATTATTGTATGCAGTAGCAACGTCAGCGAATACAACATCAAGTCCTAAATTGATAGGATCGGAAACGAAGGAGAATGTGTAGTCCGGATTCATATTGAGAATCAAATCCATTCCGACACCGTCAAAGTAACCCTTACCCCAATTCTTGAGGTTGAATTGTTTTAAACCGGTGTTGTCCTTACGCGTTAGAACTTGAACACCTGTTTGGGTGTAATCACCTAAAGTACCGAAGGTATATTTACCCGTGTTGAAATCGAACGGAGCAAAGTCTGCCCACTCACCCCATTCTTGAGTGAAAGGAGTCGTGATATAAACGGTAACGATAGCAGGATTGCCATTAGCATCGGCTAAGTTCATAGTACCCGTAATCTTCAGGCTGTCACCATCAATAACGGAAACGAGGCTAACCTCGCTCAGGTTCTCGTAATACACATTCGAACCGGAGGACTTGTCGCTTACCCAAGTGGAATAAGCATCAAATTGCTCAACATCCGTAAAGGTTCCTTGCAGCGCTTTGCTGACGAAATAAATATTGAAGCTATTGTTCTTGTCAGCTGTTTGACCACTAATCGTCCAGAAACCGATAGTACTCTTGTTGGTAAGAGTAGCATCAGCAACGTTAATGTCGATATACTTAGCATCGGGTTTCTCGTAAACGAGGTTCAGAACATACTCGTCACCATTCTTGGCATAAACGCTACCGGCAAGGGTCTTGGTTGTCTCGGTATTGGTGATAGTGATGTTATCAGAAGCCAATTTTAACAATTGAATTTGCTCACTATTCGAGTAGATTAAACCATAATCAGCAATGAAATCGTCATTGGTGTAAGCGGCTTTCTCCTCCTCTGCATCAAATGCCAATTGTACGGTGTAGTCACCCCATGTAGCGGTGTAGAGGTAGAAACCATAAGCACTCATATAACGGCCATTCAAGTCTGTACCATCCACGGTAATCTGTACACCGGTGGGAACGAAGGCTTTCTCATCATAGGTAATCTCATAGGAATCGCCATTATTGAGAACGACAGCAGCAACGACATGGAGCAGTCCGTCTTGATCTTCAGTAATCGTAAATGAAGCCTCTATGTATGTCAAACCACCACCAGTAGCCAATTTATACCAAGAATAGTCGGGATCCATATCGGCTAATGTATAGGTCTTACCAAACTCAAAGCTACCGGTGTACAATACATCAAAGCGGAACTGATTGCCGTCAGAATCGGTAAGGATAAAGAACATATCTGTTCCATAATCAGTCATACTGAAATCACTGGCAACTATCGTTTTAGATTGAGGCTCGGGTTGGTCGTAGGTGATATCATAAACATTACCATCCTCATCCGTCATAGAAGCAACGACGTGAGTTAACCCGTCCTGATCTTTTGTTTCTGTATAGGAGGCATCAGTAACGATAGTCCATGCATACCAGTCTTCAGCATCGCCAATACCGGTATAGCCATCAATCATATCGGCTATAGTGTAGGTCTTGCCCAACTCGAAAGGATTCACAGAGGTGTCGATGTCAAAGAAGAATTGCGTGGTAGAGTTGGCATCCGTCAAGACAACATAATACTCACCCTCATAAGTTGCGGGAGAGAATGTGCCAATCGTGATGGCAGTGTTTTGAGGAGCATTAACCACTTTTCTTGCATTGGCAGCAGAGCGGCGTGCAGGAGCTTGTGCTTTTTTCAGCATTTGGTTACCACGAACCGTTTGAGCCTTTTGGTTAGTAACTTTCAGAGCCGGAGTGGCACTGAGTTGATTGAAGTTCGCAACTTGAGCTTTCTCAAGCTGAACTTTCTGCATTTGCTCTACAGCAACAGGGGCTTTCTTTACGAGTTGGGCCTTCTGTGCTACCGGAGCAGCGCTTGCGCTAAAGACTAATAAAACAGCGCAAACGAGTGAGAAAAACTTCTGCATAAAAACTTTGTTTTTTGTTAATAATTAAGTTTATTTGTACCCGCGTTTTGACGCGCGCAGTGTCCATTTTAGCAAATTTGGTCGCAAAATTACATTTTTTTTTACATATATGCAAATTTTTTTGCGTATTTATGAAAAAAATAGTATCTTTGCACTCAAATTTGTGTGTTTATGTTAAAGAAACTATTGGTAATAGGCGGTTTATGGGCAACCACGATGATGTGGGCGCAGCAATTAACCATTACCCCCTTGACCGGTGCAGCATGGAGTGAGGCCGTAGAAAAAATCGGGTATATACAGGTTCGTCAGGATAGTATGTTCCTAATCAACAAAGACGGCATAGAAATAGGCAAATCCGCTTTGGCAGATATTCATAAGATGGAGATAACCGATACTCCTACTGCCTTGCCGGAGATTATTCAACAGGATGCATTACGTCCCTTATGCACGCACGTATATACCATACAAGGTGTGCCTGTCCGTTCGGATTGGGAAAGATTGCCTGCCGGCGTGTATTTATGGCAGAAGGGAACACAAATCTATAAAATAGAGAAACAATGAGAAGAATATATTATATCTTTTTGCTGCTATTGAGTGCCATCACGCTGCAAGCACAGACGATGACTCAATGGGGATTTTATCAGCAGCGCCAACTGCTATGGCAGACTGACACCAGGCTGATTGATTCCATCACGATTGCCACACCTGAATGGACGGATTTGACGTTTGTAGTAGAGCAAACCGACAGTTGTCTAATCATTACTCCTTCTGACGGAGAGCAGACCTATATGTGGCAACTGACTACAAATGAGAGTTTGGCGGGGATGGCTAAATATGTAGGTATGGAAATGCTGACGCCGGAGATGTTCTGGCAAGCGTACATTGACGCAAAATTATTTGTACCATCGTTAGATTTGGAGCGAGGGAAGATTGAACTGAACTATGCCGAGAGGTATATCACGGATGGGCGATACACGGTGGTAATTGCCGGTTGTAATGATTCAGGACAGCGGACCGGTAAGTTCTTCACCGCCTCCATGCGTCTTCCGGCGCGTCCCGGCAAGCGGGCATTAACCAATATATCTACTGAGCCCGCAGGGAAGGAGTCGTGGTTGATATTTTGGCAAGATGGCAAGGCGATACGTCCTCTGCCGTCCTATCAGACGGATAGTATCACCGTGGCAGTCGTTCCAGAGCCGGTGACCTTGGCGTTAGACGTAACGGAGGTGGGTAAAACAACCGCCACTATATCGGTGGAACCGTCGCGAGAGGTAGCATATTATTTCGACTATGTGCCGGCTGAAGCCATGAAGGAGTACACCGATGATGAACAGTTTGCCAATGCCTATATTGACTTCCTAAGGACTAATTACGGGAGCCAATTAGGGGATATAGTCAGTTATGAAAAGGACTCATATACCTTTACCGAGAATGAGGGGTTAGTCAGTGGTACCGACTATGTGGCAATCGCTGTAGCAATCAACATGGATGACACCACGTATATTCCTATGTTGGCAAAGAAAGCATTTACCACGTTGAAAAATGAATACATCGAAGGTCTGGACTTCTCCTTTGCCTATTTATCTGCCGACAATAAGGTGCAGATAACCCCTACGATGCCAGAAGAAACATACGTTTGGTGCATTTGGCCGGAATATGAAGTTAAGTCCAAATATGGCGGCTCCGTAGAAAAAGCATGGCAGACCGATGCGATTAGGGCAGCCGAGTTGGGATATGTGGATACAGGAGTATCGTATGTCAATCTAACCTGGGAATGTTGGAGTTCAGGCGTGTATTACATTGGTGTAGCCGGCTACAAAAACGGACAGACATCACCGGTGGCTGTGTATAAATTCGACTATCAGTATTGATTTTTCTTGCATATATAAAAAAAAAGTAGTACCTTTGTCGCCGAAAATAGAAAATATGCTGCATTTTGTTACTGAAAACATAGATATGCCGCCTATCAACCCTGCGCATATTGAGAATTGGCTTCGCCGCGTAGCGGCAGGGTATGGGTTTACCTTAGGCGATATAACCTATATCTTCTGCGATGATGCTCGCATATTAGAGGTCAATCGTCAGTTCCTGCAGCACGACTACTACACCGATGTTATCACCTTTGATTATACCACGCCCGGGCGCGTGAGCGGAGATATATATATGTCATTGGATACAATTCGCAGCAACGCCGAGATGGTGGGAGTAGATTATATGGATGAAGTGCATCGTATCCTTGTGCACGGATTGCTGCATCTGACGGGTCAGGGCGATAAAACGCCGGAAACCAAAGCCGTCATGACGGAGAAAGAGGATAAGGCGTTAGCGATGTTAGCCAATTAACCAATTAGCCAAGTAGCCAATTAACCAAATAACCAATTAACCAAATAAATTAAATTTATGAAAAGAAGTAGAGAGTATCGTGAACAGGCGTGGAGCACGCTGGGTTCGTATTGGAATGACATGGCTGTCATCCTTTTAGTTATTATCCTGATTGCCGGCATTGGTAGCGGTATAGGATTAGTAGGAACACTATCCCACATGGACTCACTTAGTATGTTTGGTTCCAGCACCTCATTCATTGCCGCCATATTACTGGTAATGCCGTTGGAGTTCAGTCTATGCGCTTTGCTATTAAGCATCGTCCGCAAAGAGGAAAACGAAGTTAGTCCGATGCGTCAACTATGGCGTGGATTCTTGGATAACTACACCGCTTACGTGGTAGCAGGCTTCCTGATGTACATTGTTATCTTCCTCATCTCCATTGTAACCCTCTGCATCGGTGGTATTATCTTCGCCTTTGCCTACTCCATGGTAGCATTAGTGATTAAGGATAACCCTGAACTGACAGCCCGCGAAGCCCTCCAAAAAAGCCGTTACATGATGCGCGGACATAAATGGGAATTATTCAAGCTATACTTTAGCTTCATCGGATGGTACATCGTAGGTATTATCACCTGTGGTATCGGTTTCCTCTGGATTGCTCCCTATATGAATACAGCAACCGTTCACTTCTACGAGGACGTAAAAGCAGAGTACGAAGCAGTAGAGCAAGAGGCTTAATAAGCAAATCCTTGGATGGTATATAACTTACCATCACGCAGTATAAGAAGTTGTCCGTTCTGGACAACTTTTTTTATGGTATGAGGCAAGGACACCTCATTTAGAGCTGTAGCCGTCTTTAGACGCAGCCCCACTAAGATAGGGTCATGATCGGCATAGCGGTACATGGATGTATCTGCGTACTTATACCCATAGCGGTAGTAGGTATCTGTATTGAGGTGATAGGGGTGCACCGCCGTAATCTGGTCATTCATGGAGAGCGTTGAAAAACAACGGTCCAAATAGCCCACCTCACCGTTATACGAATACGAATAGCCTGCCGAATCCAATCGCATCAACTGGTCCACCAACCCACTCTCCACTAAGTACTGATTGGGAGCCTCCATGGTGTAATTATTATAATCGCCCAAGAAAAGTATATCCGGGTCTTGGAAGGTGTTGTTCTTGATAATCGAATTGGCTTTAGTAATCAGTTTACGGCAACTCTCCATACGTGTATCGTCGGTTGTCTCACTCACTTTGGATAGCAAGTGGTTGAGGCTGAGCACGAACTTACCACCTGTGGCAAATTCCTCAAAACCAATCATCATCATGCGGTAGTGGAACGCCGAATACGTGGTAGCATAAGGGAACTGCATCTTGCCATAAGGTTTGACCTTGTCCGTACGATAGATATAATTAGTAGTCATCGATGGGTACTCACTAAAGCCTGTCTCAGTATAAGCATATACATCCCTGCCTTTGGCGTTATTCATTGCCTTCACCAAGGTGGAGACAGCCTTGGTGCCTTCCTCTAATTCACAGATGGCATAGATATCGGCATCAATATGCACCAGTGCCTTGGATATCTTAGTGGTCTGCGTTTGGAACTGCTCCTCATTCTCGGCACCGTTCTTGCCGAAGGTCACCCAGTAATTCTGTATATTAGCACCACATACGACCAGCGAAGCATCGCCTAAATTGGGGCGCGTGGTGGGAAAGTCATTATTGGTCAAAACCACCGACCCCACAGCGGTTAATCGGTTAGTTCCATCTATTCGTGCCTTGAGATGCTCTATGGTGGCACCTAATCGCACCGAGTTAGATACATCATAATGCAGCGTAATCTTGTCGGTGGCATTCTGCTGAGCAATGCGATAATAATCGGTTGAGTCGCCTTCAGATAGTCCTACAGCATACTCCTCGGGCGTGCGTAAACGGCGATATGCAATGGTGAGTTGATCATTCCAAGGGTCAATCTCACAAACATAGAAAAGGTTATCAAACGTGACGGTATCCCCTTTATTCTCCGTCCAAGCCGAAGGAAAATCGTTCGGGTAGGTCACAATAGCAGTAGCGGCGGACACGAAGTCCGTCGCTACGAACAGAATCAATACTATGATTAGTCGCTGAACTTGGCGCATAAGTATTCGCGGTTCAAACGGGCTATATTAGCCAGGCTCACACTCTTCGGGCACTCTGCTGCGCAGGCGCCGGTGTTGGTGCAGTTACCAAATCCTAACTCGTCCATCTTAGCCACCATGGCTTTAGCACGTTTAGCCGCCTCAATCTTACCTTGTGGCAGCAGAGCTAACTGACTAACCTTGGCACTAACGAACAGCATGGCTGATCCGTTCTTACAAGCCGCAGCACAAGCACCGCAACCAATACAGGAAGCAGCATCCATAGCCTCATCAGCTACCGGCTTAGGAATAGCAATGGCATTAGCATCCGGTACACCACCGGTGTTCACACTTACGAAGCCACCAGCCTGCATGATCTTGTCATACGCCTGACGGTCCACCATCAAGTCCTTGATTACAGGGAAAGCACGGCTGCGCCAAGGCTCTACGGTAATCGTTTCGCCATCGTGGAAATGACGCATGTGGAGTTGGCAGGTGGTAATCGCGCTGTCTGGTCCATGAGGATGACCATTGACATACATCGAGCACATACCGCAGATACCTTCGCGACAATCATGGTCGAAAGCGATAGGATCTTTCTTCTCGGCAATCAGTTGCTCGTTAAGGATATCAATCATCTCAAGGAAAGATGCTCCTTGGAAGATATGTTTCAGCTCATACGTCTCAAAATGACCTTGAGCCTTCGGTCCGGCTTGACGCCAAACTCGAACTTTTATATTAATGTAACTATCCATAATTCTTATGCTTTATAATTACGTGTTTTACGTTCAGTAAATTCGTAGTCGAGAGGTTCTTTGATGAGTTCGGGTTCGCTATCCTCGCCGGTATATTTCCAGCAAGCTACATAGCTGAACTTATCATCCTGACGAAGAGCCTCTCCTTCCTCAGTTTGGTACTCCTCACGGAAGTGACCACCGCAACTCTCTTCACGATTGAGAGCATCAATAGCCATCAGACGACCAATCTCGATGAAGTCGCTCAGACGCAATGCTTTCTCCAACTCGTTATTCAGGCTATTCGCCTCACCCGGGATATAAACATTGGACCAGAACTCTTTCTTAAGTTCGTCAATCTTCTTGATAGCCGTCTTAAGGCTCTCTGCAGTACGACCCATACCAACAAAGTCCCACATGATAAGACCCAGTTCCTTATGGATACTATCTACCGAGCGTTGACCTTGAATAGCCATCAAGCGAGCAATCTTATCGTTCACGTTCTTCTCAGCCGCAGCGAACTCAGGCAGGTCGGTACTCATACGAGGAACACCAATCTGGTCGCTCAGGTAATTCTGAATAGTATAAGGCAATACAAAATAACCATCAGCCAAACCTTGCATCAACGCACTGGCGCCCAGACGGTTTGCTCCGTGATCCGAGAAGTTAGCCTCACCGATACAGAACAGACCCTTAACGGATGTTTGCAATTCGTAGTCCACCCAAATACCACCCATTGTATAGTGGATAGCAGGGAAGATCATCATCGGATTCTCGTACGGATTCTCGTCCACGATTTTCTCGTACATTTGGAAGAGGTTACCGTATTTCTGAGCCACTACGTCCTTACCTAAACGCTGAATAGCTTCGCTGAAATCCAAGAACACAGCCAGGCCTGTGTTATTAACACCATAGCCCTTGTCGCAACGCTCCTTAGCAGCGCGAGAAGCCACGTCACGGGGAACAAGGTTACCGAAAGCCGGATAACGACGCTCCAAGTAGTAATCACGGTCTTCCTCAGGGATATCGCGACCCTTGATTTCGCCTGCTTGCAGTTTCTTAGCGTCCTCCAGTTTCTTAGGCACCCAAATACGGCCATCGTTACGAAGTGACTCGGACATCAGGGTTAACTTACTTTGGAAATCACCATGCTTAGGAATACAAGTGGGGTGAATCTGTGCATAGCACGGATTAGCAAAGTATGCTCCGTGACGGTACATCTGCATAGCAGCCGAGCCGTTAGAAGCCATAGCGTTGGTGCTCAAGAAGAACGTATTACCATAACCGCCGGAAGCGATTACTACAGCATGACCGAAGAAACGCTCAATGCGGCCGGTTACTAAGTTGCGAGCAATGATACCACGAGCGCGCTCTTCGCCGTTCTCGTCCTTAATCATTACGATATCTAACATCTCATAACGAGTGTACATCTTAACCTTACCCTTACCAATCTGACGGCTCAATGCGCTGTATGCACCGAGTAGCAACTGTTGACCGGTTTGACCCTTAGCATAGAAAGTACGGCTAACCTGTGCACCACCAAAGGAACGGTTGTCCAGCAATCCGCCGTATTCACGAGCGAAAGGAACACCCTGTGCCACACATTGGTCAATGATATTATTACTTACCTCTGCCAAACGATATACGTTAGCCTCACGAGCGCGGTAGTCGCCACCCTTGATAGTATCGTAGTAAAGACGATACACACTATCACCATCATTCTGATAGTTCTTAGCGGCATTGATACCACCTTGTGCAGCAATGGAGTGCGCGCGACGCGGACTATCTTGAATGCAGAAATTAAGCACATTAAAGCCCAACTCAGCTAATGTAGCTGCAGCAGAAGCACCAGCCAAACCCGTACCTACCACAATCACGTCCAAACGACGTTTGTTAGCAGGGTTAACCAGTTTTTGATGATCTTTGTAATTGGTCCATTTCTCTGCCAAAGGACCTGCAGGAATCTTCGCCATCTCAGGCGTGATTACCTTTGTAGTGGTAGTAGCCACTTTTGTATCTTTTTTCGTTGCCATACTATTACATCATTGAACCAATATTAACACCTAAGAAATAAACTGTTACCACCATGAACAGACCTACCGTGAGGGTAGCAAAGATAACGCCAAGCACTTTGATTCGTTTCAGCCAAATCAGGTTGCTCCAACCTAATGTTTGGAGAGCGCTCCATACGCCATGGCTGAGGTGGAACCACAGAGCTACCAACCATACCATGTACAGCAAGCAATAGATAATACCGCACCAACCATCGGTGAATAAACCTTTAACGATAGCGCTGCCATCCTGCGGATCAAACATCGAAGTCTCAATGCCGGTCAACTCAGCAAACTGCATCTTGTACCAGAAATTGTAGAAGTGCAGCACCAAGAAACCAATCACGATAATACCCAGCACGAGCATGTTTTTAGATGCCCATTGCACACCTTCCTGACGAGCCTCCATCGCATAGCGATCGGTGCCACGAGCAGCGCGATTCTGAATCGTCAAATAAATGGCATAGCAGAAATGCACTACTACACCCAATGCCAAAACAAGCGTACCAATGATGGCGTACCAATTAGCACCCAACATGGCGCAGATCCAATTGTAACCCTGCGTGCCAAAGATGTCATCAATCACCAGGCACAAGTTCATAGAACCATGGAAAAGCAGGAAAAGGACCAAAAACAAGCCGGTAATACTCATAATGAATTTACGGCCAATAGAAGAGTCTTTTAACCACATAATAAAGTTATTTTTAAGTTATTTATTCGAAATAGCGTGCAAAGTTACTAAAAAATTTGGATATTTCCAAAAAAAAGTGTATCTTTGCACGATTTTTATGAGAAAATCTATTGCATATATTGTTTTAGGAGTGTGTTTAGGGGTGTTTATTCCCTCTTTGGCACTTGCGCAGACCCAAGCGGCCGGCAGTAGTGTGTATTCATTTCTCAGTCTACCCTACTCATCGCGTCTTTGCGCCTTGGGTGGAGATAATGTGGCAATACAAGATGGCGAAATCAGCATGGCGATGCAGAACCCTGCATTACTGTGCGCAGGAACAGATAAGATACTCGAGCTCAATTACGCACATTATTTAGAAGGTGTTAATTTAGGTAGTGCGCTGTTTGGCTGGAACTTTGGACGCAGTAAGATAGAAAAACATCCTGACGAGCCGGATAAACCTAATTACTTTGCCGTAGGAATACACTACTTAGATTATGGAACGATGAAGTACGCGGACGACAAGGGAACGCTCACCGGAGGCAGTTTTTCGGCACGGGATATGTTGATCGACATCATGTATGCCCGCCAGTTAGGTCCGCATTTCACGGTGGGTGTCAGCCTTAAGCCTATTATGTCGTTCTATGAGTCTTACTCCGCCTTTGCATTAGCAGCCGATGTAGGAGGACACTTCCGAACCGCTGACTCTACTTTCCAATTAGGTCTAACCTTGCGCAATATAGGTTGGCAACTCAAGGGGTTCTACACCCAAGAGAGCAATCAGGCTCGCGAGTCCCTGCCTTTTAATCTGGAGTTAGGTATAGCTTATCGCTTCAAGCACGCACCTATCCGCCTTAGCATGACTATTCATAACATGCAGCGCTGGAACCTCAACTACGAACTTACTAATCAACCTATTGAGGAGAGAGGCAAGTCCATCCCTTGGTACGACATGATGTTCCGCCACACCATCTTTGCGTTGGATATTGTGCCAAAGAGTGAGAGATTCTACCTCACCCTCAGTTATAACCATCGCCGCCGCGCCGAGATGGGACTTAAAGACCAACGCAGTCTGGCAGGATTTGGTATAGGTGGTGGACTTAAAATCAAAATGGTACGGGTCGGTTTTGCTGTCAGTCAATACACCAAGAGCAATCTCACCTACCAAGCATCACTCAGCTTAGATATCAATCAATTAATGAAATGAAAAAAATAATCATTGCCGTAGATGGTCCTTCGTCCAGTGGTAAATCCACTATCGCCAAAGCCATTGCTAAGGCCGTAGGATACAACTATATTGATACCGGTGCCATGTACCGCGCCGTTGCGCTATACTGCTTACGCAATCACTTAGACTGCCAGTCTGTTATCTCGCATCTATCTGACTTGTCTATTTCGTTCGTACGAATGGAAGATGGTTCCCAGCACACTTTGCTCAATGGCGAAGACGTAGAGAAAGAGATTCGCACCTTAGAGGCAGGTGATATGGCGTCCCAAGTGAGTCAAGTCAAAGAAGTGCGAGCCTTCCTGGTTGCCCAACAACAACGTATGGGAGACGAAAAAGGTATAGTCATGGATGGACGAGACATAGGTACTGTTGTCTTTCCGCAGGCTGAACTTAAACTCTTCATCACCGCCTCGCCTGACGTGCGCGCGACGCGCAGATATAAGGAGTTAGTCGGCAAAGGTGAACAACCTGTATATGAAGATGTGGTGAAGGACATTAACGAGCGGGACTATCGGGACACTCACCGCGCCGAATCACCTCTGCGTCAAGCCGAAGATGCCATCCTATATGACAACTCCGACATCCCGTTTGAGGACCAAATGAAGGATTATATACGTTTCTTTAATGATCGTATCCATTGATACCGGGTCAGGCTTCTGCTTTGGTGTAACCAGCGCCATCCGAAAAGCCGAAGAGGAACTGCAAAAAGGTTCCTTATCGTGTTTAGGCGATATCGTGCATAACGGACAGGAAGTGGAACGACTGGAGCAAATCGGATTACGCACAATCGGATATGAGGACCTGCAACAGATGCATGGAGGGCGTGTGCTGCTTCGCGCACATGGCGAACCTCCTTCCACCTATGCTACGGCTCGCGCTAACGGCATTGAGGTCATTGATGCCACCTGCCCTGTCGTGAAGAAACTGCAGGAACGGATTCGCACCACCTATATCCAACACCCACAAGCACAGATAGTTATCTTTGGTAAAGTGGGACACGCCGAGGTGATTGGACTGCAGGGACAAACCGACAATACAGCCATTGTGATTGAAGGACTGCAGGACCTGGATAAGATTGACTTCTCCCGCGATATCTATCTCTTCTCACAAACCACTAAATCTGTAGATGAATTTAGAAAGATAGTGGAGAGTTTAGAGTCCAGAGTACAAAGTAGTCATTTAGATATCAAGTTAACAGTAGAAGATACTATTTGCCGGAATGTGGCCAATCGCGTCACACAATTGCAGGCATTCGCTAAACAACAAGACATCGTCTTTTTTGTGGGAGGACAAAAAAGCAGCAACGCCAAAGTGCTGTTTGAACATTGCCGCCAAGCTAATCCCAACACGATTTTTGTATCCTCTCCTAACGAACTATCAACGACTGAACTACTCTCAACGCGCGACATTAAACTCTCAAATCAAAGAATCGGCATTTGTGGTGCCACCAGCACTCCCTTATGGCTGATGGAACAAGTTAGAGATCAACTGAATCAACTTACAACTATATAATTTATACTATTATGGACAATCAAATCAAAACAATTGGTGTATTAACCTCCGGCGGCGATGCCCCTGGTATGAACGCAGCTGTTCGCGCCGTGACCCGTGCAGCTATCGTTAATGGAATGCGTGTGAAGGCTATCTTTCGTGGATACAAAGGTCTGATTGAAGGAGAAGTGCAAGAGTTCACGACCCAAGATGTAAGCGGTATTATCCAACGTGGTGGTACGATTCTCAAATCGGCTCGCTGCGAGGAGTTCAAGACACCCGAGGGACGCAAGCAAGCATACGAAACGCTGGTGCGCGAACAAATAGACGCACTCATCGTTATTGGAGGAGATGGCACTTTTACCGGAGCCCGCGATTTATCTAAAGAGTATAACGTGACTGTCATCGGTGTACCTGCCACTATCGACAACGACCTTTGGGGAACTGACTCTACCATCGGTTACGACACCGCCCTTAATACCATCATGGATTCCATCGATAAACTGCGCGATACCGGCACCAGCCACGAACGTGTGTTCGTAGTGGAGGTAATGGGACGAGATGCAGGATTCCTTACACTCAATGCCGCTATTGCAGGAGGAGTGGAAGCTGCTATTATTCCCGAGAGAGCCACTGTGGCAGAGCAGATTGATGAGGCCCTCGGTCAGGGACGCCGCAAACATAAGAACTCCGCCATCGTGCTGGTACAAGAGCATGCCGTGGAAGGTGGTGCACATAAGGTAGCAGAGATGATTGAACAAGTTCACCCCGATTATGGCACTCGCGTCACTATTCTGGGACACCTGCAACGGGGCGGTTCACCTACTGCTTACGACCGTATCCTCGCTTCCCGCTTTGGATGCCACGCTATCCTCGCATTGCTGGACGACCAACGCAGTATCATGATAGGTATGCAGAACGACGAAATCGTTTATGTACCACTCGCTCAAGCTATTAAACAAAAGAAAGACATTCAAGCAGATCGCTGGAATGCCTTACATGTGCTGAGTATTTAATCAACCTTATACAAAACAACCGGCTGATGTCATACGATATCAGCCGGATTTTGTTTAGAATAAGTAGCCCATTTTAACGTAGAAATTGGAGTACTTGGCGTTGTCTTGTACCATGTACTTATGCTCGTTCACCGGCATTGCCCAGTCGGCAGAGAGCACAAAGTTCTCGTTCATACCAATCTTCAATCCTATACCGGCCGTCATGTGAGGACGATAGATATCCTTCTCATCCGTCGAGAAGAATTCATCGTACTTATAGTCGAATTGTTCATAACTCTTGGTGGCAGGATTGTATATCTCGTGTTTATATTGACCGGATTCCACTTGGGCTTTAATAGCGTCCTCGTCAATCTTATAGGGTTGCGTTACAATACCTAAGTCAAAGAACGGATTGAGACCCACATAGAAATGTTGGTGACCAATATCAAAGTTCACAATACGGAAGCGGAACTCCACATTAGCGAACGCAAATCCTTTAGCAGAGATACGGTTAGCCATCATACCACGAATCGAGTTGCCGCCACCTAATCCCTCGTAATAAACACGTTGGATAAAGAGTGTATTCATGTAGTTATCCATATAGAACGGACTCTTACCGGCAATCAGGTTCTGGGTGCCGATACGATAGGCAAAGACGATATTGCTGAAGCAACGGTTCTGGCGTTGCAGCACCGGCACGTAGTGACGGAAGGTGAAATTGAACTGCAAGTGGTTATAGCCTGCCGAAGCCTGCTGACCATACGAAGCATTGAAAGCTGCCGAATAAGTAAAGAAAGCATCGGCATAAATACCGCGATTCGGTCCCTGACGCTTGTCACGTGTATCAAAAGTTAAGCCCACACGTGCATAAGGATGCCAACCGCCATTCTGTTCCGCCTTATCAATCAGTCCCCATTGTTTATACAGGTCATACAACCCTACTATCTTATCGTCCAGCGGCTTTTGGTCATAACGCGGCTTGGTTTCATCAAAGTCCTTCTTGCCATTCAGCATACTGATATTGCAATCGTCAATGATATAGCCCAATACACCGATGCCGGCGTTCCACTTCAGGTTCTTATAGATAGTGCCTTCTATGTCTGCTGCAAAGCGAATCAGGTCACGTTTGTACTTATAGAAGACGCGAGATTGGTACTCTTCCGGGCATGCCATCTTGCTCACTTTCTTATTCCAACTCACCCAGTTATTCTGGAACTTAGACTGGTATCCGTTAAAGCCGTAAAAGTCGCACATAGCATCCGGCAAGTAGGTGGCATCTAAAGTAAGACGATGATTAGGAATCAGGTATTTACTATCGTAATTAAGACGGAATATACCATGGTGTTTGGTGGTATAAGCACCCTCAAAATAAATACTATGGATATACTCGGGGTATTGCTTACCATCTCCGTAATAATACACATTGGTTAATATACCTCCCTGAAAGCCATAATCGGCATCATAAGCGATTGATGGCAATATACCAAAGTTCCAACCCGTCTTAATCGGATTACCTAATGAATCTACTTCCTGTGGTTTTTTCTCTTTCTTAGCAAACACACTTGGCACTATGAGCAATGCCATCAACCCCATCAATACAACTCGTTTCATATCATTTAGATTTAGTTTAGTCTGCGTTTACATTTGCGTTTGCGTTAACTCAATATATAGTATATCGCAATTCCGAGGTACGTTCCTACGGCATATCCTATCAATCCGATTACCAGTCCGGAGATTAGCACGCGTTTATTGCCCATCGCTCCTACAACCGGTGGCACAAAAGGTGGTGAGCATAGCAGAGCTATCTGACTGACGGTGAATAAGTCGCCACCCACGTGGAACAGACGGCAAAGCAGCAAGTGAATAAGTCCACCACATACAATAATCCACAGCACAAAGGCACCGATACCAACAGAGGAGCCTTGGATGCTATGATAATCAAACATAGATGCCACAATGATGGAGAAGACTAGAATGAAGAACATACCAAGTTCAAATGTCTTGGGCAATTCACGCACTTTCTTGAAGAAAGAAGCAATCAGACCTAATGTCGTAATCGTTAATATGATGACTAACTCGTTCAGCACCGGTTTTTCGGGATTCTCCGGATTGCCGGGGATAACACCTAATTTCCATAACAAAATACTCAATCCGGCACCTACTGCCAGGAAGAGAATACTCAGTCCTAAACCGGCTAATGTCAAGTACCAGTTATTGCTGCGGAACATCCGTCCATAGTCCTCTACATCGTGCACAGGAGCCTCGATGGCCTTGCCGGCATGACGATTAGTGGAATGGGTTGTTTCGTCACTATACGGTAATAGACGACGGAAGAGACGGAAGCCACCTCCTAATATAAATATAATATAAGGTGTGGTCAGTACCATCTCAAAAGCCAGCACGATAGCCATCACGGATTTATCTACCCCTAACGCAGCACCTAATGCATTGAAGTTCATCGTTCCACCTGTATAAATACCGGTCATCATAGCCGCTACTTTGTCGAACTCAGGTATGCCGCGTGAGCGGAAGATAAAGAAACCTGATACAACTGCAATTAATACCGCTACTATACCGCCAACCAACGACCATATCGTCTTGGGCAGAGCTTTGGTCCATAGTTTGAAATCGCAGTTAAACAGCATCAACGGAATAGCTAATGGCACAGCTATATTCATCATCATGCCCTGCCATTGACCAAAGGCCAATTCCTCCATACTATCTACCGGGAAATGTACCACACCAAATAAGGCCATCAAGATACCGGCAGCGTAAGCCATCACCACTGTGCCTATTTTCTGAGCCCACTTGCGACGGATGAATAAATGTACAATAAGAAATGGTAACAGGATGTATAGCGCCAAGCACACTACTACACGCACCATTGTCGGATTGGTTATAATCTGTTCTTGCATAGGTTAATTGATTTTACGAAGTTGATAGAGGTATTCCTGCACGAAGGCCCAGAACGGATACACCATAAACAGCGACAGCGGAATCAGTATGAACTGAATCAGGTACTGCACCGAGTTATGGAATGCAGGATCTTTTATTTTATGTCTAATGATTAATGTCAGAATCCATAGTGGAGCTGTGGGAATAAGGGATAGTAGGAAGAGCGGCAGCAAGGCTATGAGCAGCACAATACGCGTCTTATCTGTCAAAACAGGTTTATCCATATCGGCAAATAAATCCGGTCGGTTAGCCTTCATTTGCTCCCAGTTCTGCTCGTAGTTGTCATCGTCTGGCACATACAAGATGAGCGACTGCATACGTTTAGTCAGTTCCTCGCGCAATGCCAAAATCAACTGCGGCTCCGTCATCTCTTCACCATGCTGCTTAACCCACTCGCGCTTAGCATCCACCACAAACTGAGTCACATTGATCGGGTCGCCTATCTGAATGAGCAACGAGTCCCATAAATGGAAATAATCGCCGTACTCAAGGCCGACCGGCACGATGTAGATAGGGAACTTATCTCTATATTGTTCATTAGCCTGCAATGCTATACGGAAGATGCCTTTGTTAAGCGGCAGTAATGAGTGCTTGGGACGATGGGTACCTTCAGGCAGAATACAGAAGGGCACTCCGGCTCCTAATGTATCAACGGCTCTTTGCATCGTGTCGTCATTATGACGCACCTCATCTATACCATCGCGCATACGACGAATAGGCATAATCTTAAGTCCATTCAGCAGCCACGCTACCTTGGGGTTATGGAAGATGTCGGCGCGAGCCACAAACACCTTGCGCTGATGGTCTATACCAAGCACCGCCAAAGCATCGCATAAAGCATTGGAATGGTTCGGGGCGTAGATATACGCACCGTCCTTAGGCAGGTACTCCTTCCCTACCACTTTATACCGTCTATAGGACAAGCGAAACATGCCATCCACTAAGGGACGAAAGAACGAATATATCCTGTCTTTATCTTGTATCTGAGGCATATTTGCACATTTTGCGTGCAAAATTACAAAATATTTTGCATATATGCAAATAAAAATGGCAACTTCGGTCAGAAATTGCCATTTTCTCGCTAAACGTTAAACGCTTACTTAAGCTCTGCCAAATACTTAATGGTGCGAACCATTTGGCTGGTGTAGCTATTCTCGTTATCGTACCAAGAAACGACTTGTACTTGATAGGTATCCTCGTCGATCTTGCTAACCATCGTTTGGGTAGCATCGAACAATGAACCAAAGCGCATGCCGATAACGTCGCTGGAAACGATTTCGTCCTCGTTGTAACCAAAGCTCTCGGTAGCAGCAGCCTTCATAGCAGCGTTGATACCCTCTTTGGTAACGTCTTTACCCTTAACGACAGCTACCAAGATAGTGGTAGATCCGGTTGGGGTCGGAACGCGTTGTGCGGAACCGATCAACTTACCGTTCAGTTCAGGAATAACCAGACCGATAGCTTTAGCAGCACCGGTGCTGTTAGGAACGATATTTTGTGCACCTGCACGGCTACGACGCAAATCACCCTTACGTTGTGGGCCATCCAAAATCATTTGGTCACCGGTGTAAGCGTGGATAGTGGACATGATACCACTTACGATAGGAGCGTAGTTATTGAGTGCTGCAGCCATAGGAGCCAAGCAGTTCGTGGTGCAAGAAGCAGCCGAGATAACGGTGTCTGCAGGAGTCAGAGTCTTGTGGTTTACGTTGTAAACGATAGTGGGCAGGTCGTTGCCGGCAGGAGCGGAAATAACCACTTTCTTTGCGCCAGCTTGGATGTGAGCAGTTGCTTTAGCTTTGCTGGTGTAGAAACCGGTGCACTCCAAAACAACATCAATGCCTAACTTACCCCAAGGCAGGTCAGTAGCATTAGGCATAGCGTAGATAGTAATCTCTTTACCATCAACGATGATAGAACCAGGAACAACCACGGTCTTGCCGTCTTCTGCTAATACAGCGTCTTTGTAATCTACAGTGTGTTTACCTTCGCCGAACTTACCTGCGAAACCACCTTGAGCGGTGTCATACTTAAGCAGGTGTGCCAACATCTTGGGGCTGGTCAAGTCGTTGATTGCAACAACTTCGTAACCCTCTGCTTCAAACATCTGACGGAAAGCCAGACGACCAATACGGCCAAAACCGTTAATAGCTACTTTTGTCATAATCGTGTTAATTGTTAATTTATTGGGTTAATAATTTGGTTTTCATTACTTAGGCTGCTTGCAGCCCCCCGAAGAGGTGGTAACACCGATGAGGAGAGGAGGAGCATAACTCGCCTGTTGATTAAGCTTTGCGGCAATCAACCCTTGCGAGGTTATTGCTTCGACGATGCAAAGGTACAACAAAAATCTGACATACGCAAATTTATTTATATTTTGCAAACTCGGGTTGACATTTTTTTACTTTCTGCCAAAGTCCGCAGGTATCTCTCCCCATTGAGATGTCTCCCACTTACGGATTTCGGTGGTCCAAGTGTTTTCGCGAAGCCATTGTTCGCCTTTGCGAATCATCATAAATAGTTCTTGATTCTCAGGCGTACACAGTAACTTCGTCTTGGCATGTTTGGCTCTCACCCATGCTATGGCGGTCACCGAGTCGGTGTATAAGGTCCATGGCAGGTTGTATTTCTTCAGGTACGCCAAGCCCAATATCAATGCCAGGAACTCACCGATGTTATTCGTGCCTTGTGGGAAGGGTCCACGACGAAAGACCTCGGTGCCGGTGTCAGCCACCACACCTCTAAACTCTAATATGCCCGGATTGCCGCTGCACGCAGCATCCACCGCCAATGCAGGATATTTAGGTCCTTCTATCATTTCAGTTATCAGTATTCAGTTGTCAGTATTTTGCAATTTGCATGCAAAATTACAAAAAATAAATGATATTTCCAAATAAAAATGGCAACTTCGGTTAGAAATTGCCATTTTTGCTTATTTCGGCTACTTGCCGTACCCCTCCCCGAAGAGGTGGTAACACCGATGATGATTATCGTCCTAACACATCATACTTGCGTCCGTAACGCTCGATGATGATGCGGTTATTCTCGATGTACTTAACTACAGGGGCTTGCTCAAAACGAGCATCCTTCAGGTCTGTAGGCTCCTGATACTTCTTGACAGAAGTAGCATACACTTCCTTGAAGTAAACATTATACTGGAAGTTAACGGTGTCGTACTTCTCAATCTGTTGATCATCAATGGTGGGCATTTGTGCAAATGGGAAGATGGACTCATTTCCGTCTAACTCCTTGGCGGTATTGATATAAACCTTGTCGTCATTATAAACAACGGTTTCATAATCCCATGCGCCGGAAGCAGCTCCGCTCTGATAGAAGCCTTGTACCATATCAAACCATTCAACCGTACCTTCTTCATTAGCTACACCCAGATAATAAGGTGTAACCTCGGTGGAGAGATGGATGCTGTAGTAATGGTTATCCTTGCATAAGATGCCACCTGTGAGATGGATGATACCCTTCTCATCTTTAGAAACCTCAAAACTATCTACCGAGTAACCTTGCGCAGAAGTGAACGGAGTGAAGTTCAGACCTACTGAGCATTCAGAAGGAGTAACCTCTGCTTTGAAGACACCGAACGTATCTGCCGTTGCAATATTGATATTCACACGGTAGAGGTTATTGAAGGCACTATAGTTGATGTTGTTTTGATAGTAGTTAGAAATCTGCAAGTCTTTGCACTCAATCCCAATCGTGTCTTCAGCCACAGGGACAGTGTACTTGAGATAAGCATGGTAGCAGTGGCCATCATAACCTAAGAGGTAAGCGTTGCAGCCATAGCCGGTCAAGGTCTCTTCATCATAAGTAGCATTCACTTGTGTCCAAGCATCAGCGATGTCAACATAATGACCTGTACTATTGTTATAGATGATGGTACCGGGTTTGTAGAAGTCGTTTTGTTTCCAATAATAGGTGGTCGGAGTTACCTCTTCGCCAGCCAAAGCGAGTTGGAAGCGATAGTTAGCCTCATTTGCTACGCCTTCGCCCTCGAATTGGAACCAATACTCTTGTTGACGGATGTCGGCTTTGATAGGAGCAAACTCAATCGTATCAGTAGCTACAGGAATAGTATCCGCAGCATAAATCAGTTTATAAGCCTTACCATCAGTAGTATGAACATTAACGGTAATCTTCTCTGCTTCGTTGGCAGACCAATCCAGTTCGCGGCTAAGAGTAACCACGTCGTATTTAAATTCATTAAACTCCGGATCATAACCTTTCGTGCGATAATCCTCAGTCATATCGTTGAGGGTATAGGTAGTGTATTGCTTCGGAGCGGTGATAGGACCATAGATACCGAAGTTGAACGCATAGTGGTTACCTTCCATGTAAGAACCATAACCGAAACTGTAGTTCCAAACGCCGTCACCATCTACGTTCTCGTAGGAACGAGAAGAGAGTTCAACGTCTAAGATAGCGTCGTAGTATTTCTCAGCCATATAAACACTGAGTGGCGAGCCCCAAGACGTGTTCGGGTCGTAGGAGATAGTGATACTATCCTTTTCCCACAACGGGTCACCATATGTGTCGTAAGCATCTTTGATGCTATAGCCGGCAGCACCTTCATCGGTAGGTTCGGCATTGAACCAAATAGAGTCGTTGTTGTAACGAACGCCCATCGTACGACCGGTACCGTATTGAGCAGCGGGGATATTTTGCCATTTAACACCTGTGCCGTCTGTATCGTACTTCACGTAGTAAGGCGACTCTTGGTTGGTAACGTCAAGAACATAAAGGGTGTTGTTCTTGCAGAGAATAGATGTTTGGAGACGGATATATCCTTCCTCCGTTTTGGTCACGTAGATGGAGTCGATAGCATACACACCGAGGTCGGTGTAGGTAGCACTATGTTGGAAGGAGCAGTTACCTAAGATGATATCATTGCCTTTCCAGTTACCAAGGGTATCTGCGGAGTTGATAGCGAGGTTAACGCTATAGGTTTCGTTTTGCCAAGCAAAGACAACGGTTCCCCAGTTATTGATTTTCATGTCGTAACCGGAGAGGTTAACCGTTTCTTCTACGTGAGGAATCGTATAGGAGAAGCCAAAGATGTACTTATGACCATCGGTCATCGAATACTCAGCTGTTCCTTGATAGCCGCCATCAATACCGGTGATAGTATATTTGGCATCAAAAGCCTTGGTGTTCCAATCGTTAGGCAGAGAGAAGGAAGCATTACCAATATAGATGCTATTGGCTTTCCACGTATAAGTTTTCTCTTGTCCTACAGTAGGCAGGTCACCGACAATAGCGATGGTGAAGTTATAATAGTTATAGTCTGTCACCAATGGAGTAAAGGTCTTGTAAGCACCATTATCCCTGAAGTCGCACACGATAGTCGTATCCAAATCGACATCGTCACCCATCTGAGCAGGAACATTAGCAGCCCAAGAGATGTTATACTGCGCACCCGATTGGGTAGTAACGGCAGCCGTCATTTGCTCTTGCAGACCGCTGTAACTACGAGTAAATGTGAGCGAGGTAATAGGGTCGCTCTGCCAATTAATCGAAGCATAAGTCTGCTCAGTAATCATGTCATCTATGGTGTAGGTTTGCCCCACCATAGGACCATTAGCGCTCTTAAAGCCGAAATAATACGAATTCCAATCCGCATCGTTAATTTGGAGGGAATAGTACGGATTACCGGTAGCATAATCCGTGTACACGTAGCGATAGATATTTGTACCAATAACATCTGTCGCCATTAGACTAACACCTGTAAAAAGTGCTAAGGCAAATGTAAGAATCTTCTTCATAAGCTTAAAATTTAATTGTTAATAATTTAGTTAATTTTTGAACCTAATATATCATATTTAGTTCGTTTATTCATAATAATCACACGACCTTTATAGAGGATTTTGTCAACGTCTTTAGTGGTGTCCACGTTCGGCAACGCCGTCGGCTTATCTGCCGTTGTCATGTGGATAGTAAAGAGCGGCGTAATCACACCTTCTGCTAAACATTGACCTAAATAGCGGGCTTCCACTTGGTAGTCATCGCCTACTTGAGTGACTGTTGCATCCAATGCAATCATGTGGTAACCACCAATGACACGTCCTGCCGATATGCTATCCGTATAGTAATCGCCTACGTATGTATAGTTAAAGTCCACATCATCCTGCATATACTCGCCTTCCACCTTGTTACTATATACCGACATGACGAAATAATACAAGCTATCCGATGTACAGCCGTCTATGACGAATGCACCGGAGGTCTGAGTCATATCGGTCAACTGGGCATTATAAATAGTCAACTCACGCTCCTCCGTTGGTTCCGGTTCAGGACCTACCATATTAACTATATAGTAATTGCCATCATAGTCCAGCACCTCTGCTTTAGCGGACAACGGATTGTACACCGTAATGATATCCTGATAGACATCTATTGTCTTGCCGGTTTGTTGATCGGTCATGTGTACTCCCGAACCTTCAATACCACCCGGTGCTGGCAGCAGATACTCAAAGGTATAATCCGTGGTAGAGGCCGTTAGACGATAGCCCTGAATGAACACGTCATAGAAAGTCTCCATCGTAACTACCATATCTTCGCTACTCAAATGGAACGTATTCTCAATCGAGGGCAACGTATAGTCCATCTTATAGTGATAGCACTTGCCATTATAGCAGTAATACTCGGCATCAATGAGATACTCACCCGGCTTAATGCCATCTTCAATCTTCACCTTGAAGTCACAAATCGAGCGATCGATATCGTTGATATATAAATAGGTGAATTGGTCTAATTCGCCGTATATATCGTCCTTGGTATAGGTGCCTGGAATAGTCTGACTATTGATAGCAAAGACGGCCTTTATACTGTCGTTCGTAGCCGTGAACTGGAAGCAACGGTCCACCGAGTCGCGGTAGTCGCCTAATCGCACTACCCGCATCGTATCATACCTGTCCTCATACGATTCAGGAATCGTCTTGGTCACATACGTGATATGGTAAATCTTCGCATTCTCCAACTTCATAGTGGCATCTATATGCTCCAATCCGTCGGCGTCATGCCAGTATTTGAACTTAGCATCGGTGGCTGACACCCAAGGTCCCATTTCATACTGCATCCAATAGGTGTAGTAATGCTCCATGTCCTTGTAGGTGTACTCTTTATTCTCCTCCGGAAAGATACCACGTTCCTCTGTGCTATCGCAGATAATATCAAACACCCATATCTGACCATCCTCTGCGTACAACGAACCATACCAGTCCGAATACGTCTTCTGCTTCTCCGGTTCCGGAGGGTAAGGCACATACCCATAACGATAGGCCTTCACTTGGATTGTGTCTCGAGCATTAATAGCTTGCTTAGCGGCAGGCTGATGGTAGGCAGGAGATACCATCAACGCTAACATCATCAATAAGGTATTCATAATCTCATTCCATTAAGGTCATACTTAATTCCATTGCGCATAATAACTACGCGTCCATTCTCTATGAACTTGTTCACGTTTGCGTTTGCGTTTACGTTAATGAGGTCCGTCGATGTTGGGCGCACGTCAATATTCACGGTTGCACCGGTGGAGTTAACGGCATCAATGGTCACATGTACGCCATTAGCCTCGGACTTAACCACTACCGTGCCTGTTTGCAGGAACCACAACGGAGGTTCAATCTTGCCGGTATTCATATTCTTCTTAGCCACAAACGATGCAGCCACATTTCCTCCTGTAGGTGATATACCGCTGGAAGCCATCACCGTCATCGGATTGCCGGAGTAATTGATGGTATAGGTGCCTGTAGGAACAACTATAGTGGCATCTTGATATGGCACAACAAATCCAATATAGATAAAGTCATCTACATCGCCTTGCTCATCATGCACTTCCAAGTAAATCATGTTATAATCAACATAGTCGGTGTTCCATGTTATTTTCTCTGATTCAAACACATGGCTATAGGGTTGGTCCGCAGGCGCATCGTACGGAATACCTTCGGTAATCGTGACGTATGTGCTCATCTTAACATGGTACAGTACCACATCCGCTGAGTCGTCCGTATTGCGGCATAAGAGCGTACCCTCTAAGTACAGCATGGAGTCCTCTTCTACCACATACACCTCTACATCAGCTTTCACTAAAGTACGCACTACCGCTATACCACCTTCGTTAGGATCATCTATTACTTGCGTATATTCTGCATCCATATCGCGTTCGGTGAAGTGCCCCACTATCTTATCTGAGAAGACCGCCACAGATACCAAACGTGTGGCATCATCATTGGTTCCACGCAGTTGGAACTCACCCATTTCCATCACGTAGTTGCTCAATTCGGCATCCTTAATCTCAATCGTCTCTTCACGAGCCGGTCTGGTCTGACTGCACGAAATGCCGTATGCCACATCATTGGCCGAACCGCTAATACGGGCCGTCTCAATCTGAACATTGTTCAGGTGGTAAATAAACTCAGCATCCGTAAATGGGATTGTTTCGTTGGTGGTCAAATGCACAGCATAGCAATTGGCGATGTTCATGTCCGCCGTCCGATAAGTTACATTATCCTCCAGGTTCGTTGACTTGATATCTACCTGCATCATATATGTGCCATCCTTTGACACCATCTGGCATAAGGTTGAGTGATGGTCGGTGAGCGTCTGCGTCCAGTCGTCGGCTTTCAGTTGAGTTAGGTCGCGCACCACGCCTGCACCCATTTCAATATGTATCTTGCGGTCGTATGAATTGATAGCATCCACTACGATACGCATCTTACCATCTACGTATGTCACTTCGGCCGAACCGCCGCGGAAGAACCAAATAGGAGCCGTCAATCCTCCGGCATCCGTTAAGGTGGATATAAACGAGAAGGATATACTGCCATCCTCACCTACTCCACTGGATGCCAAGAGCGAAGGAGCAGCCATCGTAGCATTCACAGGATACGTGCCGGCTGGCAACCGAGGTGCCATCAACGCCTTCACGAAAAAGACCATACCCACCATCTGATTATTATCGTTCTGACCCGTTATATAGAATATCGTCATGCGTTGCAGGTTATCAAAACTCCTGTCTATCTTAATCTGGTCGGCATCAAACTGAGCCTTCACATCCTGGTTATCGCAGTCGTAATCTAGACCTTCGTCCAACGTACAGGATATATTCAAATTAAAGAGAGGATGATCGGATGCCTTATTGCCATTCTCGCATAACAACGTACCCGTTACCAACATCGACTTAGACGAAGCGTCATACGAGGTTTGTATGTTAGCGGCAACTAATTTATACGCTGTACCTTGCATCGTGTTCTCTACATAGTCCTCTAATATATACGTGTACTTGCTATTCAGGTTCTTCTCTGTGAACGAACCCGAGAACGATGTCGAGTTAATCATAATGGACGCGATGTACGAAGAATCCTTATTGTATGCCATCACTTGGTAGCAACCTTGATCCTTCGTCATATCTGCAAATCGTCCCTGAGCATCCAGTTGCACTTCGCGGCTGGGATCCGGCAACTTAAACTCCATCGTGATATGATACAGCGTGCTATCCTTCGCCAATAAATCGGCTTTGATAATAGGACTCTCTGCCGTACCTGATACCACCACGTCCGAATAAGTATAACATGGGACTTCCTCTCCCTTCTGTGAGTCATGCAACCATACCGTTCCCACATCGGTAGGTACGATATATGTTTTACCCGGTGTGGCAGGTGTATATAGGATAATCTCGGAGCGGTAGTCATCCGTGCTGCCCACGTAGGAGTACACACCAAAACGCTGCCAGAACTCCTCATTAAAAATCATATTGGTGATATGCACATCCACTTCCTGCTTGGGTTCCGGCTGTTCGTGACGGAACGTGACGCGGTAGCAATACCCATCGTAGCACAGCAGATCCACGGTGCATATATAGTCTCCTTCATGCACTCCTGCCTCCACTTTACCATTCACCGCACGACCTACACTAATCTCCCGCCACGATCCGTTGGGACGATAAACCAATATGTATGTAAATGCCGAATAAGTGCCTATATACACATCCTTCTCGGCGATGTCGCCCACTAATTGCGGGGACTTAACGCAGAACACGAACTCAAGCGAATCAACTCGACCTTGGAAGGTGTAGTAATTATGATACGCCACATCACGTTCATCCGTGAAGTCGGCATCTTTAATCAGCACCTCTATTGTGTCTTGCATCTCCGGCAGCGGTTTATATCGCCATGAGGCGGTGTACTTATTACCACTCACATCCTCCACAAAGAAATCCGCCACTTCACGCCCTAACTCGTCCAGCGAGAAGGTCAGCTGCGCCGTCTTATACACAATAGCAGCCGAACCGCGTCTGCCGTAGGTTGATTTACTATCCATCTCCGACAAGGTGTAGGTGTAATTATATTTTATAGCATCTTCTTGCACCTTCAGGTAGAAGTCAAAGTAATAACCATCTTTACATTCAAACTGACAGCACATCAAATGGGTGTAGTCGTAGTAATTACGTCCCCAACGTTCAACAGTCAGCGTTAGGTCCTTTGCCATCGTTATCTCACGAGGTGTTGACTTCTCCTGTGCCCATATCCCAATAGGCATCAGCAGCATCATAACTAAAAGCAGTTTTCCCTTAACCACAAGGGGACGATTAAGTTCGTTTTTCATAATAAATTATGTTTAAAACAATATTATTTTTGCAATTTGCCTGCAAGTGCCTCCGGGCACTCCGATACTAATTTTGCCGCAAAATTACAACTTTTTTTTCATAAATGCAAATAAAAATCGGATTTTTTAACAATAGTACCCAAATCTCGCCATTCTTCCCATGTCGGAGGAGTAAAATTATTAACCCATAAATTATTAGCGCGTGCGGGCGAACTATATATTAATACTCACACACTCTTCCTATTTTTTTCTTTTTATATTTCTCTCTTTTAGTTCTTTTCTCTTTGCATTTTGGAACAATTTAATTGGCTAATTCCTAATTGGTTACTTGGCTACTTGTACTATATAGACGATTAATAGACGATTAATAGAGGATTAATAGACGATTAATAGACTATTCAGCAACCCTGCGAGGACTATCCGTAACCTCAGCTGCTACTTTTTGTTCTTCAGATTGTCTGTTTTTTATTAAAATTTCATTTTTTATTTGCATATTCCAAAATTTCTTTGTACCTTTGCACTCGAATTCCACGCTGGAGGGGATTATGTCTCTGTTCGGGGTGGGGTTCAGACATAATAAAAGGCGTTTACTGACGCTTGTTCTTGGTAATCGAAATCTAGCAGTTTCATTTGTGATCAAGAATAAGACAGTCGTAGATGCTCATGGGGAATATCCCTTAATTGGTTGTACCATTTTGGTGTGCCAATTAGTTCGTATATTCCAGCGTGAGATTCTACGTTGTCGTTCTATCACATGGGTTTTGCTAGAACCTCGATTACGGAATGACAATGGTAAGGATTCCACGCTTTTTTATTTATTATTCATAACGGAAAATAGGAATCCGTTTCCACAAAAACAATCAAAACAAATGAAAAAAACATTTATGTTGGTTTCTGCTCTGGCTATGGTTGCCATGAGCATTGCCGTAACGTCCTGCAAAAAGGACAAAGATGAAGTCGTAAATCAATGTGTCTGCGATTACAATGTCGAGGGAAGCATGCGCTCTGAGGTATTTTCTGCTAGCGACCTTAAAGACTACGGCGTTAATTCTTGTAGCGCTCTGGAAAGTGCTATTTTACGTGGTTATGGTGCAGTGGAAATGACGGTTCATTGCAGATAAGTGTCGATTCAAAGGGCTACCAAACAAAATTAAAAATAGTTTGGTAGCTCTTAAACTTGAATCAATTACTCTTTATGAAGCAGATTGTTTCTACAATCAATTCCATTTTCGTTGGGTTGGTTTTTCTTTTATCTGGTTTCCTCAAAGCGATAGATAGTGTAACATTTGCCGATTTATTGAGCCAATATGGTGTCGAGTGGTTCGGTTATGTTGCACCTGCTATTATCCTCGGTGAAATCGTTTTGGGCTTGGCACTTGTTTTCCGTGTCTATGTCCGCCCTATTACATGGGTAACACTCGCTTTCGTGGTAGGTGTAACCATTGTTTTTGCCTATGGTTTGCTATTTCGTGGTATTACGGATTGTGGGTGTTTTGGTCAGTTGAGAATACTGAATAGTCATCCGTGGTTCACTTTTACACGGAATGCCATTTTAGTATTGCTACTTGTTATATCATTGGTGTATCCACCCAAAAACAATAAACTCTCTTTATCCGTCTTGGCTTTTTCTATGGTAACAACGGGCATAGCCGCCTATCTGTGTGGTTTTTCGTTACACGGCGCGCAGATATTAAAAGCCAAGTCCTCGCCTTTAGAGCCGAAAGTTTTACAAGAAACGGCATTACCAGAATTCTTGATTGAAAATACAGGGATTACCCTTTCTCCTGACTCCGTTTATTTGGTTTTTGCTTTTTCTTATACTTGCCCCTATTGCCGCAACTCAATCGGTAATGTTGAGCAGTATGAGCGTATGGATTATGTGGATAGAACTATCGGTTTAGCAATGGGGGAGGGGGAGGATAGTATCAGTTTTGTGAATCTTTTCCATCCGAATTTTGAGATACATAGTGTTTCTAATCGACAACTGCCTAAACTTGTCTCCCATTTGCCGACATCATTTATTATTCGCCATGATACATTAGTAAATGTAATTTCCGGTCTTGCTGTTTCTCCTTCTTTGTTGAAGTGAGATTGACAAAGGCAACTAAGTGGAATAGAGAACCATACGATTGCTGTCATCTACGATGTCGATTTCTACGGCTACTACTGATTCTCTTTGCTCTACGAGGGCTACTCAGGCTACGTTGGTCGGCGCTGCGGCAGTCGGTACTATGGGCATTCTGCGCGTCCGGTCTGCCAGTAACCAGGACTTTCAAACTTTCCTCTTATTAATCTTTTGCGGGGCAGAAAACAATTCGTTCTCTGCCTCGCATCCTTCTCTGACCCTTTTCTCATCCTTCTCTGAAGTTCCTCTGACATAAAATGTACGATTATTAAGAAGATTCTGCGCAAAAATCAAAAAGTAAGCACCTATTCGGGGGCTGCAAGCAGCCGAAAAGAAAAACAATTAACGTTGATTAAAATGGCAACTTTATGAAGAATTTGCCATTTTTATTTGCATACATGCAAAATATTTTGTACCTTTGCAGACAAATTGAGTAATTTGGATAGATATGGAACTTTCAGAGCAAGAACAAGTACGCAGACAAAGTCTGCAAACAATGCGCGAAATGGGAATCAATCCCTACCCCGCTGATGAATATGTAGTAACAGGTTATTCGACCGATATCAAAGCCGGATTCATAGATGAGGACAGGTTACAGGTGGCAGGGGACAGGTTACAGGTGGCAGGGGACAGGTTACAGGTGGCAGGTAAGGTGTGGCATACCGGTGATGCGGTTCGTATAGCCGGCCGATTGATGTCTAAACGCATCATGGGTAAAGCCTCCTTCATCGAGGTGCAAGATAGTAAAGGCCGCATTCAATGTTACGTGAGCCGAGATGATATTCAAGAACAGGTGGCAGATTCAACCTGCAACCTGAAACCTGAAACCTGCAACCTGACTGTGGAGCAGCAGATGTACAACGTGGTGTTTAAGAAACTATTAGACATCGGAGATTTTATCGGCATAGAGGGTTTTGTATTCCGCACCCAAATGGGTGAGATTAGCGTGCATGCCAAGAAACTGACCGTTCTGAGCAAGAGTCTGCGTCCATTGCCTATCGTTAAATACAAAGACGGCGTGGCTTACGACGGATTTAATGACCCTGAGCAACGTTACCGTCAGCGTTACGTGGATCTGATTGTGAACGAAGGCGTAAAAGATACGTTCCTCAAGCGTGCCACTATTCTGCGCACCATGCGTCAGGTGTTTGACGAGGCCGGTTACACAGAAGTAGAGACACCTATTCTGCAACAAATAGCAGGTGGTGCCAGCGCCCGTCCCTTTATCACCCATCATAACACATTAGACGTAGATATGTACCTGCGTATCGCCACCGAACTCTATCTGAAACGACTGATAGTAGGTGGTTTTGAAGGAGTATATGAGATTGGTCGTAATTTCCGTAACGAAGGTATGGACCGCAGCCATAACCCTGAATTCACCTGCATGGAATTATACGTGCAGTACAAGGACTATAACTGGATGATGTCATTTACCGAGCAACTGCTGGAGCGCATCGCAATTGCTGTGAATGGCACAACTAAGGTGCAGATTGGTGATCACGAAGTGGACTTCAAAGCGCCCTATCGTCGTTTGCCTATCTTAGAGGCCATCCAGGAAAAGACCGGTTACGACTTAGGTTCAATGACCGAAGAAGAGATTCGTCCTATCGCCAAGAAATTAGGCATTGAAGATACCGACAAGATGGGTAAAGGTAAACTGATTGATGAGATTTTTGGAGAGACTTGCGAAGGCACTTTCATTCAGCCCACTTTCATCACGGACTACCCCGTTGAGATGTCGCCTCTAACTAAGATGCACCGCTCTAAACCCGGTCTGACCGAACGTTTTGAGTTGATGGTGAACGGCAAAGAATTAGCCAATGCTTACAGCGAGCTCAATGACCCGATTGACCAATATAACCGCTTTGTGGACCAGATGAACTTGGCTAAAAAAGGTGATGACGAAGCCATGGTAATCGACCACGATTTCATGCGTGCTTTAGAGTACGGCATGCCTCCTACATCGGGTATCGGTATCGGTATTGACCGTCTGGCTATCCTGATGACCGGTCAACCTACCATCCAAGAAGTATTGTTATTCCCAACCATGAAACCGGAGAATTAGGTGACAGGGGACAGGGGACAGGTGACAGATGACAGGTGACAGATTCAACCTGCAACCTGAAACCTGCAACCTACAACCTGAAACCTGAAACCTGAAACCTGCAACCTGAAACGTATCATCCCTTATGAACAAATAAACTTATGTATGGTTTAGGAAATCTTGGAGACAAAGTTACCAATTTTACCACACGAGTGGTTCATGGAGCAGAATATCTCAAAAACAAGAAAGCATTCACTCTTGCTGATCAATTCTATCGTAGTGGAACATCAATTGGCGCTAATTGCAGCGAAGCTGTTGGAGCACAAACTAAGGCAGACTATTTGACCAAGTTACATATTGCTTTGAAAGAAGCTAACGAAACGAGTCATTGGATTGACGTAATGTACACATCTAAACTCATCCAAGAAGATTTATACAAATCTCTTCGTAACGATTGCTCTGAGATTTGTAAAATACTAACAACCATCACGAAGAAATTAAAACTAAATATAGAAAACAAACTATGAGCAACCTGCAACCTGCAACCTGCAACCTGCAACCTGTTCACCACGTAGCTATATTAGGAAGTGGAAGTTGGGCCACAGCTTTGGCTAAGATTGTGATGCAGAATGAACCGGAGATTAACTGGTACATTCGTCGTCAGGAAGCCATTGATGCGTTTATTCAGATGGGACAAAACCCCGGTTATTTGAGTAATGCCAAGTTCGACACCAATCGCATCCATTTCTCCAATGACATCAACGAGATTGTTGCCAATTCGGACATCATGATTCTGGCCATTCCTTCGCCATACGTGAAGCAAACGACCAGTAAGATCCGCCGCAGCATGCGTAATAAAACCATCGTGACTGCCGTCAAAGGTATGATTCCTGACGAGAACATGATTGTGACCGATTACCTGGCTAAGAAATTTGACATGCCTGCCGATAACTTGGCCGTCATCGCCGGTCCGTGTCACGCCGAAGAGATTGCTTTGGAGCGACTCAGTTACCTCACTATCGGTTGTAGCGACTTGGACAAAGCCCAACAGGTAAGTAAACTCCTGCGTACCTCCTATGTCAAGACTTGCGTCAGTTCGGACGTAATAGGATTGGAGTACTCCAGCGTGATGAAGAATATCTACGCCATTGCAGCCGGTTTATGTCAGAGTCTCAGATATGGTGATAACTTCCAATCGGTATTGATTGCTAATGCCATCCAGGAGATTCAGCGTTTTGCACAAGCCGTCATCCCTACTCCACGCGACATAGACGCCAGCGGCTATTTAGGCGATGTGCTGGTAACGTCCTACAGTAAGTTCAGTCGTAACCGTCAGTTTGGTCAAATGATCGGCATGGGTTACTCTGTCAAGGCTGCACAGATGGAGATGGAAATGGTGGCCGAAGGGTATTACGGCACCAACTGTATCCATATTGCTAATGAATCGATGCACGTCAGTCTGCCTATCGTAGATGCCATGTATAAAATCTTATACGAGCATCAATCTCCAACGATCGTGATACAAGAGTTAACACAGCAATTAAGTTAAAAGATAATATTATGAAACTTTGTTTAAAAAATGCTGCTTCATTTGTGCCCGTAGGGACTATGGAGCGTTTGGCAGCCGAAACGGCAGCCGCTAATGAACTGTTGGAAAATGGTCAAGGTGCAGGAAACGATTTCTTAGGCTGGGTGCATCTACCCTCCCAAACCACCGAAGCTTTCCTGGATGAAGTGCAAGCAGTAGCCAACCAATTACGTGCCAAGGCTGAGATTATCGTTGTAGCCGGTATCGGCGGCAGCTATCTTGGTCCCCGTGCCGTAAACGAAGCTTTGGACCATACCTTTGGTCTAAATGGCAACAACCCACGCGTGGTGTATGCCGGCAATAATATCGGTGAGGACTACTTGGCCGACCTGATGGAACTGCTGACGGACAAGACCTTTGCCATCATCAATATATCTAAGTCCGGCACGACCACCGAGACGGCTCTCGCTTTCCGTCTGCTAAAGACGATGTTAGAGAAGCAAGTGGGCAAAGCAGCCGCTAAGGACCTGATTGTATGCATTACGGACAAGGCCAAAGGTGCAGCACGCAAGACCGCCGAGATAGAAGGTTACAAGACCTTCGTCATTCCAGATAACGTAGGAGGACGATTCAGCGTACTCACTCCCGTAGGACTGCTGCCTATCGCTTGCGCAGGACACGATATCAAAGCCCTCATTCGTGGAGCACAAGATATGGAGAAAACTACAGGAATGGATGTGGCTTACACCGAGAACCCGGCATGCCAATATGCCGCTATGCGTAACGCCCTTTATCAATTCGGCAAGAAAATAGAGATTATGGCTAACTTCAACCCCAAAGTGCATTATTTTGCTGAGTGGTGGAAACAACTCTATGGCGAAAGCGAAGGTAAGGACCATAAGGGTATCTTCCCTGCCAGCGTAGACCTGACTACCGACCTGCACTCTATGGGTCAATGGATCCAAGACGGCGAACGTTCTATCTTTGAGACCGTTATCTCGATTGAGAAGAGCAATAAAACCGTTATCTTCCCCAAAGATGAGCAGAACTTAGACGGCCTGAATTTCTTGGCAGGCAAGCGCGTAGATGAAGTCAATAAGATGGCTGAGTTAGGCACTCAACTGGCGCACGTAGATGGTGGTGTTCCTAATATCAAGATTAGTTTTGAAAAAGTAGATGAGTACAACATAGGTCAATTCATTTACTTCTTCGAGCGCGGCTGCGGTATATCCGGTTATATGCTGAAAGTGAACCCCTTCAACCAACCCGGCGTAGAGGCATACAAAAAGAACATGTTTGCCCTGCTGGATAAACCCGGCTACGAAGAAGAAAGCAAAGCTATCAAAGCAAGACTACAGAAGTAATCATACATCCTACGTTAAGGATTTGAGGAAATGAAAATGCGAGGCAGAGAACGATTTGTTTTCTGCCTCGCAAAAGATTAAGAATAGTAAATTTTGTTTTACCCTTGTTATCCTGTTGGGTTTCAGTTTTAATGAATAATGATTGGTTATAATCTGTTGTCTGACAATAACAAAAAAGCGTGAACATTATTCACGCTCATTCCTAAAAGTGAGGCTCTAGCAAAACCCTTCAACCAAGAATAAACTAAACACGTCCACGCCGGTATATGACAACACCGACGCAGAACGCGTCAGGCATATAATCATACCCATAGGACGCTTATGTCATCTTGCCTTGGGGTTGATAATTTGCTAGATTTTCACTTTTCCAAAACAAGCGTCAATAAACGCCTTTTATTATGTCTGAACCCCACCCCGTAAAGAGACATAATCTCCTCCAGCGTGGAATTCGATTGCAAAATTACAAAGAATTTTTGGAATATGCAAGAAAAAATGAAGATTTAATAAAAATATTTGGGGCAGGCAGGGCAGGTATCGTGGTGTATCCTTGCTTCATCCTTGCTTGTGGGTATAATCAGAACAGCAGAAAGATACACACAAAAAAGCCAGACTGTTGAAAGTCCGGCTTTAGTGTTTTACGTCCAGCGGGATAGGACGATATCTATTATTGTTTAATTTTGCCGATGCAATCAAGTGTCAAAACCAATTGGACGGCGAGGCTTTGCTTGTGGTTTAGCTCGCAGTTCGGCTAAGGTCTGATTAATCAATTCTAATTGCATCGCTGTATCAGTATTAATATCATTTTGATCACGAAGAATATTTTCAAGATACAAATTCAAATTGGTAATCCTCTCAGATAATAACTCAATTTGTTGTTCCGTATTGGACAGCGCCACTAACTTATTGCGCATTGCAATAAAAGCACGCGTAATAGTCACGCTCACATTGATAGCGACATCACTATGCAAGATAGATGCCAACATTACCAATCCATGTTCCGTAAAAGCATAAGGCAAAGCAGATTTCGGACGTTTGCTGATAGATGTCATCACATTTTGTGATAGGATACCTCCCCATTCTTCCTCAGTGAGTTGAAACATGAAATCCTCTGGAAAACGAGCCAAATTTCGCTTAACAGCTTGATTCAATACACGCGTTTCTACATGATATAACTCTGCCAAATCAAAATCTAACATAACGCGTATGCCACGTATTTCGTAAATACGAGTTTGAATATCCAACAATTGTTTAGTTGACAATACTATTTCGTTTTGTTCGTTCATCTTACTTATTTATGCGCTGCAAAATTACAAAGAATTTTTGATATTTCCAAATAAAAGCAAAAAAATGTGCCTATACCTTTTCTAATTTCGCGTACGTGAGTAACAGCGTCTTCTTGCCGACGGCATCAAACAGGATGTCTATCTTGTCGTTGTCGTTCTCGCGGTACACTTGCTGCACTACCCCACGTCCAAAGACGCGATGAGAGACGATATCGCCACCTTTGAATGGTGTATCTTGTAATGGTGACAGGTTACGGGGGGCAGGTTGCAGGTTACAGGGGACAGGTTGCAGGGGACGGGAGGCAGGTGGCAGATTACGGGTGGCAGGTTGCAGGTGGCAGGTGGCAGGGGGCACGTTATGGGTGACATAGGCAGGATCTATATCACGCAGGAAACGAGACGGAGACGAGAAATTGATTTGTCCATTGCGGAAGCGTTGTCGCGCATAAGTGAGCGAACAATGTTGCATGGCACGGGTGATGGCTACATATAGCAATCTCCGTTCCTCCTCTACCTCCGATTCCGAAGTGGAGAACTGCGAAGGAAAGAGGTTCTCCTCCAGCCCAACAATAAAGACATACGGGAACTCCAGACCCTTAGCCGCATGCACCGTCATCAACGTAACACGCGCGGTATAGTCCTCGATATGTTCGTCCTGGTCAGTTAATAAACTCACCTCCGCCAAGAAATCTTGTATAGGAGTAAAATCAATACCTTCTTGTTGTCGTTGCGCCACAAACTCATGTATGCCGGATAATAACTCGTCTAAGTTCTCCTTACGATCCATTCCTTCGGGCGTTATATCCATCGCAGCAGCAGTCATTACACCAGAGCGACGCAGCACAAACTCAGCAAATGTATAAGCATCCTGGGTATCCATCGCCTCTTGAATTTCCTTCATCAAACGACTGAAATCCAACAACTTAGATTGGATGCCTCGATTGACATCCAGCCCTTGTCCTGCCGGATCGGCAATAATCTCCATCGGACTAACCTGCGCCGACAGACTGAGTTCGCTGATGCGACGCAAGGTGGTGTCACCTATGCCTCGTGCCGGGAAATTGATGATACGATTGAGCGCCTCTGTATCCTTGGGATTAACTGCCAAACGGAAGTAACCGATGGCGTCTTTTATCTCCTTGCGCTGGTAGAAAGAGGTGCCACCATAAATACGATAAGGGATATTCAGTTTCCTCAGTTCATTCTCCAACTGCCGCGACTGGGCATTGGTGCGATACAGCACAGCCAGCGAATTATAATCGGCAATCGTATGATTCAATCTAAGTGACTTAATCTGCTCTGCCACTCCTGCCGCCTCGTCCCTGTCGGACATATACGCCGTGAGTCGCAGCCGATCGCCCTGCTCGTTCTCCGAATAGACTTGCTTCTCTATTTGGTTGACGTTATGATGAATAAGCGAATTAGCGGCATTAACAATCGTTTGGGTAGAACGATAATTGCGCTCTAACTTGAATAATTGAGCCGTCGGATATATTTGTCGGAACGACAGTATATTGCGTATATCCGCTCCGCGGAACGAATAAATCGACTGGGCATCGTCTCCCACTACGGACACATTATTCTGAGGCGCAGCCAATAGTTGCACTAATTGGCTCTGCACCTGATTCGTATCTTGGTACTCGTCCACAAGGATATACTCAAAAGCCTGCTGGTAGAACGAACGCACTTCGGCATCGCGCTGCAACAACAGACATAGTTGCAACAGCAAGTCATCAAAGTCCATGGCATTGGCGCTGCGCAGCCTTGCCTCATAAGCCCGATAGATAGCCGCCATATCATAGAGACGGTCATTGCGGTCCTCGCGACTATGACGTTGCGACAAAGCATAGTCCTCTGCTGTCTCTAAACGACTCTTGGCATCCGATATACGTCCCAACACAACGTTCGGTTTATAGATTTTCTCATCCAACCCCATTTCCTTACAGATGGCTTTGATGAGCGATTTACTATCCGTTGTATCATAGATAGAGTAATCACGCGTGTAACCGATATGCTCGGCTTCCTGCCTTAGGATACGAGCTGCTATGCTATGAAAAGTACCCATCCATAAATAATGGGCCGCCTCCGGACTAACCAATTGGATGATACGCTCCTTCATCTCACGAGCCGCCTTGTTGGTAAACGTGAGACAAAGAATACGATTGGCCTGCACACCCTGAGAAAGCAGGTATGCCACCTTATATGTTAGCACGCGCGTCTTACCCGATCCGGCACCCGCTATAATGAGCGATGGACCCTCAATACACGCAACTGCAGCACGCTGAGAAGGATTTAAATCTTGCAAAAGTTCCATAATCAAATGCAAAAGTACAAAAAAATTTGCATATTACAAAAAAAATTTGTACTTTTGCACACAAATTATGCTACCAATCGAATTTATCAATCTAATGCGTCAGGAAATGGGGGTCGAAGCCGAGCGCCTTTTCCGCAGTTTAGAGACGGACTCTGTGACGAGTATCCGCCTCAATGACAAGAAGGACATATTAGATTTCCCTTGCGACATAGACGAAGTGCCTTGGCATGAAGATGGCTATTACTTGAGTGAGCGTCCGCAGTTCACGCTGGACCCGCTTTTCCATGCCGGATGTTATTATGTGCAAGAGGCCAGTTCGATGATTATAGAGCGCATCCTGGAGCAGTATGTTGATAAGGACAGCATCGTGCTGGATCTATGTGCTGCGCCCGGAGGTAAGGCCACGTTAATTAGCCAATTCTTAGGTAAGGAAGGTCTATTGATAGCCAACGAGGTAGTTAGACAGCGAGTGTTCATCCTAAGTGAGAACATCCAAAAATGGGGCAATGGCAATACCATTGTCACCCATAACGATGCGGCTACCTTTGGCGAAAAGACCCGCAATCTGTTTGATTGCATGTTAGTAGATGCTCCTTGCTCAGGCGAAGGTATGTTCCGTAAGGACGAAGAGGCACGCAGCGAATGGAGCATGCGTTCCGTGCAGATGTGCGCAGAGCGGCAACGGAAGATTCTCATGGATGTATGGGATGCCCTCAAACCCGGAGGTATCATGATTTACTCTACTTGCACCTTCAACAACGAGGAGGACGACGGCAATGCACAATGGATAGCCGAATGCTTAGGCGGAGACATCCTGCCCTTGTCATACGAGGACGATTGGGGTATTGAAGAAGGAGAAGTAGGTTATCATTTCTACCCGCATAAAGTGAAAGGCGAAGGATTCTACGTTTGCATCATTCGCAAGCACGAAGAGATATTTGCTCCTTATAAAATCAAAGAGCCCAAGCATAAGATTCTGCCCTTGGAGTTTGAAGGTACTATGCGGAGTTGGCTTATCGAACCTGATGACTGGGCTATTCGTCAAAGCGACCGTTTCATGACGGCCTATCCGATGAAGTACAAGGCATTAGTGGATTATCTTTGGGACCAATTAACGTGCATCTGCACGGGCTTTGGTATTGGTGAGATACGCGGCAAAGGAGCGTCCCCACAACATGCTTTAAGTATGTCTAAGGCGCTAAAGAAAGATGCTTTCCAAAATATTGAATTGAATTTAGCCGATGCCCTCAGTTACTTACGAACCGAAGCGTTGCCTAACCACGATTGGCCTTTTGGAACTTTGCTCTTGACTTACCAGGACGTGCCCATCGGTTTCGCGAAGAACGTCGGGAACCGTTTGAATAACCTTTACCCGAACGAGTGGCGCATACGTAAACTGTAGGCGTCTCGCCTAAAGCAGCGGGCACAGCCATACGTTCAATGTCTTTTTTCAAGAACTTCTCAATCTTATAGAAGAACCGTTGATCCTCCTTAGAGACCAACGTTATTGCTGCACCTAAGTTCTCAGCACGTGCCGTGCGTCCAATACGATGCACGTAGTCCTCCACATCACGAGGTACATCGTAATTAATGACCAACGGTATATCATCTACATCTATGCCTCGTGCAATGATATCGGTTGCCACCAGCACATCTACCTTGCCATTGCGGAAGTCCAGCATCACTTCGTCTCGCTCCTTCTGCTCCAAGTCCGAATGCATCGCCCGTGCATCCAATCCCATTCGGCGCAAAGCTATAGTCAGGTCCTTAACGCGCTGCTTCTTGCCTACAAAAAGAATGACTTTCTTCCAGTCTGAAGTCGATTGAAAACCTTCCACCTGATTGGATAATAGTTGCTGGACGAATGGTACTTTCTGCGGTTCATATACATCCACCGCCATCTGATGAATCGTTTCCGGCGGGCGTGCCACAGCAATCTGCACCTCTACCGGATCATGCATGATAGCCTTTGCCATCTTGCGAATATCCGGAGGCATCGTAGCCGAGAACATGATTTTCTGGCAAGACGAAGGAAGACGACGGTAAATAGACATGATATCGTCATAAAAACCCATATCTAACATCCTGTCCGCTTCGTCTAAGATGAAGTACTTAACTCCTGAAAAATCTACATCATAGATATTGATGAGCGACAGCAGTCGTCCCGGCGTAGCAATCACTACGTCTGCTCCTTTTTGCAGTCCTGATGTTTGATTACCCCACGCATCATTATCCTTTCCGCCATACACCGCCACGGACGAGAATGGCACATAAAACCCGAACCCCTGCATCTGTTGGTCTATCTGCTGGGCTAACTCACGCGTAGGAGCCATGATGATGGCATTCATCTTGTCCACATCATGATTATCGTACTCCAGGTTAGTGAGTAACGGCAGGATATATGCAGCGGTCTTACCGGTACCGGTTTGGGCGCACGAGATCACATCTCGTCCGTCCAAAATAACCGGTATAGTCTGTTCCTGCACAGGTGTGCACACATCAAAGTGCATGTCCCACAGGGCATCCAGCACTCCGTCAGAAAGAGCTAATTCATCAAAAAACACAGAACCTCCTTCTATACCATTTGTTCTATATTCCACGTAAAGGCCTTAACACCCACTACCGGATTGCGGGCATCCAGTTTTTGCACCGATTCCAGCAGTTCAGGCACCTTAGCATCCTCCACAACGGTAATAACAGCCGAGTTCATCTCCGGCCATGCGTGCGTGCCACGACGAGGTTCACCGGTATTCGTTCCTTGACCTTGAACATGCTCAAAGAAAGTCCAACCACGAATACCTAATATATCTAACATATACTCAACCCGCTCCGTATTAGCTTGGTTGAAAACAATCATTACACTTTTCATAACTCTAATCTCTAAACTCTATACTCTAAACTCTAAACGCTAAACGCTCAACTCTTCTTCACCTTGATATCCATAAAGATAAATTTCTCACGCAGTTTGCGTTGTTTTTCGTCCGCATCCTCTTTGGATATAGCGCCATAGAGAATAGGTACGATATACAGGGTAAGGAATGTAGAAACGGTTAGACCACCGATTACCACGATACCTAACGGTTGCCACATCTCGGCACCTTCACCATTGGATACTGCCATTGGTACCATACCTAAGACAGTCGTGAAGGCGGTCATCAAGACCGGACGGATACGACTGCGGCCGGAAACCATAATCGCCTCATCCAACGGCATCTTACGCTCACGCATCAGGTTGATATAGTCCACCAGCACAATACCATTCTTCACCACAATACCCACCAGCAGCACTAAACCTAATGCACCAATCATATCCAGCGAGCGACCTGTTAACCATAGCGCAATCAACACACCGGAGATAGCAAATGGGATAGAGAACATGATAATACCCGGTTTAGAGAAGGACTCAAACTGAGATGCCATCACGATATAAACCAGAATCACAATCAGCAAGCCCAATAAACCCATATTACCGAAGGTCTCTTCCTGGGTTTCAAACGTACCGGCAAGGCGGTAACTATATCCGGTAGGTAAGTCGATTTGCGACATCACATCTTTCTCAATCATATTAGCCAAGTCGCCCAGAGAGGTCTTATAAGGGAAGACCTTGATAGTAACGATACGTTGACGCGCTTTACGCTCAATGGTAGGTGGAGCCCAATATTCACCTATCGAAGCCACTTCACTCAGTTTGACACGACCGCCTGTAGCCGTTGGCAGCGTCAGGTCCAAAATATCCTCAATCGAGTTGCGGTCTTCCTCTTGAAGTCGGCATAGGATATCGTACTCCGAACCATCTTCCTTGAGGTAGCCACAAGGCATACCATATACACGATAGCGCAGGTACTGAGATATCGTAGCCGAAGATAAACCTAAGCGAGAGGCTTTCTCTTTATCCACCGTAATCTTAATCTCAGGACGGTCATCTTCACGAGAAATAGTTACGTCACGAGCGCCAGGCAGTTGCGAAGCTAAATAACGCACTTTCTCTGCCATCTGAGATGTAGTAGCAAAGTCATAACCATAGATTTCTACATCCACCGTATTAGACTGAGCGCCACCCATACCACTGGATGCCGTAGCTTGGTACTCAGTTATCTCAGGATAGGTAGCCATCTCCTTACGCAGTAACTCAGCAATCTCAAAGATAGAACGATCACGCTCCCATTTCTTATTGGTACGAACGGTCATAGATATCTTGTTATTCTCTGTGGTAGAGAACATAGCCGAAATAGATGCATCGTCATTTGAACCGGCAGAGGTAGAGATCATCTCAATCTCCGGCACTAATTCGCGGAAGCGAGCCTCCAACTTAGCGGCCGTCTTCAGGGTCTCTTCGATACGTGTACCACGCTGCAACTTAACCGTTACGTTCAGTCGTCCGTTATCCTGCTCCTGCATAAAGTCAAAGCCCACCTTACCGGTGATAATAGGCAGCAGCGAAACAGCAAAGAAAACGAACAGAACAGTGAAGGTAACCACCTTATGCTTAAGGCACCAACCCAAGGACTGCGCATATTTCTCGTCCACTTTATCCAGGAACTTAACCACCGTACGGTCATACCACGTATTGGCATTGGCATCGTCATCAATCAGGTCACCGTTCTCATCTACATGCACTCGACGTGGCTTAAGCATCTTGGAGCACAACATAGGTGTTAACGTAATGGCTACTAATGTAGAAGTACAACATACAATCGTCACAATCCATCCTAATTCATGGAACATAATACCGGCCATACCTCCAACCATGGTTAACGGCACGAATACCACTACCAGTACTAATGTTGTGGCAATAACACTAATCCACACCTCGTTAGTAGCATAGATAGAAGCCTCACGGGGGTGTTCACCGCGTTCCACATGCTTAGAGATGTTCTCCAATACCACAATCGCATCATCCACTACCATACCAATAGCAATCGTAAGTGAGCAAAGCGAAATGATATTGATGGATGAATCTACTAATTTAAGGTACGCAAATGCCGTAATCAAAGCAATCGGGATGGTGATACCAATGATAAAGGTGGCACGCCATTTGCCTAAGAAGAACAGCACCACTAATACAACGAAGAGCAAGGCATACAGCACCGACTCTTCCAAGGAATTGATGGAGTTCTGGATATTCTCACTGGATTCATAGATCTTCTCAATCTTGATATCCGAAGGAATCTGTTTCTGAATGCGTTCCAACTCTTTCTTCACACCCTGACAAACGGCCACGGTATTAGCTCCGGTCTGTTTGGCAATCACCAAACGCACGGCCTCACGGCCGTTGGCTTTTTCATCCAAGGATAAGTCCTTGATGGTATCCTTGACCGTGGCGATGTCGCGCACAAAGACCTGCTGACCGGTCGGCAACATAGTTACCATTAGGTTCTCAATCTCGCTGGACTCAATATACTCGGAACGAACCTGCATCTGGTATTGTTCCTTCACCATCTTAACGGTACCGGAAGAAAGGTTGAGGTTATTAGCCGAAACCACCGAACCCACCTGCTCCAAAGTCAATCCGTATGCATCCAATTTCTGCTGGTCCAGGTTGACATATACATAGCGGTCCGGCGAACCGGATAACGATATATTACCAATACCATCAATATGGTTCAACTGAGGAACAATCTCATCGTTGAGCAATTTATCCAAACCGGCATACGACTCGTCTGCCGTAATGGCGTACATAGCGATAGGCATAGACGAAGTAGATAGTTTGAAGATAACCGGAGTACCGCAGTTATCCGGCAGGTTATCCTTCACCATATCCACATACGACCGTACATCGTTCGTGATTTCATCCATATTACTGCCCCACTCCATCTCAAGAGTCACCATCGAGATATTATCCTTGGACTTACTGGTCAAGTGTTTCAAATGGTCCGTGGAGTTGAGGGCATTCTCCATCACCTTGGTCACGTTCGTCTCCATTTCCGATGCCGAAGCACCCGGATAAGTGGTCATCACCGTGATATATGGAGGATCCATCTCCGGGAATTGGTCAATAGGCAGCTGCGTAAAGCTGAATAAACCAATGATAATAACTGCCACAAAGATAAGGGCAGTAGTTACCGGGTTTTGTATTGAAGTTCTGTAAATACTCATAGTTTAGTTAGCATTTTCATTTATTGAATCGGTTGTTTGCAGTTTAACGCCATCTACCAGACGGTGTTGACCTACATATACATATTCTGCACCAGGCACAATCTCCGGTGCAATAATCTCTACATCCTCGCCTATGCGCTGTCCTAATTCAACAGCCACACGCTGTGCTACGCCGTTATTATTGAGGAACACATAGCGGTCATTTGCTCCCACCAGTTTCTCGACGGATTGATAAGGAACACATATCACATCTTCTTCATTCAGCGGCACGGTAGTCGTTACGTACATACCGGGACGCAATAGACGCTTGCCATTGGGGATTTGCACCTTGCATTGGAAAGTATGCGTAGCGGCATCTACCGTCGGATAAACAATCTCAATGAAAGCCGGGAAGACCTCATCAGGATAGATAGCACTTTCCAACGTCAGTTTCTTGCCTTCCTTAATCAATGGGATATAACTCTCAGGAATAGCAATCAAAGCCTTGAGACGATCCACCTGCGTAATCGACAGGATAGGAGCACCGCCGTATAACTCACCATCCTCGTTGTTCTTGGCAGCTACCACACCCTTGAACGGAGCGCGATAGTAGGTGTTCTTCTTGAGGAAGGCCAGATTCTCCTTGGTTTGATCATAACCTAATTTAGCCTGGTCGTAGGCCTGTTGACTAACCGAACCTGTTTCAATCAAAGCATTCATGCGGGTCATCTCGGTCTCCAAATTAGCCATCGTCAACTGAGCAGTACGGTATTGGGTCTGATCCATTCTAACCAACGAATCACCGCGGTTGATTTCGTCACCTACCTCTACGTAGATATGCTCAATTCGGCCCTGTACACTCGGAGCAACTTGCACCGTCTCATATCCCTGCAGATTGGTCGAAATAGACAATTGACGTTGTACACGACGCGGTTGCAAGGTCATCGTCTTCACAATCTCTACTTTCTCCTGCTCCTGAACAGTCACTTCTTTGCCGCATGCGACTAATACCATGGTTGCGGCTACCAAATAAAAAGTTTTGTTTGTCATATTATTTATTGTTTAAAAATTTATTCAACTCTACTTCTGCATTCACCAATTCCAGCACGGCCTGCACGTAAGAGGACTGAGCCGTAATCAAATCATTGGATGCATTGGTCAACTCAATAGCCGAGGCTGCACCCCAGTTATACTTATTGCTCACGTTCTGGAACACACGTTTAGCCACGCTGATATTCTCGTTTTCAGTAGCATACGTCTCGTAAGCATTCGTCAGGTTATAACGCAGTTGTTGATACTGTATATTCAGGTTTTCAGTCATCTCCGAGAAGGTATTCTTAGCCTGTTGCAATGCCAAACGTTTATCATGCACTCCGGCTGCGCGAACGCCACTGGACCATAACGGCATTGTTAACGTAAAGCCCACGGTGTGAGGTGAGTTCATCATCGTAAAACCGCCATCCTTACCATAGTCGCGATAACTATATTGGTAGTAGGCAGACACTGTTGGTCCGTAAGCCCAACCCGCCATGTGCAGATTAAGTTTAGCCAAATCTACATTCTTCTCTAATAACTGATAATTGAAATTATTATGTATATCGAATCCTTCAAACAGCACGCTTAATGCACTCTCCGGCGAGATAACATCATGCAACTGATTGGTCAGCACCAATTCCGTTTGTGCATCTACATTCAGCAGCACGCGCAGGGCATTATAGGCCAATACCGTACTGCGTTTATTCTGCATGGCAGTATTCCTTAATTGATTAACGCGCACGCGTAACTGGTCCGCCTGCGTGGACTCAATAGCACCTACGGCAGCCATGCGGTCGGTCTGCTCCGCTAATTTCTCCATATTAGCCAAACTGCTATCCATCAACGCCACGACATCTTCCATCACTAGCACAGCCACGTAGCTCTCCACCACATTAGCGCGCAAGTCGGACTCCGACTGCTGATACGTGATATCCTGCATCTTAATCGCCAGGTTATTGAGCAATGCACCTACTATGGCTTGACCATTCAATCCGACCGAAGCCGTCAAACCATACGTCCACGGCGACATCGACATAGGGGGCTGAGTAGGATCCAACGAGATTTTCTTCTCGTTAAACTCATCATCATACATCACCGTCTTACCTATACTACCATCCAACTGGGGCAGCATAGCTGCAATCGTCTGCCAACGTTGAGCATGCGCACGCTTGGCATCAATAGAGGCATTCTGTAAGGTGCGGTTCTGTTGCACCGCGTACTCCTGAGCCTCCTGCAAAGAGAGGGATAATTGAGATGTGTACTGCTGCTCCGACACAGCATCCAACATCATTCGCAACGAGTCCGTCATCAACGGCTGCTGCGACATAAGTGGTAGAGATAAACCCACTACCATCATCAAAACAATCTTTTTCATATCTTATTTATTTCTGTTATCTGTTTTACTATTTTTTGCCATCGCGGTCTTCACCTGTTCCAATCCGGCATCGCTCAATAATCCGCGGAAGAAGATATCCATTGCCAACTTAGTGTCCGATAAAATAGTAGGATGATTTTGCGCCTCGGATAGTTTATCTATCATAATTTGGTGCATTGATGCCAACACACGAGCAGTGGCATCCACATCCAAGTGCTCACGAATAAGCCCCTCCTCTACGCCTTGGTGCAAAAATCGTGCCGTAATCTCTTGGTTAATCAGTCTCAATCGCTGCAAGTGAGCAGTCAATTGCTGCGGATAGTATTTCTTCAGGTCATACAGCACAACCGGAACTTGGCGCACATCATTTATATTGCGCAGTAATGACTGGTAATTAGTCACTATCGTCAGCAACGACTTGCCTTTGGTCTTGGCGGCTATACTCTCTTGAATCGACGCTTCATGCAGACGCAACAAAGCATCTAACAACTCATCCTTGGTCTTGAAATATACATAGAAAGTCTTTTTAGACATGCCTAACTCACGGCATATATCATCTATCGACACCGATCTAAGTCCCGCTACACGAACCTTCTCAGCGGCTACACGAATGATATTTTCCTTCTGATTTTCCGACATATAATACCCTTTCTCGCAAAAAAGCGTGCAAAATTACAACTTTTTTTTCATATAAACAAATTTTTTGGAAACTTTTTTCACTCTTTCAGTTTCCACGTGACGTTTTTAATGAATATTTAATCATTTTTAAGGTGTTTTTATTTGTGTAATTCATAAAAATTCAGTATCTTTGCACCCTGATTTCAAATATTGAATAAAATTCATACCACATGAACAACCTTTTATATCAGTCTCGTCAGTTTGCTTTTTGGATGAGCATTGTTGTCTTATTCCGTATTCTGTTGCATATTCCCGATGCAGAAGGGATGTTGCCGGTTAATAGTTTAGCGTTATTATCGTCCGCAATGGATATTTTCCTATATGCCTTATTATTGATTTACTCCACGTATTTGTTAGTTAATTGGCAGGAGAAGGCGCGAGTTATCAAGGAGACTTTATGGATAGTGATTGCTACTTCCGTGATATTGATTCTCTTGCATCTTTTCTGCTGGCATTATGCCGGCTGCGATCCCGATGTGCATTGGGTAGGCAGTTCATGGTGGTTCAAACTGATTTATTTGGGGTCTTATTTCCAATTAAGTTGCATGTTCATCATGATGTTCATACATATTCCTGCCAATGTTCATGCTCGGTGGTGGGCATTAACCAATGCCATCTTAGGCTTCCCCTTTATTCTGTTCTTGATTTTCCTGCTACCGCTGGTACCTTTCTTGCAGCAGTCTTTTGGCTTTATGCTCTTTAAGGATCTCAGCATGGACATCGCCTTAGTGGGACTCTATTGGTCCCTGAGCAATGCTCCCCGCCAATTAGAAAATTGATAATTCCTACGTTATGTGGTTGTCAAGGATTTCTTGATTACCGCTGGATATATAAACCATATATATCGTCTATCTACATCAAAATAGATAGGCGATTTTTCTTAAAAATCTCATTTTTTCTTGCATATTTCAAAAAATCTTTGTAATTTTGCAGAGAAAAAATAATTAGCAGATATGCTGACACTAACTGAAATAAAAGATTTATTGGTAAAAGGAGAGCATCTTACCCTTGAGTGTAAACGATGCGAAAATAAACTTCCGAATAGTCTATGGGACACTTATTCTGCTTTTGCCAATTCTAATGGCGGTTATATTTTGTTGGGAATTGAGGAAAACCGCTCAGAAACCGACCCCAATAAGCGTTTCTCTATCCAAGGCGTTGCCTATCCAGACAAACTCATTATTGACTTTTGGAATCTTGCCAACGACCCAAATAAAGTCAATGTTAATCTACTCACAGATGATGATGTGCAAGTGATTGAAATTGACGATAAGCAAGTCATTGCTATTCACGTACCACGCGCAGATTACCACTTTCGACCTGTTTTTATCAATAATAATCCTTTGCGTGGTGCTTATCGCCGCAATCATGAAGGCGACTATCATTGTTCCGAAACAGAGTTGAGAATGATGTTCCGCGATATAAACGAGCTGGGAAATGATGACATGTTATTGGACGGCTATTCAATGGATGATATTGACTTGCAGACATTAAATAGTTATCGCAATCATTTTAAAAGCGGTACGCCCGACCATCCATTTAACAACCTTTCTAATGAAGACTTTCTTCGTCAGTTTGGATGTCTTAGGAAAGATAAACAAACAGGCAAAGAGTGGCTAACGATGGCTGGACTACTAATGTTTGGTAAGGGGCTTCCTATTCGTACACGCTTTAGTAATTTGCGTTTGGATTATATTGACAAGTCACATTTAGTGGGAGAAATGCGTTATTCTGACAGACTTACCTATGACGGAACATGGGAAAATAACCTGTTTAATTTTGTGATGTTCGTACTTCCTCGATTGGTACGAGAGTTGCCTCATCCGTTCCAAATGGAAGGGCTTCAACGTAAAGACGATACACTCCAAGATAAAGCTATCCGTGAAGCAATGACCAATGCCATTATTCATGCCGACCTAATGATTATTGGTGTGTTGAAAGTAGAGAAGTACGATGATAAGTTTGTATTTACCAATCCCGGATTATTGAAACTTCCTGTAGAACAAATCTATGCAGGAGGAGAGTCTCGCGCACGAAACTTGCATATCCAAACATTGTTTCGCATGATTGGTTTGGGTGAAAATATAGGCTCTGGTTTCCCACTTATCCTTAGCGCTTGGGGAGAGAAACAGTGGCTTCGTCCTGAACTAATTGAACAACCGGAACTTTTACAAATTAAGTTAACTCTATCTATTGAAAACAAAAAAGATGAAGGGTTGGTAGAAAAGTTGGTAGAAAAGTTGGTAGAAAAGGCAAAGATCAATGGAGATGATTTATCGGAAAGAAGAATCGCCATCCTTCGTCTAATAATAGAGAATCCTAAAATCTCTATATCCAAAATGGCAGAGCAACTTCAAGTCAGCAGTACATCTATTGATAAGCATCTTGAATATCTTCGCAAACAATATATTCGTCGTGTAGGAGGCGATAAAGGAGGACATTGGGAGGTCATACTTCAATAGAACTAATAATTACACTACTCAAAAAAATGATTTTACAGAATCTACAAACAAGATAAATTTAATATAAAAATTAACGAAATATTGATTATGGAATTTTTAGATTCATCAGATTTTGAAATTCTGCTCCAAGCAAAGTTAAAAGAATGGATAGACGAAATAGAAGAAAAGTGAATAAAAAACAAAAAAAATATAGAAAGTGACACCAAAATGACACTTTGAAGTTGTACCTTTGCAGCGAATTTCAATAACAACATAAAAATTACTGCATTATGGATCTACAACAAACATTGGAAATTCAGTTTGAAGAACCCAAAGAAAACACAGAAATTATGGCGTACGAAAAAACAACAGATCGCATTATTGGTAATCTATTAACTGCTGCCAAGATCTCATTTACAGAGAATGGTAGTAATATTGTAGAGATTAACAAGGCACTACAAACTGCCAGCAAAAGGGGAACGGGTAAAAAAGGTTTCCCTGAGTTTGTCGCACAAGTTGGGGATTTTATTCTTGTAATAGAGGATAAGGCAGACAGACGGAAACAAGCCAAATACCTTGATACAAAAAATCAAAACTTGTTGATGGACGATACTTCTATCAAAGATTATGCTGAAAATGGCGCATTACATTATGCTCAAAAGATTGTTGCTAATTCTCACTTTAACAAAGTTTTTGCTATTGGTTGTTCTGGTACTGAAAGCGATAACATGGTTATACGTCCTATCTTTGTATCTCCCACAAGTTATAAGCTTTTAGCCCCTGTAAAAGATTTTCGTAATTTTACAACTGCTAATATAGCAACTTATTACACAACTACGGTTTGTCAAGAAAAGACAGCAGAACAAATCGAATTAGAAACTATTTTAGCAAAAGCGGAAGCATTACATAAAGATTTGCATGTATATGGTTCCCTATCTAACGAACAAAAGCCAATGGCAGTTTCAGCTATACTATTAGCCATTGAAAATCCGTCTTTTTCCACCGAAGACTTAACAGGGGATGAGGACTATACTGACGGGAAAAAAGTCTTTAAGGCGTTAGAATCCCATATGGAGCAAGTAAAGGTTGCTCCACAAGAGAAGAAAGAGCGCGTATTGGATGAGTTTCGTTTTATTCAAACGAGCCCCAAATTATCGCAATATGAGGAGCGATTAGGCAAAACGCCTATCCGCTATTTTGCTGAATATCTTTATTCTAATGTTTCAACGGCTTTCCACTATAATACACCAGAGGATATTTTAGGTCGCTTTTATGGAGAATTTATGAGTTATAGTGGTGGTGATGGTCAGTCGCTTGGAATTATTCTTACTCCCAAACACATTACGCAATTATTCTGTGACTTAATTAATTTAAAGCCATCAGATGTTGTACTTGATCCAACATGTGGTACTGGTGGTTTCTTGGTGGCTGCTATGCACGACATGTTGAATAAAGCGCGGACTAATCAACAACGTGAAGACATAAAGAGACAGCAATTGTATGGCATAGAACAAAATGTACGTATGTTCTCTATCGCGACAACTAACATGATTTTGCGTGGAGATGGTAAAAGTAACCTTATTTGTGCAGATTTTCTAAAACAAAATACAGACGAATTGCGGCAAAAGCATTTCACGGTAGGACTAATGAACCCACCATATTCATTGGCAACGAATCGTGAGACACGACATTTGAGTGAGTTGCATTTTATTAAACACTTGTTGGATTCATTAGATGAAGGAGCACGATGCATAGTTATTGTGCCACAATCAACTATGGTAGGGAAAACGGCAGAAGATAAGGAAATAAAATATTATCTATTGGCACATCATACTTTGGAAGGGGTGATTACTCTAAATCCAGAAACATTCTATAAAGTTGGAACAAATCCTGTTATTGCTATTTTTACCGCACATCAGCCACACCCCAACAACTATTATTCTAAGTTCATTAATTTCAAGGACGATGGTTATAGAACGGTTCCGCAAGTTGGTTTTGAACCCACAGATCGTGCAGATGAAAGGCGAAAATTACTTTTGGAATGTTGGAATAAAAATCGTCCAGCTTCTAACGATTTTATGGTTCGCTCCACCATTACAGCAGAGGACGAATGGTTGCACTCGTTCTACTATTTTAACGAAGACATTCCCACAGATGCCGACTTTGAGAAAACAATGGCAGATTACCTCACATTTGAATTTAACATGATTGCACACGGACGCGGATATTTATTTGAAAACACCGACGAAGGAAAGGAGGAAACATTATGAAAACACTAGATCAATGCAAGTGGAGAGCATTTAAAATAGAGGATATTTTTACAATTTCGGGTACAATCACTACTCATCCTTCTTTATTAACTAAAAAAGGGAATGTACCTCGTATTACTTGCGCTGCGACAAATAATGGATTGGATGATTTTTATAGCAATCCACCAACTGAAAAAGGTGGCGTTTTGACTATAGATAGTGCTACTGTCGGATATGTCGGATACCAAGCCTATGATTTTTTGGCGACCGACCATGTGGAGAAATTAACATTAAAAGATGGCAGGAAACTGTCTCGCTACGTGGCATTATTCATTAAAATGGCAATTGACAAAGCATGTAATGGTAAATATGGATATGGTTACAAATTCGCTCAACAACGAATTCGTCGCCAGACATTACAACTTCCCATAACAGCAAAAGGCGAGCCAGATTGGGCTTTTATGGAGGAGTATATGAAAGCCAAAGAGTATCAATTGCTTATGCAGTATCAAAAGCATATTGCGCAAGTGATTGATAATCAACAAATTACCCCCCCCCACCACCAATTGCGCTAATAACAAACAATGGCGAGCATTTGGGTTGTTAGATATATTTTCTATAGCAGCAACTCAAAGCAGTATAGATAGAAATAAATTAACTGGTGAAAGTGGGGATATACCATATGTTACGCGTACAGATATAACAAATGGATGGGATAGTTTTATTGATGAGCAACCAAGATATAAAAGAGACGAAGGTAATGTGATTACGATAGGACTTGATACTCAATCAGTTTTTTATCAATCCATCCCTTTCTATACGGGGCAAAATATACAAGTACTAAGAAATAAACATCTTAACAAATATCTTGCTGAATTTTTGATACCACTAATTAAAATACAAATGCAGAAATTTAATTGGGGCGGTAATGGTGCAACTCTTGGACGACTAAAACGCGTAAAAATTATGCTTCCTATAACTACAAAAGGAGTACCTGATTATGAATATATGACAAACTATATGAAAAATATTGAGACTAAACTTTTGCAACGGTATATTGATACAAAGTTGCATATTATCTCTGCATAAAAAACTACTAATATGGCTAAAGGTTACGTTTATATTTTAACTAATCCCGCTTTCAAAGAAGACTGGGTTAAAATTGGGAAAACTTCTGGTAGTGTAGAAAAGCGTATGGACGAACTTTTCACAACAGCACTGCCTAAACCATTTGATTTATATGCTTGGTGTAGAACTTCAAAATTTAATGAATTAGAGAAACAGATGCACCACATATTAGATAAACTTACAAATTCACGCATTGCTGATAATCGAGAGTTTTTCCAAAAAGTGCCATCAGAAGCATATAGCATTTTGCGTGAATTAGCAATGACTATAGAGGATGCAGAGTTTTATTGCAAATATGAGGAAGAGCAAAAGAAAAACGCGGTTAAGGTGGCTCCTCCATTTCGTTTCTCTATGGCTCGAGTTCGGCAAGGAGATATAGTAATATTTGAACCAACTGGAGCACAAGCGATTGTTGTTGCTGACAAATGTGATAACAAAATTGAGTATCAAGGTGAATTATATACGTTGTCTGGTTACTGCAAGAAGTTTATGCCCGAAAATAAACGTAATTCCTCTGGAGCATACCAAGGTCCTCACTATTTCTCGTTCAATGGCAAATTACTCTGCGATTTGCGTGAAGAATACGAATTTGCAGAAGAATAACATAAATAAATCATATCTTTTCTTACATCATCTTCCACCTTCGTGAGTTCTATAAACCTTTAAATATCAATACTTATGGAAGAAATTTTGTGCATACATAAACCTCGCAAATGTGAGTGCGGCGGCAAAGTCGCACGCATTTTGTATGGTATGCGTGCCTATACCGAGAAACTGCAAGCCGACCTTGACGCTGGGCGCGTCATTTTGGGAGGCTGTTGCAGAACCGAACATGATCCTACTTGGCAATGCACAAAATGTGGGCAGGAATTTTACCAAGTTCCGGCAGGAATAGTTCATGACGAAATTCCTCATATACCACCGCTCCGATATACTTTGGCAGCACAAAAACTTGCTGACGAATGCGCAAAAAAGTATTTTGGTTACTCTTGCTGTGATAGTGCTGTTTATGAGGGTACATTAGATGTTTACCCCGGAACTCTTATCTTTTTGCCATTGTTTGAAGATGGCGGTCCAGATATAGGTTTCCCCCCATTTATCTTGGTTGGAGATGGTAAAGCAGACCTCCACATGTCAATGGAAATCCTCGATGCACTAATGAAGAAATATCATTGGCCCGATGAATTTGACACAGAAGATGGCTATGTACCGCCCACGCAAATTGCACGCTTTTATCAAGTCAAAGACGAAGTTGAGGCACAGGCAGTTAAATCGCTGGAAAGCCGAGGCGAATATCCATACTACCCCAATTTGTGGCCGGAAATGAAACGCATTTTCCGTACACAATACCATATACAATGGAAAGCCCCGGACGAAATCTTCAAACACCGCATTTACGACTAATGAAAAATATCTTGTCCATATTGTTTTTATTTCTCGCTAATACCATATACGCTACAATCTATGTGGGGCATGTTACTCACGAAGAGGGCTACGGAAAGGAATATCACGAGTGCGCTTATGACGTGCCCGGAACTATCCCGACAAAAACGGTTTATCTCTTTGGCAAAGTCCGCATCGTCAAACAACGCAGTGAAGCCGATTTGGCGGTCTATGTTTCTTCCGACCCCATCCAAAGCGATATGTATGTGCAATGGGTAAAGACGAACCCCAACGAGTGCGGATTGTGGCAAGCCGTTGAGAAAGACGAAGATTTTACAATCTATTTCGTCAATTCGTACAAAGAAGCAGATCTTGTCATTTATTATGACGACCCACGCCAACATTACAACTACAACGGCTCCACTTATTACCCCTTTCTGACTTTCTGATTTTTTTAACATGAAAATGACTCTACTCATATTACTCGGTATAGTTGCCTTGGGGGCTGCTCTTTTTGCCCTCTATGTGGTTTATGCTTTTTGTAGGATTGTTTATCGTTACTATACCAATGCGGAATACCGAAAGGATTTTGATGCTAAGGCGGCTGCTAAAAAAGAGCAAAAAGCAATTCAAAAAGCCGAAGCGGGACGGCTCCGCAGATTATCCAAACGCGGTTCAGACTTTCACTGGTTATCTTATCCATCCCCCTTGAACCATTGGGGATTGTGGTAGAAAATGAAGTGATAGAACGCGATGAAATCGCCTGACAAATTGAAGAAAGTCTATCTCTACGGCTTCTTGAAATAACTAACAAACTATGTCACAACAAGAAACAATAAAACTATTTGAAACGCAGAAAGTGCGTACTTATTGGGATAATGAGAAAGAAGAATGGTATTTCTCAGTAGTAGATGTCTGCAATATTCTCTCTGAATCAACTTCAAAAGATCCTGGAGCATATTGGCGGAAATTAAAACAACGCCTTGCGAAAGAGGGTAGCGAGGTCGTGACGAATTGTCACGGACTGAAACTGACAGCATCTGATGGAAAAAAGTATCTTACCGATTGCCTTACTACCAAAGATACCTTGCGACTAATCCAATCCATTCCTTCCAAGAAAGCAGAACCTTTCAAGATGTGGTTAGCACAAGTAGGGAGCGACCGCTTGACAGAAATGGCAGATCCGGAGAAGGCTATTCTGCGAGGTGCCGATTACTATCGCGCTAAGGGCTATACTGAAGGTTGGATTAACCAGCGATTGCAAACCATTGAGATGCGTAAAGAACTGACGGACGAATGGAAAGCACGCGGCATAGAACAAGAGTCTGAATATGCTATTCTAACCAACGAGATGACACGCGCTTGGAGTGGATTGAGCGTACGCGAGTACAAAGATATTAAGGGGCTTACGAAAGAGAACTTGCGCGACAATATGACCAATTTGGAATTGGTCCTAAATATGTTGGCAGAAGTTTCTACAACTGCTATTTCTAAGAGCCGTAAACCAGAGACGTTCGCTGAGAGCAAAAAGATTGCCAAAGAAGGAGGAAAAATATCTCGTTCTGCCAGAGAAAACATAGAAAAAGAATTGGGACATTCTATCATTTCGACAGATAATGCCCATAACAAGAGAGCTCTTGAAGTGGAAAATGCAGATGCCATCGTATTAGATGACAAAAAAGTGAAATAACCCCCAAAAGTTTACTATTATTAAGATTTTGCGGGGCAGAAAAAAGTTTGTTTTTTATCATCCAAAAATCAAAAAGTAAGCATCTACAATCCTTTATACCCGAAGAGATGCTTGCATCGATGAGGAGAGGAGGAATTCTTGCCGTCTGCTGATTTAACAGAGTGGTATCAGCCATAACGGACTAGCAATTCCGACGACGCGACCATTTCGGGATCACATGCTGCTAAGGTACCCCCCGCCTAAACCTGCCAAAAACCTTGCTTTTTGTGGGCTTCCGGTGGGGCTTAGTAGGGGCTTACATGCTACGGAGATGCTACGGAACTTTAGACGCGCGTCGTCGGAGCAACAACTTCGCAAGCGGCGAGTTGTGCTCCTCGACTCACAATAAAAGAAGGCATGCCTTGTATAGCATACCCTCTTTTACTTTATGTCTGATAAGGATTATTCAGCCTTTGCCTCTTCGGCGGGAGCTGCTTCTACAACCTCAGCGGCTGCTTTCTTTGCACCTGCACGACGAGTCGTCTTCTTAGCGGCTTTCTTTTCCTTCAGCATATTCTCATTGTAATCAACGAGCTCGATGATACACATCTCTGCAGCATCACCCAAACGGAAGCCCGTACGAAGGATACGGCAGTAACCTCCGGGACGGTTAGCAATCTTCTCTGCTACGTTTTGGAATAACTCGGTTACAACTTCTTTTTGCTTCAACTCAGAGAATACAAGACGGCGATTTGCCATATTGTCTTCCTTTGCACGAGTCAGAAGAGGTTCTACGTATATACGAAGAGCCTTTGCCTTAGCCAACGTTGTCGAAATACGCTTGTGCATAATCAGCGAACAAGCCATATTGGACAGCATAGCACCACGATGAGCTGCTTTACGGCCAAGATGATTGAATTTCTTATTATGTCTCATTGTTTGTTTTAGTTTTAACTAGAACATCCGATTACGGATATCCCTTGGATTATAATTCATCAAGTCTGTATCTGCTAATATCCATGCCAAAGGCTAAACCATTGCGCTCCAACAGTTCATCCAACTCGGTCAGAGATTTCTTACCGAAGTTACGGAACTTCAACAGGTCAGCACGGTGGTATTTAACCAATGCACCTAAGGTATCCACTTCGGCAGCCTTCAAGCAGTTAAGTGCACGAACACTGAGGTCCATGTCTTGAAGACGCTGATTGAGCAACTGACGCATACGAAGGCTCTCCTCGTCCAAAGAGTCATTTCTCTTGGTCGTCTCTTCCTCCAATATGATGCGCTCATCGCTGAACAGCATGAAGTGATAGATCAAAATCTTAGCAGCTTCTTTCAAAGCGTCCTTCGGTGTGATGGAGCCATCTGTTACGATGTCTAAGGTCAGTTTCTCATAGTCCGTACGCTGTTCTACGCGGAACGGCTCAACCGAGAACTTGACGTTACGGATAGGCGTGTAGATAGAATCAATAGCCAATACGCCAATAGGATCATTAGCCTTACGATTCTCGTCTGCAGGTACATATCCGCGACCCTTATTGATGGTCAACGTAATCTCAAAATCAGCAGTGATATCCATCTCTGCCAGCAAGAGCTCGGGGTTCAATACCTCAAAGTTCTGCAAAGCAGCGCCTAAGTTCTTGGCCAAGAAAGCCTGAGTCTTTCTAACGCGAAGCGTAACTGTTTCGGTTTCTTCCTCAATACCTTCCTTACGCATCAAACGAACTTGTTTGAGATTAAGAATCAAATTGGTAACATCTGTGATGACACCGGGGATAGTAGCAAATTCATGATCAATACCATTAATCTTGATTGAGCAGATAGCATAACCCTCCAACGAGCTCAACAGCACGCGACGGATAGCATTACCTACTGTGATACCATAACCCGGCTCGAGCGGACGGAATTCAAATGTTCCTTGAGTATTGCTCGACTCCAACATGATCACCTTGTCAGGTTTAATAAAATTTAATATTGCCATGAATTTCTTATTTTTTATTTACTATACAACTCAACGATTAACTGCTCCTTAATGTTCTCAGGAATCTCTTCACGAGCAGGAACATTCAGATACTTACCTGCTTTTTGAGCTTCGTCCCACTCTAACCAACTATACTTGGTGTGGTTGAAGCCTTCCAAAGAGGCAGCAATTACTTCTAATGATTTAGCTTTCTCGCGAACAGCTACAATCATACCGGGTTTAACTTGGAAAGAAGGGATATTCACAACCTTACCATCTACCGTAATATGACGGTGGCTAACCATCTGACGAGCAGCGGCGCGAGTAGGAGCAATACCAAGACGATAAACGATATTGTCCAGACGAGACTCCAGTAATTGAATCAGAATCTCACCGGTAATACCCTTTTGACGACTTGCTTGAGCAAACAAGAGACGGAACTGACGCTCTAATACACCATAGGTATATTTAGCTTTCTGCTTCTCAGCGAGCTGAGTACCGTACTCAGAATTCTTTTTACGACGGTTAACGCCGTGTTGTCCGGGTGCGTAGTTGCGCTTATCCAGCACTTTATCCGGACCGAAGATAGGTTCACCGAAACGGCGTGCAATACGCGATTTGGGTCCAGTATATCTTGCCATAATTGTTTATTTTTTGATTTTTGAATAATGTTTATTATACACGACGACGTTTGGGAGGACGGCATCCGTTATGTGGCATTGGAGTTACGTCAATAATCTCAGTAACTTCGATTCCGGCAGCAACGCAGGCGCGGATTGCGCTCTCACGACCTTGACCGGGACCCTTAACATAAGCCTTAACCTTTCTCAAACCAAGGTCAAAAGCCACTTTACCACAATCGGTAGCAGCCATCTGAGCTGCATACGGAGTGTTCTTTTTTGAACCACGGAAGCCCATCTTACCAGCTGAAGACCAACTAATAACTTGACCATCCGCATTTGCCATCGTTACAATAACATTGTTGAATGAAGACATAACGTGTAATTGACCAACACCGTCAATCTTTACAACGCGCTTCTTAGCTGCAACAGTTTTCTTTGCCATAATTGTTTGATTTTAGTGGGTTAATTACTTCGTTGCTTTCTTCTTGTTGGCAACAGTTTTCTTCTTACCTTTACGCGTACGAGCGTTGTTCTTGGTGGACTGACCACGAACAGGTAAACCAATACGATGACGGACACCACGGTAGCAACCGATATCCATCAAACGCTTGATGTTTAATTGGGTTTCTGAACGAAGATCACCTTCTACTTTGTACTTAGCACCGATGATCTCACGAATCTTAGCTGCTTGGTCATCCGTCCAATCCTGCACTTTAATGCTTGGGTCTACGCCTGCTTCAGCCAGGATCTTCTTTGCGCTTGAACGACCTAATCCGTAGATGTAAGTCAATCCGACTTCTCCGCACTTGTTTTGCGGCAGATCTACACCGACAATTCTTATAGCCATAATTTTTTACTTTGGGATAATTGTTTAAACTTACTAATCCGAAAATGCCTTATCCCTGACGCATCTTCATTTTAGGTTCTTTTTTGTTAATAACATAAAGCTTACCTTTGCGGCGCACAATCTTGCAATCCGCATTGCGCTTCTTGATACTTGCTCTTACCTTCATGATTGTAAAGAGTTTAATGATTTTATTTATATCTGAACGATATTCTTCCACGAGTCAGGTCATACGGACTCATTTCAACTTTTACTCTATCTCCGGGCAGAATACGAATATAGTGCATACGCATCTTACCGGAAATACTTGCCAGAATCACATGACCATTCTCTAATTGTACATGGAACATTGCGTTGGATAAAGCCTCCGTAATGGTGCCATCTACTTCAATTGCATCTTGTTTTGCCATAACTTAAATAAATCTATCTTTTAATACTTGTTGAATATAGTCGAACGTAGATAATATATCTGCTTTCCCATTGCGCACACATACTGATAATTCATAATGTGCTGCCGGTTTGCGATCCGCCGTGCGGGCTGTCCAACCGTCTTCCTCCAAAACGACATTCTTGCGCCCCATCAATATCATCGGCTCAATGGCCAATGTCATTCCGGACTTGAGCACTATACCATTACCACGGCGACCGTAATTGCAGACCTCCGGATCCTCGTGCATCGCACGACCTATCCCATGACCTACATATTCGCGGCAAACAGAATAACCTGCTCGCTCAGCATGGTTCTGGATGGCGTAACCGATGTCACCTAAACGATGACCCGTTACGGCTTGCTCAATGCCTAAATAGAGGCACTCCTTAGTAGTCTTTAATAGACGCATCACATCGTCGCTGACGTTTCCCACAGGAAAAGTGTAAGCCGAATCAGCATGAAAACCGTTCAACAAGACACAACCATCAACCGATACAATATCGCCATCTTGCAGCACTACATCCTTGGATGGAATACCATGAACAACCTCACAATTAACCGATGTACATAAGGTAGCAGGATAACCTTCGTAACCTAAGCAGGAAGGAACACCTCCATGAGCACAAATAAAATCATGCGCTATCTTATCTAATTCGGCTGTAGTCACCCCCGGGACAATGGCTTTGGCTACTTCGCCATAAGCCATGCCCAAGAGTTGATTACTTTTGCGTAAGAGCTCGACTTCTTCGTCTGTCTTTAGATAGATCATATTAATAAGCCATAGCCCCCGAGCGACCCTTGATGCGCATGCCGCCCTCAAAGAAGCCGTCATAGTGACGCATCAACAGATGTGACTCGATTTGTTGCAATGTATCCAAGATTACACCTACCATAATCAATAATGATGTTCCACCGAAGAACTGCGCAAAGCTCATGGATACGCCAAACAGACGTGCAAAAGCAGGCAGAACAGCGATGATAGCCAACAGAATTGATCCGGGTAAGGTAATACGGGACATAATAGTATCTATATACTCAGCGGTCTTCTTACCTGGTTTAACACCGGGGATGAATCCATTGTTCAGCTTCAGGTTTTCTGCCATCTGAACAGGATTGATGATAATAGCGGTGTAGAAATAGGTGAAGGCAATAATGAGTATAGCAAATACAACATTATATCCAAATGAGTTATTGTCCATAAAGGTACGTACCCACCAACTTGATCCGTCTGCACGGAAACCGGCAAGTGCGATAGGAATGAACATGATAGCTTGTGCAAAGATAATAGGCATCACATTGGCAGCATTCACTTTCAATGGGATGTATTGACGCACTCCACCATATTGTTTATTACCCATCACACGCTTAGCGTATTGTACAGGAATCTTACGTGTACCTTGTACCAATAGGATAGCGAACGCGAAGACGAGAATCATGATGATTATCTCGATGGCGAACATCATCAAACCACCTACTTCGTTCAAACGCGACGAGAACTCTTGAACCAGTGCAGCGGGGAAACGAGCAATAATACCAATCAAGATGATGAAGGAAATACCATTTCCTACGCCACGGTCAGTAATACGCTCACCCAACCACATCACGAACATGGAACCTGCGCACAGGATAATGGTCGATGAGATGGTGAACCAGTTCATACCAATAGGCAATGATTGTCCGGCTTGAGCCATTTGGACACTTAAGTTAACCAAGTAACTCGGGCCTTGGAACAACAGGATAGCAACGGTTAGATAGCGAGTAATCTGGTTCATCTTCTGACGGCCTGATTCTCCCTCTTTTTGCATCTTCTGGAAGTAAGGAACGGCAATTGTAAGCAATTGCACTACGATACTGGCAGAGATGTAGGGCATAATACCCAGAGCGAAAACAGATGCATTGGAGAATGCACCACCGGAGAACATATCCAGAAGAGCCATCAAACCACCGGCTGTTTGTCCCTTAAGGGCAGTCAGGGCTGTTGGGTCAATACCGGGAAGAACGATAAAAGAACCGAAACGATAGATGAGTACAAATAATAATGTGGTCAGCAGTCGATTACGAAGATCTTCAATCTTCCAGATATTTTGGATTGTTTCAATTAATTTACGCATAATCGTTGTTTATTAGATTCTTTCAACCGAACCACCGGCAGCTATGATAGCAGCTTCTGCGCTCTTCGAGAAAGCGTTAGCCTTAACCGTCAACTTAGCTGTCAATGTACCGGTACCGAGGATTTTTACGAGCATGGATTTGTTGATAAAGCCTGCCTCAAAGAGTTCGGGTAAACCGATCACTTCAAGTTTCTTTGTTTCAGCCAATTGTTGCAGAATATTCAAGTTAATAGCCTTGTATTCTACGCGATTGATGTTCTTAAATCCAAATTTCGGCAAACGACGTTGCATAGGCATCTGACCACCTTCGAAACCAATCTTCTTGGAGTAGCCCGAACGTGATTGTGCACCTTTAGCGCCACGGGTAGAGGTTCCACCCAAACCCGAACCGGCACCACGACCGATTCGTTTCGAGGTCTTTACTGAACCTGCAGCCGGAGTTAAATTATGTAATTCCATAATGCTTCAGTAATTTAATTAGTCAATAACTTTTACCAAGTGTTTTACATGCTCTACCATACCTACAATAGCAGGAGTAGCTTCGTGCTCAACGACTTGATTCATTTTCTTCAAGCCAAGGGCTTGCATGGTCAGTTTCTGATTCTTCGTGCATTTGATAGTGCTACGAACTTGTTGAATTTTAATCTTAGCCATAGTTCAATGAAATTTAACCGTTAAACACTACATCGAGGCTTACGCCACGGTTTTGAGCTACTTGACGAGCATCACGCATCTCGCTGAGAGCGAGGATGGTAGCTTTTACCAAGTTGTGAGGGTTGGAGCTACCCTTAGCCTTAGCCAGGATATCCGTTACACCTGCACTCTCCAGAACGGCACGCATAGCACCACCGGCCTTTACTCCAGTACCGTGAGTTGCGGGTTGGAGATAAACGCGAGCGCCACCGAATTTAGCGTACTGCTCATGAGGAACAGTTCCCTTCAGTACGGGCACTTGGATCAAGTTTTTCTTAGCAGACTCAGTACCCTTTTGGATAGCAGCCTGAACCTCACCGGCTTTACCCAGGCCCCAACCTACGATACCATTCTCATTTCCTACAACAACGATGGCTGCAAAAGTCATAGTACGACCACCCTTCGTAACTTTAGTTACGCGGTTTACTGCGACAAGGCGCTCCTTGAGCTCAATGTCTTGTGTTGATTTTACTCGATTCATATACAGTCTCCTTGTTTTAGAATTTAAGACCAGCCTCACGAGCTGCGTCAGCTAATGTTTGTACGCGACCATGATAGAGATAGCCATTACGATCAAATACCACTTTTTCAATGCCTGCAGCTTTAGCAGCCTCAGCGATAGCAGCACCGACCTTCTTTGCCTTCTCGGTCTTAGTCATTTTATCTTTGATGTTCAGCGACGATGCGCTTGCCAAAGTAACACCTTTGACATCATCAATTACTTGAGCATAAATCTGGCAGTTCGAACGGAATACAGTCAGACGAGGTTGCTCTGCGGTACCAGCAATTTTGGTACGAATGGAAGCTTTAATCTTAGCTCTTCTTGCAATTTTCTTATCCATAACTTTATTCCTTTCTATTATTTAGCAGCCGATTTACCAGCCTTACGACGAACCACTTCACCCAAGAAGAGAATACCTTTACCTTTATAAGGTTCGGGTTTGCGGAACGTACGAATCTTAGCGCAAATTTGACCAATCAATTGTTTGTCTGCGCATTCCAGCATAATCAACGGATCTTGGTTACGCTCCGTCTTAGTCTCTACCTTCACTTCTTTAGGAAGTTGCATGTAGATAGGGTGCGTATAACCAAGGGTGAAGTTCAGAGTGTTGGGGGTTTGAGCCATCTCAACACGGTAACCTACACCGTGCAGTTGCAGGGTAGCTTTGTAACCTTCACTTACGCCATAAACCATATTATTGATAAGAGCACGATAGAGACCATGGTTAGCACGAGTTTGTTTCTCATCATTAGGACGAGTAACGGTGCATACATTGCCTTCTACGGTAACGGTGATCGACGGATCAACCTTCTGGGAGAGTTCTCCCTTAGGACCTTTCACGGTCACTACATTGTCTGAGCTAACTGCTACGGTAACGCCGGCAGGAATAGCGATGGGTAATTTTCCAATTCTTGACATAACTAATCCTCCTTAATTAATATACATAGCATAATACTTCGCCACCTAATTTCAGACCAGCAGCTTCTTTGTTGGTCATAACACCTTTGGAGGTGCTGAGGATGGCGATACCCAGACCATTCAATACGCGAGGCATCTCACGATAACCTACATATTGACGCAAACCGGGCGTCGAAACACGTTGTAAACTCTTGATGGCGTTAACTTTGTTAACCGGATCATACTTCAGGGCCACCTTAATGGTGCCTTGAGGACCATCTTCCACGAACTTGTAGGAAAGGATATAACCTTTCTCAAACAAGATACGTGTGATCTCTTTCTTCAGATTCGAAGCGGGCACTTCCACTACGCGGTGGCCGGCTTTGATTGCATTTCTCAAACGAGTGAGATAATCTGCGATTGGATCTGTCATTGTTTTGTTGTTTTTAAAATTATCAGGGCTGTCCTGACATTATTTAATAATTAAGTTAATTAAACCCTTCTTACCAGCTAGCTTTCTTCACACCTGGGATTAAGCCTTTGGAGGCCATCTCACGGAATTGAATACGACTCAAGCCGAAAGCACGCATGTAACCTTTCGGACGACCGGTGATTTTGCAACGGTTGTGCAAACGAACCGGACTGGCGTTCTTTGGAAGAGCTTGGAGACCTTCATAGTCACCATCCTTGAGGAGTTGAGCACGTTTAGCAGCGTATTTAGCTACCAAAGCTGCACGTTTAACCTCACGGGCTTTCATACATTCTTTTGCCATAATTGATTACGTTTTTAAGGTTACTTACTTTTTGAAAGGCAGACCGAACTCGCGAAGCAGAGCAAAACCTTCTTCATCCGTCTTAGCGGTGGTAACGAAGGTGATGTTCATACCCAGCAGTTTGGTGATGTTATCAATGTTGATTTCGGGGAAGATAATTTGCTCTTGAATACCGAGGGTATAGTTTCCACGGCCATCCAACTTGTTAGCGATACCTTTGAAGTCACGGATACGTGGCAGGGCAACGCGAACCAAACGCTCCAAGAACTCGTACATACGCTCTCCACGAAGAGTAACGCGAACGCCGATAGGCATTTTCTTACGAACCTTGAAGTTAGCAATATCTTTCTTAGAAACTGTAGCAACGGCCTTTTGACCTGCAATCAGAGTCATCTCTTGTTGAGCGACGTCAATGATGTGCTTATCAGCCACAGCTTCGCCGAGTCCTTGGTTGAGGACGATCTTCTGGAGTTTCGGGCACTGCATAACAGTGGTGTAGTTGAACTCCTTCATCAGGATGGGTACAATGCGCTCCTGATAATCTTGTTTCATGCTTGCTGTATTCATTGCTTAAAGTTCTTTACCAGTTTTTTTACTTACGCGGACGAGTTTACCATCCTTTACAACACGACCTACGCGAACGGGTTTACCGTCTTCTACGGGGTTGAGGTTGGAGATATGGATAGGACTCTCCTTCTTAACTATTCCACCTTGTGGATTCTTAGCATTGGGTTTGGTAGCTTTGCTAACCATGTTGACACCCTCTACGATAGCACGCTGTTTCTCTACGAGCACTTCCAGTACGCGACCGGTTTTGCCCTTTGAAGCACCTGCGTTTACGTAAACGATATCACCCTTCTTAATATGTAATTTTGCCATTACTGTAAAAATTTAAGTGATTAAAGCACTTCAGGTGCCAAAGAAATAATTTTCATGTTCGTTTGACGAAGTTCACGAGCTACAGGTCCGAAGATACGGCTTCCGCGCAATTCACCGGTATTGGCGATGAGCACGCAAGCGTTATCATCAAAGCGGATGTAACTGCCGTCTGCACGACGAACTTCTTTCTTAACGCGAACCACGATGGCGCGCGATACACTACCGTCCTTAACTTCGCTGCCAGGGATAACGCCCTTAACAGCTACTACGATGGTGTCACCCAGAGAGGCATAGCGCTTACCGGTACCACCAAGAACGCGAATGCATAATGCTTCTTTTGCTCCGCTGTTGTCTGCAACAGTCAGTCTTGTTTCTTGTTGTATCATAATTACTTAGCCCTTTCAATAATTTGAGTTAAACGCCAACGAACAGTTTTGCTCAGAGGACGAGTCTCCATAATGCGAACGGTATCTCCGATACCTGCCTCTTGTTTCTCGTCATGAACGTGGAACTTGCGAGTTTTATTGACAAACTTGCCATAAATAGGGTGTTTCTCTTTCCACTTAACGGCTACGACGATAGTCTTATCCATCTTGTTGGAAGTAACGATACCCTGACGCTCTTTTCTAAGATTTCTTTCCATTTCTGTCGATTTTTTACTTGTTAATTTCTCTTGCACGCAGTTCTGTTGCGAGACGAGCGATTGTCTTACGAGCAACCTTAATCTGCAACGGATTGTCTAGCGGCGAAATACTGTGGTTAAGTTTCATACGAACGAGGTTTTCCTTCTCGGTAGCCAAACGCTCTTGAATCTCAGCCGTTGTGAGTTCTTTAATTTCAGCTGTTTTCATAATCCTTTTGTTAAATGAGTTGGGTTGCGTCGTAATCACGTCTTACGACAAATTTGGTTGTAATCGGAAGTTTTTGAGCTGCAAGGCGCAAAGCCTCTTTAGCTACCTCGTAAGGTACGCCATCTACTTCGAAGATGATGCGACCCGGTGCCAATGGAACAACGAATCCTTCAGGAGCACCTTTACCTTTACCCATACGGACATCCAATGGTTTCTTAGTAATAGGTTTATCCGGGAAAACGCGGATCCAAACTTGACCCTGACGTTGCATATAACGAGTGACTGCCACACGAGCTGCTTCGATTTGACGACCTGTCAACCAGATGGTACCAAGACTCTTGATACCGAACGAGCCAAATGCGAGCTCGTTGCCGCGCTGAGCATTGCCTTTAATACGGCCTTTTTGCGAACGGCGGAATTTTGTTTTCTTAGGTTGTAACATAACTGTAATCTACAAATCGGTTAAACTTATTGTTTTTTGTTTCTGCGGAAATCACCACGACGATCACGACGATCACCACGACGGTCATCACGACGGTCGCCACGTGCGCCACCCTTCTCTGCTGCAAAGTTAGGAGCAAGATCTTTCTTGCCATAAACTTCACCGCGGCAGATCCAAACCTTGACGCCAAGGATACCCACTTTAGTGAGAGCGCCTACATGGCAGTAGTCGATGTCAGCACGGAGCGTATGCAGAGGAGTACGCCCCTCTTTATACATCTCGGAACGTGCGATTTCGGCACCATTCAGACGACCACTAATTTGGATTTTGATACCTTCAGCGCCCATACGCATAGTGGATGCGATGGCCATCTTAACGGCACGACGATAAGCGATTTTACCCTCGAGTTGTTTAGCAACCTTTTGGGCTACGATGGTAGCATCCAATTCAGGACGTTTAACTTCGTAGATGTTGATCTGAACGTCTTGTTTAGTGATTTTCTTCAGTTCCTCTTTCAATTTGTCAACTTCTTGTCCACCCTTACCGATGATGAACCCGGGGCGAGCAGTGCAGACAGTTACGGTCACAAGTTTAAGAGTTCTCTCTATTACGATACGGCTAATGCTAGCCTCAGCAAGACGGGCGTTCAAGTAATCACGGATCTTTTGATCTTCAAGGATCGTATCACCGTAGTTCTTCTTACTTCCGAACCAGTTGCTGTCCCATCCGCGTACTATACCCAGACGGTTACTAATTGGCGAAATTTTTTGTCCCATAGTCTTACTCAGCTTTATTAGTTTTGGTATCTACATAGATTGTAATATGGTTAGAGCGTTTGCGGATACGGTATCCACGACCTTGAGGAGCGGTCTGGAGACGCTTAAGTGACATACCGCCGTCTACCATAACTTTACTTACATACAGAGTTTCAGAATCTGCTTTTTTACCGGTCTTAACTTCCCAGTTAGCGATGGCAGATTTGAGAACTTTCTCGAGTGCGCGGCTAGCCTCCTTGGTGGAGAAATGCAGTGCACCGAGGGCACGGTTCACTTCGAGACCACGAATCATGTCAGCAACAAGGCGCATTTTTCGCGGACTGGTAGGAACATTATTGAGCTTAGCAAAGTACTCGTTTTTACGAGCTTCTTTCATTGCTTCAGCTGTGTTGTGTTTTCTAGCACCCATAGTCTAAAAAATTTTTAATTGTTGTGAATGATTAGTGGATTACTTATTATTTCCTGAGTGACCACGGAAGGTACGAGTAGGAGCGAACTCACCGAGTTTATGACCTACCATATTCTCCGTTACGTATACAGGGATGAACTTATTTCCGTTGTGAACGGCAATCGTATGACCTACAAAATCAGGAGAGATCATACTGGCGCGCGACCAAGTCTTAACAACTTCTTTCTTGTTAGACTCATTCATTGCGATCACCTTGTCTTCAAGTTTACGGTCGATAAATGGACCTTTCTTTAATGAACGACTCATAATTTCTCTTTTTTATAGGTTATTTTTTACGTCTTTCAATGATGTATTGATTGCTTTGATTTTTCGGATGACGAGTCTTGTAACCCTTAGCTAACAAGCCCTTGCGGCTACGTGGATGTCCACCACTTGCGCGGCCTTCACCACCACCCATTGGGTGATCTACAGGGTTCATTGTCACACCGCGGTTGCGTGGACGACGACCGAACCAACGGTTACGACCGGCTTTACCACTCTTTTCCAGGGCGTGGTCCGAATTACCAACAACACCTACCGTTGCCTTACAAGCAGCGAGGATCTTACGAAGCTCACCTGAAGGTAACTTAATCAGAGCATACTTGTCTTCACGACCGGCAAGTTGTGCGAACACACCTGCGGAACGAACCATCTGAGCGCCCTGACCGGGACGAAGCTCGATGTTATGCACGAGTGTTCCCAGAGGAATCTCGGACAAAGGAAGACTGTTTCCAACTTCGGGAGCGATACCGCTTCCGGATAATACTTGTTGACCAACTTGCAGGCCGTTAGGAGCCAGCATGTAACGCTTCTCGCCATCAGCATAGAACAACAGAGCGATACGAGCCGAGCGGTTCGGATCATACTCGATAGTCTTAACGATTGCGGGTACACCATCTTTGTTGCGTTTGAAGTCAATTACGCGATATTTCTGCTTGTGTCCACCACCAATATAGCGCATGGTCATTTTACCAGAATGGTTACGACCACCCGTTTTGGCTTTACCGAACACGAGAGACTTCTCTGGTGCGCTTGCGGTAATTGTTTCAAACGCGCCAATAACTTTGTGTCTTTGCCCCGGTGTAGAGGGTTTAAATTTACGTACAGCCATTGTTAAATATTGCTATAAAAATCGATTGTTTCACCTTCTTTCAATGTCACAATAGCCTTCTTATAGGCTTGCTTCTCACCGCGAATGAGCCCACTCTTGGTGTAGCGTTGCTGAGCCTTGGGGCCTTGGATTAACGTATTAACGTCAACCACTTGAACATTGTACATTTCTTCGACAGCCTTTTTGATTTCCACCTTATTGGCTGTGCGGATTACCTGAAAACCATAACGGTTCAACTTTTCGCCGGCGGCGGTCATCTTTTCGGTGACGATAGGTTTAATAATAATTGCCATAATCTTACCTCCTTATGCTAAAGTTGCCTCAATTGCCTTTACGCTATCAACGAGCATAACAACGGCGTTTGAGTTCATGATTGAATAGGTATTCAGTTCGTTAACTGTAGTCACATTAGTGCGCTCAATGTTGTTAGCACTCTTCATAACAACGGGGTTAACCTCCGGCATTACGAACAATACTTTCTTACCGGCGATTTTGAGGTTATTGAGAACCTCAACCATAGCCTTGGTCTTAGGAGCGTCAAACGTGAGTGTATCGAGAACGATAATCTCTTTTTGTTTAGCGCGCAGAGACAAAGCGGAGCGGCGAGCGAGTTGTTTGAGTTTGTGATTCAGTTTGAAGCTATAGTCACGAGGAACGGGACCAAAGATGGTACCACCACCTACGCGTACCGGCGATTTCAAATCACCCGGACGAGCTCCGCCTCCACCTTTCTGGCGACCGAGTTTACGAGTAGAGTGAGCGTTCTCACTACGTTGTTTAGCTTTAGCTGTGCCTTGGCGGTTGTTTGCCAAGAATTGCTTAACGTCCAAGTAGATAGCATGGTCGTTAGGCTCGATACCGAAGATCTCAGCATTCAGTTTGATCTTCTTACCGGTAGCTTCACCGGCTTGATTCAAAATACTAATTTCCATACGTCAATTACTTGTTAATCGTTACAATACTGTTTTTAGCACCCGGGATAGAACCCTTGACCATAATCAAGTTGTACTCGGGAATTACTTTGAGAACGAGGAGGTTCTGAGCAGTTACGCGTTCTTGTCCCATGTGACCAGCCATGCGGGTACCCGGGAAGATACGGCTAGGATAAGCGCAAGCACCAACTGAACCGGGTGCACGAAGGCGGTCATCCTGACCGTGGGTAGATTGACCTACACCACCAAAACCGTGACGTTTAACAACGCCTTGGTAACCTTTACCTTTCGAGATGCCGATAACATCTACGAATGTGTTCTCTTCGAACATCGATACCGTAATGGTATCACCCAGTTTAACTTCTTGCTCGAAGTCAAACTCTGCGAGGTAGCGCATGGGTTGTACTCCAGCAGCCTTGAAATGACCGGCTTCAGCCTTCGTGGTATGTTTCTCGCTCTTTGGCATGAAACCTACCTGAGCAGCTTTATAGCCGTCTTTCTCCACTGTTTTCAGTTGGGTAACAACGCAAGGACCACACTCGATAACGGTGCATGGAATATTTTTGCCATCAGCACCGAAAACGGAAGTCATTCCGATTTTTTTACCTAATAATCCTGACATTTTTTTGTGGATTTAATTAATTATTAGTGATTAAGTACTCTCGCCGACGGGTTCTCCTGTCGTAGTCTTTCCGTCGGAAGTACCCTTTGTTTTATACTAGACCTTAATCTCGACCTCAACGCCGCTTGCCAGTTCCAGTTTCATCAAAGCCTCAACGGTTTTTTGGTTGGAGCTATAGATGTCAATCAGACGTTTGTAGTTAGCCAGTTCGAATTGCTCACGCGATTTCTTGTTAACGAAGGTTGAGCGGTTAACGGTGAAAATACGTTTGTGTGTTGGCAATGGAATAGGACCACTTACTACAGCACCCGTTGCTTTAACGGTCTTCACGATCTTCTCTGCGGATTTATCCACCAGGTTGTGATCGAACGATTTGAGTTTAATACGAATTTTTTGACTCATTGTTGTTTGTTGTTTGTCTAGTTTACTAGTTACTAGCTTACTAGTGATTAATACTATTGCGTAGTACGTGGTTCTCAAAGAGTCATTTGCTTGAGTCCTACGCGTACGTACGCGTTATTATATATAAGGTGTTACCTTTTTTTATACCAGTTCAGCTCGTCCGCCGCATTCCGTCAGAACGGCTTTAGCGATTGTGCTGCTTACGGCCTCGTAGTGAGAGAACTCCATACTGCTGGTAGCGCGGCCACTGGTGATTGTACGCAAAGCGGTTACGTATCCGAACATCTCGCTCAATGGTACTTTAGCTTTGATGATACGAGCGCCCGTGCGAGCGGTGTCCATACCTTCTACTTGTCCACGACGTTTGTTCAAATCGCCGATGACGTCACCCATGTTCTCTTCAGGTGTTACCACCTCAATCTTCATGATAGGCTCCATCAATACGGGTTTAGCTTTGGTGCAAGCATTCTTGAATGCTATTTGTGCGCAGATCTCAAAGGACAATTGGTCGGAGTCAACCGGGTGGAATGAACCATCGATAACGGTTACCTTCAGTTTATCTAGTGGGAAGCCGGCCAATACGCCTGACTTCATAGCCGTTTCAAAACCTTTTTGGATAGCCGGGATGTATTCCTTAGGTATATCACCACCTTTGACGATATCCACGAACTGCAATGTGCCATCAAAGTCCTCATCAGCCGGTTCAACGCGAACGATCATGTCAGCGAACTTACCACGACCACCGGTTTGTTTCTTGTAGGTCTCACGCAGCTCAACGGCTTGGCTGATAGCCTCGCGGTAAGCCACTTGAGGACGACCTTGGTTACATTCCACTTTGAACTCACGACGCAGACGGTCAATGATGATTTCCAAGTGCAACTCACCCATACCGGAGATGACGGTTTGACCTGTTTGTTCGTCGGTCTTAACGGTGAAGGTAGGATCTTCCTCAGCCAGTTTGCTCAGTCCGATACCTAATTTATCCACATCTGCCTGCGATTTAGGTTCAACGCTGATACCGATAACGGGAGCGGGGAACTCAATCGACTCGAGGGTTATCTGTGCACCTTCCGAGCATAAGGTATCACCCGTGCGGATGTCCTTGAAGCCCACTCCGGCACCTATATCACCGGCGCAGATTACATCCACGGGGTTCTGGTGGTTGGAGTGCATCTGGAAGATACGAGATATGCGCTCGCGCTTGCCTGAGCGCGTATTATAAACATAGGTGCCGGCCTCCAGTTTACCGGAGTAAACTCTGAAGTAGCACAAACGTCCTACATACGGGTCAGTAGCAATCTTAAAGGCTAATGCGCAGAGAGGTTCATCCTCGTTAGGGTGACGAACAATCACTTTGTCAGCATCCTTGGGATCTTTACCATGTATCTCCTCTGTATCCAGCGGGCTTGGCAAGTAAGCGCAAACAGCGTTCAACATTGTTTGTACACCTTTGTTCTTAAAGCTTGAGCCGCAGATAACAGGGAAGATAGCCATCTTAATTGTACCTTTGCGAATAGCAGCGCGGATCTCTTCTTCGGTAATAGAGTCGAGGTCACCGCCGAGGTATTTCTCCATCAGGGTGTCATCAAACTCTGCCACCGTCTCGAGCATCTTATCGCGCCATTCTTCTGCCTCTGCTTGTAAGTCAGCAGGGATAGCTTCTTCTTTGTATTCGGCACCCATTGTTTCGTCGTGCCAAATAATAGCCTTCATCTTAACCAAGTCCACTACGCCTTTGAAACTTTCTTCTGCACCCACAGGAATTTGAATGGGGCAAGGAGTAGCACCTAATACTTCGTGGATTTGGCGAACTACGTCGTAGAAGTTAGCACCGCTGCGGTCCATCTTATTGACATAGCAGATGCGAGGAACATTATACTTATCAGCCTGACGCCAAACGGTCTCTGATTGAGGTTGTACGCCACCTACCGAACATAATGCCATAACGGCACCATCCAAGATACGAAGCGAACGCTCTACCTCTACCGTAAAATCTACGTGACCCGGAGTGTCAATAAGGTTGATTTTGTATTTCTGTCCCAGATAAGGCCAGTAGGTGGTAGTAGCAGCAGAGGTGATAGTTATACCACGCTCTTGCTCCTGCTCCATCCAGTCCATCGTAGCAGCGCCATCGTGCACTTCACCAATCTTATGAGTCAGACCGGTATAGAACAGGATGCGCTCTGAGGTTGTAGTCTTACCGGCATCAATGTGAGCCATGATACCGATATTTCTATTATATGTCAAGTCGTGCTTTGCCATTTCCTAAATATAGACTAATACCTTAAATACCTTTAGAAGCGGAAATGTGCGAATGCACGGTTGGCCTCAGCCATACGATGCATATCTTCCTTACGCTTGAAGGCGCCACCTTGGCTATTGAGGGCATCCATGATTTCGGCTGCCAACTTCTCGGCCATTGAGTGACCACCACGTTTACGAGCGAAGGCGATCATATTCTTCATTGCAATTGACTCCTTGCGGTCAGCGCGAATCTCGGTAGGTACTTGGAATGTAGCACCGCCGATACGTTTAGACTTAACCTCGACCAAAGGAGTAATGTTATCCAGAGCCTCTTTCCAGATATCCAAGGCAGCTTTTTCGCTGTCCTTCATCTTCTGGCCAACGAGGTCCAGAGCGGTATAGAAAACACCATAGGAGGTATTCTTCTTACCATCGAGCATGAGGTGGTTCACAAATTTAGCAACCATTACCTCTCCATAAACGGGATCCGGCAGGATGACACGTTTTTTCGGTTTTGCTTTTCTCATTGTTGTTTACTTGTTTTGTGGTTGTAATCGCTTCAGGTTTGCACCTTACTCAACCGATCAACCCAGTTAATCTGTTCCCAATATGGGACTTTTAGTTAGTTGTTTGTTTGCAGAAATTACTGATTGGTGTGTTTTACTTTTTCACCTTTGGGCGTTTAGCGCCGTATTTACTACGACGTTGTAAGCGGTTAGCTACACCGGCGGTATCCAAAGTACCACGAACGATGTGGTAACGTACACCTGGCAGGTCTTTTACACGACCACCACGTACCATAACGATACTGTGCTCTTGTAAATTGTGACCTTCACCCGGAATGTAAGCATTCACTTCCTTTTGGTTCGTCAAACGAACACGTGCCACCTTACGCATTGCGGAATTAGGCTTTTTAGGAGTTGTTGTGTAAACGCGTACACATACGCCACGACGTTGTGGGCAGTTGTCCAGTGCAGGGCTTTTGCTCTTGTCGATCAGTTCTGCTCTTCCTTTTCTAACTAATTGTTGAATTGTAGGCATTGTAACTTGATTGTTTGTTAATAATTAATGTTTGTTATTTTTGAAGTCCCTTAGACTTTCTTTCCTTTTATTTATGCGCTCTTTCGCGTGTCCACATCCTCGCATATATACGTATGTGCGTACACACACGCCGGAAAAAGCGTGCAAAATTACAACTTTTTTTTGGATTGTGCAAATATTTCTATAGAAAAATTCATTTTTTCTGCATTTTTCTGCATTTTCATCTAAAAAAAATGGCAACTTCGGGTAGAAATTGCCATTTTAGTCAACGTTCTCGTCAATGAATCAAATCATTTGCTGAAGGGGCTGGAGGACAAAGGGACGGTCGGTCATGCGAGGATGAGGGAGCGTGAGAGGGGGAGTTTGCAGGATAATCTCACAACCCGAATCGTCAAAAGCCTGAATCAAATCAATATCGATGGTACGGTCTTTGTAGTCAAAGGTTTGAGTAGCAGGGTCAAAGGACGATTTATGCGTTCGTCCCAGTTCGCGCTCAATAGTCTGAGTAGCCTCTAATAATTCCATCGGAGAAAGAGACGTCAGCAAGCACACACATATATTGAGATACTCATGCGTACTAGCATACCCCATCGGTGCCGAATAGTAATCCGACGAACGAGACACAAGCGTGCCACAACGCTCCGATAAGAGGCGACAAGCCTCGTTGATGTAGTGATGACGAGGGCTGATATTGCTGCCTAAAGACAAATAAATACGCATAACGAGTGCAAAATTACAGAAAATCTTGCATATATACAAATTTTTTTGTACTTTTGTGCCCAAAATCAATTAACCAATTAACCAATTATGAGAAAGATAATTATAGTCATATTATGTATTGGTGCCTGGTGGACGGTGGCAGCAGAGGAAGTGAGTCAGGCCTATTTGAATTATATCTGGCGATACAAGGATATCGCTCGGGCACAGCAGACCGCCTACGGCATTCCTGCCTCCATCACGATGGCGCAGGCGTTATTGGAGTCCAGTGCCGGACTGAGCGAATTGGCGGTGAATGCACGCAATCACTTTGGTATCAAATGCACCAGCAACTGGGAAGGTAAGTGTTACAAGCACGATGATGACCGCGCACAGGAGGAGTTCCGCGTGTATGATTCGGTGCCTCAATCCTACGAGGATCACTCGTTATTCCTGCGTCGCGCTCGCTACCAGTCGTTATACACTATTCCTATTAAGAACTATCGCGGCTGGGCGCACGAGTTGCGCAGATGCGGGTACGCGACCGACCCTAAGTACCCGGAGAAACTGATACGACTGATTGAGTTATATAAACTGGACTTACTATGAGCAAACCGACTGCCATCAGTAATTTGATAAATGATTATCTGCGCGAGCAAGGCTTGGAGCAGAGCATCTTAGGCGAGCAGTTGATTCGTTTATGGCCGGATATTATGGGCAAGCAAGTGGCCGATTTGACCGGAACGATAGAGATTAAGAACCAGGTGCTGATGATTCAGATTCGTAGTGCCGCCCTCAAACAACAGTTATTTGAATGCAAACGAGCCTTGATAAAAAAACTAAATGAAGCCGTAGGAGGAGAGGCGATTAAGGATATAAGACTACGATAACCAATTAGCCAATTAGCCAAAAAGAAATGGAGCGAGTGGAGAAGAAATTAGATTTTGGGGTGATTCGGGAGAGGTTGAAGCAGCTATGTTCGTCGTCCCTGGGACGCGAGCAAGTGGATGCTATGACCTTTTTGACCGATTACACCACTATTCAACATCTGCTACTCGAAACCCAAGAGATGGTGCATATCCATGAAGATGCATCCTTGCACTTTCCTCAAGGCGACATCCATGATATACGGGAGAACTTAGCACGAGTGCGAATAGAAGGGTTATTCCTGGATGAGCAGGAGTTGCATCAGTTGCGGCAAGTACTATGTTATGCCATTGAATTAGAGCAGTTCTTCAGCCACTTGGACACTGCCCGATTCCCTATTCTAAGTACCCTCACCCTTGCTTCTACTCCCGTTCTACTCCCGTTAAGAACACGCATCGATAAGGCATTAGATCCGTATGGTCAACTTAGAGACAACGCCTCGCCGGAGTTGGCCCGCATACGACGCGAGTTAAGTCAGGCACAAGGTTCAGTCAGTCGCGCCATCAATGGTATATTGCGCAAAGCGCAAGCCGAGGGGTTGATAGAGAAAGATGCCACACCCACGATGCGTGAAGGACGATTGGTACTGCCTATTCCTCCGGGGATAAAGAAAAAAATCGGCGGCATCGTGCATGATGAGAGTGCCACCGGCAAGACCATTTATATAGAGCCTGCCGAAGTTGTGGAGGCTAATAACCACATCCGCACCTTAGAAGGCGAAGAGCGACGCGAACGGGCACGCATACTGATTGAGATCACCAATGAACTTCGTCCATACGTGCCAACTATCATACAAACAGAGGTTTATTTAGCACATATCGACTTCCTGAATGCCAAAGCCCAACTGGCACAAATACTGCATGCTATTGCACCGGAGTTGATAGATAGTCCTCAGTTAGACTGGCACGAAGCCAAACATCCGGTGCTGTATATGCGGTTTATGGCAGAAGGACGTGAAGTAGTGCCGTTGGATTTGCGGCTGGATCGGCAGCATCGTATATTAGTTATTTCCGGTCCGAACGCCGGAGGTAAGTCGGTTTGCCTAAAGACCGTCGGTCTGATTCAGTATATGCTGCAATGCGGCTTATTGGTGCCGGTAGAGGAGAGCAGCAAAGCAGGTATCTTTAGGCAGTTGATGATAGACATAGGAGATGAACAGAGCATATCGGACGACCTAAGTACCTACTCGTCGCACCTGCGCAACATGAAGTCTTTTGTGCGTCAAGCAGATAGCCACACGCTCTTCCTGATTGATGAGTTCGGTTCCGGCACCGAGCCTGCTATAGGTGGAGCCATCGCAGAGGCTATTCTGACATCCATCAATCAACAACAAGCATTAGGCGTTATCACCACCCACTATACCAACCTCAAGCACTTGGCGGAGCGCACCGAAGGCATCATCAACGGAGCTATGCTATACGACAGAGGGGCACTCAAACCCTTGTTCCAACTGAGTGTCGGTCAGGCGGGCTCCAGTTTCGCCATCGAGATAGCGCGTCAAACCGGATTGGACGAGGCTATCATACAGCAAGCGATTGATATCGTCGGGAATGAACATATCGACTACGATAAGCAACTGCAAGACATCGCACGAGACAAACGGTACTGGGAGAATAAACGGCAGAACATACGTCAGCGAGAGAAGCACTTGGAGGAGAAGATTGCTTTTTATGAACAAGAGATAGCCGGACTAAAGGCCAAAAAGAAAGAAATTTTGGCAGAAGCGAAGGAAGAGGCACAGATTTTGTTGCAGGAAAGTAACGCCACTATCGAACGCACTATCCGCGAAATCAAAGAAAGCAAAGCCGACAAGGAACGGACGCAAAAGGCACGGCAGAGAGTAGAACACATGAAGCAGGTTGCAGGGAGCAGGGAGCAGGTGACAGGTGGCAGGTTGCAGGTTGCAGGGGACAGAAAGGCAAAGAAAGAGGTGCTGCATGACTTTAGAGACCTGAAAGGAATGAGTCGGTCATTGCCTTCCTCTCAACCGAATATAGTGAATACCATTCGCAAAGCCAAACTCACTTTCCAACGCGAATTGGATCTGAGGGGGCTGCGGATAGACGAGGCAGAGGAGCAGTTGATAGCCTATATGGATTCAGCCGTGATGGTGAATGCTGGGGAAGTGAGTATCTTGCACGGCACGGGTACAGGGGCACTCAAACAACTGACTCGTGACTACTTGCAGCGACTCAAAAAACAGAACCGCATCCGCGATTATCACGATGGAGATGTCGACCGCGGTGGAGCCGGATTCACAATAGTGGAGGTATAGCGGAGCGGGAGAAACAAATAACGAAAAATAATATATGATTATGAGAAAGTACGTAATGATGTTGGTGGCAATAGTGGCTGCCATGAGTTTAAGCAGTTGTAAAGGGGATAAAGGTGACCCCGGACTCGGAATGAACTGGAAGATAATCAACATCCCTGTTCATTCTGCAGATTGGATATACACCTACGACACGGACGAATACCGTGCACAGTGGGATAACAACTATTTCTATGCCTCGTACAACGTGCCTGCCTTAGATGATTTTATCTTCACGGAGGGCTCCGTTCATGCTTACGTTATATACAGCAACGGTGCCGAAGACATCCAACGTCCCCTACCTTATGTGACCCACAGAGAGGCGTTTGTAACCGATGAAGAAGGTAATGAGCAACCCTATTTCTTTACCGAGACGTATGATTATGCGTACGGCGTAGGATGGGTTGAATTCAATTACCGCGCATCGGACTTCGCGTACGAAGATGATATTCCGATGAACCCTGCGATGAGACCTACACCTATGAAATTCCGTTTGGTACTGAATTGGTAAGTCACGAACTCATATTAGCGCATTTGCAGGACCAGGTTGCCGACTTGGCCCTGCATCGTAATCGTTTTGCGGAGTTGACGGACGAGGAGTGGATTTTCTTCTTGCAGCAGATAGAAGGCTATCAACGCACCAAAGATAAACTGCCAACGTTTGCCTCTCTCAACGCTCAACTTTCAACGCTCAACTCTAAACTCTCAACTCTAAACTCCCCCTGGTGGTATCCGGTTAGATTGAGTTGCGAACAATGTTCGTCTGAAGCGACTGCTCGGTACAAAGCACGATTAGTGGCAGGCAAACGCCACTTGATTGACCTGACCGGAGGAGCGGGAGTGGATACGTTCTTTATGGGCGAACAGATGGAGACCGTGGACTATGTGGAACGCGATGCCGAACTATGTCGATTGGCTCAGCATAACCTGCCATCCAAAGTGACCGTTCATAACATGACGGCAGAAGAATTTCTCAACAGACCGCCTTCGGCTGATGGAATAAGGACCGCTGACGCTGATGGAACAAGGACAGTCCATACTCCATACTCCATCAGTGAGCGTAGCGAACGGTCTAAACTCTATCTTTCAACTATCTACATTGACCCGGCGAGGAGGGATAAGAACGGCGGTAAGGTGTTTAGGATTGAGGACTGCACACCTAACGTAGTGGAATTGCTGCCACGAATGCGCGAGGTAGCTGATACGATTTTGATTAAGTTCTCCCCTATGCTGGACATCAGTGCCGCCTTACGTTGTTTAGACGGATCGTGGCAAGTGCATGTAGTCGCCGTCAAGAATGAGGTAAAGGAGGTGTTGCTTTTATCCTCTTTTAATTCAAAATTCATAACTCATCATTCAATCTGTGCGGTGGATGTGGAGGAAGGGTGGCGATTTGAGTTTACACAAGAGGAAGAGGAGCAAGCCTTTAGTCAAATAGCCTATTATCCAATTAACCAAGGGTATATCTACGAACCCAATGCGGCTATTTTGAAGGCCGGAGCGTATAAGTTAGTGGGGGCACGATATGGACTACATAAACTGGATGCCAACACGCATTTATACCATAGCGAACAGTTAGTGCAGGATTTTCCGGGCAGGATATTTAAGATTGCCCAAAAAGACATTTCGCACGATGTGCGCGGAGGACAATATAATGTTCTGACACGTAATTACGTGATGGGGGCAGAGGAACTGAAAAAGAAGCTCAAAGTGCGCGATGGCGGTAGCCGGTTCATCATCGGAGCCCGCCATAATGGCAAACCCATCATGCTGCTGTGTGACAGAATAAAGTGAAAAAATATGACATTTTGGCAGATATGACATAGATTTTGCCAAATAAATCCCTAAAATGGCAGACGCTGTGCTTTGGCACGGCGTTTGTTGTAGTAAGAATTAGAAATTATTAACATTTTAAAAATATACAATTATGAGTAAGATTATTGGAATTGACTTAGGAACAACAAACTCTTGTGTTGCTGTAATGGAAGGTAATGAGCCGATGGTAATTACCAACAGTGAAGGTAAACGTACCACTCCATCCGTGATTGGTTTTGTAGAAGGCGGCGAGCGCAAAGTAGGTGACCCTGCTAAGCGTCAGGCTATCACGAACCCCACTAAGACGGTGAATAGTATCAAACGTTTCATGGGTGAGAGTTACGACCGTCTCAGTCAGGAGATCGCACGCGTTCCTTATAAAGTAGTAAAAGGCGACAATAACACGCCTCGCGTAGATATTGATGGTCGTTTATACACACCACAGGAGATTAGTGCTATCATCTTGCAGAAGATGAAGAAAACCGCAGAGGACTATCTGGGTCAGGAAGTGACGGAAGCCGTTATTACGGTGCCTGCATACTTTAACGACAGTCAGCGTCAAGCTACCAAAGAGGCCGGTGAGATTGCCGGATTGAATGTACGTCGTATTGTGAACGAGCCCACGGCTGCTGCTTTGGCATACGGTTTGGACAAAGCCAATAAGGATTTGAAGATTGTGGTGTTTGACTGCGGTGGTGGTACGCACGATGTATCTATCCTGGAGTTAGGTGACGGTGTATTTGAGGTAAAGGCTACAGCCGGTGACACACACCTGGGCGGTGATGACTTTGACCAACGCATTATTGAGTGGCTCGTTCAAGAGTTCAAGAACGAGAACGGCGGTGCAGACCTGAGCAAAGACCCAATGGCAATGCAACGTCTGAAAGAAGCAGCTGAGAAGGCTAAGATTGAGTTGAGTAACACCACTTCCACGGAGATTAACCTGCCGTACATCATGCCGGTGAATGGTGTGCCTGCACACTTGGTTAAGACCCTGAGTCGTCAGAAGTTCGAGATGTTGGTGGATGATTTGATTAAGCGCACGATTGCTCCATGTGAGACTTGCTTAACCAACGCTCACCTGAGCAAGAGCGATATAGATGAGGTCATCTTGGTAGGTGGTTCAACCCGTATTCCTGCCATCCAAGAGGCCGTTAAGAATTTCTTCGGCAAGGAGCCCAATAAGAGCGTTAACCCGGACGAAGTAGTAGCCGTAGGTGCTGCCATTCAAGGTGGTGTATTGACCGGTGAGGTAAAGGATGTATTGCTGCTGGATGTTACTCCGTTGAGTCTTGGTATCGAGACGATGGGTGGCGTGATGACTCGCATGATTGAGGCCAACACCACTATTCCTACCAAGAAACAGGAAGTGTTCACAACGGCTGTAGATAACCAACCGAGCGTAGAGATCAAGGTGCTGCAAGGTGAGCGCCCAATGGCTGCTCAAAACAAGCAGATTGGTATTTTCCACTTAGATGGTATCATGCCTGCTCGTCGCGGTGAGCCACAGATTGAAGTGACCTTTGATATTGACGCTAACGGTATTCTGAATGTAACGGCCAAGGATAAGGCTACCGGTAAGGAGCAGAAGATTCGTATCGAGGCATCCAGCGGATTGAGCGATGAAGAGATCAAACGCATGAAGGCTGAAGCAGAGGCTAATGCAGAGGCAGATAAGAAAGCCAAAGAGCAAGTTGAGAAACTCAACAAAGCCGATGCTACTATCTTCCAAACCGAAAAGCAGTTAGCTGAACTGGGTGATAAGATTCCTGCCGACAAGAAAGCTCCTATTGAGGCTGCTCTGAAGAACCTGAAAGAGGCCTACGAGAAGAAAGATGCTGACTTGTGCGAGAAGTACAACAACGAACTGATGACCGCTTTCCAAGCTGCCAGCCAAGAAATGTACAACGCCGCTAATGCTCAGAACGCAGGTGCACAAGCCGGTCCTCAAGGTCCAACCAATAACGGCAACGACAAAGGCAATGCCGCTGAGGATGTAGATTTTGAAGAAGTAAAATAACGGTGCTTAGAGCACTCCAATAAGACGAAAGCCCAGCTGGAAACAGTCGGGCTTTTTGGTGTATGGTGTGTGGTGTATGGTGTGTGGTTAATAGACTAACCAACGGAGGAACTTATCGGGATCGATGATGAAGGCACAGGGGTCGGAGATGGGTGTGCCATTAGCATCTAATTGGATGAAGAACGGCTGGGCATTGCTGCCGAAACGTTCCTGTTGAAGGCGACTATTCTCGATACCATCTTCAATCTCGTTAGCATCCGCATCCATTCGTGAATCCACATAGAGCATGATATAAACGTAGTTCTGTATCCGTTTTTGCACCGAATCATTGGATAGCACAAATTCCTCCATCTTGCGACAATTAACGCAACCATATCCGGTGAAATTAACCAAGACAGGGCGAGCGGTTTGTCGGGCATATTCCAGTCCTTCCTCGTAGTTATAGAAGACCATCTGATCGGATGTGGGTGCAGGAGGAGCGAAGGCCGCAATCATCTTGACGGGAGCACCCCATAAGCCAGGAATGAGGTAGATAGTGAATAACCAAGATATGATGGCGACTACCTTACCTACCCTACTGCGACGAATCAGATAGATGCCCAAGCCGGCAAAGCATATTATCCATAGGGAGATAAAGAGCCAGCGCGGCAATATACCCCATCCATACGCCATATCTGCTACGCTGAGGAACTTGAGAGAGAGAGCCAATTCAAGGCAAGCGAGTGTGACTTTAAAGCCTTGCATCCATTCTCCGGACTTAGGCAGTTGTTGCATCCATTGCGGGAAGAGCGCAAAGAGGGTAAAGGGCAAGGCCAGTGCGATGGCAAAACCTAACATACCGATGGTAGGTGCAAGCAACGAGTGCGAAGCTGCTTCCACGAGCAGAGTGCCGATAATAGGTCCGGTGCAAGAGAAAGAGACAACGACGAGGGTTGTGGCCATGAGCAGGATACTCCACCACCCTTTGGAGAGCCGTGCTTTATTGTCCAGCGAGGTGGACCAAGAGGCAGGCAGGGTTATTTCGAATAAACCAAAGAAAGACAAGGCAAAGACCACTAAGATAGCGAAGAAGAAAAGGTTGACAATGGCATTCGTGGAGAGTGCATTGAGGGCTGAGGCACCAAAGATGATGGTGATGAGCAACCCTAAACCAACGTAGATAAGAACTATACTGAGTCCATACAGCAACGCATCGCGTACGCCTCCGCCTTTCTTAAGGAAGAAAGAGACGGTCATTGGAATGATTGGCCAAACACAGGGTGTAAAGATGGCTAATAAGCCGGCTAAAAGCCCCCATAAGAATAGGATGACGGTAGGCTCTACTACCGATATACTACCGATAAGGTCACGTGTAGGTCCTTGCGAGTACTCAAAGGTCTCCGGAGCGAGGCATTGTTGGTCATCGCAGGCGGTAAAGCGAATAGGCAGGATGCTGTCTTGGTGCATCGTGAATTGATACGTTCCTGCGTAGTCCTCCCCTATCATCGAATCGCCAATGGAGATAAGGGTCATGTGCCATCCCGAATCAATGGAGGCAGTTAGTACGACGCTATCACCCACCTGCAGAGAGGACCATGTGACGGGAGACAAAATGGTCAATATGATGAGTAGTAATTTCATTGATTCCATTTGCGATTTTGTCGCAAAATTACAAAAAATCTTTGAATAACCCAAATTTAGCGTTTGAAAAATAGCTTTTTTATGGAAAAAAGCAAACTTTATTTGCAACTTCCAAAAAATTGTTGTACCTTTGCGAGTGAAAATTGAAAACTATACTATTATGACAATGTCTACTGCGGATCGTAAAGCACTGATGGATGACATGCGCTCGTTTGATGAGCCGATGCCGTCAGTTGGTATTTTTTGGTATGATTCGGAAGAACACACATTGTTTGGAGTTCATAAAAAGGAGATGACTCCTAAAATGGAAGAAGAGGCCGCGGAGAAAGGGCTTCCCTTCATTAACTATCAGCGACTGCACCGACAAATATGGAAGGAAGAGCACTATCGCGCACTTGCGAAGAACGAGCCTACTAAATTCAATGGGGATTATACGCAAATTCCTCGTGGACGTGTGGCGTGGAATATCAACAAATTCGTTGTATTTGTCGGGCAATGGGCCAAAGATATTGAGCCGGAGTTAACGGACCTCATTAATCAAGAATTTGCTCTGCCATACTTTGAATTTCTATACGATGAACATTGGGATTTAGGACATGGTTGGTCAGGTGACATGTAATACTCTCAACTACCTGTTTAGAACATATTAACTAAAAACTTCATAAAAGCCTATGATGTAAAACAAGCAATTTATTTTGCACAATAGATAATATAGCGTTATCTTTAGTTCGCACTCTCTTTAAAATCGGCAAAATTTATAAGATAGTCAACTGTGAAGTAAAGTTCAACGCTCACTCACATAGAGTGGGCTTTACTTTATCCAGTTGCAAGGTGTTTGCCGATACCGAAGAGAGTGGATTAAAAAGTTTAGTCCACTTTTTTATACCATATTAAGTAACAGATAACAAATAACTACGGAATATGCCGAAAATCCGACAAAGAGTAGGCAAGATATAAATTTATTAAAACAATGAAAAAATTATTTTTATTTTCCGTTCTTGCTTTAGTAGCAATGACGATGAGCGCACAAATTCAATTAGAGCACACTTTGGATGGTATCTTTATTTTAAGTCCTGAAACAGCGGAGGTTCACATATCTGAAATTCCAGAGCAGTACAACATTGTCAATCAATATTATTGCATACATGAAAACAATAAGTATTCTTTTTATTATAATGATTTTACCTTGGCGACTTTTTTTTCTAAAGATAGCATATACCTGCTATCCACTAATATTTTTACTACAGATGGAAAAATAACTTATATTGAAGCTCGTAAAGGAGAATACGACTACCATCTGCCTTTTAATTCTGTAAAATTATATAATGAAGATGGTTCTATGTTGTTTGATTTCGGTGCAAATCAATGGTTCGGAATTTTTAACAAAGGAGGAGAATATAAATTTTATACAACTAATTATGATGTGGTATATAAAGAAGGAAGTTGGGATTATATCCTTGAAAATAGAGTTACGAAAATTTATTCTCTTCCGGGTAATGGTCAACCTACCGATATAGATTCTCCTACTGCTCCTGCTCGCACTACCAATGCTCGCAAAGTAGTTGAGAATGGGCAAATGTATATCATTCTTGATGGTGTTAAGTATGCTGTAACAGGAAGTTCTATGTAATAATACATCATTAAAAGCACAATGGCACGCCTGATGGTGTGCCATTGTTTGTTTATTCCCCTTTTTGCAGATCTCTTAGTATGACGGCACGGACGAAGGAATTATGGTTTCAAGCAGCCAATCGGGACGACAAATATTCCGTCTTCACGTTGGTAAGCATATTGACCTCCGGTCAGAACCATCAAGAAAGATGGTTTGCCAACCTTAGAAGTATCAACCAATTCACTCAGTTTGATGAGATTTTTTGCTGCTTCATCAATCTCCTTAGATCCAGTTTTTACTTCAACAGCGGCCCATCTACCATCGTACAAACGCAGAATCATGTCTGATTCAAGTTCGGTATTGTCGTGGTAATGATAGACATCCCCTCGCAATGTTTGTGTATAAATGCGCATATCACGCAAACATAAATCCTCAAAAAGGAAACCAAATAAATTAAAATCTTCCAATACACTTTGAGGCGTTAATTCAAGAACTGCTGTTGCGATACTGGTATCTACAAAATGTCGTTTATGAGAAGTGCGTATTCCTGCCTTACTTCTTAGTGAAGGTTGCCATGCTTTTAGGTCTTCAACTATGAACAACCGTTTTAAGGCGGTTAAATAGTTAGATAATGTTTTGTCCGTAATGGAAATATCATTTGCTCTCACATCAGTCATAATTGTTGTGGCTGTTGCCATAGTGGAGATGTTTCGTGCATAACTACGGAGAATACTGCGCACTCTATCCGGATTTTTTTCAGTGTTATCCACCTTATGAATATCCACATTGACAAGTTCCTCAACAAGGTTAAATGCAACTTCCAAAGCATCGTCTTTCTCCAACCCCAAAGCGCCAGGCCAACCGCCACGACACATTACAAATGCTATATCTTGTAGGGTTAATGGATTCTCAAAAAGCCCCATTTCTTGCGTTCCATCAAAAAGAGCTTTAAGGGATACTTGACCAGCAGATTCTTTGGATTCCCAAAGTGCCATTGGACGCATTTTGACTCGAGCAATTCGCCCCATACCAGTATGTTCAATGTCTTCGTTTTCATCGTCATTGAGCGGCGTGGCAGAACCTGTCAGTAGAAATTGTTGCATCTGTTGACGTTGGTCAGCTGCAAAACGAACAGCATCCCAAAGTACAGGTATGGTCTGCCACTCATCAATCAAACGAGGAGTTTCGCCCTGAAGGAGTCAAGAAGGTTGTGTATCCGCTATTTTGCGGTACATATTGCGTTTATCCGGATCTTGAATGTATATAATGCTTTTGGCTAATTGCACACAACTGGATGTTTTTCCACACCATTTAGTACCCTCAACCAAAACGGCAGCACTACTGCGGAGTTTACGCATTAATAGTTCATCTGTAACTCGAGAAAGGTAGTTCATAATCGGATTGTTTTACATATTTTGGCTGCAAAGATACAGAAAATAATTGACATACACAAATCTTTTCCGAATAATTTTTAACTTTTACTCCGAATTATTCTATTTTTTCACTCCGAACTTTTCTGTTGTTTTACTCCGAATAATTAGACTTTTTATTCCATCTCGCATATATCGGATGGCATGCGCCAGTCGCCACGGGGGGAGAGGCTCACGCAGCAGACTTTGGGTCCGTCGGGCAGGCACGAGCGCTTGAATTGCTGGCAATAGAATCGATGCATAAAGATGCCCAACCAATGAGATATTTGTTCCTGGGTGTATTGATCTTCAAACGCCACCGAAGCCATGTACGCAATCTTGTCGCGGGAGAAGCCATAGCGCAGGAAGTAGTAGATGAAGAAGTCATGCAATTCGTACGGTCCGACTTGTTCCTCGGTTTTTTGGGCTATGTCACCTTGTTCATCCAACGGCAGCAATTCGGGCGAAACGGGTGTATCCACTATATCGAGCAGTGTCTCACGTGTTTCTTCGGCAAAGAGGTTCTCGGCTATGTATCGCACCATATAGCGCACAAGGGTCTTGGGTACTCCGGCGTTGAGTCCGTACATAGACATATGGTCGCCGCAGTAGGTAGCCCAACCTAATGCCAATTCGCTTAGGTCGCCTGTGCCGACAACCAGTCCGTTATATTTATTTGCTAAGTCCATGAGGATGAGTGTGCGAATACGCGCTTGTGCGTTTTCGTAGGTGACGTCATGGCGGTTGATATCGTGGTCGATATCCTGCAGATGCTGCGTAGCGACATCACGAATAGGAATCTCGTGAATCGAAACGCCTAACTCTTCCATCAGTCGGATGGCATTGTTATAGGTGCGGTCGGAAGTGCCGAAACCGGGCATTGTAACGCCTAATATACGTTGCCTTTCATAGCCCAACACATCGGCTGTTTGTGCAGCAACGAGCAGGGCTAATGTAGAGTCTAATCCTCCTGAAATACCAATTACAAGGGTCTGTGCATGTGTATGTTCCCAACGCCGCGCCAAGCCGCTTATTTGGATAGAGAGCACATCGCCGCAGTAGGCATCTTCGGTGCCTTTACACGGCAGGAAAGGTGTCATAGAGAAACGACGATGAATAGGTTCGGTATCGCCTAACTCGGATTCGATAGGTGCCACATTGATCTTGCGATAATGTCCGTGTTGGTCCTTGGTGAAGTTGGTATTCCGCTGGCGGTCAGTGCGTAAACGCTCTATATCGATTTCGGTTATGACCATACTGCTATCCCGCATGAATCGGTCGCCCATCTCAAGCAGTTCGCCGTTCTCGGCTATGTAGGTAGAGCCGGAGAAGACGACGTCGGTAGTGGATTCACCCACGCCGGAGGAAGTGTATATATATCCGCAATGGACGCGTGCCGACTGTTGGGTAATCATATCTCGGCGGAAGGCATGTTTGCCGGTTACACAGTTGCTACTACTGAGGTTGAAGATGAGTTCAGCCCCCTGGATGGCTAATTGAGTAGAAGGAGGCAGGGGGCTCCATAAGTCCTCGCACACCTCGATGCCAAAGCAATACGCGCGCGTCATGAAGAGGAGGTCAATACCAAATGGCACATCTCCCCCCCATAGTTCCACGGTTGGGATGCGTGGGTGTCCATTAGCCTCGCGAACAGCACGGCCGCTGGTGAACCAACGTTTCTCGTAGAACTCACCGGTGTTAGGCAGGTTGATTTTGGGGACAACGCCCACTACTTCGCCGTCAGTTAGTACGAATGCGCAGTTGAACAGGTTATTATCGACTTTGAGCGGGGCGCCGACCAAGACGATGATGGACTTGCCACGAGTGAATTCACAAATCTCCTGCACACACTTCAGGGCATTTTGCTGGAGCTGTTGCGTGAAGAACAAGTCGGCACAAGTGTATCCTGTGACGGTTAGTTCGGGGAAGCAGAGCACTTCAACCCCCTCCTCGATGGCCTCTGTAATTTGTGATTTAACCTCAGCCACATTGGCTTCAACATCAGCGACGTGGCACTTAGGAACCGCTGCCGCTACGCGTACAAAACCGAAATTATTCTGCATAATGAGTTAATTTTTCGCAAAATTACTAAAAAAATGCCAAATAAACAAATTTTTTTTTAAATTTATTTGCGTATTCCAAAAATTTGTTGTACTTTTGCAGTCGCTTTCGAGAGAAAGGGTCATGGTGCTATCGTCTAGTGGCCTAGGACAACGGCCTCTCACGCCGTAAACCCCGGTTCGACTCCGGGTAGCACTACTGGAGAAAGGGAGTCTGTTAAAGTCTCCCTTTTTGTTTTATCAAAGGAGGGTACAACTATGACACAAGAAGACAAGTATTTGCATCTGCTCAGCGAGAAGTTTCCTAACAAGAACGCGGTGGTGAGTGAGCTCATCAACCTGAAGGCTATTTTGTCTTTGCCCAAGGGAACGGAGCATTTTGTAAGTGATTTACACGGAGCATCCAGTGCCTTTATCCACATGGTTAAGAATGCCAGCGGTGTAGTTCGTCGCAAGGTGGATGACATCTATGCGGACACCTTGTCGGAGGAAGAGAAGCGTGCTTTGTGTGCCCTTATTTACTATCCAGACGAGCGCATTGAGTTGGTTCGTAAGGGTGAGATAGAGGACGTTAAGGACTTGAATAGTTGGTATCGCACTCGATTACATCAAGTAGTAGATGTGGCTCGTGCCGTAACGGTTAAGTACACCCGTTCTAAAGTGCGTAAGATGCTGCCTAAGCAGTTCGCTTATGTGATTGAGGAATTACTGCATGAGAGCAGTATAGAGAAGGACCGTTCCAATTACTATAATGCCGTTATTGATGCCATTATTGATACCGGGATGGCGGAGAAGATGTTGATTGAGATTTCGTATCTTATTCATGCTTTGACGATAGATACTTTCCATATCGTAGGAGATATTTTTGACCGAGGTCCCAAGGCCGAAAAGATTATGGATGTGCTCTCTACTATTCGCGATTACGATGTGCAGTATGGTAATCACGATATTGAGTGGATGGGAGCAGCAGCGGGTAACCGTGCATTGATTGCAACAGTACTGCGCATCAGTATTCGTTATGCTAATATTGAGACCTTGGAGGAAGGTTATGGCATCAACTTGCTGCCTTTGGCTAACTTTGCGATGGAGACGTACGGCGAAGACCCCTGCACTATATTCCAGACTCGTGACTTTGAGAATAACCCACGGCTGACCCGTTCGGCAGGATTGATGGCTAAGATGCACAAGGCCATTTCGATTATACAGTTTAAGTTAGAAGGTCAGATTATCCAGCGTCATCCGGAATGGAAGATGAACGACCGACTTTTGTTGGACAAGATGGATTTGCAGCAAGGAACGATTACGATAGGTAAGCAGACTTATCCGTTATTAGACACCAACCTGCCTACTATTCGTCCTGAATCGCCGTATGAATTAACTACGGAAGAGGAGGAGTTGATGGTGCAGTTAGAGCGCAGTTTCCGCAAGTCCGAGAAATTACAACGCCATTTGCGTCAGTTATACGATCACGGTTCGCTCTTCCTGGTACGCAACGGTTTCCTGTTGTATCACGCAGCTATTCCGCTGAATGAAGATGGTACGTTTACCGAGGTGGATGTATGCGGCAAGCGCGTGAAGGGTCGTCAATTAATGGAGCGTATTGATGAAGTTATTCGTGCCGCTTATTTCGGTCACGGCAAGGCCAAAAACAATGCGTTAGACTTTATGTTGTACTTATGGCAAGGACCTAATTCGCCGTTGTATAACAAGGATAAGATGACCACTTTAGAGCGTTATCTGATTGCAGATAAGTCCACATGGGAAGAGAAAAGGGGGGCGTATTATGAGTTGGCCAATCGCAAGGATATATGCGAAATGATATTGGTTGAGTTTGGCTTGAATCCTGAGTCAGGTCGTATTGTAAATGGACATATACCTGTTCGTACCTTAAAGGGCGAGAGTCCAATGCGTGCCGAAGGCAAGCGTTTTGTGATTGATGGAGGTTTTTCTAAGCCATATCAAGAGAAGACGGGCATAGCCGGATACACGTTGATTTATAATAGTCACGGCATTCAGTTGGTGGAGCACGAATCGTTTGAGAGTCGTCAGCAGGCCATTATCCACGGTGATGACATCCATAGTCGTACTTTATTGCAAGACTTTACGGATCATCGTATGTTAGTAGGCGACACCGACCAAGGTGCCGTACTCAAAGAGCAAGTGCGTGATTTGGAAAAGTTATTGGATGCCTACGAGCGCGGAAGTATCCTGTAGTTCCCATTCAGTCATAGTAGCCACGTAAGGAATGAGCACATGTGCTATCTTGCGGTGTGCTTCATAGTTGGGGTGGAAGTCCGCTCCGAGGTTTCGTTCATCATCATGGAAGAGATTGGCGAATAGTGGGCAGTAGCTGACGTTCTTCATGCCGCTATTGCGTACTACTTTTTGTACGTAAGCAAAGATTTCGTCCCTATTTTTCTTGGTGCAACACAGGATAGGATGGTCCTCACCGTAATTGGCTTTGATTTGTTTGAGCATCCGGATGTAGTTATGCTCAAAGTCCGAGTAAGAAGGTTTTTTGTTTTTAGAGAAATCGTTTCCTCCTAATAGGATGACTGTTATCTGCGGACGAAAGTCCGACATGGCTGTATCCCAACGCATATCGTCGGAACGGTCCATGTCGAATATTTGTGTATATCGTTCCGGCATATAGTATCCTGCGAACTTGCTATTGAAGTTCCGTGCCACTCCCATTCCCGAATGGGCGATGACGACATAGTCGGCATCGAAGTAGCGTGCCACAATGCCGGCGAAGGACTTGGCGGGCGTTTCTGTTTCCAGAGTAAAATGGTCCTCATGCGTGGTATTTTCGGCTCCATAGCCGCAAGTGTAACTATCGCCAATGAACTCGATCTGACGCGGTTTGAGTTTAGGTGCCTGCATGAAATGACCGTCCGTTACGAAATGCCTAAAGACGGTGCATCCATGTTCGCCTTCGGTGCGTTTATACAGCGTCAGGGTATGGGTGGTATCGGTAGCAGATACATGCAACAAGATGATGGTATCGCCGGTGATGGTGAGTACACTATCGGGCGTAGCGGCTATGTCTCGGTCGATATAGAGATTATAGTAATTTCGTCCGGTGTCGCTTACGCATATATCTAATTGTGTGCCATAGAAGCTTACCCGCAGGTAGGAGGCGGTCCAGTCCATACATACCGCGGTATCGCGCACGAGCGTGCGTCCCACGTATGTTATACTATCGGAACACGCCTGCATGTACTGTTGTGCGCAGGCGCATACGCCTACGCACGTCAGTAAACATCCTATGAATAAACGTTTGAGCATTATTCAAAAGCCCCCATTTGTAACATACCAACCTCTTTAGGAGTGAGGAAACGGTACTTACCACGAGGCACGTTTTTCTTGGTTAATCCGGCAAAGCTGACGCGGTCGAGTTGCATAACGCGGTATCCCACTTTCTCGAACAGACGTCTAACGACGCGGTTCTGACCACTATGAATCTCCAGTCCTATATGGATGCGATCTCCTTTGGGGAACTCCAATGCATCGGGAATGATTTTTTCGTCATCCAAGGTGATACCTTTGCGCAGTATTTCTTCATCCACCTCGTCCAGGTCGCGGTCTAAGGTGGCGGCATATATTTTCTTTTTACCGAACTTGGGGTGTGTAAGTTTTTCGGCCAAGTCGCCATCATTAGTAAGCAGCAGCACACCGGTGGTATTACGGTCTAAACGTCCAACAGGATAGATACGTTCCGCGCACGCGTTACGCACGATATCTAATACGGTATTGCGTTCCTGCGGGTCATCGGTAGTGGTAACGGTGTTCTTGGGTTTATTGAGAAGAATATATACTTTGCGTTCACGGCGTACGGGCTGGTCGTGGAACATGACGTGATCGGTAGGCAATACCTTAGCGCCTAAGTTATCCACGGTTTGTCCATTAACGGTTACTACGCCTGCCAAGATAAAGTCATCTGCTTCGCGGCGGGAGCATATACCGGCATTAGCGAGGTATTTATTGAGTCGAATCGGCTGTGTTGGGTCCTCAAATTTCTCTTTATACTCAAAGCGTTTTTTCTGAGTATAGGTGCTTGCATTACGCTGAAAACGAGGTCTGAAGGAATGTCTTTGTTCGTTATTATCGCGGTTGAAACCTCCGCGTTCGCCACGATTCTCGTGACGCGGTTCTACCCGTTCTGCTTGTCCTTCACTGGGACGTGAAAAGCGTGCACGAGGACGACGTTGTCCGTCACGTGCAGGGGTGAATTGACTAAAACGGGGACGATTAGAATGGTTTGGGTTTTGATCTTTATTGTACATGATCAACTAATTTTAAGGTTGTAGGTTAGGAATAATGGAAGATATAGGCTCCGGTGCTTCCGGAGCCTATATTAGTTTCACTAAGATTAAGCTTCAGCAGCTTTCTCGATAGCGAGTTTACCACGGTAGTAACCGCAACTTGGGCAAACAGTGTGGTAAATGTAATGCGCACCACAGTTGGGGCAAATAGCCAATGCCGGCATAACGGCAACGTCATGGGTACGACGTTTAGCTTGTCTGGTGTGCGATTGTCTTCGTTTTGGATGTGCCATAACTTATTTGTTTTAGATGTTGTTTTTAATTTAGTTGTTGTTAATGTCATCGGAGTGCCCGAAGGCACCGTCTTCGTCAACGTTATTATAGTATTTCGGGGTCTTCCGGAGGGCAGCAGAGGTGGCTTTGGAGAAGTGCATCCATTTCAGGATTGCAGCCACCCGGTTGGTGACAGTGCACCAAGGGAAGATTTACTACTATCAGTTCGTATGCGAGCCAGTTGAGGTCCAGGGACCGAGCCTCCGGCTCTATTTCCATGTCATCGTCCTCGCATATTGTAATATCCATGCTATCCAAGCAGCGATCACATGTTACTTGCACCACGCCATCTACCCAAACATGGAGAGAGAGAGTAGTTTCGCGCAAGTCTAATTCTGCCTTTACAGCCACTTTACCGCCTAATAACTCGGTCTTTTCAATGTTATTGAAGTACGCGTTATCCAATGCAAATTCATAGGAATGGCGGCCCAGTTCCAACTTATCTAATTCGATAATGTTTTCCATAAAGCGCAAAATCGGCTGCAAAGATACTGCTTTTTTTTGACATGTGCAAATTTTTTTGCATTTTTTACTCATTTTTCGCATCACAAGATCAAGTGGGTGATTGGGGCGCGTCTAATTTACTCTCTATTTTTGGGGTCGAGGGTCGGTCGACACTCTCTCGAGGGTTATTTTACCCTCTCTTTGACTTTTCCAGTTTTACTAATATCTTGAGCATGTTTTGTGGGCTTAATCGTTTTTACCGGACAGCAATATATTATAATCTTAAATTGAATAATGATGTAATCAAGAAATAGCATCTAACCAACCTTTGACACAATTTTATGTCTTATTAAAAGGAAAGACTGATAACCTATTGATTATCAGTCTGTGTGGGCGTTGACGGATTCGAACCGCCGACCCTCTGCTTGTAGGGCAGATGCTCTAAACCAGCTGAGCTAAACGCCCTTTCGGTAGTCATTTTTCCGAAAGCGAGTGCAAAGGTACAACATTTTTTTGACATCACCAAATATTTTCGCAAAAAAATGCAAAAAAATGATAGTTTTCTATCTAAAATCACAAAAACATGGGCTTATTGGATGCTTACATACACAAAAAGCGACCCGAAGGTCGCAATTTAAATCCTATAATTTTGTGCGATAGACATTAACGATGCTATCAAATTCCGGACGCATTTTAGATGGTACAGGTTCGCTCGGAGGGCTGACCAATTTAAGAGGATCTACAGGCGAACCATTCTTCCAAATACGGAAATCAAGGTGAGGTCCGGTGGAGTTACCTGTTGAACCTACATACCCGATTACTTGTCCCTGGCTGACATGCGAACCGACAGATATACCGGGACCATACTTACTTAGATGCAGATAAGCCGTGGTATAGGTGCTATTATGTTTGATTTTAACGGTATTTCCGCCGCCGCCTTTATATCCTTTTTCAACGACCGTACCATCGCCGACAGAAACAACCGGTGTACCCATCGGAGCAGCATAATCCACACCGGTATGCGGACGAACGGTTTTGAAAATAGGATGTTTACGAGCATACGTGAAGCGGGAAGATATGCGTTTATAGTTAAGCGGTGCTTTTAAGAAAGCTTTTTTGAGCGATTTACCTTCAGCATCAAAATAGGTATTATTGAAATAGAATGCCTCCTGCCATTTATTAGCATGGTAGAAATTAGCAGCATAAATGCGACCTATTCCGATGCATTGGTCATCTACGCTTTGTTCATCAAAGACCACGCGAATAGAATCGCCTTTTTGCAGTCCGAAGAAGTCAATGGTCCATGCATATATATCACTCAGGTCAAGCGCCAATTGGATAGGCAGGTCATTATCCACCATGGCATTCCATAGACTGGATTGTATGACGGCTTGTGCGGAGCGTTGGGTAGTCACAACCGGTTTGACGATGCGCTCCACATGCAACGAGTCTTGCAGGTGCAGCACAACTGTTTCGCGTATATTATCCACATACACCCAGTAGCATAGTTGTTCCAATCCGCATGAATCAGTTTGAAAGAACGCATAGTATGTTTTACCGGGTTTAATCTTACGATAGTCAAATTCGCTAAGTGGCAGACGAATAATACCTGCCATTTGTTGTTGTGTAGCCCCCAGGCGATTAAATATACCTCCTAATGTTTCGTCGTTATTCACGGTATTGGTATCAATACGATAGGCATCAATTGCTATACCAAACTCCATACGCGGAGGTTCTTGTTCTGTTTGTGCCTCTTCTGTTTTTTTCCCGCAGGAGATAACCGCCATCATGATGGCCAATATGACTGGTATTTTTTTCATCTACAACTACTGATTATGCTTTTTAGGATATTTGCGGAACCATGAATTGACCTTCAATCGTATGACACCGAGCAGTGCTTCGGAGAATATACCTCCGGACATTTTGCTGGTACCTAATTGTCGATTCACAAAGACGATAGGCACTTCTTCTACGCAGTAACCTATTTGCGAAGCGGTGAACTTCATTTCGATTTGGAAGGCATATCCCTTGAAGCGTATTTTATCTAATTCGATGGTCTCTAATACTTGGCGGCGATAACCGACGAAGCCTGCTGTTGTATCGCATATCTTAACGCCTAATACGAGTCGCACGTACTTGCTGGCGAAGTAGGACATCAGTACGCGTCCCATGGGCCAGTTCACCACATTAACACCCGTTAAGTAGCGGCTACCAATCGCCACATCTGCACCGTCCACAGATAGTTTATCATACAATCGAGGCAGGTCATTGGGATTATGACTAAAGTCCGCATCCATCTCAAAGATATAGTCGTATTGATGCTCAATTGCCCATTTAAATCCGGCTATGTAAGCGGTGCCCAATCCCAGTTTGCCGGAACGCTCCACGATAAAGAGTTTATCCGCAAATGGTTTTTTCATTAGTTTTTTTACGATAGCGGCCGTTCCATCGGGCGAACCGTCATCAATAACGAGCACGTGAAAACCCTGAGGGAGATTGATAACAGCCGTTATGATGGCCTCAATATTCTCCTTCTCGTTGTAAGTAGGAATAATAACAAGTTTGCTATCCATAGTATTAATCTTGAATATTCATTGGCTCCGTAATGATATCATCATTGAGTACATAGACGGGGCTGGGAGTAAGTCGGTCTAAGGGTTTAATAAAAATATCCTGACCGGGAACGAGTCCCATTTGTAACATACGGTTGGACACTGTTTCCAAAGCCAGAGCGGGATCATTATTTTCCTTACTGAGGTGGCATAGAAATATGTTCCGCATACCATCGTGGAAGTTACGTGCGATAAGTTCGGCGCAGGTTGCATTGCTTTGGTGGCCTATAGGGGACAGGATACGTTGTTTGAGGTAGGTAGGATATGGACCATTAAGCAGCATGTGCTCATCATGGTTGGCCTCGATGATGATATGGTTGGCAGTCTGCAGAAAGGCCTCGATGTTATGATTAGGTTCACCGCAGTCGGTCACAATCATGAATCGTTGGTCCATATAATCAATCATATACCCCACGCAGTCGGTAGAGTCATGGCTGACGCCGAAGGTAGTTATTTGCATGCCAAACAGTTCAAAAGGCATACCTTTATCGAAGTACCTGCGGGCGGTGCGCAGTTTCTCATGCACGCCATAGTTGCGATCTATGCCCTCGTGTATCGCGCGTGTAGAATAAATAGGTATATGTAGTTTTTCACCCAAAGTACCCACGGCGCGTATATGGTCGGCATGGTCATGGGTGACCAACACGCCCATTATGTTTGGGAAATCCAGTCCCATATCGCGCAGGTTATGCTGGATGGCACGAGCACTTATTCCGGCGTCAATTAGGATGCCGCGTTCATGCGTACCTAAGTAATAGCAGTTTCCGCTGCTACCACTGGCAAAGGCCCGAAATATGAGTTCTTGATTATCCATTATTGAGGCAAAATACACAATCAGCGTGCAAAAGTACAAAAAAATTCGCATATATGCAAATTTAATTGTAAAAAAAAACGGCAACCCGTGTTTAGATTGCCGTTCCTTTTATGTAGCGAGCTACTTATTCAGCAGCTTCTTCTGCTTTTTTGGTAGCTTTTTTAGCAGCGGCTTTTTTAGCAGGAGCTTTCTTGGCGGTTTTCTCGGCAGGAGCCTCTTCCGTCATAGCAGCCTTCAAGTTAGCCAATACGTCCAAGTCACCGAGGGTAGTTTTTTCTACCTTAGGCATTTCAGGAGCAGCCTCTTTCTTAGCGGCTTTTGTTTCCTTTGCAGGAGCTTCGGGACGAGCCTCCCACGTGCGGAGGTGGCTAACGAGGATACGTTTAGCGTCCTTGTTGAATTCGATTACCTTGAAATCCAGTACATCGCCTTGTTTAGCAGCGGCAGCCTCTTTGTCTTCTTTCTGGAGGTGACGAGCGGTGCAGAAGGCTTCTACGCCATCTTCGAGAGATACAACGGCACCCTTGTCGCTGAGTTCAACAATCTTGCCTTCAACAACGGTATCTACACCGAACTTAGCAGCCAGTTCTTCCCAAGGATTCTCCTCGAGTTGTTTGTGGCCTAAGCTTAAGCGGCGGTTTTCCTTATCGATTTCGAGCACAACAACTTCGATTTCAGCACCGATTTGAGTGAACTCATTGGGGTGTTTGATTTTCTTGGTCCAGCTGAGGTCGCTGATATGGATGAGGCCATCCACGCCGTCTTCGATTTCAACGAATACACCAAAGTTAGTGAAGTTACGAACGCGAGCGAAGTGGCGTGTACCAACAGCGTACTTACTATCTACGTTCTCCCAAGGATCAGCCTTGAGTTGTTTGATACCGAGGCTCATCTTGCGCTCCTCGCGGTCGAGGGTCAGGATGACAGCTTCCACTTCTTGACCAACTTTGAGGAAGTCATTAGCGCTGCGGAGGTGTTGGCTCCAGCTCATTTCGCTAACGTGAATCAGTCCTTCGATACCGGAAGCTACTTCTACGAATGCTCCGTAGTCGGCCATAACAACTACTTTACCGCTTACTTTGTCACCCACTTTGAGGTTAGCGTCCAGAGCATCCCATGGGTGAGGAGTGAGTTGTTTCAAGCCGAGAGCGATACGTTTTTTCTCGTCATCGAAGTCAAGGATAACGACGTTGATTTTCTGGTCGAGTTGAACGAACTCCTTCGGATCGGTAACGCGTCCCCAGCTGAGGTCGGTAATATGGATGAGACCATCTACGCCACCGAGGTCGATGAATACACCATAGTTGGTGATATTTTTAACCACACCTTCGAGCACTTGTCCCTTTTCGAGTTTAGCCACGATTTCAGCCTTTTGAGCCTCAATCTCAGCCTCGATAAGAGCTTTATGAGAAACAACTACATTACGGAACTCGTCGTTCACCTTCACGATCTTGAACTCCATCGTTTTGCCTACGAATTGGTCGTAGTCACGGATAGGTTTAACATCGATTTGGCTACCCGGTAAGAAAGCTTCCATACCAAGTACATCCACGATCATACCGCCTTTAGTGCGGCATTTGATGTAACCATTAACGATTTCGCCGCTGTTGCAAGCCTCGTTAACGCGGTCCCAGCTGCGGGAAGCACGAGCTTCTTTGTGCGACAATACGAGTTGACCTTTAGTGTCCTCTTGGCTCTCGATATACACCTCAACTTTATCACCAACCTTGAGGTCGGGATTGTAGCGGAACTCAGTAGCAGGAACGATACCGTCGGATTTGAAGCCAACGTTAACCACTACTTCGCGTTTGTTGATAGATGTAACAGTACCTTCAACGACCTCGTGGTCCTTGATAGCATTCAGTGTAGCATCATACTTTTTGAGAGTTTCTTCGTTTAATGTGCCTTTTTTCTCATTTTCATAGGCATCCCAGTCGAAGTTCTGGAGAGATAAATTTTCTGCCATAACAGCTTGTCTATGGTCTCCGCCTCATGCGATTAGGCAGCCGCGGTACCCATAGTTTAAAGGGTTAAACATGTTGTCTTTTTCCTATTGTGAGATTTTATCTCACGAAAAAGCGTGCAAAGGTACGAATAATTTTTGAGATGTGCAAATTTTTCTGCAAAATTATTCATTCTCATTGAATAATATTAGATTTTGATAATTGATTAGTCCATTTTCTGCTGTTTTTCGTTCCTGTGAGCCGGTATATACGACGGCGGTCATGCGGACATCATCTCTGTATAGTTTTTTGAAATATTGCAACGATTGATAGAAGGATGTATTATCCGAGTCACTTATTTTCACTTCGTAAGCATATAAATTGAGTCCTTGCTCAATCACGATATCCACCTCTTTATTTTTGTCGCGATAGAAATAGATTGTATCATCCAGTCCGTGATTAAAGGCTTGTTTCATCAATTCGGTCATCACCATATTTTCGAATATCCCACCTCTGCAAGGATGTATATTAAGTTGTTGTTCATTTTGGATGCCTAATAAATAGCAGACTAATCCGGTATCATAGAAATATATTTTTGGCATTTTAGCCAAGCGTTTACCAATATTGCGATAATAGGGATATTTACGGAACGCGACATAGGATGTTTCTAATATGCTCATCCATTCTTGAATAGTTGGAACGGACACACCGATATCATTACTCAGACTTAACGCATTAAATTCACTACCTACTCTTGCGGCTAAGAGTATTAAGAATCGCTGGAACTGTTTGATATTACGAACATTAACAATATTTTGGACATCACGTAGCAAATAGGTATTGTAATAGGCTCTATAAACATCCCGGGGAGCCATTCCGTCGCCCCATACAGCAGGATACATCCCCTTATATAATATTGAATCAATGGAATAGTTAGATGTATCTACTTCGTGCAAACTGAATGGCAATAGAGTTAAAACGGCAGTACGTCCGGCTAATGATTGTTTAATCTTGGGCATTAATGCGAAATTACTGCTGCCGGTAAGTATATATTTGCGAGATTTATCTTCGTCCACCAACACTTGAATCATAGAAAACAACTCCGGTAGCACTTGTGCTTCATCTATAATCATTCCTGTTTCGGATTGTAATAAAAAGACGCGCATATCCGTCATTGCTTGTGCCAAGGTTTCGGTATCTTCTAAGTTAACATACCGATAATTGGGATATGTCATTTTGCACAAAGTTGTTTTGCCGGATTGGCGTGGTCCTTGAATACTAACTACCGGAAAAATCTGTCCAAGTCTAATTAATTCGTTTTGTAAGTCTCTGTTATACATAATGATAGTGCCGTTTTGTCCAATTTTAAAGTGCCACTTTAAATTTGGCGTGCAAAGATACGAATAATTTCTGATATGTGCAAATAAAAATGCAACTTTCGGTGAAAAAAGTCGCATTTTTATTGCTATTAGGCAATATGCCTATTAGATGTAGAGCGAGCCTGCAATCTTGCCGGATTGGCGAGCAGGAGCAGAAACTCCCGGTTGGGGCATTCCTCCGGATTCAGGGAACATAATGCTATCCAACTCAAACTGTACGGTTGCCGTTTGCGGCATAATATATGTTTTTTTCATAATCGTAATAATAATTATCAATTAACAATTAGCAATTATCAGTTATACCTTATTTAATTGCGTGCCCGTGTGCGCTATAGACTTTACCATCGCGGATGATGTATAGGTGGTCATTAAGGATGACTTTCTGTACATTGCCATTAAGGACAGCCTCGTCAAAGCCGGTCACTACGTTATTGATTTTGTGAACGAGACGCAGACCGTAACTGTTCTCGGTGCCCTTACTGAGTGAGATAGGAGCCGGAGCGATGTTGAGGTTCCAGATAGCGCTGCCGTTCTCGGTGAGATAGATAGTAGCATCGGTTGGCACTTCATTCAGAGCAATGGTATATTCACCATTAGCAGGAGCACTCATGCCAAGTGAGAAAGTAGCTTGGTCATTGGTCATCAGCGCCTCATTTGCCACAAGTTGCAGGTCATAATCATTCACCCATAAACGAGCCACCTTAGGAGTACCCATCGTAGCCTTGCTCAGGTCGATACCTGCCACATATTGCTCTGCAGCATCTTCAGAGGCGCGGATGAAGATTTGATCCACGTGTTTATCTTGATTCTCCTTGTAGAGACGCACATTGATAAACTCGGTGGAAGCAGTTTCGCCCATGCGACGAGCAGCCACAGCACTTGGTGTTGCGCCCACTACTACGCTGCCTTCTTTAGAAACCTGTACCATCGCAGCATTACCAATAGCCAAAGGCTTTTCATCGGCCTTGGCTGACTCAAAACTATTTTTTACACTATTGAGCGTTTGAATGAAGTAAAAGCTACCACTTAGTTTATTATCGGTTAGGCCATTATTGGCTACGCCGTTCCAACCGCCATTAGTAGCATCACCGGTATGAGTTACTGCAATATTGCCTTTATTATTCAGATTAGTTTTATCTGCAGCATAGAAGCGGTAGCTGTTGTAGTTGGAGTTGTCAAATGCGCAGAGGTAGAACACACCGGGAACGAATTGTGTATCACTGAACGGAGTCCAGTTACTATCCTGTGGTCCTTTGGCTGCACGATCTGCCTCGTTGTAGGTATAAACGCGGTAGTTGGTATTCAAAACGGCTTTTGACCATGTGTTATTCGTTACGTTAAGACGTTTTACTCCATCGGCCACATTTACATTAAACGGAACGGAGAAGCAATAGTAGAGTTTATCATCCATTGTGCGAGTGCTATTCATCTCAATTTCGATGCAGACGTCACCAAGAATCTCCAAATTGGATGTGGTAGCCAAATTGGCTCCTGTGTTGTCACCAGGTACAGATTGCAGCACTAAGTTCTGAGCAGTAACCGAACCTGTGCCGGTTATATTCATTGTCTTACCCGGAGCAAGAATGACGGTATATGCCTCTGTTTCGGCGTCAATGTTACCATCAGCATTAAGAGTATTGTCCTTGGAAATAGGATACTCATAAATAACCACATTTTCTTCAGGATTAGCAGAGATAGTAATGGTTTTCGTTGAAACAGGATTGTCATAGCCCTCAATTTCTTCAAATTCTGGAGTAACCTCAGAGCCTATTTCCACTTCAGACTCGTCTTTCTTGAATGGTTCAGCAAATTTCTCTCCGTCCTTAATATGCAACTTATAATGCATGACACGGTACTTAGCTGTAGTTGGTACTTCTGTCCATTGTGCCACACAAGTTACATCCTCGGTCGGCATGGTAGCAGGCACCTCAGGAGTCCAACCAGCGAAAGTGTATCCGGTCTTTTCTACTATCGGTGCAGTTAAGGACGTACCCCACTCTACGCTACCGACAGTTGTTCCAGCAGTTTTAATCTCGCCGCCATCCAGATTCCACGTAAGAGTGTACTTATTCTTGGTGGCTGTATAAGTAGCGGTATAAGTAGCATCAGTAGAAACAGCCACAATTTCCTTATCCCAACCTTTAAAGGTATAAGTATATTGGGCATCGGATGCCTTAGTCGGAGTTGCACCGTTGTATGTTGGTGTTGCACCATATTCTACGTCAGACTTCTGCAACTCAGTTCCATCCTCATTTTGGAAGGTAATCGCATACTTATTGATAGTCCAACTTGCAGTAATCGTTACATCTTCAGCAGGCATAATAGTAGGAATCTCCTTATCCCAACCAGCGAATGTATAGCCTTCACGCGTAGGATCTGCAGGAGCAACAACTGGTGTACCAACTTCTTGCTCAATCGGATCAATAACCGAACCACCATTAGTGTTAAAGATAATTGCATAACGTTTAGCAACCTGATTGAAGCCAAGCGACTTGTAGGTCGCATCTGCAGTAGCGGCGACTATAGTTTTATTCCATCCTAACCACTCATAACTATATGTAGCAGTAGATGGCTTATAGAGATTTGCATGCGTCGGCGTTGTACCACAATTGACTACGGTTTGGTCTATTTCATCACCAAACTCATCCAGCCAAGTAATGGTGTAAGTCTTAGTACCCCACTTAGCGTAGAGAATAAGATCCTCCTCGCCCAGCTTGTCGCTAGCGAAGTTCCACTCCTCATTGAGGTCGGCATCCTTGTACCAACCCACGATATGCTGGCAATCTACAAGTTGATCAGCAGGATGCTCTACAGCAGCACCTTCTGCGACAACGAGCATAGTCGGAGTTGTAGCCGAAGCATTGTTGATGACAAATGATACATTGTGCGAGATAACGAGGTCGTAGCGCGGGCTATAAGATGCAGGACCATCTACTGCTATCAGTTCAGGATTCCAACCAATAAAGGTATATGCGTAGTTAGATACGGCACCCGACATATAAGGTGTAGGACCATTATATACAGGCACTTCACCATATGCCACCATCTGTACGTAGTCGGTACCCTTACCATCAATATTAGTGAAAGTAATCGGGTACTCTACTGCACGCTGAACAAAGTGAGCAGTATAAACCACATCCTTGCTTACTACCGGCAGTTCTGCCTCAGTGTAAACTTGGCTATTCGAAGCATCCATCCAACCATCAAAGTCGTAAGCATACTTAGGAGTAGAAGGCTTGGTCTGTGCCTCGCCAACATATATCGGCTGCAAGTCCTTCTCAACGTTGGTCTGCTGAAGAACGGTTCCATTCTCAGCCTTGAAGGTAACATTGTATGCAGCATCTACAATCTTGTAGTTGTAGCCCTCAGCCTTCTCCGGCTCGCTAACCAGAGCGACTACCTTCTTCGGCGAGGCCATGCCTGCAAGTTCGGTATCCTTGTCGTAGAAACCACCTGCAACCTTAATAGTAGCTCCACCCGTATTCGAAATAGGCTTGGTAGTAGCCTTGAATTTACCACCATTGACATTGATAGTCGAAGCAGCCGTAGCATCAATAGCATAGCCGGTTGTGGTAGTGGCATTACCATTGAATGTACCGCCATTGATGGTAATCGTCTTGCCGGCAACACTGCTCCATACAGCCACACCATACGTAGTACGAATAGCATTGGCATTGATGGTTACGTCATGGATGGTCGTTGTATTGTCAGCGCGAACACCATACGAACGAGTCAACGCCTGCGTATTGATAGTACCACCATTGATGGTAGCGGTACCGAGGTTGTAAACACCATAAGCATAGTCGTTATTAGCAATCGAAGTAAGCGTACCACCATTCATCACAAAACTCTGACTTGCAGGAACCAATACCGCCGCAGCATAGTAACTTGCGCTTGAAGATGTTGTCGGGTTTTCTACACGAATCGTACCGTTCTCCAGGACGAAAGTACCCTTAGTGACATATACTGCTGTCAACTGTGCGTTGGTCGCATAGGTATTGTCAATCATACCTCCACCCTTCGAGTCCTTCACAGTAACCGTCTTGCCGGTTCCATTCACTGTAATGAGTTTATTGACGGCACCACGCAACGAGTGACCATTCAGATCGAGCGTAGTAGAAGTTGTGAATGACTGTGCAGAACCGGCCACCTTGACATCCTGCAGCAAGGTCAGCGTACCGCCATCAGCCTTGTTGGCCTCAGTAAGAGCTGCAGCAAAGGTTGTATATGGAACGGGCGAACCACCAGCCTTCGTCAGCGTAACAAGGTTCAGCAAGTAAGTGGCTGTATAGGTAACATCCTCGGTAGCTTTTACCACACCCGGATTCCATGCCTGGAACGAATAACCTTCCTTCGTCGGATTAGCAGGTTTGGTAGGAGTAGCACCATGGTTTACACGATCCTCACGAATCAGCGTACCGTTTTCATCTACCCAACGAATAGTGTACTGCTTGATACTGAATGCAGCCTTATAAGTCTGATCCTTATCTACAACATACATCGCAGGTGTCCAACCATCGAAGTTATATCCTTCCTTAATAGGATCTGCATGCACAGGCATTTCGTCTGCCGTATATTCCTTATGATCAATCTCATTGCCCTTATCGTCCACCCAAGTGATCATAAACTTCTTACCTACGGTATTGAAGTTCGCAGTATAAGTTGTCGGTTCCGATACTTCTGCAAGTTCTTTATCCCAACTGGTAAACTCATAGCTGTGTGCGTCATCCGATGCACGTTCCGGAGTTCCATTCGTAAGCGGATAGATCGCAGTCTTACCCTTCGGTTGGTTACCTCTCCAGAGTTCTGCGCCATTGTCCGTCACAAACGTTATCTCAACCGGCTCACCTACCTCGTATGGATAGGTCGCTTTGTACTCTGGATCTATGCAATTGATAACGGCATAAGGAGCACGAACATAATCCTTCGGTTTAGCAACAGCCAAATTATTATTGGTACTGAAGTGACCGCCCTTGATAGCGAGGTTTTGATTGCCTTCGCCATCCTCTACTGCGCTGGTGTTTGCTGCATATACGCCGGTACCCTTCATCTGGAAGAAACCACCGTTAACTTCACACTTCGGATAAGCGATCGAATCCCCATTTACCTTATTACCCTCGAGAACAAAGCCGTAAGCATCTACGCCTGTAGAAGGATTCATTATGAATGTACCACCATTGATAGTTGCGCGACCGGCAGCCGCATAGCTGGCAGGCTTAGTACCGGTATAGGCAGTGGACTTCGTTGCTGCAAATGCAGCGGCTGCACCTGTTACATACACACCATATGCGGTATTGCCACCCCATGTATTGACATTGAAAGTACCACCATTGATGATTGCATTACCTTCCTCAAAGTAACCATATTCCGTATTTGCATATACGTGCGAACGCAAACCTACTGCGGTGTTTGTACCGGCTGCGATATTGAATGTACCACCATCAATAGTTGTAGTACCATCCATCACGTAGAGACCGTAGGCAGTAGTCGTCTTAGATTTAACATTGAACGTACCACCATCTACATATACCGTACCATAGGAGCGAATACCCTCGGCCGTGCTTGAAGTCTCGGTTTCGGAGTTAAATTCACCACCGTGAATAATAATCTCACCACGAGCCACACCTTGACGACCAATCATATCAGTACGGACGGCACTACTCATATTAGCGTATGCTCCAAAAGCCTCGGAAGTAAATGCTTTCGCGTTGAATGTACCACCATTCACGGTAATCTTTCCGCTCGGTGTATGTACACCATACTTATACGGATAATAGTTGGCTATGGTAGCATTTGCCAACTTCACGCCATTCTCGTCAACAGGATAGTAATATTGTTTATTGGCGTCAGTACGAGCATCGTACTTGGTTTGGTTGAGTTCTACGTAGGTTCCAACAGCATATACACCAGCCACAGTTTTAGTACCCAGCGCATGAGCATTGAAGACACCATCGTTAATGACAACCTCACCACGATGCTCCCAACCGGTATTATCTTCCTTCACACCGGTTGCCATAACGCCATACGCAGTGGTAGTAGTAGCATCAATATTGAACGTACCACCATCAATAGTGGTCAGACCTGCCTCAGCATACACACCGTACGATGTAGATGTACCGGCAATCGAATTGAAGGTACCACCCTTGATATTCATGATACCTGCATTGCGCAGTACGTATGCATACTCAGCGGCAGTCTCCGCAGTAAATGTACCTCCCAAAATGGTAATCTCACCGCGACCTTCTGTACCATCATACAGACAGAGAGAACGGTTGGCGTATGCGCCGTATGCATACTGATAAGCCGACTTAGCTCGGAAGTTACCACTCTTGATGGTAACATGCGCGCCTGCACCTTCACCACCAATGTAGCATTTGTAGGTCTTCTTCGCGCCATCACCCGATACCGCGATTGCCTCATGGGTCAAGTCGCCATCGTTGTTGTCTGCATCAATAAACCACAACTTCTTATTAGCTGCCGATACACCAGTAGTACCATTATTGTACTTGGCACGACTCATGAAGTTGCTGGTTGCATTAGCATAGACAGCTGCTGCAGTATTAGCCGAAGTGGTCTCGGCATAGATATCTGCATTCTCAATCTCCGCATCAGCGGTCACCGCAATACCACTCAGGTCATGGAGCGATGCACTAAAGATTACGCCATACGCAGTTCCGGTTGCCGAAGCGGTAATCTTACAATCTTTGATGATATGCTTAGCAGAAGAACCATTGCTATTCTCAGTACCAATTGCATACACACCGTATGCATTGGTACTGGTCAAACACTTGGCATTGATTTCACCACCGGTAATGTTTAACTTACCAGAAGCCTTGTTGGTATATGCCTTATAGCTGGTCGCACCAGCAACTGTCTGTCCATAATGGGCATATATACCCTCGGCGTATGTCGTCTGAGAAGTAGCATTGACAACACCACCGGTCATATTCACGGTCGCATAATAGCAGCTGGATGCCGTAGCATTAGACGATGCATTCGCATAAATACCGTATGCATAGTTTGCACCGGCTACGCCATTTACCGTCGTGGTCGTAGAATTGATAGTACCACCATTCATATTGATGATACCACCTCCCAAGATACCATACGCATAATCCTTGGCTGTAGCACTAATTGTGCCACCATTTACGGTGACAATAGATGACGACATCAATGCACCCGACGAAGCACTATAAATACCATATGCATAACGGGTACTGATAGCCTCCAGTTCACCACCGTCCATAGTAACCGACTGACCTGCGTTTGCATAGATAGCGGAAGCGTTACCGGAGTTGGTATTGTTGGCGTTGTGAATAAACAACTTACCCTTGGTCATCTTGACAGCACCCTTCGTGATGCGAATCACGTCAGCACGCTTTGCTACACTGGTATAAACACGGATCTCACCATTCTCCTTATCGCTATTATCCGTAATCTCCAGTGTTGCAGAAGTGTTCATATTAAGCAGATACTCCGCAGCGCCCAACTCTGCCGTTACCGTGTGACCATTTAGGTCAATCGTAGCGGTAGTTGATTTCGAGCCAGGAGCAAAGGTCTGAGCCTTGGTAGCCGTCACATCCTCAAGGAGGGTTATCGTCGGATCGTTGTACTGCGAAAGGTAAGAGATAGCGTCATCAAAGGAGAGGAAGTCACGCTTATCGCCCGTTGGCGTAGTTATGCGGACTTTATTTCGTGCGGGTACCCATGCAAAGGTTACATCGTCAAACTCATAGTACTGTTTCAAACCTTGATCGTCCGTAGTATAGAAGTATGCACCTTCTGCTGCAACCTTTGTCCACTCATTGTTCAGCCAGATGTACGGATTATCCAAGACCTCGTAAGCTTTGTAGGTATCCGGAATCTTTGTAGCATGCTGCCATACACAACCGTCGAAGAGCATGTAGTAGTCGCTGTGGTCGGTAGTCTTGACATAAACCTCGTCATACTCGTCCTTCTCCAGAGAAATGAACTCGGTACCTACAAGTGCCATCTTCACCTCGTCAACGGTGTACATACAGTCATCGCCAATTTCACCTACCGATGCCCATGTGCAACCGCTGAAAGTATAGAGGTTATTATCCGAACCGCTATAGAGCGCATCGCTCAGTTTGACGAGCTGAATCCACTTTGATACAGCATCCTTAGAGGCGTTATCGTAATAGTAGTAGTTGCCATCCTCACCACGGAAAGTCTTACCACCACAGAAGTCGTTATCCAGCGCTACATTCACCCACTTGTAGCCAGCCATCAGGCCGGTCTTGTCGGATGCGTAGACCGCCGGAGTAGTAACGGTGTTGCCATCGTTCAGGTACTTAAAGTTATAGGTATGATCACTCTTTTCATCTTTATCATCCTGTACGAACCAACGACCATTTACGTTGTAGAAAGTCTTGCTGCCAACAGCTGCGGTATAGCTGTCATTTGCCGTTTCCGCATCGTTGTGTAGTTTGGCCGGTATACAAGTAGTTGCTAAAATACCATCAGTCTTCAGTTTGGATGAAGTATTAGAACCATCCACAGAGCTTCCCAGTGTATAACCATTTGTAGTAGCATTAGCTGGCAAAGCACCTGACCACTTAAAGGTTCCGCCGCCATTGCCCATTATGTTTGCACCAGCAGGACTGGTAAAGATACCACCACTTGTTATTACTACACTACCATCAACAATAATCTTAGCATCCTCCAGGGTGTTGACATCTATGTTGTCACCCAGATTTACATGCGGAGAGAGAGTTTTCGGTGTAACACCAAAGTAGTGTTTGTTCACCACTTTGCCCCAATCATCATGGTCAAAGACATATACTTTGGTCGAGACACTCAGTTTTGATCCCTTTGTTACTTCAAAAACAGAGCCTGGGAACATTTTTACAGGAGAAGTCAACGACAAGTCACAATCAATCAAACGTATATGCATGTTATTGACAATTGGCAAATCAAAACTCTTTGAACTTGCTGTAACACTGATTATCGAATAACTAATCTTAATATCCAACGATCCCAATGTAGACTTACCAACCAAATCAACAACCATGTGGTCTGTCGTAGGATCATATCGTTTCACCACTTCTGAAGTACTGGTGTTTTCAGTCACCAAGAAGAGAGCCGTGTTACTTCCGTACGAAATAAAAGTGATGTTCGTATTGTTTGTTGAACTATTAGCATAGAAACTTGCAAATAGTTTTTCCTGAGCACCATACTTCATATGAAGAGGTACTTCAATGTTCTGGACATAATAACTCTGGAATGGGAATATCTTATAGGAGCTACTATTTTTGCCAGCGGCATACGTAAAACTACCGCCATTCCAGTCTCCCATACCAAAGCACTCCCAAATAGTGGAGTTATTTTCAGCAGTAATAGAACCCACGTGCGTGGTATTGTTACCATCCAGATAACCTTCACCTTTGATGAATCCCCAAGCATAGAGAGTACCACCACTCTTAACATTAATTGCGCCGCCCATGCTCATATCAATCACGCCAACAGGTCCCACAGGGAATCCACTCGGATTATGACTGGCATCACCGGACTGAACTTGTGCGCATACAGCGATAGCGCCACTAACATTGATTGTTACACCATCTACCAATTTCAACGTACGATACGCCTCAATCGGAAGCGTAGAGTTTGCAAGTTCTTTCGGTTTAGTGATATAAGATGTCTGATTCGTACTCTCGTAAGGCACAACCAGAGTTACACCACTTGGAATATCGTAGGTGCCGGGAAGCACTACGCCATCAGACGCAACAAAGACATATTTATTCTTAGACATCTTGCTTGCTTCCGAAATAGCAGCATTTAGTTCCGTAAAGGATTTGCTGTTAGCTAAGTACGTTGCAATACCATTGCTCGGATATACCGTAAAGGTCTTGGTCTGGATAGATACAGCATCGTGACCGAGGTCTTGACCCTGAGTAAAACTAAGAGTTACTGAACCGGCAGCAACCTTCACGGAAGTTTTTGCGATAGAACGCATCGTCGGGATAACACTCTCATCATCCGACACAAGGTTCCATGCACCCAAAGAGTTGGTCTCTACAAAATCTGTCCAACTATAGTTATTTCCAGCAACCAGAGAAGGATTCTTCCAGTTGAAGACTACCGGCTCCTTGGTAACGTTGATCTTGATACTGGTATTCTCAATCTCATTCCACTTCCACGTAGCAGCCTGATGGAAGGTAAGCGTAACACCATCCACCTCCTTAGGCATGAAGAGACCCGCAGCGCCGCTGGCGATGCTCGGCACATTGGTCGGGTCGCTGGAGGTCAGCGTCCAGTTCTGCTCTGCCTCTGCAGGAGTGAACGAGAAGAGCTGGCTCGTAGGCAGCGTTGTACCTACCGTGAAGTGCGGCAGCGGATCTGCCCATGCAAATTCGGGAGTAAGCTTCTCTACCGTGAAGGTGAAGGTCTGCTCGCCAGCCTTCCAGAGCACGCCATTAGCGTCTGTACCGGCGGTCTGAGTGAAACAAACAGTCACCGTACCGGCACGATTGGCAGTAAAGGTCTTGGTAGCAGGATTATAAGTCATCACCGGATTCGTCTCACCGGCATCCACATACGACGGAGTACCCCATGAATAGGAGTTACCATCGGTCTCTGTTACCAATTTGATTGTTTCACCAATCTCCAAGGTCTTAGAAGTACCGGCCACGCCCTCAAGCGTCCAAGTCGGCTCTACAGCCACCTTCTCGAACTTTGCATAGAGAGTCAGCTGAGGAGAAGCGGGTTCTGCAATCGCCGAAGAAGTGATACTTTGGGAACAAGCCTCATTGCTACTAACCAAGACAGTACCAGCGGCATCCGAGTACCAACCTCTAAACTCAGCACCTGTATGACGTTGTGCGTAGAAGTATGCAGTCTTGGTTTCCTCATTATCGGTGTCGTTTGTACCCTCTTGCGTAGTTTTATCCGTCTTTGCAGTACTCTGATATGCAGGGCTACCCGAGGTAAAACTTACAGTCACATCACCCAATCCGGCAGAACCTGTTGCGAAATCCGCCATTGCCTTGAATTGGAAAACTTTGACAAAATAGCCATAGTAAGTAGTGGTGCTGGCACTATTTTCTGCGGTTTGACTAGAACTTACCGATACCTGCTGTCCATTTTCTGTCGTTTGCGTAAACGATCCTGGCCAACTGGCACTCGTACTCCATCCTTTAAACTTATAGCCGGAGTTAGCCACAGCCCTCAGATAGAAATTCACATTTGCGCTTTTTCCTGTACTACTGGCATTATTAGACACAGTTCCAGTGCTGGTGATAGAATTGTTGGCCTTACCAATATAAACCGTACCGGCGGCAGATGATGGCTTTGCCTCAGCCTTTGCCTTGGCATAATAAGTAGTACTACCCCACCCTTGACTTGGGAAGGCGAAATTAAGTAAAAGAATGGCTAATAAGCCTAAAAAAACTTTACAAAACTTTTTCATACTTTAAATAATTTAAATTAATATTTGGGTTATAGATTGTATATATATATTCTCTAATGATTCCAACATCCCAATCTATCCATATAATTGGGCGTTTTTGTGAACATTACGAGCGACGTTAATTTATTCGCGCACTCTCACACCTACGTACGTTGCGTGCGTATTCGTATTCAACACAAAAAGTGGCGCAAAGGTACTGCTTTTTTTTGAATTGTGCAAGAAAAAATGCAGAAAAATAACATTTTTTAACAAAAAATAATATTTTGTAATGTAGAGTTTACAAAAATTAGCAAATAAAAATGCAACTTTTCGGTGAGAAAGTTGCATTTTTGACGTTAACGTTAACGAGAAGTTATAGTAATCCGGCCGTTAAAAATTCCCTTAGCCCCAAATGAATAATTCCATTATCTTCTGTTCGCCGAACCAGGGGGGTCATTGATATGACATATTTGGGATAATTGTCCTTAATAGACATCAGTCTACCAAATTCGCGCTCACGAGTTTCATCATTAGCAATTTTCAATGAGTTGCGTGTAATGTTGACGTGAAATAATATTCATATTTTTATCGTTTATACTCGACAAAATCACAATAAATAACATTTTTATCGAGTAAATCCGACCGCAAAGGTACTGCTTTTTTTTGAATTATGCAAGAAAAAATGCGACTTTTTTTGCCGAAAGCCGCATTTTTGACGAGGACGAGGACGTTGATAGTTATCACAATCTTTGCGAGATTATTAATTAAAATACATTACCTATCAAATACAACGGTAGATTCTCCACAATATCGCCATTGTCTTGATAGGGATTCATTGACACTTTAATAGCATGTTTGATATGGTGCTCTGTAATGAAACTTTTTAAACTTTTTGCCTTGAGATTCTTCTCTGCCTTGCATTCAATAGGAAGAATATTATCAGCATGTTGAACCAAGAAATCCACTTCTTGTTGAGAGTTATCTTTTGACCAATAATACAAATCCATTCTCTCATGAATCTGCTGGAAAACATATTGCTCTGTCAGAGCCCCCTTAAATTCAGTAAAGATAGTAGCACCTTCTAAAATAATAGTCGGTTGTAATCCACTCATGGCAGATAATAAACCCACATCGTTTAAAAATACTTTGAAACTTTTTTTGTCATAATAAGCAGACAAAGGAAGCCCCGGTTTGATGACTCCGTGCACAGAGTGTAAGATGCCTGCATCAAAAAGCCATTGCAAAGCCGTTTCATATTCTCTTGCGCGAGCGCCATCGCGTACTAACCCAAATATAAATTTCTTATTTTCACGACTTAACTGGCTTGGCACAGAATGCCAAATTTGTCTCAGACGTTCCACCAAAGCACCACCTGCGTGCTTGGAAAAATCGTCCTCATAACCACGAAGAATTTCTTGTTGAATGGCACGAATCTCACTCCATTCGGCATTCTCTTTATAAGCAAAGACCACTTCCGGCATACCACCCACGCAGTAATATTCTTTCAAACGGTTGATTAATTTATCATGGAACAGAGTCAATGTATTCGTATCATGGTTCGCAATGGCTTCCGCTAATGTTTCATTGCCAACGGCCATTAAGAACTCACAGAAGTTCATGGGATGCAACTGCAAGAAGTTGACTTTTCCCACAGGAAATGAGATACCACTATGCAGTGCTATCCCAAGAAGAGATCCAGCCACGACAATATGCTGCTCCGGACAATTTTCCTGAAAATATTTTAATGCAGTTAAACCTCCAATAGCTTCTTGTATCTCGTCTAAAAAAATTAGTGTTTTGCCTGGAACACATGGGACAGCACATTGTGTACGGATAACACGCAGAATCCTCTCTACGTCATAATCTTGCACAAACATTTGTTGAAGATGTTTAACTTCTTCAAAATTGATGTATGCAATGTATTCGTAATAACGCTTACCAAATTCTTTTACAGCCCATGTCTTTCCAACTTGCCTTGCACCTTCTATCACAAGTGGCTTGCGGCGTTTACTCTCCTTCCACGTAAGCAGTTGTTTAAGTATTAATCTTTCCATACATCACAGATATTACACGAAATATTAAGAAATGTCATCCATCTTCTACACATTTTATGAATAAAAAATAAAGTGTGTTTACACATTTTATGAATGAATCCGACCGCAAAGGTACTGCTTTTTTCTGAATTGTGCAAGAAAAAATGCAACTTTTCGGTGAATATTCACCATTTTTGGCTGCAAAGGTACGAAAGAAAATCGCAGACATACAAGATAAATGATATAACTTGGTAAGATATATTGAATTAGGCAGCATTTTTATTATGTTCACAAAAACGCCCAATTATATGGATAGATTGGGATGTTGGAATCATTAGAGAATATATATATACAATCTATAACCCAAATATTAATTTAAATTATTTAAAGTATGAAAAAAAATGTTAATCGTGCCCTTGTGGCAAAGAAAAAGTTTTGTAAAGTTTTTTTAGGCTTATTAGCCATTCTTTTACTTAATTTCGCCTTCCCAGTTCAGGGATGGGCAAGTACGTATTATTCCAAATTAACTGTCTCTAATGGTGGCTCAGGTAAAGGGTATGTGTATCTTGCGACAGCGACCACCGGGCCTTCGTCGGATATGGGTTATACAGCTTCGTCGGCAGTATCGAATAGCGGTAGCAGTAAAAGTCAAACCTACTATGCTTGGGCAAAGGCTGCTCGTGGCTATAAATTTAATAGTTGGACGGGGACGGGAGTGACCGCCAGTTCAAAAAGTGGATACCATAGTTTAACGGTATCGGCTTCGAGTACAGATAGTAAAAACCCTTCATCATTCAGCGCTGAGGCTTTGTGGACGGAATTGCCGACTTATACTATCACCTTCCTTGCTCCAGAAAATGGCTCTTATTCTGTCGCATATAGTAATATTACGGACAATAGTGGTAAAACCGGACTTGTGGCATATAATAAGAGTTATGTTCCCAAGGATGCGGACGAACAGGTCTCATCTTATGAAACAGATAAAATTGAATTGACTGTTTCTTCTGGTACCTTCTTGGGGTGGTATGAAGTGAATGGGGATGTAGAAACGATTCTTTCCGAAGAAGAAGATTATGTGTTGGCTGATGGTACGAATACTAAGATTAATAGCAATCGCACTATTAAGGCCAAGTTCAAAGCTCCAAGTGAATATCAAGCATGCGTAATAGATGCTGGCAGTTCCACGAATTATAAAACTTTTGCAGAGGCTTTGGCTTATGCGAACACGTTGACTACTAATCCGACCTTACAGCTCTTGGATAATGTGTTGGATATTTCTACGTCGCAATCCATTACAAAATCAATGACTTTGGATCTGAATGGGAGTAGTTTGGCTGGTTCGGTCTCAAAGTTGTTAAACATTAACAATGCGAATGCTATTGTCAATATTGTTGATAATAGTGATTTGGGCAAAGGTGTGATTTCAATGATTGGTGAAGTAAATGGTAAGATGTATGCCGTTTATGTAACAAAAGGTACTCTGAACCTTCAAAGTGGCTCTATTTATGCACAAAATACGGCAGATGTAACCACTTCAACTAGTGCTCGTACGTACGGAGTATATGTTACAGATGGATTTACGTTTAATATGACAGGAGGAAAAATTGAGGCTTATTCAGACCAATATGGTTATGGCGCTCAAATTGGAGCAGGAGCAACGACTCCTGCTGTGGGCAATTTTAGCGGTGGAACAATTTTGGTGGAGACCAAAACAAAATCACGAGGTATTTTGGGTTATGGTCAGGTTAATCTCTCTGGTAATATTGATATTCAATCTACTACAATCAGCACCACAGAAGCTGTGGGTGTTTACTTGGACGGAAATTACAATGCTCAACTAACTATGGAGGGCGGTACGATTACTACTCAAGCTCAAACAACTAAGTCCTATGGTGTATGGATGAATACCGCCTCTAATAGTGTAGATATTTCTGGAGGTTCAATTACAGCCAAAATAAGTAGTTCTGGAACAACGTCTGCTTATGGCATTTACAATAATGCAGCAGGAACGGTAAATATTTCAGGAGTTGCTAACATTTTAGCTCAAGCACAAACCACTACTGCGTGTGGTATATATAATGCTTCTACGGGGGCAATAACATTCTCTGGTGGAACCATAAAAGCTCAGCCTAAGACTGCTACTGCATATGGAATTTTTGGGAAAGGTGCTGGTACTATCTTAGTAAATGGAGGTACTATCAATGCCACCGCAGGAACCAATACCGCCTATGGCGTTTATGCAGAAGCGGGGACTGTAACTGTTGAAGATGGTGCAATAATAGAGGCAACTCCCACTACCGCGTACGCATTGTATCAAAAAGGAGCAACATTTAATGTTAACGGAGGAAAAATGAATGGCTCAACTGCTCCTATTTATGGTACAGTGGGTAAGGTTAATTTAAAAGGAGGCTTTTACAAAACAAATACAGATTTGTCGAAGTTTCTAACGGAAGAATATAATGCATATGCTCTAAATTATGGTGCAGAATACGATGCCGGTTATCGATACGTGGTAGCTAATGAGCGCCCTCTTGGGCAGGCTACATGTAAAGTGAGAGAAACTGTGAATAAAAAGACACAGGAGACTCCTTTCTACGATTTAGAAACGGCATTGTTGTATGCCAACAACACAACCAACACTTTGACCATTGTGATGCTTTGCGACTATATCTTACCTGCCGGTAATTATACACTGCCTTCCAATGCTACATTGTTAGTGCCATGGAGCGCAGACCAAACAGAGGCAATAGGAAAAACGGCGACTCGCATAGCATATACGCAGGCTTCTTCGTTTCGCAAATTGACTTTTGCATCTGGAGTGCACATGAATGTTTATGGCACATTGGAGGTTAGTGGTCGTCAGAGTTATACAATGGGGCAGAATGGCGCGGTTGCGGGTAAGTACGGACAACTTGAAATGGGCACGGAGAGTTTTCTTACGATGCAAGATGGATCAAAACTCATTGCATGGGGGTATATTACCGGTACTGGTGAGGTTGATTTACGTCGAGGTTCGACGGTGTACGAGGATTTCCAAACAACGGATTATAAGGGTGGTGACAATACATCGGGCTTAATTTCTGGAAAGAATAAAAGTACATATAAGGTGTTTCCGATGAACCAATATTATATTCAAAACATTGAGGTACCATCAACTTATCATCCCGGATCAAAGTGTATTGGTTCTTGTTCTGTTAATCTAACTGTTGGGGGCACGCAAAAGGCGGATGATATTGGTATTATTGGTACAAGTGGTTGTATGTTTCTGATGGAAGATAAAGATGATAGCGAAGACACTTGGGTGAGAAAAGAGTATGATGCTCAACATGATCGTCAATTGTATACTATCAGTAGTAGTGCTCGTTTAGGATCAATGACAATTAAGTTGAGTGTAACTATGAATTCGGCAGACTATGTTCTTCCCGTAACTAGTAACATGTCCATACACCTTTTGTCGGGTAATATGGGTATTTCTCAAAATACGGTGTTACTTCCTGGTGCTGAGATTGAAGTTGACAAGGAATCTACGGTTACTGTAGAAAGCGGACAATCACTTTACCTGTATGATGTTGATGAATGGGATGGCTATGTATATCAAGGTAAATACGTGAGACCTGTTGTTTATTCTCCGTCTTGGAGTACCTGCCCTCGCGCAACTACTTTAGCAAGTTTGACGGATGCTTCTATTAATGTACACGGAACATTTGACATACAAGGAAAAGTCTACACTACAGCTGGTGGCGCGAATATATACTCGTCCAATAGTGATGCGGGTACAGTGAAGTTCTCTACAAATGCGCCAAGTAGCAATGGGACTGTGTATATGTTGAAATTTACAGCAGCTAAAGAATATACAGCAATCTCTGCCTCAAGCGATCCTGCTCGTCTCAAGAATGGAACAAACGATCCTCAATTCGCGACGACACTTGGTACATCTGCCGGTAAATCTTACTGCTATATGAATGACAAATGGACACTTTTGACGGATGACGGGTGTTTCGTATATGATAACTATGGTACATATTATGCTAAACCGGGAGACTATGTGGCTTTGAAGTCTGGCACCGAAGATGCTACTACCCACCTTTACTATTCTGCCGACGAGACACGTATGTTTATCCTCATGTCTGACAACTGCCAATGGTGGGAAGTGGCTCCATACGATGACATCTACTACTGCGCCGATAATGACACCTATTATTATTACGACGCAGGCGCGAGCGCGTGGAAAGAGAAAGAAGTGACCGTTACCTGGCAGAATTGGGATGGTACTAAGATTGCCGACTATCAAGTGAAGTATAACTCTACTCCTAAATATCTCGGTTCACTTCCTGCGCGTGCCGCAAGTTCATACTATACTTACGACTTCATCGGTTGGTCTCCTGCCCTCACGGATGATCTTAAAGTGACTGAGAATACCGTCTTTGTTGCCCAATATGAGCAAAAAGATAAACTATACAAAATAACCTTCACGGTGGGTGGAACAAGCGAAATCAACTACTTCAAGTGGGGCGAAGTTCCTTATAGCGAACGTTTCTTAGATGACCAGCCAGGTAAGAAACTGACTTGGACACCAACTATTAGTGCTGTTACAGGTATCACTACCTATACGGGTATTTATACCGATTTGCCGGATGATCCTACTACACTCACTTATACCGTGACATGGAAGAATTACGAAGGCACCACACTCGAAACGGATAACAATGTGGCTTATAACGCTATGCCTGAGTATAATGGTACAACTCCTACCAAACCGGGTATTGCTGATAAGGACTTTGAATTTGACGGTTGGACACCCGACATCGCTCCTGTTACCGAGAATGTCGTTTATGTGGCTAAATACCGTGATGTCGCTAAGAAATTCCAAATTCGTTTCTTAGCAGAAGATGGTGTTACTGTCTTGCAAACCAGCCAAGTGGCATACAACGTCGTGCCAACTTACACAGCTACACTCCCAACTAAGGAACATGCCGATCCTGAACATTACTATTATGAGTTAGTATGGAATCCGTTGGTAAGTGCCGTAACCAAGGCTCAAGACTATAGGGCTACCTTCGTTGAGAAACCCAACACGATGCGTCTCATCGTAGATGGTGGTACGTACGGACAAGTGAATGTAACCGTTGGCGGTGAAACCTTCACTAACCAAGATCGTTTCTCTAAGCAGTATGACTATCTCACCGAGGCAATTATTGAGGCCGTTAATCCTGCTACAGGATACCACTTCGTTCGCTGGAGCGATGGTGTTACTACCAATCCGCGTACGGTACAAGTAACTTCTTCTACTCCATTCACGGCTGTTTGGTCTAATAAGTTCTCTGTTACGTGGATCTTAGATGGTGGTACAATTACATCGTCTTCCTATACAGAGGGAGAAACAGTAGTGGGTACACATATCGTGGCTCCAGTTGTGGAAAAAGCAGGTTATGACTTCGTAGCATGGACTCCTGCTGTGGATGCAACTATGCCGGAGAAAGATGTTACTTATACCGCAACTTGGACTCCTGGTAATACAACTTATTTGGTAGAATATTATAAGTTGCATATTAAGGATGGTGCTCCATTCGAGAAACGATATTCTTGCATGGAGTATCATGCCCAAACCGGAGATGTCGTTACACCAGAACCAATAGTGATAGAAGGTTATGTCACTCCTGAACCACAACCCGTTACTGTGGCAGGAGATGGCTCAACTGTGGTGAAGTATTATTACCAAATCTCCAAGACCAATACACTGGAGGTTGAAGATGATACAAAAACCATCAATGAACCAACTGAAGCATATACCGTTGTTTTGGAACCTGGTAAAACATTGAATATCACCGGCGCAGGTTCGGTTACGGCTCAGAACTTAGTGCTACAATCTGTTCCGGGTGACAACACAGGAGCCAATTTGGCTACAACCGAAAAATTGGAGATTCTTGGTGATGTTTGCATCGAAATTGTGATGAACAAATCCGGCAAAATGAACGATAAACTCTACTATTGTTTCTCCGTTCCGTTTAATGTAAATGTGGACGATGGAGTAAAACGTCTTAATGAGACTAATGGTAATTGGGAGTCCGCTGTGTTGAATAAGAACTACCTCGTTTATACCTACAACGAGGCAGATCGTGCAACCAATGGCCGAAGTGATAATAACTGGACTCCGTTCAATGGTCCTCAATTCGTTCCGGGTGTGTTCTACCTCTGCGAGTTTGATAACTCCAACTATAACCGCTACCGCTTCTATGCTGCAAAAGGTGCGTCCTTGAATAATAAAGGAAATATCGAAGTAACCAGATCTTCCGAAAATGAGAACGGCGGTTGGAATGGTGTGGCTAACAATGGCTTGACCGATAACCAACTCAGTGGTGACTTTACCTACATTCAAACGCTCAATAGTGTCGAAAATTGCTTCAATGCAGTTGATGCAAGTTCCAATCCTTTGGCTATCGGTAATGCCGCTATGGTACAGGTTTCTAAAGAAGGCAGCGTAGTAGTGGGCGAAACGCCAAGCGCTGTGGCTGCTCGTCGCATGGGCGAAACTGCTTCTACCGAGTTCATCAATGTGCGTCTCTACAAACAGAACCAAGATAAATATGTGGACCAAATATTCATCCGCGCGTCCGAAGATGCTTCAGAGCAATATGTGGCAGGTATCGACCTGAGCAAGGCTACGATGGGTACTCCTAAGGTGGCTCGTTTATGGGTGAATGATTATGACCTGCAACTTGTGGCAAATGAGGCGCTGATGACCAATGACCAAGCTACTTTCTCACTTGGCATGAGTGCTCCTGCTAATGGTGAATATACCATTGCTCTGAATGAAGTGCCAACCGATGCTACTATCTATCTCACCGAGAACGGCAGCGCTATCTGGAACCTCAACATCGCTCCGGCTCCTATCTCACTCAGTAAGGGCACCGAGAACAGTTACGGTCTGCGTCTCGTTCACAAAATCAATAACGTAGTGACCGGCTTTGACGAGGCTGTCCTTAATGGCAATGTACAGAAAGTCATCCTTAATGACCACCTATACATCATCCGCGATGGTAAAGTCTATAGCGCACACGGGCACGCAATTAAATAAGGTATAACTGATAATTGCTAATTGTTAATTGATAATTATTATTACGATTATGAAAAAAACATATATTATGCCGCAAACGGCAACCGTACAGTTTGAGTTGGATAGCATTATGTTCCCTGAATCCGGAGGAATGCCCCAACCGGGAGTTTCTGCTCCTGCTCGCCAATCCGGCAAGATTGCAGGCTCGCTCTACATCTAATAGGCATATTGCCTAATAGCAATAAAAATGCGACTTTTTTCACGAAAGTCGCATTTTTTGACGTAAACTATTTATCTCCCACAGACTACACAGAAGGCATTGTTAATAAGAAAACCGCGGAAGACAAAAATTGACGAGGACTACATGTCCTGTAGGGATAACGCCTGTGGAGTAAGCGTATATTTGGCGAACTCCGGCGCAGGTAAACTCTGCATCTTTTGCTCTAAGATAGAAAGCTCTATTTTCTTTGCATTACGTTTAATTTCCGCTACGACACCAGTATGCGTCCATTCATTTAGGGCTATCATATCGATTTCGTTTTCTCCTTTCCTATCCCACCAATTCCCCACCACAGTATATTGTCCAGACTCCATCCATAACCGCTGAAAATAACATTCTAAAGTACGTCCTGAGAATTGTTCATAATTTTCCTTGATATGCTTATATAACAGATTATATTGTTGTGTTTCAATTAGCGATTGATAAGGATAAATAAAGTGAAACCAGAAGCGCAAGAATGGATCTATAATCTCATATGCAGTTACTTTGCTATTAGGACGTGACAAAACAGGTTTAACGCGACGAATAAGTTGATAATTTCGCTCTAAATTCTGCAAATACACACCCATATCTTTTTGTAAGATACCATCCAGTTCGCCACGTCGTGTTATACCATGCGCAATCAATTGTAATAATGAAAAATATGTTGTGCTATCATCACTAAACTCTTGATTTAGCAAATCACGGCCTTCAGTAAGAAAATACGAATCAGAACGACACACATAACGCAACATCTTGTCTTTAGTACAGCAACGCGCGTCCATCAGCAATTCAACGTACTTAGCCACCCCACCCGTTATCATGTACAAGCAAAGCAAGTCTTCGGATGTAAATGTTGGGTTGTTATCATGCAGAATTTGTTTAATGACTTGTATTGAAAAAGGTTGAAGCATTAGTTTGGCTGTTGGACGGCCATACAAGGGTTCGTTCTTATCCTCAAAGATACGTTTCATTAGAGATTGAATGCTGCCACAAACAATTAGATTGAGTTTGGAGCCCACATGATATCTATCCCATAGGTCTTGCATTTCACTAAAAATAGCAGGATTCACCCTATACAAATTTTGGAATTCATCGATGATAATGGTAAAATGTCGCTGCTGAGATTCACGCATGATAGCTTCAAAAAGGTCTCTAAAATGCACTAGAGATCCATAAATATGGAAATCTAATTCTTGCTCCAATACCCGCTGAAATTTTGAGCATAGCATGGTTTCATTATCCTTTGATACAAATAAGTACGCAAAGGGATGATTTTGCAACGCATGTAGTAACAAAGACGTTTTCCCAACTCTTCTACGGCCCATCAGCACAGTGAACGTAGCACTATTTTCAGCTTGCATTCTATTATTGTCTATAACAGAAATCTCTTCTTTCCTATCGTAAAACTGCATAATGTTAATAGCGATTTATATAAATACATATTTACATTTCCGACTGCAAAGGTACTGCTTTTTTTTGAATTGTGCAACAAAAAATGCGACTTTTTTGCCGAAAGTCGCATTTTTTTTATTGCAGGTTCTTGGAGGGATCAGCAGCGAGGGGACCGGAGGCTTTTAGTTCAGCCATGCGGTGAGAGATGAAGAAGGTACGGAAGGTATAGAAGCATTTGCCTTCGGGTTTGAGTTGCTGCTGAAAATCAGCAAAATACGATTTATACTCTTCGGACTCAGGGGTTAAGTTCTTGTAGTCCAAAGACGCTTGGCGTAGTCGCTGTTGCGTCTTGCGTTCCTCATCCGTCTTGGGGTGCAAATCAAAATTGCGTTTTCCAATATGGATGAAGTAGTTGGTGTTGCCGCGATGAGCAGCAGCCCACTCGCTGAGAGAATCAAGTTTACCTCGAATGGTTTTGAAAAAACAAATAGGTTTAAATTGCATAGTTGTAATAATTTAGATTGTTAATATTTTTGTTCATATAGGTTGTTAGGCGGGGATTAGTATGGGCTTATAAACACCCGACAAACACCCGTCGTCGGAACGGCGAGCAATTAGCCAATTAGGAAGTAGCCAAACAGGCGAATTTGTACCAAATCCGAGTGCAAAGATAATCAACAAATCCTCTTTTTCCAAATTTTTTGGCAAAAAAGGGACGAGCACTCGTAAAAAAAGGGACGAGCACACGTATAAGTTGGGGCGAAATTCATTTTCGGTGGGGCGAAAAAAAACACAAAAAATCGGCAAATTTTGTCAATTTGCCGGTTTTGAATGTCGCGCGAATGCTAGATGAAAGGAGGTGTATAATTACGTATATAAATAACGTTTGATGGTTCGTTTTTCAGTGCGTTGGAAGGGAGCAAAGACGAACTCAAGGTCATATAATTGACTAAACGACGGCAATTGGGGGTTGATAGTTCGCAATAGGTCTTGTCGATTGAGATTAGCAGAAGCATAAACCAATGCTACCAAATGGCCATTACGCGCCAAAACGAGGGACTCCTCTATCCCATCCACTTGATTGATGATGGATTCAACATTAGGCAGGCTGATGTTCTCTCCAGAAGGGAGAACAACCATATCTTGCTCCAATCGGCCTTCCACATAGAGATTACCTTCTTCGTCTAGATGTCCACGGTCGCCGGTATGCAGCCAACCATCCTTGTCTATCTTAGCCGCTGTAGCTTCGGGATCTTTGTAGTAGCCTAACATGACATTCTCGCCACGAACAAGAATTTCGCCTTGTGGAGAGATAGAGGCTTGCATTCCTGAAACTACTTTACCACAAGAATAAGGATGGTAGTTCTGCCAAAGTGAATCACTAATCAAAGGGCCTGCTTCTGTAGCACCATACCCCACTGAAAAAGGGATGTGATGATTGAGCAAATCTTTCTCAACATTAGGATTTAATGCAGCACCTCCAATGTGAAGTTGCTGACATTGATTTCGCAACAACTCAAAAAAAGAATGAGAATACCTATTTGAAAGCGTCTCAATATAAAAAGGGATAGCCGATAACGCATATGGTTTGACACGATTAAGTGCCTGCCATATTGTCTGCCAAGAAATATCTGCACCTAATAAAAAAATATGTTTTCCACGCACTAACTGCCCCAATACCTCAGTTGTCAAACCAAATACGTGCGCCAACGGCAAAATACTAAGCATTGCCGAATTTTGGGAAGAAGGGAATCCTTCTATAATATTTTTGACATTATTAGATACACTTCGTATCGGTAACATAACAGCCTTAGCGACGCCATTGCTTCCAGAAGTAAAACACAATTGTGCCAAATCTTCAGAATGACCATATGCAAAAGACACATTAGTACATGGGAGATATTCTAAAGCCACAATATCCTCCATTAATAACATCTTAATTGATGGGAAGTGACATTGTGCTTGCAACCCTTCTACTATAGAACTATCCACAATCAAGACTTTAGTTTCCGAAAAAATAAGTTGTCGCGTGATTTCTTCAGGAGTCTGCGAATGAAGAATTGTGACACTCACCCCTGAGTATGCTGCGATGGCTAAATAAGCCACCACCCAATTGGCTGAATTAGCGCCACATATAGCGATATGGTCACCTTTTTGAATACCCAGTTGGTGGAAGCGGTCACATAATGCACATATTTGACCATACATCTCACCATAGGTGTAGGAATTACCTTCTCCACCATCTAAGGTAGCGTAGTCCGTTAATGCCGGTTGATTCCAATTAGTACGAATAACCTCAACTAATCTGTCTAAATAATGACGCGTCATGATTGATGTGCTTCAATGTACGCATACACATCAGCTAAGGTTACCAATGTATGGATATCTTTGCGCTCCGGTTGAAAACCAAAAGTACGTTTAATAAAGATGGACAATTCCATCGCGTCTAAACTCGACATACCTATGTCTCGTTTGAGTTCATTGGTAGGCAAAAGAATAGATTCGTCAATTTCTAATTTATCGCGAAGAAACGCGAGAATACGTTGTTCTATTTCAGGTCTTGTCATAGTAGAATTTATTATATAATTATATTGTTCGGAAAATGAGTGCACTATTAGTGCCCCCCATTCCGGAGGAATTACTCAATACAATATTGATTGGTTGATAAATCGTTTCGCGAGCGATTTTTAAGTCTTTAGCTTCGTCTATCACTTGGTCTAAATTGATATTGGGTGCAATAAAATTATTCTGCATCATCAATATACTATATACTGCCTCGCTAGCTCCAGCCATCCAATTTTCATGGCCCGTCATGGATTTAGTAGAACTAATCCAAGCTTTCTTGCCTTTGAAGAGACGAGTTAAAGCGATGGCTTCTTCTGCGTCTCCAAGAGGAGTGGAAGTGGCATGAGCATTGACATAATCAATCTCGTCTGTTGTAACACAGGCATCCTTCAATGCTCGTTGCATAGCGATATATTCGCCTTCGTTATTGGGCATAGAAATATCCTCCGTACCATTGGTTGAAAAGCCATATCCTGCCACTTCGGCAAGAATAGTAGCACCACGTGCTACAGCATGGTCATAGTCCTCTAAAACCAACGCTGCTGCTCCGCCACTTGGTATCATACCATCGCAATCCTTGTCAAAAGGACGGCAAGCACGAGTAGGGTCATTATTACGTAAAGAAAGAGCATCAATAGCATCCGTAGAAGGAGAGCCAAGCATAGATGTTTCAACCGTTCCTCCTACTAAAATCATATCTTGCAGGCCAGATTGAATATACATACGTCCCAGACCTATTGCATGGCTGCTACTGGCACAAGCTGCCCCCACTATCATGCTGATACCACGAAGATGGAAGATAGTACTGAGGTTCATTGTAACAGATGAAGTCTCACTCTGAAACAAGGCATTGGGAGTAATCATCATAGAATCATGCTCTTGCTGCATAATAGTATAGTTCTCAACAATATGACTAACTATACCATCATTGCCAAAGATGATACCTACTTCGTTCTGCCGCAAATAATCATCCGTTATACCGGATTGAGCAAAAGCCTGCGAAGCCGCCATGTAGGCATACTGAGCATCTTCAGACATCGTTGCCCTGAATTTACGAGGTAATAATGGTTTTAAGTCCGGTTTAGGCACATCGCCTACTAAGCCACAGCGCAGACCAAACTCCAACCGCGCAGAATCAAAAATGATTCCAGAACGCCCATGTTGCAAACTTTCTGTTACGTCATGCAAGTTTTGACCAATGCAAGACCAAATTCCCATTCCTGTAACGACCACACGTCTCATAACTTCTCTACAAAAGTACCATACATGCCGTTAATTCCAATGACTTGCCCTGATATATATGCAGCTTTATCGCTTGCAAGGAATGATGCCAAATAAGCCACCTCTTCCGGTAGCCCCAACCTTCTCATTGGAACGATTTTCTTGATGTCAATATCCAAATTATCATGTTCCGCAGCCGAGTTATACAATAACTCTGTCGCTATTAAACCCGGCGCAATTGCATTGACTGTTATCTGTTTAGGAGCAACTTCAACTGCCAAAGAGCGTGTTGCTCCCTCTATTGCCGCCTTAGCTGCACTATAATTCACTTGTCCTTTGAAAGGGTGAGTTGCAGCAATAGATGACATATTAATGATTCGCCCATGATGGTTAATAATCATATTGGATAGAACTCTGCGGGTTACATAGTAAAAACCATTTATATTAATATCAACCACAGCATGCCAATCATTCGGCTCAATTCCCAGCAAGACATCGTCTTTTATTATCCCTGCGTTATTTACCAATACATCAATAAAATCATCTTGATGCGTTGTCTCCCATTTATCCATAGCGGCATTAACAGCATCCATATCAGACACATCAAACGGAAGCAGTTCTGCTGTACCGCCAACTTCACGGATAAGACGCAATGTCTCCTCTGCTGCAGCATGGTTGGATTTATAATTTATAATCACAGAATAACCATCCTTAGCTAATTGAACACAAATGGCGCGACCTATACCACGACTTCCTCCTGTAACTAATGCATATTTCATATTATTCAACTAATTTGGCTGCAAAGATACAATTTTTTTTTGATATCTGCAAAAAAATCATCACGAAAGAAAGAGATTATTTGTTGTTCTATTTCGAATTTTGTCATCATAAATCTAAAAAGGATGGTGTCTTAAGAGGTTTGCAATAGATTTTTCGTGAAAAGATACTATAAACATGGTGTCATATAAAGAGGAAGGTACGTGATGCCATCTTCCTCTTTGTACACGCCACTATGAATAACGTAACGTGTGGCTATATTTTCGTTAAACTTATCTGAAAACTTCCGTACTGAAGACAATGTGTAGCGCTGTGTTGACTTCACCTCAATAGGACAGATATTGTGTCGATTGGTAATAACTGGTTTTGCTATCAGAAAATCAATCTCCATATGTTCTTCCTTGTCTGCTTTCTCTGGATTGACATAATAGAAGAGTGACTTACCGGTCGCACATAGCATCTGTGCCACCAGGTTTTCAATCATCATGCCTTTGTTAATTTCCAATTTGCCCAATATCAATTTACGATATAGTTCTTGCATGATTCGAGGGTCTTCCTCAAAACCATGAGAGAGCAATAGACCTGTATCTGCTAAATAGAGTTTGAATTTTTGTTCATCCTCGTTCATCTTCAGTCCGATATTGGGCTCGGTAGCATTGTAGCATGCGTTCACCACTTTCGCCTCTTTTAGCCAAAACAATGCGCTCTCGTAATCGCGTGTGCGAGCGCCATGCTTCACCTGACCTATGCGGAAACGCTTCTTGTCGCGTTTGAGTTCGGATGGTATAACATCCCAAATGCGCGCCACCTTATCCGCATACGTTCCTGCGTAATTGAAGATATCTGCACGATAGAGCCCTAATATCCTGCGTTTGATATGATCTACCTCATCCAAATCCTGTGTGTTCACATACTCTTGCACAGCTTGTGGCATTCCTCCAACTACGATGTAGGTTCTAAGATAGTTCATCAGTTTACGATGAATAGCTGTAGCCGGTGCATGATGTGCCTCAAAACACTCGCGAACATAGTCCATCAGTTCATCTTCGCCTATCGCCCATAGAAACTCCTCAAAATCCATCGGGTGCATCGTTAGAGGATGTTCTTCACTGGGAATTAGTATGCCCTCAGTGTTTTTTTTGATACTAACCAGCGAGCCGGTTTCGATATAGTCATATGTATGCTGAGCCACCAACTCCTTAACCGCCTCTCGTGCCCGTGGGTACTTCTGTACTTCATCAAAGATAATAAGCGACTCTCGCTCATAAAGTTTCACGCCTGTCGCAATGCTGAGCAAACGGAAAAGCGTCTTTTGATCTGTAAGATAATTATCAAAAATTTCCTTTATCTCTTTTGAGACCTTACTGAAGTCGATCAACATGTAAGATTGGTACTCTCGACGAGCAAATTCTTCAACTATATAGCTCTTACCTATACGTCGTGCCCCTTCTATCAGTAGGGCTTCCTTGCAGGAGCGCTTCTCTTTCCACTCCAGCAACTGATTGTATATCTTTCGTTTCATTGCCACAATACACCAAATCTAATTTTTTCAATACACAAATTCGCACCAAAAGAAGTTTTTTAAACAACTGGAATCTACACCAATTTGACCGAATTTGAATGCAAAGATAGTAAAAACAAATGAATTGCGCAAATAAAAATCACAAAAATATGATAAATTTCAGCGATTTTAATACAAATTTATAAAAATAATGGATTTTTTGCCTTCAATTGTTCGCCGATAGGCAGATTAGGCAGGGAGAAAAGCGATTACTTGTTGTTCTATTTCGGGTCTTGTCATAGTAGTTAGTCTTGCAACAACTCACATAATTGCTTTAATCCACAAACCTGAATATCTTCACGAAGTGGAAATATGTCATCTATTGGGCAAACAACATACGTCTCATGTATATCCAAAGTCTTTAATGCTTTATAGAAGCCATCCGAAAGTTGGGGTTCCACACTACTCTTACATTCAATAGCAACTCGTCTATTAAGCCACTCTACCACCAAATCCATCTCCTCCATACCATCCAAGCTACGATAAAACGAACAAGTAGCTCCACGTACAATGGAACAAACATTCTCTACAACCATTCCCTCCCAAGAAAAACCGATGATAGGATGCCCTAATAAGTGATTATAATCAGTAATTCCTAACACCTGATGCAGCAGACCAGTATCACGGATATATACACGAGGAGTTTTAACGAGACGCTTTCTAATATTTTTATACCATGGCTGCAAAACACGCACAATATATGTTTCTTCCAAGATATCTACATAATGGCGAATAGTAGGAGCCGTCAAATCCATAGAGGATGCTAACTTGCTATAATTAATCATACTACCATGCTCATGGCATAGCATCGTCAGCAGACGAAGCATTTTAGTTGCAGCAATGGCAAATCCCAATTGAGGAATATCTCGTTCAATATAAGTTCGAATATAGTTCTCCCGCCACAAAGCACTTGCCTCATCGTCCATCGCCAAATAACTATCCGGATATCCTCCGCGCAGCCAAAAAGACGATAAGTCAAAATCATCATACGAAGCCACTTCCGGCAGTAAGAAAGGTGTTAGATCTATCAATCCTACCCTTCCTGCCAATGATTCAGTAGTATGCTGCAATAAATCTCGCGAAGCAGAACCAAGCAGAATAAACCGCCCCGGACGACGTTCTCTATCTATTTCTGTACGAAGATAACTAAACAAATCCGGAAGGAGTTGTATCTCATCCAAGCAAATCAATTTATCTGCATTATGTTCAAAAAAGAGCACAGGATCAGCCAATTGCATCCGCTGATATCTGCTCTGTAAATCCACATAGAGCACATCGTCCCTATCAGCAGAAATCATCTTTACCAATGTAGATTTTCCACACTGACGACTACCTAAAACAACTACCGCAGGAAACACCTGCAACAGCCTTTCCACCTTATTTTTAGCACTGCGATTTATCATATCTGCAAATTAAAAATTAGATTTTAGATTTTCATTTCAGGCTGCAAAGTTACTGAAAATAAATGAATTACGCAAATTAAAATTACAAAATTTGATAAATTTTAGTACTTTTTAGTGTAATTTTAAGAAAATAATGGTTTTTCCGCTTTCAAATGCTCGCCAATGGACAGATTAGGCAGGGTAACATGGGGTTCGAAGAAGAGGACGATATCGCTGCCGCCACAAAGGAAATAGCCTAATTCATCGCCTTGCTCTATCGTAGCACCCACTTGGATAGACGGAAGCCAATTAACGGAACTGACTTGTGCCACACCTACCGGCACAATAGCCACTTTACCCATGGCTGTTTGTAATACCAACACACCGCGTTTTTCTATCATCTGGAAGGATTCGTCCCCTAATTGGTCATACCGATAGCGATGCTGATGGTCATCCCATACGATACGTCCTCCGGCATTATGTACTCCATCTATAAGACGCACATCTAAAACACGTCCGGCAAGGGGAGCATGGAAGCGATGGTAATCGTACATATCCAGCACGATATGGAACGTTTCACCACCCTCAAAACAATTGCGATAGGGACTATCTCCTAATATATCTATCCAATGAGCAATAGAAGCGGTCTTGACCGGAGAGCGAAGAACAACACCATCAGAGGGAGAGATAAAAGGATAGCGCATGTTGGTGCTATGGGGAAGAAGATGGCGAGAGAAAAAATCATTCCAACAATGCCAATGGTCGGGCGACTCATAACGAGATAGTTCAAACAACGGGTCGGCTTGCACCAATCGTAGGCACTCATCGTTCCAACTATCGGCACTACTGAGCCACCTGCCCCACTCCGTATCGTAGGCACTCAACCAACGAGCTACTTCAGGATCGTTTTGAAGGTCTCCAAAGATATAATAGAAATAACCTATACTCTGGTCAATACGATGGAAAAGTCCTTCGTCCTCACTCATATCCAATCCCTGCCACGGCATGGCGGTTAAGTAACGAGTAGCATAGTGATAGAAGTCCTGCAAGGACTGCACGGGATTGGTCTTGGGGTCAGGGTTGGTGGATGTATTAGCAGCAATCTGGGCCTCCAGACGGGACGCAAAAGGTAGTGTGTCAATATAGACGAGAGCATAATGAGAAAGGCTGATGCACGCATGCGTCAATAGGGACGCAAAGCGACGGATATGCTCCTCCGTGTAGTGGGTAGCCGAATAGCGGAAACGCACTTGCAGATGCGGCTGGTCTTCTATCTCGATATCAAATAGACTATACGCAATCGCAGGTTGATCGGACGTAACAGGCACTATCTCAAAGGGTATAGGCGACGAAGCCAACGCATCCTCCAAAAGCGGCTGATGCAACACATTAGCGGCATAGTTCCATAGTTGCGAATATGGTGGTGTAAGGGTGAACGGATAATCACTATGAGCTATTCCTGAGCGCATCGCATTGCGGATAGAACGGAGCATATCGTGCATGGGTGCACGATGGAGTTTTAAGGGTATATCCTTATGCAGCGAACCAAAGATGCGCTGTTCCTCTATCGTATCGCGTCCCACATACGCCCATGTTAATGCTGCATCATCGGTATTATTATCATCCATGATGGCTAACATGCTACAAAGACACATTAGGCCATCTAAGGACACATGTTCATGCGCCGATATGCGTTCCAATGCAGCAGCGTATGAAGACAGGTCCACCACATACTCACCAGCCATAGGTACCACATCGGAATCCAAAGGTATATCCGTGCATGGACGCACAGGACAAGTGATACCGCCAAACTCAGCCACAAGAGCTGTTTGGGATGCACAAGCATGAGCATCGGTAGATAAAGCAGTATACTGCCGGAGATAATCCCAATAGTGGTCCGGTTCCAACGGCAAGCCCTGATAAGCCCGCAGCATATCCTCGGCAAGAATCAGCCAACTAAACGAATCGCCTAAAATACGATGTATGTAAAAAGAGATTAATACACTATCCCCTTCCTCCCATATTTGAATAGTATGATACGGGCCAACTAAAGGGTCTGCTGGTTTCTTATATTCTTGCATCCCATTGGCATCTATATCCATTTGGAAGACAGGATGGTTAAGAATAGCCTTTTGACAAATCCAACGTGCCTTATCCACATCTAAATCTTTCTTGGCAAATCGAAACACAGAAGGGGCATACGTATATGCCTCCATCTGCTTAAAGACCAATTGCGAATATGGAAGAAGCGGATATTTCATTTGCGAGACTTAAGTATCAGCCAAACAGTTATACCTATAAAAGCCAATATAGCAATAATAACTATCCCCGCAGTTGTATCATACCATATATCCCACCACGTAACAGGATCAGCCACAACTAAATCTCCCTCGTACGTCAACAAGGGTTGTCCATCCACCGTAGCATTCTGCCAGGATTCAACCAATAAGGCAGGACAACATAAAGTGCTTGGTTCGGGACGAACATCATAGTGAATATGTTTGGGCACCAATGCTCGTACCACAAAAGCAGCTGCAGTGGAAGCACAACCATATTTAGATATATCTTGAGTCAAAGAAAGTTGGTTTGTGACATGGTTATCCATAATCTCCCACAAACGTTGCTCCACATCCGGAGGAAGGTTGAGACGATACTCGTGCACAGCACGATTCCACTTTTGATAATCCTCTATGTACTCTTTCGTTGAATAGCGGAACATTCCCATTTTAGTCCTGCCCAATAGATAATCTATCAGCTTATCATTCACATGTTCACCTTCGTAGCTGAAACAGTTATCCAAATTAAAGATAGGACATTGCAGACGAATCCAAGCATGACCATTAGTGCCAAGATAATCGTCCTTCCAATTAGTAGGATCGGCTATGCAGAGACTGGCAATAACAAAATCATCGGCGGTGCGATCAATAGTATCGCCAAAGAGTGGGTCCACTTCGCGCGCATAAGACGCGAGCGTGCACGCGATAAATAATAAGGATAGAACGAATCGTTTCATAATATCGTATAATCAGATTTCTCCAAGGCGCGGTCGGCGTCCGGAGCAAAAGTACAATCTTCTAAGATTAGGTGCCGGCAATAGCAAAGGGGTTGCGTACCACTAATGCGACAACGCACTAAATGCAGGTTTCGACTATACCAACCGATGTATTCGCCCTTAAGGTCCGAGTCATAGATGGTACAATCATCACTTTCCCAAAAAGCATCCTTGGTATCCAACGTAGCATGATGAATCTCTATATGACGCGCATACTGGAAGGTATATTTGCCTTGCAACTGCAAGTGATTTATTTTGAGTTTCTCGGCATGCAGGAAGGCATACTCGGCATTGGTCATTTGCAGGCGATTGAGTTCGCCTCCGCGACATTTCCAAAAGAACTCAGCAGCATTGCTGATAGGACAATCCTCCACGGTTAGGTGGGTGAGTTCGCGGAACATCTTAGACGAATCGATTTGGCATCGGCGGTAGGTGTGATGCCGACCATACCACGAGCAGGCTCGGGCCGAGGGAGCGAATACACTATCTTCGCATAGCACATCTTCGCACTCCCAAAACACATACATGCCTTGCATGTCACAATGAGAAGCCTCGACATGGCGGCTGCATTTGAGTGCCGACTCGCCCATAAGCACAGTAACGTGCTTTAAACACACATCTTGGCTCTCATATAGAGGACGTTCGCCCTCAATGGAAATATGTTGGATAAGTTTTTTCATTTTATACCATAATGCATCGTGGGGGAAGCCCTACGATGCATTAAAGATAGATACTGATTGGCATTAGCCTATCGGGTATTAATAGCTAGTGCGTTGCGTAGCAGCATAACTGATTTTAAGTGCATACGCGCGGCGCAGTTCTTGCTTAATATCTGCGATGATACCCATGCGGGTTTCTTTATCAGCCTTGATAGAAACAGTCATCAAACCTTGATCTTGTTCCTTCATAGCCGAACGTTCGTTAACGATATAGTCACCAATTTCCTTCTTATCCGCGAAGGCGTCATCCAATTGGATACGAGATTCAGCACCATATTGTTTACGGAACTCAGCGGTAGGGGTACCAACATAGATATAACGAACGAGCGATTTCTTCTCCAGTTTGGTGAGCTCAGTAGCCTGAGGGTTTTGGAACTGCACCTTAAGCGAGACTTCCTTCATAGAGGTAACGGACATGAAGAAGAACAAGAGCATAAAGATGATATCGGGCAGTGAACTGGTGTTCAAAGCGGGCATCTCACGTTTATCATTACGACGTATCTTAGCCATGATTAGTTTCCTCCGTAGTTTTTAGGTTCAGCCTCCGAAATCTTTTGAGGATAAATCTTTTGGATTCGCTTTTGCGTATCCTCATCCAATTCGTTATAGCCACAATGGAAATACTTATGCGCACATTCGTCACGCAGTTCGTTATAGGCAGCTACCAGTTCATTCTGAACATTCAGGTACGCTTGATACTGCGTATCCACATCGTTCTGAACGGAAATGACATGTTCCTTGGTATATTTAAGTGTTCCGAACGGAGCACCGAAGTCCTCTTCGAACAATTTAGGATACCATGTATCGTCATTCTCATTCTTAATGAACTTCTTGGCTTCCTCTTTGAGTTGCTTAATGTCCATCAACTGACCTTGAACCATCAATTGGTTCATTGAATTGATCTTAACGACCATCAGGTTACGTTTGTTGATATCGGTATCTTCAATCTTTTGATCAGGAGGAATAGGTGCCGGCAGACGGCGAGCCAAACCCTGATTGACATCCATGGAGGTAGTCACAAGGAAGAAGATAAGCAGCAAGAAAGAGATATCCGCCATGGAGCTGGCATTAATCTGTGGAATTTTCTTTGCCATGATTACTTACTTAATTTTTTAGTATGAACGATACCCCAAATCATGGTTACGATAGTAGCCAGAACCAGGATATAGGTCAGATAGATACATGCATCAGTCAATTTAGCCATGCCACCTACGTTATCTGTTCCCTCATAGCCAATAATCTTAAGTTCATCCGTGCTACCTAAGCACCAGCAAATAAGAATAAGAACAATAGAGCCCAGCACAACATATAAGCCACGCATTGCTTTTGTGCGATCTACTTTATAGGTTTTGGTGAATTCCCAAATAACTACGCCTAACGTAATAAGGACAACCAAGAACACCAGAACGTAGTTCCAAGTCAGGAATAGATTGGTGAAGTAAGGTATATCTAGGAAATCACCTGCCACCTCCAACGAACCTTCGGAACCGCCAACGAAGAACAGGATCGAGAAGAGAACACCCAGTCCCATCAGCACCCATAAGGCCAACTTAGGAATCATTTTATAATCTTTCATAATAATCCAATTTTAAAAGTTAGTTACTCATCTACAAGATGATGGATTATTTTTTCTTATTTGTTTTGTCGTACTCAACAACGATATCCAACAGAGAGATAGAACTATCTTCCATTTCGTTAACGAGACCCTCGATAACAGACAGGATGTAGTTGTAGAACAATTGCAGGATGATAGCGATAATCAAACCGAGAAGGGTAGTCAACAGAGCGACCTTAATACCACCGGCAACAACGGTAGCCGAGATATCACCAACTTGTTGAATCTTATCGAAGGCATCAATCATACCAATGATGGTTCCCAAGAAACCGAGAGACGGAGCGATAGAGATGAACAGGGAAATCCAGCTGAGGTTCTTCTCTAAGAGACCGAGTTGAACGCCACCATAGGAAGCAACAGTTTTCTCAACTACGTCAACACCTTCGTTGTAACGGCTAAGACCCTGATAGAAAATACTTGCAACAGGACCACGGGTATTACGGCAAACTTCCAATGCAGCCTCAATACCACCATTCTTCAAAGCTTCCTCAATGTCAGCCAAGAGGGCTTTGGTATTCGTTTTAGACAAGCTTAAGTAAATGATACGCTCAATGCAAAGAGCCAAACCAAATACCAAGCAGAGAAGGGTAGCAGCCATAAAGCCAGCACCACCTTCAATGAACTTAGTTTTCAACGTTTTGTGAAGAGCAACGAGTCCACCATCTTCCTCTACAGGAGCAGCTTCTTCAACAGCTACAGGGGCCTCAACAGCCTCAGCTTCTTCTTGAACTTGTTCAGTAGCCTCAGGAGCAGCTTGAGCCTCTTCCTGAGCCATAACAGCAACACTACCAAAGGTCAGCATTGCCAGCACCGTAAGGGTTGCAAATACTTTTTTCATTGTAATAAAAATTGGTTGTTAGTTAATTATGATTATTAAAAATAATTTTAGAAATTAGGAAACGGGGATTTCTTCGTGCTTTGCGGAGGCGGGGATTCTCACGTCGCTACGGAGAGGCGGGGATTTCTTCGTAATCTGCGGAGGCGGGGATTTCTGCGTGCTTTGCGGAGGCGGGGATTTCTGCGTAATCCCGATTCTTTGCAAGAGCGTCCTTGCAAAGCCTCCACGGTCTTTTTCGTATTGTCTTATCCAAAAACAAGTTTTTTTCTAATCCAATCCCAAAAACCCCGCCGATCCGTTTGCGGAGAGGCGGGGATTCGAACCCCGGAAACCCTTTTGGAGTTTACACGCTTTCCAGGCGTGCCTCTTAAACCACTCGAGC
>JAKSNH010000019.1 GCA_024399955.1 Paludibacteraceae bacterium | reverse complement strand
CTGTTATCAAATTAGTTAACACACTCTCATTCCACCTCGGTCTTGTTCACAAAAAAGTGAACATCACAGAAGTTTCCTATTATTAAGATTTTAATCTATGTTATAGGTGATTTTGGGGGTCGAGGGTCGGTTGACAGTGTCTAAACACCCTCTAAACACTCATTAGACGCCCAAAAGTTTACTATTATTAAGATTTTTTGGAAATGGTTTGGGTATTTTTTAGCCTCGCATCCTTGCCTGACCCTTGCCTGATCCTTACCTGAAACATCCTTCACCTCAAAGTGTACGATTATTAACTTTTTATGACAAAAATAGTTGAAAAAAATTGGTGCAAAACTTGCATGTATCAGATTTTTTTTGTACCTTTGCATAAAAATTAGTGCACTAATAATATGAACAAGGAATTAGTACATGTTCCGCAATCGGGAATTGAGATTTTTACCAATCCTGACAATACTATCCAACTTGAAGTGAAGTTGGAACAAGAAACTGTTTGGCTGACACAAAAGCAAATGGCGATATTGTTTAATGTTAAAACTCCTGCGATAAATAAGCATTTAAAGCACATATTTGAAGATAACGAACTACAAGAAACAGAGGTTGTTTCCAAAATGGAAATAACCACTCGCCATGGTGCAATAGTAGGTAAAACACAGAGAATTGAAACTAATTTCTATAATTTAGATGCAATCTTGTCTGTTGGATATCGAGTTAATAGCAGAAACGCTGTTTCCTTCAGGAAATGGGCTACAAAAATATTGAAAGACTATCTTATCAAAGGTTATGCCGTTCGTACTAATCTGCAATTGCAGCATTACAACGACCTTAAAGAGGTTGTGGCACTGATGTCGCGCACAATGGAGTTGCAGGAGAATCCAAGCAAAGATGAATTTGATGGCTTATTCAACGTGATTTCCGATTATGTCTATGCCCTAGATACGTTGGACCATTACGATTATCAACAATTAACCATCAGCAAAACCACTAAACAAGAACCATTCCATGCTACTTACGAAAACGCCATGGAAGCTATCATGCGGCTGAAAGAGAAATTTGGTGGTAGTGCTTTGTTCGCCAATGAGAAGGATGATTCCTTTAAGTCTAGTATTGGGCAGATCTATCAGACGTTTGATGGGCAAGAATTATACCCAAGCGTAGAAGAAAAGGCAGCTATGTTGCTCTATTTGGTGACTAAAAACCATTCTTTCTCCGATGGTAACAAACGAATCGCAGCCATGCTTTTCTTGTGGTTCTTGAGCAATAATGGCATTCTTTACACCACAGAGGGTCGTAAACGAATAGGGGATAATACTCTTGTTGCCCTCACGCTGATGATAGCCGAAAGTCGCACAGAGGAAAAGGATATTATGGTAAAAGTGGTAGTCAATCTCATTAATCAAGAGAATCAATAGACCATTGTTAACTCTCCAGAAGTTTCCTCTTATTAATCACATCTCTTTCTGTTGATTAGCGGGTGAGCATAAGCTTGACATTGATGCCGACGTTATCGTTCTTAATCGGATAAGAGGACGAAATCAACGGAATAGTGGATTGGTGGTCGTAGAAGAGCTGAACACTAACTTTCTGAGAAATAACGTAGTCGGCACTAATCTTCAATCCCCATACTTTATTACCATTACTTGCTTGAGTGAGGTTCTCCTCAATCTTGCGCAGCAACGTAGATACGTTCTTATACGAGAAGTCAGCCGTTAGTTTGAGGTCATTAGAAACCTTACGCTGAGCGCCGTTCTTAGCCTTGGCGGTGAAATGCAGGTCCTTAACGGTGAATCCGGCACCAATCACTACCTCGTCGGTATGGCCTTCGGTAATCTGAACCGCATTGATATTAAGCGTGGATGTACGCTGACGACGGTACTCTCCCTTGAAACTGAGTGAGTTCTTGAGGGTCATGTTCAAACCAATCAACGGTGAGAAGGACTCGGTGATGCTCACGGATGATATATCGTAAGCGGCCGAAGGAATAGGTGCGCCGGATACTGCATCGCGACGGAATCCTAAGGTCTTATCGCTGCCATCGCCTGCACCCACCCATGTCGAATAGGTCGTGTACGAACCTATTGCATATTTACACGTGTAGGCGTGCGTGAGCGTGATGGAACGGAAATGCTCCTTGATGGCAGGAATACGTCCCAATCCATCAAAGTTAACACTCCAGTTAGGCATGACGCGCAGGATGCTAATGAATGGATTGAAGCTAATCTTATTGATATCCTGTTTGGTATATGCGGATAAGAAGGCCGGCACCAAAACATCGGCTGAGTTGCGATTGACTGAACCAATGGACGGGTCAAAGGTCGTTCCGCGCAGAGTATCGGCTATCATGCCGGTATTGGGGTAGAGAACATTGCGATAACGCGCCTGTTGACGTTCTACCATACGGTCGCGGTTCTCCAAGAACCGGTCAAAGGTCTTGGAGGCAAAGTTATTCTTAATCGAACCAATCTTCTCAAACGCTGTAGCAATAGCCACTTGGGTGACGTTGAACGAACCGGTCATGTTTTCTTGCAGACGATGTCCACCTATCTCAGGATCGCTGACATACAACATCGAGTTAGTCTGTGCCTCATACCGCTTACCATTCACCTGAATCTTAAATCCGGGGAAGGGTTCTAATGTAATCTTATAGTCAAAGTCCGAAGACGAAGCCAACGTAGAAGGTTGTGCCACCGAGTCGGTCATTACCAACCAACCGCGGTCTTTAGCACGAGACATATAGTTCTTGGGGAAGAAACCAAATCCAAAGTCCCATCCCGGAGCATACAATGATCCACTATCGTGGTACTGACCAAAGAAACCAATCTGCGGACTAAATCCGGAAACGGTCATAGCATCCGTCTTGCGGTAGGTGACTTGTACGCGGCGCACCATCGTTCCGAAGTATGCAGCAAAGTCCATTGCTAATTCAGCAGGAGTCCGTTGGTTAGGATCCTTAGTTGCCACAGTAATCGTGACATCCTTCACATTGGTCTTGCCGGTGATGGTCATCTTAGTAGGTCCATTGGCTTTGAAACGGATATGCACGGATTTGCCCTTGGCGTCCACTGCCGTGACGAGCAGGTTCTCCGAATTGAGGTTGTGGGTTATCTCGATAGGTTCATTAGCCTTCAATTCCACTGTCTCTGCATAGGTTTTGGGACGGAATGGACGTCTGGACGAACGATTAGCCATTCGTTGGTTAAGACTCTTCCAGTATTTAGAATGACCATAGAGGGTCTCTAAGTTAGCCTGACCATCCACTTGCCATGAACGGGACGATTGAGCCGTATTACCAAAGTTGGTATCCGATCGAGAGGATGCCGTCCTGTTCCACGTATAAGTACCATTATACGATGCATTAGCCGTCAACCATTCCATGTATGGGATGCGATTGAATGGTACATTCCACGATGCTGTGAAGACCTGTTGATAGGTATAAGGCGAACCCCACTTACGCAGGCTGCGACTGATGGTATCTTTCCATGCCTCGTAGTAATCATGGGTGAAATTATAGTCCTTGATAATCTCCGGCGTGTAGTAGCCTTCGTCCACCGTTGAGTTCATCGCCGTATGGAAACTGAACTTCATATTCTTGGTCAGGTCATACTTGAAATCAAAGTTACGATCCCAAGTGAAGTCCTTGGAGAAACTCAAATCCTGATTGTTATTAGCACTCTCACCGGCATCCACTTGGTTGAAGTTACGCATCTTGAGATGACTGAACGTACGATGCATATTGGTGTTGAAACTCCATGACTGCGGCAAGTAGTAGATATTGAACTCGGTGAGCAGTTTGACGTTCTTTACCTTATCCATTTTCTTGAATGGCTCCCATGGCTTAGGATTGAATGAATAAGCGTAGTTGAATGAACCCTTATGGTCGGAGTTAAAGTCTTTTTCAATCTCCGGATTAGTCTGCTTCTGCTTATTAAACGCTACCGACAACGAGAAGTTAGCCGGGTCATAGAACATGTTCTTTTTCTTGGAATGGATATCCACCTTGAAGTTAGTCAAACTCCATGATAGTGACTCTTGCTCGGTATTGGCGAGGGCCTTAATAGAGTCTTTCTCGTGCTGGGTGGTGTATGTATCCAGTGATTCATCCAATTTGATATCCGTATCGGTGGGGTCGTACTTAGGCGAAGATACGTTCTTGGCGTAACTTACATAGAGTGGGATATGGAGTTTGGCTTTTTCGGGGAATAGTCGTCCGGCTTCCAATGCGGCGCTGACTTGCACCTCGTAGTAATTATCCATATTACGTCCCTGCACATTGCTCTCAATACTACCATAACCGGTGGTTTCTAAACGTCCGGACACATTAAGTTGAGCGATGTCGCTAATGCCTAATGCTACATTCGCCATGGCTGCCATACCGCCTTCTTCGTCAAACTCGCTCAATCGTAGTTCATTCACCCATATCTCACCATTCAAATCCTCTTGTGTATTGCGGTTACGCACACCAATCATGATGTATTCTACATCTTCAAGGGTCGGATTACCAATGACCGATATGCGGTTTTGTCCCTTACCGGAACGGTCATCATATATCACATAAGGAATGGTGTTGCTCACACCGGTTGTGCCGGAACGTTTGGCTTTATTGCGAGCCGTCTTGGCATCGGTGAGCATCTTGAGTGGAATGTCGATTTCGTTTTCGGCAGGCCATACCTTGCGACGGTCGTTCTCATCATCGTTATTGTAATGGATGCCTTCGGGCGTCACTTTCAGTGGCAGGTCATACTCGTAGTAGTTATTAGTCATATCCGTTCCGAGACGGATGAAGCAACTTAGTTGGTCATCCTCTAATTCCTCTGTACCCGGAATAGCCTCGGCATGCACGAACATCTGCAGTTTCTTATAGTTACGGATGTCCATTGTTGTTCCTTTATAGACAGCCTTGGCATCGTTGCGACCTAAGTTATGTACACGCATGACGAGAGATTGCTCATTTTGAGCAATCAACTGTGCCTGACCAGGGTCGGTCTGACGACTTACGCCCGGAGGTAGCACATAGTTAACAGGGCTACGCTTACCATCTTGCTCAATTGAAACAGCTTGTACATCCAAGGAGGCATTGGTGACGGTATCAATATTATACACTTGTTTCTGACTATTGAAATACAGTCCCTTGTGGTATTGACGCCATTCGCCACGCACTAGGTCCATAGAGGCAAAACGCAGGGTAGTCGTATCGGTACACTCCGTGAGGTACATACGCATGAATCGGATGGACTTGAAGTTACGAATCGAACCGACGGTGGTGCGATGTTCGTCACGAATAGGAATCTTGAACTTATACCACGTTACATGTTCGGTCTTGCCGTTCCGCAGGGTAACATCGGTCTCCATCTTCTCGGATATATAGTTCTGACCCACCATCATCTTGCTCGGATTGAGTTCAACCATGTACTCGTAGTATTTCTCGTATTCGTTCAGCGTGTTGTCCTGGTTGATATCTTCAATATCCGGTGTCAGGGTAGAGGCAGTACCATAGCTGTCTCCTCCGGATTCAGGTGAGTTGCCTTCGGTTCCATTAAAATGTTTATAGCGATCTAAAACAGATGCCTCCGCCTGGTCATAATCGCCACCGCGGTAGTAATGATAATTATCTCCGGCAGGGTCATTGAATGGCGAGAACTTATCGTTATTCCACCGCTGAATGGTCTGATCGTCTGTTACCGTGCCACGCATGTGCGCTACGTAATCGGCGTAAGGTTTAGTGCCGTTGTATTCAAAGTTAAACTCTTGTGTGGTGCTCAGTCCGTTCAGACCGACATCCTGTGCATCTCGTGCTCCGGACTCATTGCTGAAGGCGATGGTGGTGCTGGTGGTTCGTGGTACACGTCCCCATACCGTGTTTTCTACCATGCTTTCATCATTAGGATTAACGGGCAGTCCATGCTCAAAACTCTTCTTACCATCTCGCAGGATATCTTCGCTGATATCACCTAAGTCGATATACAGTTTGGCATTTCTGAGATTGGTTTCACCATTGGCGCAAGTGAGTTGCGGGTCCATGAGCCAGAACTCGATGTATTCAATGTTAGCTCGCTCAAAGTCCGTATTATCCAAACGACGCATCATACCACCCCAACGTGTATCAGGGTCATTTAACTCACCAGCGTTATTGTATTGAGAAACAAATCTGTCATTCGTGCCGGTCCATACGTTATACGGACCACGTTCTTTGGGGTAGAAAGTGAGATTGAGGATACTTAGACGTGTGTCCTCATTCACTAAACTCTGCTTATTGGGGAATATCTCTTGTTGATACACGATACGAGTGCGGTGGTCCGACATGATTTCGTTGTTATTGCGGATATGTGTTGGTGTATTGGTTTGCGGATAGCCAAAGATAGGATCCACTACGTACCAACTGAGCAAGGCGCGGTTCTTGCCATACTGGATATCATTGCTGAATTTATGCTCATCAAATCGAGTAGGGGTAGAGGATAAGAACCATGCACTGGGATAATGCACATCAATAGCGGTGGTGGTGGATTCAAAATCATCCACGTAGCTTGTTCCGGCATTGCCGACATCTTTATTATGTCCTGGAATGAGGTGAGCGAACTCGGCACCGACTTGGAAAGTGCTGGGAGCGGTGGCTGTTATCCATGGAATCTTATCCAATAGATTAGTGAGCCACATCATCTCGGTCTTGTAGTTGAGGTTTAGTCCCCAAATGGTGTTGGATAGAGGTTCGCTGCCGGCATTGACCTTGGTCGTGAGAGGGGTCTCTCTTAGGTGCATCAATGTTCCACCGATAGAGAAGTCCTTGTTGAAGTCATATTGCAAGTGCAATCCGTACATGCCTCGACGTTGCATACCAAAGGTGGATTGGTTCTCCATTTGTACGTTCACGTTCGTTCCGGACTCCAAGATGGACTGGTTCAGAATAGTGACTACACCCATGGCATAGTCCACCGTATAATCGACGTTCTCAATCAGTTTAGCACCTCCGGCAGTTACAGTCACACTGCCTCGAGGCACATTCATCGCATTGAGACGAATCTCGCTGCCGTTCGTGCCTTTGTACTTACCTTTGAGGGTGAACTTGTTTTTCTCACTCATCTCTTGTGCTACAACGAGGGTGGAGTCGTATAGTTCTTGGAAGCAATACTTATCAATTAGTTTCTTGTTGGTGCCGGAAGGGTCAATCTGACTGGCTAAGTAACTGCCGAAAGGTTCCAGTACAGGGAAGATAACTCGTCCCATGCTGCTTAGTACGGTGTAGCCTTCCACGTAGTCGAATCGACCATCCGAATAGGGATTGTTCTTTTGGTCCAGGCGGTCGGCATTCAGTACTCGCAATAGTTGTTTGCCTTTGGTCTTAACTCCTTCGGGCAAGTACTGCACTTCCTGTCCAATGGAGTCATTACGATACATGACGTATAACTCAAATTTCTCGCTGGTCATGCTGCTCGCACCTAATGAATAGATGTTCTTCATCATTAAGTGCCAAGTACCAAACTTGTCGTTCTTTCTGTCCTGAGTTGTGTATAACGGTGCATTGTTGCTGCTACGCAGCATTTTAAGGATAAGGTTAGGTGCTCGTGAGTAATCGGTAGAACCGGAAACAGGTGTTGTGCTGCCGCCTTGTATATCGGATGAGAACTCACCTACCTGATAGACTTTTCCTCCATAGGTGTATTCATAAGCTACAGCCAAGACCTCATCTTGCTGCAAGGCAGTCTTCAAGGATATATAACCTAATGCAGCATTGAGTGTATATTCGCTGGAGGATAGCAATCGTGCGGACTCTATCTTATCGTAGTCTTCTCCGCCAATCAGTCCCCAGTCTGGATCTCCTTCTTTGCCTTGCAAGTAAGAGGTCACTTTTTGTATGTCACGTATGTCGGCAACGTCCTTGATTTGTGCGTACAATTCATTGGCACTATTGGCAGGCATGATGTCCTGGGTATGAGGTATGGCCCAGTGCTGCAAGTTGAGGTGATCTATTCGCGCCTCCGCCAAATCGGTGAATGCTACTATATTACGCGCCTGATCATAGTTGCCACGCTTGTTGGTAACCCATACTTCGATACGATTGATTGTTATACCGCTGGCGATGTAGGGCAGGGTGGCCATGGCTTTTTCGTAGTTATCGCGGAAATAATAACTGAGGAAGAAATGTTTATTCTCGTCGTAGTTATCGGCCTGCACTTCAAACTTAGTCATCTGTGCGCCGCCCTCGGACGATGCGGACTGCATTTCGCTATTCTGCTGACTAATCACTCCTTGCACTTTGAGTCGTCCGAATTTAAGGTCTGCTTTTACACCAAACAGGGCTTGACTACCTTTGATTAGACTGGAATTAAGGTCAAGGCTGACGTTACCGGCCTCAATGGATTGCAGAATATCGTCCTCTTCGCCCTTATAGCCAATCTTGATATTCTGTTGATCCGCCGCAAAACTGGCCTCGGTGTTGTAGTTCATTTGCATCTTCAGACGCGTACCTACACTACCGTTCACGTTCACTTGAATCTTCTCGTCAAAGTCAAAAATGTTATTATTGCGGCTGCGCTTGGTGAGCGATGGGTTATCTACGTACTGGTGCTTAAAGCCAAAGAGCAGTTCGGCACTTCCTTGCAGCTTGAGTTGCACGCCACCGGGACCAAACACTTTATCGGCAGGACCGATATTGAATTTCATATCGGTAATGTCGAATTTCTTTTCGTTATCGTGTTCAACCTCGCTTATTTTTTGTTGCCAATACTGATGAATGAATTTCTTTTCGGAATAGTCCTTATACTCCTCGGGTGTCATCAGGAAAGGTGTGGATATATCTAAGTCGCCCACTTTAGTATGAACGACGTAGTAGCCGGTGCTGGGTTGGTATTCCACCTCGGTGGTTACATTGTCCGGCTGCTTAAGATCCATGTTACTGCCGGTTCGCATCAGGTCCTCATAGTTGGCTCCGGTCTGTTGCTTTAATTGCACAGGCATAAGACGGCCAACGGTGTCGGCTTGTTGGATGGAGTCGCTATTGAGGTTCTGCGCTATCAGCGCGAGAGGCATCAGCAGTAATATGAGCAGTTTGGTGATTCGCACAACAAGAGGATTAGAGCATCTTTAAGGCTTCACGTATGACTGTTTCTACCGGAGCCGTAGGTGTTTGTTTAAGGATCTTATCTACCGCTTTTCCACTGGCTGCGGCGGTAAATCCTAACATCACCAATGCACTAACGGCCTCGTCCTTAATTGGATTGGCTTCGGCAGGGAACAACTCGGTATCTGGTATAGATGTTGCTCCGTCTCCCAGGTCAATTTTAAGTATTTTGTCTTTGAGGTCCACGATGATGCGCTGCGCCATTTTAGGCCCTAAGCCTTTGACTTGCGATAGGGCTTTACTATTACCTGTTGCAATCAGTTGACGCAATTCCGCAGCCGTGTAGGCAGACATAATCATTCGTGCCGTATTGCCACCGATACCGCTGACTGTGGTGAGTTGCATAAAAATCTCTCGTTCGGCTTTGCTGCTGAACCCAAATAAGTCATGCGTGTCCTCACGAATAATCTCGGTGATATACAACTTAACTTCGGCCTGATCAATCAGGGCGGAATAGGTAGGTAAGGCGATGTTAATTTGATAGCCTACACCTGCGGCTTCAATGACCGCAAAAGTGGGATTTAATTCGCTGAGTTGACCTTTAATATAATCTATCATACGTATATGGGCGAGCGCATATTCGCGCAAAATGCCTGCAAAAGTACAAAAAAATATGCAAGTATGCAAATTTATTTGCCACAAAATATTTTTTTTTGATATTTTATGCTCAGAATTTTGAAATATGATTTTTTTTTTGTACCTTTGCACCCAAATTTTAGATACGTGTATATTGCGATTGCCGGAAATATTGGTGCAGGTAAAACGACGCTAACTAAGATGTTGGCCAAATACTATGGTTGGGAGCCTCGATTTGAGAGTGTGGGCTTTAATCCGTACTTAGAGGATTATTATGGTGATCTCCCTCGTTGGTCGTTTTGTTTGGAGACATATTTCCTTAAAGAACGTTTTCGTGATATGTTGGCGGTGATGCAGTCGTCCCATACGATTGTGCAGGATAGAAGTATCTTTGAGGGCGTGTATGTGTTCGTTAATAATAACTACCGCCGTGGGGATTTGAGTGAGCGAGATTATACTACGTACATGGAACTTTTCCGTCACATGAAGAGTTTGATGCGTTTGCCGGATTTGATGATTTATTTGCGCAAATCCGTTCCGGCGCTCATTGCTCAGATTCAGAAGCGTGGTCGTGAATACGAGAAGGGTATGCAGATTGATTATCTAAAGGATTTGAACGAACGATATGAGGACTTTATTTTCCATCAGTATGAAGGTAGGGTGTTAGTGATAGATTCGGATGATATGGACTTTGAAAATAACCCTGAGGATTTTCGTCAGATTGTAGATAAAATAGATGCTCAGTTATTTGGTCTCTTCTCGGAAGAACATTTTAAATAGTAACAGATAAAATCATTATACTATGCATATAGCTATTGCCGGTAATATCGGTTGTGGAAAAACCACACTTACCAACATGCTCGCCAAGCATTATGGTTGGCAGCCTCGTTTTGAGTCCGTAGATTTTAATCCCTATCTGGCGGATTTCTACGAAGATATGGCTCGCTGGTCGTTTAACCTGCAAATTTACTTCTTGAATAAACGCTTCCAAGATATTGTAGATATATCTAAGTCGAACGATTATATCATTCAGGATCGTACGATTTACGAGGATGCCCGTATCTTTGCGCCTAACTTGCATGAGCAGGGCTTTATGTCGGATCGTGATTTTGAGAACTACACGGACCTGTTTAACTTGATGATGTCGTTGGTTAAGATGCCCGACTTGATGATTTATGTCCGTTCCTCTATTCCTAACTTGGTGGCACAAATTCAGAAGCGTGGTCGTGAATACGAAGCTTCGATGCGTATTGACTACCTGCAGGGATTGAATGATAAGTACGAGGAGTGGATTAAAGATTACAAGGGTAAGTTACTGATCATACCGGGTGATACCTGTAAGTTTGGCAATAATCCGGAAGATTTCCGTTGGGTAACCGATCGTATTGATGCCGAGTTATTCGGCCTGTTCCCGTTTGAAGCTGAACAGGGTGTAGGCAAGGAGATAAAATGATTCAGGCTTTTCTCGATTATATTAGCATCGAGAAAAAGTACTCTCCCGCAACGGTTCAAGCATACCGCGATGACCTTCGTGACTTTTGTCTCTTTTTAGGTTGGGATCCTACTGAGTATGACCCGACTAAGGTTTCTGAGGCCGATGTTCGGGAATGGCTCGTTGCAATGATGGACGAGAACCATAACTCGGCGCGGAGTGTACGTCGTAGGTTAAGTGCATTGCATTCTTTCTATCGGTTCTTATTGCGCATAGGGAAAGTGAATGTGGATATTACCCGCAAGGTAATTGCTCCCAAGATAGATAAGCCGTTGCCGGTCTTCTTTAAACCTTCTGAGATGACAGAGGCAACACGATGGGACGAAGAAGCGGATGACTTTGAGTCCATTCGGGATTGCTTAATCATACAAATGCTCTACCAAACAGGAATGCGGCAGGCTGAGATGCTTAATCTTAAGGATGAGGATATCCGTTCAGAGGCAGCCGAGATACGAATCTTTGGTAAGCGTCGCAAGGAGCGTATTGTGCCGGTTGGAGAGTCGCTGCTGATGGATGTTGATAAGTATCTGAAGGCACGAAATGAAATAGTGGAAACATCTAATCCTTATGGTACGTTTTTTGTGCATAGAGATAAAAACGGTAGAGTGACTCCACTAACTAAATCAATCCTTTATAAGATTGTGCGCAGTAGAATGGGAGAGGTTTCAACCCTAAAAAAACACTCACCGCACGTGCTGAGACATACCTTTGCCACCACGATGCTGGATAATGGGGCCGATATACGCACGATTCAACAATTATTAGGACATGCCAGTCTCGCAGCTACGCAAGTTTATACACATACTACGTTTGAACAAATACAAAAAACATATAATTCGGCGCATCCTCGCGCTAAAAAGTAACTTTAAAATTGAACGATTATGAAACTGAACATCAATTCTATTAATTTTGAGATTGCAGAGCGTTTAGAAAAGTACATTGAGAAAAAAACTCGTCGTTACGAACGTCTTTTGCCAAGTGAAGAAGTGATTATGGAATTAAGGTTGACGGTAATTAAGCCGGAAACCAACCTCAATAAACAGACTCAAATTCGTATCTTAGGCAATGGTCCGGAACTATTCGCCGAGAAAACTTGCGATACCTTTGAGCAGGGTATTGACCTGTGCTTAGAGGCTTTGGATAAGCAATTAGAGAAACTTAAACAACGTTAATCTTGTCAAACAATATTATATGTTATGAAGAAAATACTTATTTCTCTTCTCGCTGTCATATTGACAACGGGACTCTTTGCGGCGCAACGTACTGCTGAAGAAGCTGCTGCTATTGCAAAACAAGTTCATTCTTTGTCTTTGCGCAAGGTTATTAAGAAATCTGCCACCGGTCAGGCTCCGCAACGTCAAGACCATTCGGTACGGTTGGTGCATACTCAGCTCCAACCTAAGTCGGATAAGGCTGCTTTCTATGTCTTTGACCGTGACCAACAGGGGTTTGTTATTGTGTCTGCGGACGATAATACGCGGGATATCTTGGCATATAGCGATCAGGGTGCTTTCCCTGAGCGAGTGCCGGATAACGTGCAGTTCCTGTTGGATTACATGGCAGAACGTATTGCCTATTCCAGCAAGATGGGTAAAACTGCTGCCGCTACCACTTCTTATACACCGGTGACACCATTATTAGATGGTATTCAATGGGGCCAAGATGAACCTTATTGGAATATGTGCCCTATTGACAAGAATGGCGATCGAGCTTATACAGGTTGCGTAGCAACAGCCACTGCACAAGTGATGCGTTATTGGAAGTGGCCAACCAAAGGAACTGGTAATCATTCTTATAATGCTGAAAATGTGAGCGGAACCCTGTCAGCGAACTTTGGTGCAACCACCTACGACTGGGCGAACATGCCTAAAACAACATCGGGATACACCACAACCGCACAAAAGAATGCTGTAGCCACGTTGATGTACCATGTTGGAGTGGCTATTGATATGAACTATGGCGGTGAGACAATAGGTGGATCTGGAGCCTACGCAAACGATGTGGCAACAGCTTTAGTGGATTATTTTGGATACAAGAATACCCTTGAGTATGTTAACACCTATGACTGGTATTATGATCAGCAAATCGAATCGGCCTCCACAACCGCACAACGCATGAGAGAAGATCTTGCCAAAGGGCATCCGATTGTTGTAGGAGGTTCAAGTGAAAGTGCGTCATTCGGTCATGAATTCGTATTTGAAGGCTACGATAAAAATGGTCTGTTCTATGTCAATTGGGGCTGGGGCGGATCTTATAATGGTTACTATGCCATTGACGATTTAGAGCCCGGTGGATCAGGAATAGGTGGCAATGGTGCCGGATATTCACACTATTTAGATTATATCATCGGTATTGAACCCAATGGTTCCGTTACTCCTCCTACACCTTCTACTCCACAAACCATCAGCGGATTACAGTATGGAGAGGCCGTTTACCGTGCCAATAATGGTAGTCCGTTGTGGACTATTAATTCGTATAAAGGATATAATAATGGCTATATCTATCCTAGATTGGTTTTTCTTCTTAATGCAAAGAGCAAAACAAGCCTGTCTGGAACGTATAGTCTGTTGTATGTAGAATATACAACTACGACAGGGAAAACTATAGAAGCCCAAAATGGTAATGTGACGATTAGTCTTGCGCAAGATGGGAAATATCGCATGGAAGGAATCTTCTATGGAAACGATGGTAATGCTTATGCATTTGACCAAACTATTACTATAAGTGCGTATGATTACGATAATGACTATGCCGCGATTACATTAGTTGAACCAACATGGGGAGAGTGGAAGGATTTTGCTCCGTTCTATTCCAATACGGGTAGTTATGCCTTCACCCTAATGCTTAATGAGCCTGAAACGCAAAAGAACATCCCTGTTCAGGTACGTGAGGATGCGAATGGTAATAAACAATTCAAATTCGTCGGTTGGGGTAAGTCAATATTTACTCAAAATGGAATTGACCTCATCGTGGATATGGCTTCGGATTATTCTTGCTCCGTTGCACCACAAAATACAGGATATTTCCATCCCACTTACCAAGAGTATGTCCGAATCTCTGACTTAAATACTTACATAGGTACTTCAGACTGGCCGTCATATTATGATGCAAAAACCGGTATCTTCCATTTGAATGTGGTATATTATGTATCAGGGGGATATTTTGGTGATTACGGAGAGGAAGAAACACTAACAATGGATGCAGGTACTCCTCCTACTCCTTCAGGCATACCTACTGTGGCAGATTTGACAGCAGCAGGATATAATGTGACCAATTCTCGTGTCATCTGTATTCACCCTGATGAAGAGGTTTGTAATCCAATTGTATGGGCAGGAACATATAACAACTGGAATACCGATCCGAGCCAAATGCTCAAATTTGAAGCCCTCGCCGGTTTTGACGGATGGTACGTAGTGGCGGTGATTGATAACTCGGCATCGGTGGAAGGTAAGCCCGTTCAACTCAAATTAGATGGTTCTTTCTCATGGGATTTCCAATCGGGTGATTATGAGGCATGGATTAATAAGAATCAACCGGGCACACAAACGGCTATTGTTAATCCTGGTTATGATGGTGAGGCCAATTGTCAGTGGCCCAATAAGGGTGCGTATATCTATGAGTTGGCTTATTGGAAGATACATAACACACCCTGTGTGGCAGTACCTAAACATGATTATTCGATTAGTTTATATGCTCCTAAGTTCTGCGAGGCTATTGCTAACTATGCCGATTCGGTACGTATCATGGGAGCATTCGATAACTGGACAATGGGCAAATTGATGGAGAAGAGAGTGGACGCTAATAACCAAATCTACTACTATACGACTTTGCCTAATACGGAAGAAAATACAGAGTTTAAGTTCCGCTGCGGTTCAATGAGCTGGGATTTCCAAATCCTCTACAACGGATATGACTTGGCAAATGAAAAAACAGGAACAGAAACCGACCTGGTTTATTATTACAATGGTAAAGGTTATAGTTGGACTTTCTGTCCTGAACCTGTTTATCTTACGGTCAATAGTAACGACTACTCTCATAGTATCACCATGGGTAGCGGTACCTATGACAAGGATGCCGAAGTGCTGATTATGGCTGCTAATACGGACGAAGGTTATGTCTTTGATCAATGGAACGATGGTATTAAAACTGCTGCGCGTTATGTAACGGTATCTGAGGATATCACCTACACGGCTTACTTTGTTCCAAAATCATCAGAAACTTGTATCGAGGTGGCCTCTAACGATGAGACGTTGGGTATAGCCGTTGTGGCTGTGATGGCTCTTCCGATAAATGGAGGTACTTTCTTGAACTGGGATGACGGTAATACGGAGAATCCACGTATCGTTAACGAATTGGATGGTACCCTCTATACGGCTATCTTTACAACGGGTACTCCTACCGAAGTACAGAAGGTAGAGGGTAACGATGATCAAGCGGTACGCAAGATTATCAAGGATGATAGACTCTATATTATTCGCAACGGAATAGAGTATATTGCTACCGGTGCTCGCACCAAGTAATGGCATAATTTACATCCTCGTTTTCGTCAAAATAGCAATTTCTACCCGAAGTTGCTATTTTGTTTACTTTTATTCCTTTCAGCTCCTTGGCTAATTCCTAATTGGCTAATTCCTAATTCCCCTTCTCTCTCCGGAATATCCGTCCGTTACTGTCCCCTCTCGGCGATGTCTTCATCGCCGTTCCGTCCCGTCCATTTCCGGTGATACCATCGCCGCATCTAGTGCTCTAGTGTTCTATCCCACTAGCCTGCCCCAAAATATTTTTATCTCAAATCTCACTTTTTTTTGCATATATCATTTTTTTTCTGTAATTTTGCAGCGCAAAACTGCAAAACACAAAACGATATGCCTACTATTTTTATTCTATTTGGGTTTCATTTTATGTTCTATTCGGATGACCATACTCCGGTACATGTTCATGTGTTGAAAGATGGAAAGGAGGCCAAATACAACATTGATTCCGAAGTGGTTTTAGTCTATAATCATGGATACAAGAAAAATGAGTTATCTATGATTGAGAGTGTGATAGAGGAAAATCAAGAAATTATCAAAGAGCGTTGGCGCGTATTTTTTAATCAAAAATGACCACACCACTTCAAATAAATAAAGTTTGGATAGATGACAACTTTATCTATGCCCAAGCCGTGACAGGAGAAACTGCGTCTTATTGTTTTAATGATTGGCAGTCGCTTCGTGATGCCACACCAGAACAGAGAGCAGCCTATGTCCTATCTTATGGTGGTATCCATTGGCCTGCTTTAGATGAAGATTTGTCATTTGAAGGGATGTTTGAGGCCGCTGGTATCTGCCAACGTGGAGTAAAAGAGTGTAATGTAGTATGCTTAAATAATAATATTATTCAGTAGCCTATGATTAACCGGCATCGTAAAGGCGTGAAGGAGCGCAACGGAATGCGCTCCGAGCGAAGTGCCCGACGTGTCCCCCACACGGAGGAAATAGCACGAGCATAGAATGGCGCGACCCTTGCGGTCACGTTGGCATTTAAAGCCACCGCCCAAACGAACGCACAGGGAAGCGAGTGGGCGCAGTAATCAAAGATGTAAGGTGGTGATTTTGTAGACGAATTCAAATATAAATAACGGAATACGCCGAAAATCCGATGAAGAGTAGGCAAACTAATTTATTACAATTATGAAGAAAATCCTTTTTACAGCTTTGGCAATGTTCTTTGCTGTTTCTGCTTTTTGTGCAGATGTTATCATTACCACCAAATCCGAAAAATTGGAGGTTAAAATCGTTGAGATTAGCTCAACAGAAGTGAAGTACAAGAAGGTAAATAACCTGCAAGGCCCCACTTTTGTACTTAGTACAAATGACATTAATACCATTATGTATGCAAATGGTGATGTGCAAGTAATAGAGCATAAAGCCGCACAACCAGTCCAAGCTGCTCAACCTGCTCAGTATGCTCAACCCGCACAACCTACTCAATATGCACAACCACAGCAGGGTTATGGACAATATCCACAAGCTGGTGGTTATCAACAGCCTTATGGCAATAATTATGGTTATAATCCTAATATGCCTTACCCGGGCACTCCTGGTTATGCGGGGAATGGTATTGTTCGTAATGGTCATGACTATTATTACAAAGGTCAACAGATTAAATTACAAGATTTCCTTTATCAAACCTGCCCACAAGCATACGATTATTGGCGCAAAAACTTCCTTATGGAATGTGCTGGCTGGGGATTACTTAGTGGCGGTGTTGTCTTGGTAGTTGCAGGGAGTGTTGCTGCAGCATCAGGTGGTGGTGCTATGCTCGCATTAACAGGTGTTGGTGCCGCGTGTGTAGGCGCAGGCATCCCTTTGGGGGCAGTTGGTAATGTTCGTCGCTGCAAGAAAGCTCCGGAGATATTTAATCAGCAATGTGCTGCCCGTTATTCTGAAGTGCGTTTTAATCTCCAAGCCTCACAAAATGGTATTGGTTTAGCACTTAACTTCTAAAATTGTTTACTATGAAACGACTTGTATTAATTCTTTTTATGATGCCTGCCACATTATTATATGCGGTGGATATCATCATAACTCGTTCTTCTACCAAAATCAATGCCATCATTGAGGAAGTAGGAACAACGAGCATTAAGTACCGCACCGCCAATAATCCCAAAGGACCATTGGTTGTGTTAGAGACTAATCAGATTGCCACGATTATCTATGGTAATGGAGAGGTTCAGACTTTTGAGGAGGAGCCCGTTGTAGAACAACCGGCAACGCCAGCTCCGCAAACGATGTCACCTTATCCTCAAATGGGTTACCCTTCTGCCTATCCTCAGAATAACTATGGCATGGGTGGTTATCCGTTTGTAGATTACAAAGCCATTGAACAACATCGCAAAGACAGCATTAAGGCTGCTAAAAAGGCCGCCTTCAAGGCTAAAGTAGATGCCATTCCGAGAAAACACTTCTTATTGGCTAACTATACTTATACCTTTGGTAATAAGTCACATAATGTTGGTCTAACCTATGGTTGGTGCCACGTTGCCGGTGTGTACATCAATGCCACATTGGGCGTAAGTGGTCTCCATTATAAGACGGATGGTTTTGTGGGTCTTGACGATTGGAGTTCCTACTATTATTCTGATCGGGATTTAACAAACACGCACACTACTCAACGTATCTCATTCAATACCGGATTAATGGTGCGATTAGGATGCCCTCTTTATTTTATAGGAGGCGTAGGTTATTGTTATCATACATTAACCTATAAAGCTACTAATGGCGATTGGATTAAAGTACGTAATGGTAGCGAAAGTAACAATGCTATGACCTATCAAGTTGGACTCCTTGCCGATATCAAAGGCTTTTCTTTGATGGCAAGTTTTGGTGGATATGTATACGAGAAACATCAACTTGAAGTTTCAATCGGTATAGGCTGTGCTATAAATGGCAAGAAAGGAGGTAAAAAATGAAAACTTATCTAAAATCCGTATTGGCAATTATCGCTATTTTGCTTTGTGCCTGTGAAAAAGATCCGACATTTGCGATTCGAAGCATCAATGATAATGCCACAAAGGTCTCCAGCATTACTACGACATCAGCAGAAGTTATTGTTAGTATTTTCGAGACAGAATCAGGAGACCATTATAATTACAATCATAATACTCTTGAGGTTTATTATTCCACGTCTTCTAATCCATTAATCGAGCCGCACAAGTGCGTACGCGAGACCCTTCGTTATGAAGGAACATATACTGTTCGTCTATCTAATTTGGAGCCTGGAACAACGTACTATTATGCTCCAAAATTAGGCAATCAAAAAGGTAAGGTAAGGAGTTTTAAAACACCACTTGAATTAACAGTAACGACCGGAGCTTATAGCAATCTAACCGCCAAGTCCGTACAATTGGAAGGTTCCGCAGTAATTCTTAATGGTGGATATCTTGACGAACTTGGAATTTTGGTGCGCTTGCATAATCCGGATGTTACTATTGATAACTATGATTACAAAGAGTATTCTTATTTCGGTAAATCAAGCGGTACTTATCCCGTTACTAAATCCTTCTCCGGCCTATATACCGAATCCACATACTACTATCGCACGTATGCCAAAGGTAAAAACGGCAAAATATATTATGGCGAAGTAAAGAGTTTTAAGACATTACCATATGCCAACATTGGCGTAACAACAAACTATTCTGAGAACGTTACATCTACTTCTGCTCGAGTCCGAGGCTATTGCACACTAAATAATGGCGCTCAATTAGCAGAAGCTGGTATTTTACTTAAATTACATGACTCGAATGTTTCTCTGACGAATTATGATTTATATTGGTACGGAACATATACAAATTTTTATGTTGATTTCAAAGGCCTTTATTCTAACTCGACTTACTATTATCGTGCATATGCAAAAGACAAAGAAGGGAATGTCTATTATGGTGAAGTAAAGAGTTTTAAGACGCTATATTAATTGACTAAGATAATCGTTCTCTGCTATTTTTGCTTAACTTTAAAATACCGCCACTATTGTTATAGTGTAATAGTCTCAAAACGTTTCCTCTTATTAATCTCTTGCGAGGCAGAAAACAATTCGTTCTCTGCCTCGCTTTTTCTATTTGTCTCTATTTGTATTGACTACTTGGCTAATTCCTAATTGACTAATTGTTTGCCGTTTCGACGTCGGGTTTTTGTCGGGTGTTTATAATCCCCTGCGACTACCCACCAACAATGGGGCATATGGCTTCCCTCTCGGCGATATCTTCACCCCCAAAAGCGATGCCTTCTCAATTCATAAAATACCGGTCTTTTTTTTGTCCACAAGCATCCAACAACCCCGTGTTTTTGCAATTTTAGATAGAAAACTATCATTTTTTTGCATTTTTTTGTAAAAATATTTGGTCATGTCAAAAAAAAGCAGTACCTTTGCACCGCTTTTCAGCCGAGTAGCCCCCTGATTGGGGCAACGGGGCGGAGGAAACCGCCACTATAGCTCAGTGGTAGAGCAGCGGTTTTGTAAACCGCCGGTCGTTGGTTCAAATCCGACTAGTGGCTCAAAGTGATCTAACAAAATGGGGGTGTGTTCCAGAGTGGCCAAATGGGGCAGACTGTAAATCTGCTGGCTATGCCTTCGGTGGTTCGAATCCATCCGCACCCACAAACATTAATCTGCGGAAGTCTTCAGCAAGACGGGTAAGAGCTTGCTCTTGCAACTCGGCGCAGTGAAGACTTGCGCAAAATTTTTGTCTATAGCAAGAATTTTGCGGAAATAGCTCAGTCGATAGAGCACTAGCCTTCCAAGCTGGGGGTCGCGGGTT
>JAKSNH010000018.1 GCA_024399955.1 Paludibacteraceae bacterium | reverse complement strand
GAGAGCGCTCCATTCCAAGTTAGTGGTATTGTTGTAACAGAGAAACCTGCTCCGGTAGGTACTACTTATACGAAGGTTGCTGCTGACCAAACAGATTGGGCTGGTGAGTATATCGTTGTTTACGAGGTCGAAGGTGCTGCTCGCGTATTCAATGGTTTAGATGCTATTGAGGACTTTGATGCCGCTGAGATTATTGACAATACCATTACCGGTGGATTCAATACGATTATTCTTGAGGCTGCACAGGATGGTTATCTCGTGAAGATTAACGGTGGCGACAATGATGGTAAATATCTCACTAGTGATAAAGACGAGAATGGACTTAAGTTTGGTGAAACAGGTGTCACTATGACCGTATCTTATGATGCAGAATCTGCTTCTACCGTGATTGCAAATCCTGCTGGTGCTGTGCTGCGTTACAATAAGACCAGTGGTCAAGATCGTTTCCGTTTTTACAAGTCTACTTCCTATACCAATCAACAACCTATACAGTTGTACAAGAAATCATCTGTAGGCCCTGGTACCGCTATTCGTGAGGCAATGGTTAATGCTAACGTTCGCAAGGCTATGGTTAATGGTCGTCTGATCATCGTTAAGGGTGAGAAGGCATTTGACCTGCAAGGCCGTATTGTTAAATAAGAGTGTTTAGAACATTCCAATACTAAAACAGAAGGGCTGCCCGTAAGGGCGGCTCTTTTGTAAAAAAAACTATTTATAATGAAGAAAGTATTACTGATTTTAATTGGGGCATTCCTGTCGTTGCAGGGTTGGGCAGCAATTACGCTGACGGCCAGCCAAGTAGAGGTAACAGACCTGACGGTAGATAAGCCGAATTTTTATTTGGATATAACAGCCTCCACATCTCAGGCGACGTACCATGTATGTTTGGATGTATGGTCCAAGACCAATGCTCTTGTGGGCTCTTTTAATGCCGAAGATGGAACGATAAAGCGCACGTTTAGTTCGCTCCGCAAAGGCAGTAATACCTATTACTATATGTATGACGATTGTCCGGTGGAGTTGGAGATTGAACGCATCAATGACGATAGTTGTGTGTTGAGTGCGCATTTTAAGGCTTCTCGTGGCGAAGATGAGACACGATATGAATATGATGTGCCGACTTTTAAGTTTGCATACAAAACAGATAAGCCGGATCCGGTAGATGACAATCCGTATCGTTTTGAGCCAAAGCAGGCTATTGAGCATACTTTTGAGGGTCAGATAGCGAATGTGCGCGATAATCGCACCAAGACCGGCTGGATTAATATCAATTTAGTGGATTCCGCAGAGCAACGCCTTGACTGGGTGGAGTTGGATTTGGTGGTGGATTCGTTTGCTATGCCTCAAGGGACTTTTTCTTTCTCTAAGGATAGTGCCTTAGGCACGTTGATTGCTTCGCCGGGCTATCATAACCGCACCGACCTGCCGTCCTACGTGGCATTACGCGGCGCAGAGTGGGGAGAGGCGAATGTGTATTATATCCGCGAAGGAAGTTTGAACTTTGCGCTGAATGCCAAGGGAGATACAGTGACTGTGCAAGGGCAAGTGACTTCTCAAAACGGCTCGGTATTTACGATTGATGTCGTGGCATATAATGAGTTCTACGTGCCACCATTCCCTCCCAAACCCAAGGTAGAAGAAGAATTGGCGATAGACTCGGTAGTCGTGACTTTTGTTGAGGCAAACGCAAACGAGAATGTATATGAGTTTAATTTCTCGTATATGGAGGATTATCCGAATCTGATTTTTAATGCTCGCTTGCCGGAGAAGAATCGGTTGACGGAAGGAAAGTATGAATTCGTCGAAGCAACAACCTCGCAAGGGTTGATTGATGCAAGAAATGAGATATTTGGGATATTGTTGTTTAGGAATCAGTCGGATTTTAATGACTTTTTCTTCTATGGCGTTAACTATAACTTTGTGACCGTTACGATGACGCTGACGGATTTAGGAGATGGTATATGGCAGTATGATTTGGATTTGAGAGATGATGTTGGCAGTCATTTCTATTTCACTTTTGCCCAGGATCCGCATTTAGACATTCCTTCGGGCATAACCGCTGTGGATGTCGATAGCAACAATAACGCCCGCACCTATATAGATGCGAGCGGTCGTGTGATGATTCGTAAAGCAGGGAAAACGTATAATCTATTAGGTTTCCCGATTACGCATTAAATGCGTTCCAGCGTCTGTAGGCGAATCCAGCCTTGATAATTTCCAACAGATATATTGCACCAGTCACCAAGCGTTTCGCTAATGCGCACCTTGGTGCCTTCGTGCAGCGTAAAGAGTTCCGTTCCGCTTTGGTCCGGAGACGCTTTCGCGTTAACTATACCTTGGGTAATGATAGCTTCTTCGCGTAATGTATCGCGGTTATGCAAAGAGCGTGCAGCAAAGAAAGAGAAGATGGCCACGATAAACATGATGATGGCGATGCTGAATCCGGTTTTGCGCACGACGGTGGCATTGGATAAGAGGAAGAAGAGCAGACCAATCATGCAAAGTGCAAAAGAGATTAGACTAATCCAGGTCCATGTATTCTGCCGCATTAGGTTGCGCACATTGGTGAGGAAGGTGCTGAGGAAGAAAGCCTGGTTGTCGGATATATTGTCAGTAATGCGTGATTGTGCGAATTGGAGGTTATAGCGTGCATCTCGGTTGCTGGGCTCTAGACGCAAACAACGTTCATACGCCAAGATAGACTGGGATAGTTCCCCCATTTTGAAATAGGCATTGCCTAAGTTATAATACGCCATGGCGCAAGGGTGTTCTTCTATTATTTGGCGATAGATGGCCGCTGCTTCGGCATAATTAGCAGCCGCATACTCCGTGTTAGCATCCGCCATAGGAGTGGCATTTATAGTGGAGAGTTGAGCGTTGAGCGTTGAGAGGAATAGGGCTATTATAATGATTTTGGATGAGGCTATGGAACGTTTCATATCTTTTGATTTTCGAGTTGGTTAATAATCTGAGTAGTGGCATCATAGAGGGCCTGCTTCTCTGCGCCGGTGGTTGGTGCATACCGTGCAAACTCAGCCGTAGAGAGCACATCGTTCACCTGCTTAATAAGTGATTCGGGCACCGCTTTCTGTCGCAATAAGTCTGCGATATTGTCTTTGGTCATATCGGCCGTAGGAATACGGAGACGGTCGCTGAGGTACGAGAAAGCGGCTTTTTCTATTTCAGCATAGAAAGTTTGATTGTCGCCATTGAGCAATAATTGTGCCGTTTTAAGGCGTTTTTGAGCTACTTTATTGGCACGTTTATAGCGAATGCCCATTTGGTCAGCATTGTCTTTGATTAACTTGCGGCCAATCAAAAGAACGAGCATAGAAAGTAAGAAGATAAGCATATCAATCAGTAGGATAGTAGATGTAGATAGGGGCTCACGTTCCGGAGTATAGATGAGTGGTTGTTCTGCAGTATTGATATAACGGATGTCAGAACCGAGTTGTTTGATGTCTTCTTTATTGACATTGGTGTAGGTCTGCACCTGTTCTCCGTCGGTTGTTTGTCCTGGTGCACGGCGTACATGTAACGTGTAGGCGGGAGTAGATAGGGTCTTGTATTTACCTTCCTGGATATCAAAGTACGAGAAGGACAGTTCAGGAATCGTGTAATCTCCTGCGGCACGAGGGATAGCTAAGTATTCAATGCTCTTATTGCCGGTGAAACCGCTGTTGGAAGGTTTGAAGTTATTGGTTACTTTGGGATCGTATGGTTCAAATCCTTCAGGCCAATCTACGGAAGGCGTCTTGATGAGTTTCATATTGCCTGTACCTCGTATATTGAGCGAAAGGGTGACGGCTTCGTTAGCTTGGATGTCGGTAGTGGAGATAGCAGGAGTGATGGTGAACTGACCTACAGCGCCACTGAATCCGGCAGGTTTACCGGCAGGAAGGGGGTTGACGTGAATAGTGACACCGGGTGCAGGCAAAGCACGACTTACGTTTTCGTATGTTCCGAAGAAATCGTCAAAGATACTGCGCACTTGCTGGTGCGTTTGTACTCGCAGGATGGCTTCGAATTGGGCTGCATCAATCTTGATGTCTCCGCTATGTTGCGGATAGAGCAGGTATGAGAAGAGCGTTACGGCTTGGTAGTTACGTCCGTTATAATGCTCCAATTCAAATTGGCGATTACCCAATTCCAGTTCTTGCTTAAGGAATCCTGTCATCTCGGGTAACTTAAGGGAGTTGCCCATTTGTGCAAAGTCCACGCCAGCTACGTATAGTCGGTAACTAATCTGTAGCGCTTCCTGTTCATATACATTAGTCTTGTTGACGATGGTGCGAACAAAGATATCGGACGAGGACGTTGACGACGCCTCAGGGCGCTCTGATATAGACTTAGACGAGGACGAGGGAGCAGGTTGTTCGTCAGGAGGTAAGACGGTGATGCGTACTCCGTTAGAGGTGTACTGCTGACCATTGGAAGTGATGGTAGCAGGGTTGATGGTGTAGTCGCCCGGTGTATTGCCTAATAGGGTGTAGGTGTAGGTGAGTGTGAAAGTAGAGGTGCGATGCCCATTGACGAATGAAGTGGAAGAGGACTGAGATGTATAGGGTCCAGCCAAGTATTCAAATCCTGTGAACTCAGGAGCTTGCAGGTCACGGGCACGCTGATTGATGGTATAAGTGAGTTGGAAAGGCTTGCCTGCCACCACTTTACCGGGGGCTTGTGCTCTAAACTCCACTTCGTCAGCCATTAGTGGCAAGAGAAGTAAGAGGGAGAGTGAGAGTGAAAGTAATCGTTTCATTATTGTGTTATAGCTTTTTTACCAATCTTTTTCTACGCGGCGTTTTTGTCCCTGCACGCGTTGCATCTTATCTTGGGTGTTTTGTTCATCTTGTTCGAGCGCCTGCAGTATCTGTTCAGCCGTTTCTTTATCCATTTGATTCTGCTGTTGTTCTTGCTGTTGTTGCTGTTGTTCTTGCTGTTGTTGGTCTTGTTGCTGCTGTTGCTCTTGTTGCTCCTGCTTTTGCTGCTGGTTCTGATTTTGGTTCTGTTGCTGCTGTTGCTGTTGTTGGAGCATTTGCATAGCTTTGATTAAGTTATAACGGGTATCGTTATCTTTGGGATTAAGGCGCAGACTATTCTCGAAGGCTTTTACGGCTTCGCCGAATTGTTGTTGTCCATAGAGGGCATTGCCTAAGTTATGATAGGCTTGGCTGAGGCGCAGACGGTCTTGTTGCGGAACATCTTTAACGCGTGTAGCACCTTTTTGCACTATCTCGGAAGCCTTCGCATATTGTTCGGCAGCCTCGGGGTACTTATCTTGACGGAAGAGGGCATTGCCTAAGTTGTAATAGCCTTCAAATGACCGGTCGTTTTTTTCGATAGCTCGGCGATAATCCACTTCGGCCTCGGTGTAATTAGCGGCCTTGTAATCGTGGTTTCCGTGCCGAATCTGCGGTGCTTCTTGTTGGGCAAACAGGCCGATGCACAATGCACAATGCACAATGCACAATGTGACTATTTTTTGTATCATATTTGTTTCTCCTTAAAGATGTCTAATTTGGTCAATACATGGTTTTGTCGAGCGAAGATAAAGAACTCGATTACGAGCAGTAGTAACGCCAATAGAGCGAATGTTTGGTATTGCTCGTTGTAGTCGCTGTATATCTCGGTATCTATCTCACTTGTAGCTATTTTATTCATTTCTTTTTGCAGGGCCTTCATAGCGGTATTGGTATTGTCACAATGCACATACATACCTTTTCCGGCTTTGGCTATTGTTTGGCACATTTCTTCATTGAGTTTAGACACGACTACATTTCCTGCGCGGTCCTTTTTATACTCCGATGTGCCGGGAACAGGAATAGGGCTTCCTTCTGTTTTACCTATACCAACAACGAAGGTTTGTATGCCTGCTTCAAGGGCCTGTTTAACGGCTCCTTCGGCATCGTCTTCATGGTTTTCACCATCGGTGATTAGCACGATACAACGACCGCACTCAGACGGTTCGCCAAAGCTTTTGATGCAAGTCTGGATAGCCGAACCTATTGCTGTACCTTGTGTTTTGATTAAGTCGGGACTGATGGTGTTGAGGAACATCTTAGCAGACACGTAGTCGCAGGTAATAGGCAGTTGGATATAGCTCTCTCCGGCAAAGACAACGAGACCAATCTTATCGTCCACCATTTGGTCAATCATCTTGCTGAGCATCTGTTTGGCACGGTCTAATCGACAAGGTGATACATCTTCGGCTAACATTGAATTGGATATATCAAGGGCAATCATCGTTTCGATGCCTTGCCTTTGTATTTTCTCACTTTTCTGTCCGTACTGCGGTCTGGCGGCAGCAAAGATGAGCAGGGTGAGTGCAACCATTAGAATGGAGAACTTGATGATGGGACGTTGACGAGAAGCGTCCGGCATTAGTTCTGCCAATAGAGTGGGGTCTCCAAATGCCTTCAACTGTTGGCGTTTGCGACGTGTGTAGAGAATAAAGGCTACAATAAAAAGAGGAATAAGGGTGAGTAGCCACAGGATGTTTATATTAGCAAATCTAAACATATCAGTTAGCAATAGTGCGGGTTACAAAATATCGGATGATGATGTCTAATAGCAAGCATAGCAGGGCGGCATAGAGGAAAGGCGGGAAGTTCTCGGTGCGTTTGGAGAACTCCTTTACGCGAATCTTGCTTTTCTCTAATTGGTCAATCTGCTCATAGATGGCTTTGAGGGATTTATTGTCAGTTGCGCGGAAGTACTCGCCGCCTGTTTGTGCAGCAATCTTGCGCAATGTTGTTTCGTCAAACTCATTGGATATCGTCATGTATTGTTTGCCGTAGGGTGTATCCACTTTGATTTTAGCTTCGCCGTAAGAACCAACTCCGATGGCATAGACGCGAATACCGAATGTCTGTGCTATTTGTGCAGCTGTGAGAGGGTCTATATCGCCTCGGTTATTACTTCCGTCGGTGAGTAGGATGATGACTTTGGACTTAGTGGGGCTATCCTTCATACGATTGACGGCATTAGCGAGTCCTAATCCGATGGCCGTACCATCTTCAATCATTCCAAATTGTACAGAGCGGAAGAGGTTAACGAGCACGGCGTGGTCGGTAGTGAGAGGACATTGCGTGAAACTTTCTCCGGCAAAGACAACGAGACCTATTTGGTCGTTAGGACGAGCCAGGACGAACTCTTCGGCTACGGCTTTAGCGGCATCGAGGCGAGTGGGACGCAGGTCCTCAGCCTGCATGGTGCCGGATATATCCAATGCCATCATGATATCTATTCCTTCGGTAGATTGGGACGACCAGCGGTTACTGAGTTGCGGTCGCGCCAAAGCGAGTGAGAGCAGGATGATGGCTAATACGCGTAGCGCAAAGGGCACGTGAATAAGATAGGTTCGCCAGGCACGAGGACGGCGTGAGAAGGCCGCTGTGGACGATAACTGCACGGTAGGATCCCAGTGCTTGAATTGGTAGATATACCAACCAATTACCGGAATGAGTAGTAGCAGTAAGAATAAGTATGCAGGACTATGAAAGGTCATTGTTGTGATTGATTATTTATGATTGCTGATTCTCATCATTGGGTTGTTCAACGGGCGTTGTTTGATGCACGAAGTCATAAGCGGTTGTGAGTGCTTGTTCGTTCTCGTCCGCGGTGGTGGTCCATTTAGCGAACTTAACCAGATCTGCGAGGGACAGCATTTGCTTGAGCCGCTGATAGAGGTCTGTTTGGTTAGAGAGCACAGGTTTGACTTCGCGTAAGGTCTCGTCGGATGTCTTTTCGGTGGAATGGATATCGAATCGTGAACCGATATATTCGCGTACGACGTCGGTTAGTTCGGTGTGATATTCTTTGATTTTACCGGCTTGCCATTTCTTCTCTTCTTTTATCTTGTTCAGTTTCTCCAATGCCACTTCTTCAGCGGGTCGAGCCGGTTCTTTCGGTTGATCGGCATCGTTGGATTGTTGGCGAGCGATATAGCGGTACAGGAAGTATCCTCCAATGGCTAATCCGGCGATTATGATTCCTAATAGTATCCAACGAATGATGCCCCACCACCAGATGGGAGCGCGTTGAATGGGCTTGATGTCGGTCAGGGCATTGGTGGTGTCCATTTCGAAAGGCTGAATGACATTAAGGGTGAGGTCATTGGAAGGAATGGTCTCACTATTGCTCACAAATGGCAGTCCGGGAATAGCGTATAATGAGTCTTTGAAGCAGGTGATGGTTAAGAACTGGTCATACTGCATCCGTCCATCTTTGAGGTCGGTGGTATCGATGATGGTGCGGTCAATAATCTCTATATCAGGAATCAGCGTCTCGCCATAGACCGGGAAAGAGACTTGCTCCCCTTGGTTGGCTACCACCTGTAGATGCAGGTCGGTCTGGTCGCCAAGGAAGAGGGTGGTGGAGTCAATAGACGCCGAGACTACAATGGCTAAAAGAAGTTTGAACATAGTTATTGCTTAAATAATTTCATTAGGGCTTTGACATAGTCGTTATCGGTGCGGATAGCCACTGTGTTGGTGCCTGTTTTTGAGAATAGTATGCGTAATGCCTCGGATGTCATATTCCAGTCTCGCGCGTACGATATGCGCGTTTCTTTAGAAGAGGTGTCCACCCACATGGGTTCGCCTGTTTCCGCATCCATGAATTGGACTAATCCCATATCCGGCAATTCGGCATCGCGTCGGTCGTATATACGAATGACGTTCAAGTCATGGCGGTTGGATGCCACCATGATAGGTTTTTCCATCTGTTGGATTTGTTGTGGGGTAGTCATCAAATCGCTGATAAGGAAGGCTGCGCAGCGGCGTTTTTGGGCATTGGTGAAGTATTCCAAAGCTTGCACTATATTAGTGCCTTTGGATTCCGGTTCAAAGGACAATAGTTCGCGAATGATGTGGAGCACATGGGCTTTACCTTTTTTGGCGGGAATGAATTTCTCTATCTTGTCCGAGAAGAATAGAACACCCACTTTATCGTTGTTTTGGATGGTAGAGAAAGCCAGCGTAGCTGCCACTTCTGCCATCATGTCTCGTTTGAATTGCGAGACGGTGCCAAAGTGTCTTGAACCGCTGACATCAACAAGTAGCATAACGGTTAGTTCTCGTTCCTCCTCATATACTTTGATATAAGGTTTATTGAGCCTTGCCGTTACGTTCCAGTCGATGGAGCGCACGTCGTCACCGGGCTGATATTCGCGCACTTCGCTAAACGCCATACCACGACCTTTGAACTGGCTGTGGTATTCGCCTGCGAAGATATTACGCGATAATCCGCGGGTTTTGATTTCTATCTTCCTAACTTTTTGTAATAGTTCTTCAGAAGTCATTATTAAGTAGGCGATTAGGGCACTTGAACGGCATTAAGAACTTCGGTAATGATATCTTCAGCGGTTATGTTGTTGGCTTCTGCTTCGTAAGTGAGTCCGATACGGTGGCGCAGAACATCATAACATAAGGCGCGTACATCTTCGGGAACGACGTAACCACGGCGATGAATGAAGGCATAAGCGCGAGCTGCCAGAGCGAGATTGATGGAGGCACGAGGACTACCACCAAAAGCAATCATAGGTTGCAGTTTGTCTAATCCATAAGCCTTGAGATCGCGTGTGGCAAAGACGATATCTACGATGTATTTCTCAATTTTCTCGTCAATATATACTTGGCGCACAATCTCGCGGGCGCGACATATATCTGAGGTGGAGAGGATAGGCAGCACTTGTTTCTTTTCGCCGGAGATATTTTGACGAATGATTTGTTGCTCTTCTTCTTTCTTGGGATAGCCGATTACTACCTTCAGCATGAAACGGTCGGTTTGCGCTTCGGGCAGCGGATATGTTCCTTCCTGCTCAATAGGGTTTTGGGTAGCGAGCACGAGGAAAGGATCGTCCAGTTTGAATGTTTCTTCGCCGATAGTGACTTGTCTTTCCTGCATGGCTTCCAGTAAGGCGGATTGGACTTTAGCGGGAGCACGGTTAATCTCGTCAGCCAATACGAGATTAGCGAAGATAGGTCCACGTTTAACGGAGAATTCCTCTTTCTTTTGGCTATATATCTGTGTGCCAATTACGTCAGCCGGCAGCAAGTCCGGAGTGAATTGAATGCGGCTGAACTTACCTTTAATTAAATCAGAGAGAGTCTTGATGGCCAATGTCTTAGCCAAACCCGGCACGCCTTCTAATAGAATGTGTCCGTCGGAGAGGAGTCCGATAAGCAACGATTCAACGAGGTGCTTTTGTCCTACAATTACTTGATTCATGCCTAAAGTTAAGGCATCAACAAATGAACTCTCTCGCTCAATGCGCTCTTGGAGTTCGCGAATGTCAACAGTAGTTGTCATAATTTATGTACGTTTATTAAGAAAAATATGCGTAAAATTAACTACAAAATCTGTGCCAAAAGACATTTTAATGCCTAAAATTAATAATAGTACACTTTTTCATAAAGATAGGTATTTTATATTTATAAAAAAAGCAGTAATTTTGCACCGTGAAAAAATTGCATATTATTAAGATTTGTCTAAATATGAAGAAAGTTTACTTGATTATTGTTGCATGTTTATTAATGTGCGCAGTTAAAATGAACGCTCAACAACTGCCTAACGCAGACTTTGAAGATTGGAGCGGTTCAGCGTTTGATGGCAAGGAACAACCTAAGAGTTGGAATGCCAGTAATGTGACTCAAGTGGGTATGAAATTTAATTTTGCTCACAAAGAAGCAGGTCACAATGGTGGTTATTGTATGATGGTGCAAGATCAAGAGGTAGGTGCACTTGGTATTACAGAGACCAGTCCGGGATACTTCTCTTTAGGTACACCGTGGGTGTATCTCAAAAGTGTTACGGAAGTGCAAAAGGCTACTGCCGGAACGTATGGAGGTGTTGATTGGAAATACCGTCCTGATACGATGGCTGTATGGATTCGCCGTACCGGAGGTAATGTGACTCGTGAGGATTTCCATTTGTTGTACTATTCGTGGATAGGTAACTCTCAGGGAAATTCGTACAAGGGTAAGAATGGTAGTTGTACCAGTGTGTCATATACGAACGAGGAGAGTGATATTCGTTTAAGTACAAATGGTAACGAGTGTGGAACCGCTATTAAGGCCAGTCAGGTGTCTGAAGGATGGGTATATGAGAAGAAGGAGTATGCTAACTGGACATTGGTGAAGGTACCTATTTTTTATATGGATAACCGCGCGCCCGAGAAGATGAACATTATTTTCTCGGCATCTAACTATCCTAACTTCCGTGCCAATAGTGGTTTATATGCAGGTAACTCATTGTATGTGGATGATATACAATTGATTTACTCAAGTAAGATTCAAAAGTTGCTTATTGATGGTCAAGTTTGGAATGGCTTTGATCCTAATTCGCAGGAAGAGCAACGTTATTCGTTAGGTAAATCTGCTACGGCCGTACCAAGTATTGAGGCTATTCGTGGTGCAGGTTCGCTAACTAACTCTAAGGGAAAGACTGCTTCTTTTGCCGGTCGTACCTTGCAAGGCGATGAGATTCAGATTACGAAGGGCAAGGTAGGTGAGGTTACTACGATTGTAGTGAAGGCAGAAGATGGTTCTTCTACAATGACCTATAAGATTCGCTTTATGCAGGAGGCCTCTAATAATGCTTATTTGGCCGGTATTCAGTGGGATGGCATGGATGTGAAGAACTTTAGTATGTACACCATGTCATACGAGGTGGAATTACCTTATGGTACCACCGAGGCTCCTACTATTACTGCCATCGGTCAGGAGAGTGCACAAAAGATTGAGATTACGCAAGCTAAGTCGCTGACGGATAAGGCTACCATCAAAGTGACCGCTGCGGATGGTGTTTCTAAACAGACCTACACGGTGACCTTTAAGGTGGCTTTGTTGTCGGATAATACATTACAAGATATCTTGGTAGATGGATCGTCCGTTCCCGGATTTATTCCGATGCAGACGACCTATTCTGTATCTGTGCCTCTTGGAACGAGCGAGATTCCTGATGTAAAGGCTGTTTCTGCTTATCCTGATGGAGAACAAACAATTAAGTATATTAAGCCCGAATCAATTACCGGTCAGTATAAGATTGAAGTAACTACACCGGGTAATATGACGCCTAAGACGTATAAGTTGAATTTCAAACAAGAAGCTTCTACCTATTCTAAACTCAAATCGTTAAGTGTTGGTGGTCAATTAGTTGAGGGCTTTAGTCCAGATATCTACACCTATTATATTAGTCTTCCGATGGGTACAACCGAGTTGCCGGCTATTACGTATGAGCAAGGTGATAAGTACCAAACCGTAACGGTGACAGAAGGTGGATTGAATGGAACGACCGTAGTAACGGTTGTGGCAGCCAGTGGTGCACAGTCTGTATATAAACTGATTTTCAGCACAGAGATGTCCGATGTGTCTGAATTAAACATGATTTATTTGGACGGTCAGCCATTAGAGGGCTTCAGTCCTTCTACTCGTCAATACACGATTGCTTTGCCTATTGGAACAACAACTCTTCCGACTATTACTTGGGATGTAATGGATGAGTACGAAACGGTAACGATGACCGAAGGCGGAGTGAATGGTACGACACGTATTGTGGTTACCGCAGGCGATGGTTCGGTTACGACCTACCAACTGACTTTCTCGGTAGAACAGGCTTCTAATGCAGATTTACGGATGATTTACATAGATGGTGATTCATTAGAAGGCTTTGATCCAAGTATCACCAATTATACGTATAACTTGCCGCAAGGAACGACCGAATTGCCGATTGTTACCTTTACGCAAGGTGATGAATATCAATCCGTTAAGGAACGTAAGCCGAGTGGTTTGACAGGTGATTATATCTTGACGGTTCGTGCACAAAGTGGTGCAACTAAAACCTATACGATTACCTTTACGCTGTCTAAATCGTCCAATACCAATCTGCAAATGATTTACTTGGACGGTCAGCCATTAGAGGGCTTTGACCCTGAGATTACGGAGTACAAAGACACCTTACCTATGGGTGTGACGGTTATTCCTACTGTTACGTTCACTAAAGGTGATGCCACTCAAAAAGTGCTGTCTGTTCGCGAAGGAACCACTCAGAAACTAACCGTAACGGCTGAGTCCGGCGATAAGAAGGAATATACCATTCTCTTCGTTATTCAACGTTCAGAGAGTGCTTTCCTCAAGATGATTTATCTGAATGGAGATAGTTTAGATGATTTTGATAGTAAAACGTATGATTATGAAGTTGAGTTGACTACAGCAACTTGTCCGACGATTACGGTGGATAAAGAGGAGTCCCAGCAGATTACTATTGCTGCTCCTTATGCTGCTGGAACGGCTCAAATCGTTGTTCAACCTTTGCTCGGTGCTTCTAATACATACCGAATTGAGTTCGTAGCACCTATTATTGAGGATGCTTTGTTAAATGGTATCTTGCTGAATGGTGTGGCTTTGGAAGGCTTCCAGCCTACTACGATGAACTATACCGTGTCTTGCGAAGGTGCGTTGCCGGAGATTACTCCTATTACGAAAGAAGGTCAAACGGCATCTGTATTGTTCAATCAGAACATCGCATCTATCTTTGTTAAAGCCGGAGATTATACCGCAACTTACACCATTACTTTTGAACAGCAGATTTCGGCAAATGCTTATTTGAATAATATTCTGATTGATGGCACTTCGTTAGCAGGTTTTGCGCCTAAAACAACGGAGTACGTAGTTAATTTAGCTGCCGGCTCTGAACTGCCTGTTGTTACCTATGTTAAGGGGCATGACAATCAGGTTGTTTATATGGGTCAGCAGAACGACACGACGGTGCAAATCGTAGTGGTTGCTCCTAATGGCGAGGCTAAATCTACTTACATAGTAGCCTTCAATATCGCCAAATACGATGATGCAACGTTGCAAAATATCTACTTAAGTGGAGTAGGGTCTGACGCCTTTATGTTCGTTCCCACTAAGTACGAATATAATATAACGTATGAGAACGGTCTTCCATTGCCGGATATGACTATTCTCACTCGCGAGCGTCAAACTACGATGCACTTTGATAAGGATGCCAACACTCAGGTTATTATCGTGAAGGCCGAAAGTGGTCGTACTGCCACTTATACGCTGCATTATGATCGTATTATGTCCTCCAATGCCCGCCTGAGCGCCATCCTGATTGATGGCGACACTATTGAAGGTTGGAATTCGGAGAAATTCAATTATGTGGATTCCTTGGAATGGCGTACCACAACGGTTCCGAGTGTTCAACCGGTAGCCGGTATTCGCGGTCAAGAAATTACCACTTATTTCAGTCAAGTAAATGGTACGACGCGCATTCACGTGAAGGCGCCTAATGGCAATGAGGGTGAATATACGATTGCCTTCCCCGTTAAGAAGTCTAATAATGTGGCACTGAGCAATCTGGAATTAGATCATGAGACATTGTCTATTGAGTTTGATCCTGAAGTGACGGACTATGAAGTCACCTTGCCCAAGGGTGAGACCGCTATTCCTGCCATTCTGTATGAGAAGGCCGAACTCGAGCAGACTATCTCTGTTATCTTCCGTCCTCTGGGTCAAACCAGCGAGATTACTGTAACGGCAGAGAATGGCGATACACGCACGTATTCCATTTTGTTCAAGGCTGCTCCTATTACCGATGCTAATGTGCTGAAGAAGATTCATGTTGAAGAAACGAACGTGGATTTGGACTTAACCACGGATGCTACGCAACGCGAGTTTGATGTGGCTCTGCCTTTCGGAGCAAAAACAATGTCGGTTTCTTATGAGAAGAACTACACCGAACAGACCGTCTTTGTTCAGCCGGGTGGAGTAAACAACCCAACTATCATAACCGTTAAGGCTAATCAAGAAGGAACGGAGGATGTCGTTTATACTTTGAATCCGGTGGTAACAACACTTAATCCTGCTACCTTAACAGGAATCACCATTGATGGTGTTGAATTAGCGGACTTTAATCCTGAACGATTTACCTATGTGCTGAACCGGACTACTACGAATGTTCCTCAAGTGAATGTTTCTAAAGCAAGTGGAGTGGAGTGCTCACCAATGGTTGACTTGTGGTCTTGGACTGGTGTAGTTACCAAGGATGGTTACACCAATACCTATAAGGTCTTCTTCCACTATCCTAATGAGGTAATTCCTAATGGTGAGTTTACAGAGTGGACTAATCAGGCCGTAGCGATGACTCACGAAGGTATATTTGACAGCAAAAGTAAACCTTGTACTAAACCTGCATCATGGAATGCACCGGGTGATTATATTGATATTCATTTGGGAACCGCAAAGGCAGGTCCATCTGTAGATAAGAAATCTGAAACAGTGGTGGCTTTGGTGAATACATATTGGGCAGCACTATTGGGAACAGTTCCTGCTGTTATTAATTTAGGTAAGATGACTGCCACCTTTGGTGTGGATGGTGCAACTAACGTGACTCCTTCTGGATCAATCCCTTATCATAACACACCGGATATGGCGATCATGAATTATAAGTATCCGGATAAGGCTGGACAAGGTGCATTATTTAGATATAAGTTTACAGATAATAATGGTACTGAACATGTAATTGACCACAAGAATACTTCTGAAACAAGTTCGTATAAGGACTATACACAAGCATTATCATTGTCGGGTTTGAATATTACCGGTATGGATATTATTATTGCTTCTGCGGGACAATATCCGATAGGTCCAAAAGGAGCGGGAACAGATTGTTCATCGGAATTAGATGTTGACTATATCCGCTTCTCTTACAACCATAATTTGCAAGCATTGAAAGTGAATGGCATTGATGCAACATTAACTGGTAACGCCTTTACTGTGACATTAGAAGACTCCGAGAACACTTTAGTTCCACAATTAGCCTTCACTGGTGAAGTGGCTGACCAAGCGCAGAACGTAGTTTGGTCTGCCGAAGTGGTAGAAGGAGAATATGGCGTTCGTCATGCAGACATTACTAACTACGGCGAAGATGGTCAAAGTGCTGCTTACACATTGGATGTAAAGCGTCCATTAAGCCCAATCAAAACCTTAAGTGCCATCAATATCGGAGGTACTCCGTTAGCTGCATTCAAGAAAGATTCGTTCTATTACGAAGTTATCCTGAGCGCTGACGAACTGATTAAGGATGTTTATCCTGCTCCGGAAAGCCACTTACAGACGATTACTACCGTTTGGGGTGCTGATAGCACGATGACGATTATCGTGACGCCTGAATATGGAGAGGCTAATGTTTATACCGTTAAGTTCAAGGTAATTAAGTCCGACGACACCACCTTAAGTATGATTACCGGTATCGAAAACTTTGATCCTCACACGCGCGAGTATATATATATAGGTGAGCAACTGCCGGAAATGAAATTCGAGAAGAACGAAGAGCATCAGACAGTTGAGATGAATAATGGTGTCTTCACCGTTACTGCTGAAGATGGCAGCGTTGGCACTTATACCGTTACTTTACAAGCGCCGGAATATACCACCTCGGCCTTACTGACCGATTTGAGCATCGAAGGCAACTTGATTCAAGGCTTCAGTAGCGAGACGTACAACTACACGACTGATCAAACCCCTGTTTGGACATCCTTCATTAAGGAATACAATCGTGACTCAGTCATCTATACGATGCGCAATGATAGTATGTTATGGCGTGTAATCGGTTCGCCCGAGGGAACGGAACAGACCTACACGCTCTTCTATGGCACGTTGGCCGACGATAATACTAATCTTCGCATGATTTATATCAATGGCGAACCATTCGCTGACTTTAATCCGGAAGAAACGGAATTATCTTATCTGACCGATACAACCGATCAGATTGCGGTAGAGAAGGACGAAGAACAACAGTCTATTGAGATGTCTTTGGATGGTAATGTCTATACGATTATTGTTACTGCTCCTGATGGCACCACAACGGCTACTCGTCACTTGACTATCAATCGCAAGTTATCTGCCGAGAATCGCCTTAGTGACTTGCAGTTAGATGGCGTCACGATTGATGGCTTTGCTCCGGATTCGTTATCTTACGTCATCACGATTCCTGTAGGTGCATATAAGACGGAACAACCGCAGTTGCCGGACATTACCTACACGCTCATGCAGAAGAATGAACAAGTAGAGATTTCCGAAGGACGTTTGGGCGAAGTTACCGAGTTGTATGTAAAGGCAGAGAACGGAATAAATCAAAACACATATTCTGTTCTTATTCAAGCCGAACCAAGTCATAACGCTTCCTTGTCCGGTATTATGGTGAATGGCGTGCTCGTGGATCGCTTTGAACAAGGCCGTCACTACTATTCGGTATTGCTTTCGTCAAAGGATGAAGAGGTGACTTATACTACTGAGGATAACTTCCAAACCATTACTCAATCGCATAATGGCAATATCTATACGATTCACGTAGTGGCAGAAGATGGTGTTACCATGTCGGATTATGAAGTGGAAATCTTCCGCGAGCATGAGAATAACGATGCTCAACTGCAGAATATCCTCTTGGATGGTGCAGATATGTCGGACTATAACCCATCTATGAACCCAACCCTCATCTTTGATCCCGCTAATAACACGTATTCCATTAAGTTACCAACCAAGGATGCTGTGCTGCCGGAAGTGTCTGCACAACTTAAGATGGAAGGTCAAAAAGTGAATGTGGTGAATGAGGGTAATGTAATCAAGTTGGTTGTAACAGCCATGGATGGTGTTTCTACCAATACATACACCCTGACCTTTGAGCAACCTAACAAGAGTTTCAATGCCAACCTCGATATGATTTACTTGGATGGTGACTCTATCAATAAGTATGGCGTAACCTTTGCTCCTACCAACTACTACTACTTGGTTAAACTGCCGGTAGGCACAACTAAGTTGTCCGAAGTGGCAGTTCAAAAGGCGGAGGACGAACAAACTTACAATATTAAGCAGGATGGTAACCGAGTTAATATCACCGTTACGGCGGAAGATGGTCACTCCCAATCCACCTATACATTGGTATTTGATATCCAATTATCGTCCAATAAGAACCTGGCAATGATCTTCTTAGATGGTGATTCGTTGCAAGGCTTTGATCCTGCGGTATATAACTACCAGTTGAACTTGCCGGTTGGAACGCAGTCCTTCCCGCATGTAACTTGGTATACCGGTGATGAGAGCCAAATGGCAACATTGGATACTGTTTCCATGGATGCTTTGCGAGCAATCGAGCAAATCCACGTTACTGCCGGAGATGGTTCGTCCTCTGTCTATACGCTTAATATGGACGTAATGCGCTCCGATGTAGATACATTGCGTAATATCTTTGTGGATGATAAACCACTGGCTGATTTTGATGCACATCAATTCGAATATTCCTATACATTGGCTGCCGGTACAACCGAATTGCCTAAGGTGGATTATGAGAAGGGTGATCAATACCAGACCGTTAAAGTGGATACATTGATTGAGTCAACCGTTTCGTACAAGACCTTTGGTCAGAAACTGCAGATTACTGCTATTGCACAATCCGGTTCGTCCAATAGTTATGTACTGCACTTCCCAATGATGCTGTCGGATAACACGGAGTTATTTATGATTATGCTGAACGGCGAAGTGCTGCCCGGTTTCGTTAAGGAACTGCGTAACTACACCGTCCAAATGCCTTACCGCGAAGGAAGTCATGAACTGCCGATTATCACCGTTCAAACTGCAGAAACAGCTCAGACGTACGACATCATCTTGTCGGATGATACGGTGCGAATCAATGTGACGGCTGAAAACGGCGCAGTAGGCACTTATACTCTGGTGTTTAACTTCACGGAGTCTCCTTACGCTCTGCTGGATAGCATCAAAGTCAATGGCGAGATGATTGCAGGATTCAATCCTGAACTTACTGAATACTACGATACCTTGTTCGTTGATTCGCCGCTGCCCGCTGTTGACTTTGTAGCCAATAACGATAAGCAGATGCTGGATATTACAACATCGGATATCATGGATGCCGATAACCATCGTGTCTTCACGTACTTATGTAGTGTGACTTCGGCAGACGGTTCTAACTTCCAAGACTATTCCGTTCAGTTCTGCTTCGCTAAAACCCAACGCGATACCGCTTACTCGTCCAACCGATTGCTGGAGATTAAGTTGAATGGTGAGTTGATTGATATAGCACATGGATTTAATTATGACTTCAATCCGGATACGCTCCATTACACCTATGCTGCTTATCCGATTGGTTCTAACGATGATGTGTACTTTGATAAGACGGCAATCTCTTATACATTGGAGACTCCGGATCCTGTAGCGGGTGTTCGAGTGGATACTATAGATAATGCCATCATTGTAGATGCTGAAACAGGTCGCTGCGTGGCTCGCGAAATCAAACTCATTGTCTTCAATAAGGATAACGTGGAACGCACCTATACGATTAAGCAGTCGATTGCCCTTTCTACCGATAGCACGGTAACGCGCGTCTATATCAACGGCGAGACCTTCATGGACTTTGACCCTGCTATCCATAACTATACCTACTACTACAAGAAAGGAACCTCTATGGGTGTTTCCTATGAAGCCCAAGATAGTTTGGCTCATGCCAGCGAGGCTATTATTGACCAAGATACGAAGGTATGCACCATCGTTTGTCAGTCCGAACATGCGTATATCGTAGATAAGAACCGCTCCGATTGGAAGAATATCTATACCATTCAGTTCGTTGAATCGTCATTGAACGAAGCGGCTAATCCTAACGAGAGTGACTGCTTGATTAAGTTCTTGCCTAATTCCACGCAGGTTATGTTAGCAAGCTTGCGCAGTGGCGTACAGTTCGCCCTCTATGACCAAAATGGTAAGTTACTCTACTTCCGCTTACTGGATGCTTGTGACCCAAGTAATGCTGTTGTTTCTAAAGACGGTTACGGTCATGATTACTTCTCGGATGTCAATGATATATCACAATGTACCATCCTGACTCTTGATCCAAGTAGATACTACATCTATACTTTCTATAGCGACGGTGGCAAGAAAGTATGTAAGTCTGGTAAGTTTATCTTTACACGTTAATAAATAACTGAATATGAAAAAAAGTTTATATACAATGTTCGCATTAGTCATCGCGTTTAGTTACGCGTTGACTAGTTGCGAGGAGGCTAAGAATCTTGGCCCAGAAGGAACACCTGACATCCGAATCATCAATAAGGTAGAAACATTACCTGTGGATACCACGATGCGGTTATTACTGTCCATCAATATATCCGGAGTAGAGTGGACTTCGTCCGTCGATACGGTGGCTATGGTGGATTATAAGGGAATAGTCAAAACCTTGCGTCCCGGTCAAACATGGATTAAAGCCGCCCGCGCCGGCAAAGCCGACAGTTGCTTAATAACTGTCAAATAAGCAATCTGCAATTAGCAATAAGCAATAAGAAAGCGTCAAGATTGTTTCTTGACGCTTTCTTCGTGTATCGCATCCATAATCTGCTGAATGGCCTCTGCACTGATATGATGCGCTTGTGCCCATTCTAATCGTCGACGCAGTATGTCTTGATAGCGGGTAGGTTGCACGATATCTACGCCGTGAGCTTTCTTCCAATCGCCTATCTGCTTACTTATCTGCATTCGCTTATCAATCATTGCCCATATAGCATCATCTTGCTCATCCATCATCGCCCTAAGCCATAATAAACACCTGTCACCTGTCACCTGACACCTGTCACCTGTCACCTGCCTTAAGATTTCTGCCAACTCCTTCGGAGTTAACTGCTGCTTAGCATCACTCAGCGCTTGTTCCGGATGTGGATGCACCTCAATCATAAAGCCGTCGTAACCTAATTGGCATCCGGTTTGATAGAGTGCGGGCACTAACTGACGATTGCCACTCATATGACTGGGGTCAAGCAATAAGGGCAGGGTAGGGCGTTGCTGATGCAGTTGGTAAGCCATTTCCCAGCAGGGGTGGTGGTTACATCCGCGATGAATGGCCATAATGGGCAGTCCTGTTCGTTCCAACCGCTCTATATTGCCTATCCATAATGCCACATCATTATTCACCGGATTCTTAATTCCAATCCCCTTAAATGTGCCTCCGGGCACATCGTTCTTACCTCTTACCTCTTCGTTCTTACCTCTTACCTCTTCGTTCTTACCTCCGACGATCGCTTCCGCGATTTCCTCCACCGCTATGGGATTGGCGCTGGTTCGTGCACCTATCCATATATAGGCGATATGTGCTTTTGCTGCGGCTCTGACTTGTTCGGCGTTGCTCACTTCGGTGGCGGTATCTATGCCCAATTCGTCCTGCACGCGCTGCAACCATTGCAAGCCCTGCTCACCTATGCCATGGAACGTATCTGGTGAGGTGCGAGGCTTCCATATCCCTGCCCGAAAGATAGTACCTTCGGGCACACTGTTCTTACCTCTGACCTCTTCAATCTTATCTATCTCCCTCGCAGCGGTCATCACTTGTTCTTCGCTCTCTGCCGCGCAAGGACCTACTATGTATATATGTTCTTTCATGTTTAGTTATACTTCGTAATTCTATTTCCGCTGCAAAAGTACTGCTTTTTTCTAATATATGCAAGAAAAATTTGCAAATATGGAAAATTCTTTGTAATTTTCTTCGTAAATTCCAGTAAAATTTTTATTAAAATAGCAAATAAAAGCAAGCTTTTCTTGCATATTCCAAAAATTCTTTGTAATTTTGCACTCGGATTTTACGCTTTGTGTTTATCCCTCTCCTCCGTTTATTTCGGACTCTTTGAGTCCCCCGAAAAAGCTCAGAAGAGGTTTTTCGGAGAGGAGAGACTCTGGTCGTCCATTGATTAAGCCTTGCGGCAATCAATCTTTACGAACCTGCTGTCTCGACGACGCAGCGGTCAGGTAAATCCGGAATATCCGATAACTACCTAGTTCAGCGAAAGCGATCTCGTCTTTCTAGAACAGCGCAGCGGTCTAAAACAACTAGAATATCTATAAATATAAAACGGAACGCGCCGAAAATCCGATGAAGAGTAGGCAAAAAACGAAAAACAACTTTATGAAAACAAAACTTTTTTCTTTATTATGTACACTAATGTGTGCAGGAAATCTATTCGCCTATGATTTTTACGTAGATGGCATCTATTACAATAAATTAGGCGGTGATAGTGTAGAAGTTACATATCCAACAACAAGCTATAATAGATATTCAGGTTCTGTCGCCATTCCTGAGACAGTAACATATTCAAACACTACGTATCGAGTTACAACGATTGGAAGGGAGGCTTTCTATGATTGCGATGGTTTGACCTCGATAACTATTCCTAATTCCGTCACTACGATTGGAGGTAGGTGTTTCGAATATTGTACTGGTTTGACCTCGGTAACTATTCCCAATTCCGTCACAACGATTGGTGAGCGTGCTTTCCATGATTGTAGTGGTTTAACTTCGGTAACTATTCCCAATTCCGTCACAACGATTGGTGAGCGTGCTTTCCATGATT
>JAKSNH010000017.1 GCA_024399955.1 Paludibacteraceae bacterium | reverse complement strand
TAAGGGCATCAATCGCAGTCCCTCAAACTCCCACCCTCGCAAAAATCAAAAAGTAAGTATCTACACCCTCTTCGGGAGCTGCAAGCAGCCGAAAAAAAAACAATTAACGTTGACAAAAATCGCGATTCCGTGCAAAAAGTCTAATTTTTATTTGCAAATATGGAAAATTCTTTGTACCTTTGCAGCGCAATTAACCAATTAGCCAATTAGCAATGAACTAAAAATGCGGAGAATAAATAGTGTAATCTCCGCAAATATGCGGCGAATGGTGCGAGTTTTCATCGCATAACATAAACAACGAGTAATACAGATTGCTATATGAGAGCAATGTATCTTTGGCAACATGAGGATTGGCCGCGATTCTATTGGGACGCAGATCGCCTACTGAGTTTGCTCGGTGAAGTGCGTAGTTTGCAAGGTCAACTATTAGGACGCATGTCCGCCCTTGGTTTTGAGGGCGTACAACGCCATTTAGATGCATTGACGGAGGAGATTATCGGGTCATCGCGCATTGAGGGTGTGGAACTGAGTCGAGATAGTGTGCGCAGTTCGGTGGCACGCCATCTGGGGGTGACGTTGGACAAAGATCATCTGCCCGACCATTATACCGAGGGGGTGGTAAATGTGATGATGGAGGCTACCCTGCACTATGCAGAACCACTGAACGCAGAAAGGCTGTTTGGTTGGCATGCAGCACTATTTCCAACAGGTTACAGCGATGGCTATAAGATAGACGTGGCACGCTGGCGCTCCGGTGAGGAGCCGATGCAAGTGGTGTCCGGACCAATGGGAAAGCAGAAGGTGCACTACGAGGCTCCCGATTGCGGACATATTCCAGAAATGATGGAACAGTTTATGCAGTGGGTTAATGACGAAAATGACAACACAGACCCAATCATCCGTGCAGCATTGGCACACTTGTGGTTTGTGACCATACACCCATTTGACGATGGTAATGGCCGTATAACACGCACTATTACAGAGATGATGTTGGCACGTGCTGACCAAAGTGAACGCCGATTCTATAGTATGTCGGCAGAGATTATGCACCATCGCAATGGGTATTATGATGCTCTTGAGCGGGCACAAAAATGCGATATAGATGTGACGGAATGGTTGGTGTGGTTTTTGGAGACGTTACGCGATGCATTGACACAAGCTATAATCACTACGCAGCGGACTCTAAAGAAAGCAACTTTCTGGCAACGTATGGACGGCATCGAGATTAGCGAGCGTCAGCGGAAGGTAATCAACTTGCTATGGGATGGATTGGACGGCAAATTGAATACCGGCAAATGGGCAAAAATAAACCATTGCTCACAGGACACTGCGCTGCGTGATATAGATGATTTGATTGAGAAGGAAATACTACGCAAGGCAGCAGAAGGGGGCAGAAGTACAAATTACGAATTGATAGAAGATTAACCAATTAACCAATTACAATATGAAAAAAATCAGTATTTTATCTCGAAGTGCTCTAAGCACTGTTGTATTATTTTGGTGTGCTCTAAGCACTCTGCCAATGTCGGCTCAAGTAGTAGCCAAAAACAAAGCGAACAAAGACACTCAGTCTTATCGTTACGAAATCGAATGTGCAGGTAATGCGCAACCCGGTTCATACTTGGTGAAAGTATGGAGTTATAGCAAGAAAAAAGCAGTGGCCGAGAATCAATGCCGCAAGAATGCCGTACACGGCGTATTGTTTAAGGGCTTTGGTGGTGGCGATGGTTGCATCGGTCAACGCGCTATCGTTTCTAATGCCGGAGCCGAAGATGCCAACAAGATATATTTCGATAAGTTCTTTGCCGAAGGTGGCGAGTTTATGAAATATGCTTCTATCGTTGGTGGTACGATGGAGACCGTTAAGGTAGGTAAAGAATATAAGGTAGGAAACGTGGTGAATGTGCGCAAAGATGAACTGCGTAAAGCCATGGAAGATGCCGGAATAATCAAATCATTTAATGCAGGATTCTAATATGAAAAAAATTGCTATTGTATTATTCATAGGGATGGTAGCCATCCTTATGGTGGGTTGTGGTCGATATCGCTCTCAAGCCAGTTACGAAATGCCAAGTCAGGTATTAAGTGCTAATTATGACGGCAGTTACGTGATTCGCGTTCGCATCAGAGCTCGTAATGGTGCTATTGCCTTTACAGACGGTCAGCGCAAGGCAGTGAAAGAAGTGCTCTTTGATGGGGTCGCTGCCGGATCCAATGGCATCGAAGCTTTAAAACCTATTTGCTTTGATAAGAACATCCAAGCTAAGCATGAAGATTATTTTAATGCTTTCTTCTCCGATGGTGGAGATTGGACTAAATATGCTTCGCTGAAGGATAAACGTACCGGAACAACCAAGTATGAACGGGACGGAAAACAAATGGTTGAGACGGTTGTCGTTACGGTCAATCGTAGTGAATTGAAAAAACGCATGCAGGAAGATGGCATCATCCCTGCTCAAAATATGTATGAGTTATGAAAAAACAATTAGTCATGGTGGCTTTATGCTTAGCCATAGTCTTAAACGCTCAAATCAAAAAACCTGAACTGATGGTCTTCCCATCGGAAAACTGGTGCGTCAATAATGGGTATTATACCGAGGTAACTAATTTAGATTATCAGCAGAAAGTTCCTGCTTATCGTGAGGCCTTGCAGCAAAATACACAACTCAAAATGGCGATTGCCAAGATTAATGATTTATTCGCTGCTCGCCAATTCCCCTTAGAGGATCTTGAACAAACCCTCAAAAACATTGAGCAAGAGCGTGCTGAGGATAATCTGACCATGTCTAAAAACGGCAACGAATTGGCAGAAACACCTCTCGACCAACTGAGCCGCGTGGCAAAGGCAGATATTATTCTGGAACTGACTTGGGAACTGAGTGATATGGGACCCAAACATAGTCTGACCTATATACTGGAGGCTAAAGATGCCTACACCGCCAAATCCATCGCTGCTGTTAGTGGTACAGGTGCTCCATCTATGTCCGCCGATGTCGCCACTCTATTAGAGGAAGCCATTGTCGCTAATATGGATAACTTCCAAAACCGATTGATGGACCATTTCGCTGAAATGCAGGAAATGGGACGAGAAGTGCGTATTGACATCAAAGTCTTTGCCGATAATGCTGCAGGCATCGACCTGGAAACAGAATACGGCGAGGACGAATTGGGTGACATCATCCAACGGTGGATGGCGCAGAATACAGTTAGTCAGCGTTTCTCACTCAAATCAGCCAGCGAAACACACATGGACTTCACACAAGTGCGTATTCCTTGCTACGACGACTACGGAATCGCTATGGATGCTGCTGCATTTGCAAAGAAACTCCAAAAAGCCCTGAAAAAAGAACCGTTCAAAATCCCAGCTAAGGTCATGATGAAAGGTTTAGGAAGAGCCGTCATCATCTTGGGCGAGAAATGATTAGTCAATTAACCAATTAGTAATATGAAGAAACTCAATATATTAGGTGCAGCATTGTTATGCTCCCTTACCCTTTTGGCGCAAACGCAATATTTGCCCATATCTGTTTATGTAGAGGACTTATTAGAACCGTTCCCAGAGACGGCCAAAGTGCAAGTAACTAACAAACTGAATCAAATGCTGACCCAACAAGGCATCGCTTCATTAGATAATAACAGCCAGTTCGTGCTGACCGTCTTTATGGTGCCTCAAGATAAAGATGTACTGCCTGGTCCTCCTATGCAGATCGTAGAGACCATGGATGCCAATCTATACATCGCTGATGTCGCACAACAGACAGTTTTGGCTACTACGTCTCAGGTAATCAAAGGATTGGGACGCTCCGAGACACGTGCGTATATGGATGCAATCAAACATCTGAATATCAATTCTCCTGCTATCGCACAATTTATCGAAACAGGTAAAAACAAAATCATTGCCTACTATAATAGCGAGGCTCCACGTATTATGAAGGAAGCTAAGGCTTTGGCACAAATGCACGAATATGAGAAGGCTCTATATATGTTAGCCGCCATTCCTGCGCAATGCCAACATTACGATGCTGCTATCGCTACTTCCTTGGATGTGTTCAATGCTTATCAAACGTATGTGTGCCAACAAAACCTGCAACAAGCACGCATGGCTTGGGCTGCTGAACAAAATGCTGAAGGAGCTAAAAAGGCCGGACAATATCTTGCTCAAATTTATCCCGATGCAGGATGTTATGCAGAAGCCATGGGGCTATACAAGGAAGTGAAAGATAAGGTGCTGGATGATTGGAAATTTGAGATGAAACAGTATCAAGATGGTGTTGACCTGGAGAAACAACGTATTGACGCTGCCCGCCAAGTTGGTATTGCCTATGGTAACCATCAACAGCCAACCTCTACCAATATCGGTTTCCTCAGATAAAAGCAAAGAATAATTTCTAAAGTCGGTCTGATATGAATATAAGAAAGCAACTACTTGCCTTCTGCTTGTTGTTAACATTGTCTGCAGTTGCGCAATCTGTTAACACAATGGATTATAAGCGTAATTCATTGGCTAATATGTTGGTGTACCACCCCGAAGATGAGTTTGGGCCTAATATATACGAGGCGTATCTATCTATGCCGATGCCCGATAAATACGATGACCATAATCTATCCTGGCGGATTATAGATAATAGCACCGTCACCGGTGTACAACACAATAAAACGGGGTTCAATAAAGCTAAATACGGGCATGTATTGTCGGTATCAGAGATGAAAGAAAACGCGGCCTATATCGAGAACTTACTCAATCAACAACAGATAGGTAAGTCCCTCGTTGCTAAATGGTTCAACTTGCAAGGCGACAGCCTTCATACTGCCACTTTTAATACCGAATTGATTCAGGAACGCGGACAATACAATGCCTCGGATGTGGATGTCGAATTGGCTTTGCAGACAATGCGCGGTGTGGCTGCCTTAGCCGATGCCGGAGAAGAGTTGATAGGGCAGACCTTTGTCTTAGTGAATGATATAACCTATGTGACTGCCGAAGAAGAAGCCGCTGCTGCTAAAGCCAGTATGGCTATCTTAGGTGGCTTGTTTGATGCATTGACCGGCGGTAAGTCCGGACAGCAAATGGCCAATAGTGTGGGGAAGATAGCCGATAGTTTTACCGGATTTAATGTCAAAACACATAGCTACCTATATGAATTGATTTGGAACGATTCAATTGCCAATATATTCTACCGCTATCACTATACCGCCCAACCTAACTCCGCCAAAATAGAAGCCTTCCTTGCCGATACAACGTCTTTCCGAGTGCGATTTGTCGCTCATGAATACGAATACGACAAGAAATCAACCCTCAAAGGCAAATATGAGCGTTCCGAATTAGTCAAGACGATTTGTGCTCGATCAATTGATAAAAACATTGTGGCATTAGGTAAACAATACGAAGATTTCAAGGTCAAAACGCCGGTATATGGCGTCGAAACAAATAAGAACGGATTAATCTCTGCTTATACCGCCAAGATTGGACTCAAAGAAGGTGTGGCAGAAAATACAAAGTTCCAGGTTATTCAGCGCGTCTATAACCCCGAAACCAACAAAACATCCTACAAATATATAGCGACTGTCCAACCTATCAAAGGAAAGATTTGGGACAATCGCTATAATGCAGTGTTAGAACAAGATGCCGGCAGTGACTTGCAATATACCTCCTTCAAAAAAGTTGCAGGAGGAGAGATTCTGCCTGGAATGTTACTTGTTGAGGGCAGATATAGCAAGTTGTAAGGTAGCTATACGCTGCTCGGCATCGGCTTTCTTCTTGCGTTCCAGTTCCACCACCTCAGGTTTGGCATTAGCAACGAATCGTTCGTTGTTCAGTTTAGCCATCACACCTCTCAAGAACCCTTCTTGGTGAGCGAGATCAGCCTCTAATTTCTTCAACTCCTCATCCTTATTGACAAAATTATCCAACGGAATACTGAACTCCGTCGTACCGATGATGAAGGTTGACAGGTTGCAGGTGACAGGTTGCAGGTTTGTATCTACATCTACGTTAGCCAGTTTATTCACCAACTCACTCAACCCAATCGGACTAATCAGTGTTAATTTCTCCTTCGGAGGAATATTCTTGGATGCACGAATATTACGAACACCGGCTACTATTTCCTTGATGAACTCCATCTGACTAAGGCAGGTGGCTGATTGCTGATTGTTAATTGCTAATTGATAATTGCTAATGCTGATGCTTTCTCCGTCTTTGCGATCCTTGATGTTGTGCCACAACTCTTCCGTAATAAACGGCATGAAGGGATGCAATAGACGTAACATCTCATCAAAGAAAGCCAGTGTACATTCATACGTAGTCGCATCAATAGGCTGCTGATAAGCCGGTTTAATCATTTCTAAGTACCAGCCCGAGAACTCGTCTGTATAGAGCTTATAAATAGCCATCAAAGCTTCGCTTAAACGGTATTTATTCATCAAGTCATCTATTTCGGCGGCTGCCTCGTTCAGTTTATTGCGGAACCACTTGGTAGCCTCTTTTGCAGTGGCCGGTTGAGGTATGTTCTGCACCTCCAAGCTCTTTACCATGCGGAAACAGTTCCATATCTTATTGCAGAAATTACGGCCTTGCTCGCATAAAGCATCATCGTATAGGATGTCGTTTCCTGCAGGAGCAGACAGTAAAATACCCATACGTACACCGTCTGCACCGTATCGCGCAATCAATTCCAACGGGTCAGGACTATTGCCTAACGACTTGGACATCTTACGACCTAATTTATCGCGCACAATACCTGTGAAATAAACATGCTTGAACGGCATCTGACCCATATATTCATAGCCCGCCATGATCATGCGAGCTACCCAGAAGAAAATAATATCCGGACCGGTTACCAAATCGGCAGTAGGGTAGTAGTAACTTAATTGCTTATTGTTGATTGCTGATTGGTGATTGGTGATTTCGGAACCATCGTTCAGGAAGAGCGAAATAGGCCATAACCAAGAACTGAACCAGGTGTCTAAGGCCCCTTCGTCCTGAATCAGGTGACAGGTGGCAGGGGACAGGTGACAGGTGGCAGGGGACAGGTTAGCCAGTTGCTGCTGAGCCTCTTCTAACGAAGGAGCCACAATAATCAAGTCCTCGGGATAAGCCTCTGCTCCCACTTCGTCCAACACCTCTTTGATATAATACGCAGGAATGCGATGACCCCACCATAACTGACGAGATATGCACCAGTCCTTGATGCCCTCTAACCAATTGCGGTAAGTGTTTTTGTACTTAGTCGGATAGAAGACAATCTCATCATTCATAACCGGTGGCAAAGCAATATCGGCAAAGTGCTGCATGCGAATGAACCATTGCAGGCTCAACCGCGGCTCAATAGGCACATTGGTGCGCTCCGAGTAGCCCACTTTATTATCGTAATCCTCAATCTTCTCCACCAACCCCAATGACTGCAAATCCTCAACAATCTGCTTTCTGCAATCAAATCGGTCCATGCCGTGGTATTGGCGAACATTGGCTTGTAAGTCTTCCTCTACTGTGTCCATATTCAGATGGGCATCTGCCGTAAAGATATCAATCGTCTTGAGGTCATATTTTTGCCCTAACGCATAGTCGTTCACGTCATGAGCCGGAGTTACTTTGAGGCAACCTGTACCAAATCCGATTTCTACATAGCGGTCCTCAATAATCGGAATTTCGCGACCTACACCCGGCACAATCACGTGCTTGCCTTTCAACCACTGATTCTTCTCTTCTTTGGGGTTGATGCAAACGGCTATATCACCAAAAATGGTTTCGGGACGAGTAGTGGCAACAATGGCATAATCGGCACCCGTTTCTGGGTTGGTCACACCCTGCTCAACCACCTTGTATTTGAGGTAATAAAACTTACTATGTTCATCGTGGTAAATAACCTCCTCATCACTCAGAGCCGTCTGCCGTTCAGGGTCCCAATTGACCATTCGTAAACCTCTGTAAATCAACCCCTTACGATATAAGTCGCAGAACACCGAAATGACGGCTTTTGAACGTGTTTCGTCCATCGTAAATGCCGTCCGATCCCAATCGCAGGAGCAGCCTAATTGACGCAGTTGTTTGAGGATAATTCCGCCATGTTCGTCCGTCCAATCCCAAGCGTGTTTGAGGAACTGTTCGCGGGTCAAATCGCTTTTGTTGATACCTTGCTCTTTAAGGCGCTTAATCACTTTGGCTTCGGTAGCAATCGAAGCATGGTCGGTGCCGGGCACCCAGCACGCGTTCTTACCTTGCAATCTGGCGCGACGAACGAGTACATCTTGGATGGTCTCGTTCAAAACATGACCCATGTGTAATACACCTGTTACATTAGGAGGAGGAATAACCACCGTAAAGGGTTCACGACCATCCGGTTCACTATGAAAAAGTTTGTTGTCTAACCAATATTGATACCACTTGGCTTCAATGTCTGTAGGATTGTATTTTGTATCCATTTTAAATGATATTTAATTTCAATTTCACAAAAAGCGCACAAAGATACAAAAAAAAATGGAATAATGCAATAAAAACATGCAAAAAAACAAAATAAATTTTATTTATTTGTTCAGCCCGAAAAAAAATCGTACCTTTGCATGCTAAATCATGCGCTTATGCGCTCGTAAATACACGTATATGAAGAAACATTTTGTATTATTGGTGTTAATGCTGTGTTGCGGTTCGTGGCTGATGGCCGCCACAGTGACTCCGGAATACTCTACGCGTGGTAGAGAGTTCTGGGGAGTATTTATGGATAACAAAGAGACTAAACCCGATGATAAGTCGCTGCAATTGGTGGTGTATATCACTGCTGAGGAAGGAGCCGATGTTACGATTGAGGTGCCGGGCTTGCCGAAAATCACTAAGCAGATAACGAATGGCTTGGATTCGGTGGTCTTTTCGCCGGATGGTGGACTTAGTGTGAAGAATGTGTATCTCAACACTACAGACAAAGATATGGAGGCGGCCAAGAACAAGAGCATTCATATTTACAACACGGATCCTGATGACGAGCGCGTGTTTGCCTGCTATCTGTACAACAAAGCCGGTCTGCCCGGTTTCATTACCCAAGATGCCTCTCTGCTCTTGCCCAAGACGATGTATGGGTATGAATATGTGGTACAAACCTATAATGACGATAGCCGTTACACCGAGTTTGCGGTGGTGGCTACCGAGGATAAGACGCAAGTGGTTATTCATACTTCTGTGCAGACCAAGCAGGGGTCAACGTCTATTACTAAGACACTTAATCGCGGTCAGTCGTTGTTTGTGGTCAGTCAGTACCGTACCAATGTGGCTGCCACGGAGTCTATTGACCTGTCCGGTAGTACGGTGTGTGCTACCAAACCTATTGCGGTGTTTGCAGGAAATATAGCACCTAAGATTCCATTCCAAGATGCTTATTCGGAAGGTTATGCTTTTGAACAGTTATTGCCGATGGATATTGTGGGCAAGGACTATTACTTGGCATTGGGTGAGGGCGTGAAAGAAATGCAGTACGATTTTGTTGCTGTTCATCCAAATACTACACTGACACTCAAGTATAATATTACCAATAATTTAGTATCAGAGGACATTGTGCTGGCTAATGTGGGAGATAAACTACCATCGTTTGGACAATTATCGACCGATATAACGGATGTATATGTATCTTCCAATCAGCCGGTGCTGTGTATGCAGTACATGACCAGTGGTGCAGTGAACCAAGAGAAAGTGATGGTGGATGTTACCCATTCGGTTATGGTGAACTGGGGTAATCCAACTACGGCATTGACTGCAGGGTGGGAACAGCGGCTCAATAAGGCACGGTTCGTAACAAAACAAATGACTCCCAAGGAGAATCAATCACTGCATTTTACACCGCCACAAAAGCACTTTGTTCATCTTGTGCTGCGTAAGAGCGATTTGGCTACATTGCAGATAAAAGGTCAAGACGGCAATCCTGTTATTCTTGATCTAACCGTCTTCAAACCCTTCAAGGCCAATGCTGATATGGTTTATGGTTCGGTGCTGCTGCCAAACGAATCACAGTGGTTTGATATCACCGTGGGGGGCGAAGGATTTACCGGATATACCTATGGTATAACGGATGGTATAGGATACCTCTATACGATGGATTTCCAGCATGTTTACGACGATGATTCGCTCTTTATTACTACGGATGAGAATATCATGTCACCCCTGTCTTACAACTTAGAAAGAATGCCGCAGGGATGGTTGCAACGGCAGCCTTACTATTGGATCAATCCTGATTTGATGCGCCTGGATACAGCGTATATATGCGATTCGTCGTGGGTGGACTTTAGTGGACAACTGTGCAAGGACATCCAATACGATGCCCTGACATGGCGTATATATGAGTGCGATAAGAAGGGTAAACCGACATCTAAACTGATTGTGGAGGAAACGGTGGGTGCAGATAAGGTGACTAATCGCAAGCAGGATTGGAAACACCAATTTATCTTGGACCCCCAACTCAATAAACAACCTGCTCAACGTGATCCGTTTACATTCTATCAAGTGCAATTCGAAATGAGCCGTCCTCGTCAGTTGTGCACCGACATGAAACCTATTTTAGATACCCTCAAAACTATGATACGCGTTAATCGTATCTATAATGATACTATTTGGAGGATGGCTTGTCAGGATGATACGGTTCGGGGTATTTTCTATGAGGATCCCCATGGAGAACGGTTAGAAAGTAAATTCGCTTATGGCGCTCCCATAGATGAAGATAGGGGAATTTATCCGATGGGTTTGAAAGAAAATAAACCCATTACGCGCCAATATACTACCATCAATGGATGTGATTCGTTAGTGACGTTACGACTATATGTATGCCCCAAGGAAGAAGAAGTAAAAACAATGGTGATTTGCCAAGACTCTTTGTATAAATACCAGTTTGGGCATCATTTCAATTCACGAACATTGGATAAGGTTGTTCCGAAAAGCAATTACGACAATCAGCCACATTTGTACGAAGATAACTTCAAGTCGGCTTATTGGTACAATCAGTTACCCGATGATAATCCCTTTAAACAGCATATCAAAACTACTTTCTATTGTGATAGTACGCTTAAATTAACTTTGACGGTTATGGCCTTAACGGAAAAAACCGTAACGGATTATTGGTGTTTGAGAGAGCAGGATGGGAAACCATATAAGTGGGAGGTTTATGAGGGTAAGACGATATCCATTGATAGCACCATGTTGGATTGGAGTTCGGGAATTGGTATGGGGGATTTTTATGAGTCAACTAAATATCCCCAATGTGATTGTGACAATTTGCGCTATACTTTGCATTTAACGATGGTGAGCAACCGCAATAAGTTCGTAACACGGCATATTTGTCAGAATGAGGCAATTACCGTCAATCCTCACGGTACAATCAATGGTGCCGACTTACCTTTAGGTCTCACCCATTTTGTCAAAACGGTGGAATTAGGTGAATGTTCGTATATTGACTTATTGGATGTATATGTGCATCGTATATACAACGATACTTCTGCTATTGTTAATTTCTACGACACTATTTGCGATGGCGGTACATATGCATGGAAGGATAAGAATGGTAAATTACACGGAGACGACGGAGTAGTTTATTGTCGTGAAAAACAAACATCGGTGCTCTTGAACGGCACCGTCGAGATGTTTAAGAACGAAGGTTCTTCCCAATGGCCTAACCTCTCTTACACTTTTGAAGATCGCCAAAAGACCGTCTCTTGTCCTGACTGCCACGATGGTAAGGGCGGTTGCGATAGTATTATGGTATTGCATTTAACGATAGCTCCCCATTACCATTTGTCGGATAAACAGTTGCATCTCTGCTCGGACGATACCGTGCGTTGGGTAGAAGGAGATATACTGTACTATGGTGCGGACTTCCAATGGACTACTCCTAAACCTAAAAATAGTCGCTTGCTTTATACTGGTTCGTATGAATTTATGCGTGCTTGGGAAACCGTCTATCATTGCGATTCGACGCATGAAGTAAAGATTGTGGTTGATAGTGCGCATCTCGATCCTATAGAGGAAGTGACTTTATGCAGCGGGACACCCTACAAGTTTGTGGACGGAAAAACCTATTCATGGACGAATATAAAAAACACAGACGGCTTTAGTGCATCGGATATAAAAGACTCCTTGATGCGAGATACCACATGGTTAGATTGCAAGTGTCGTCACGTTCAGACTCGGTTGATTCACGTTTTCCCAAAATATTTGATTGAAGAGACCGAGGAGCATCCTTGCCAAAGCATGCAAGATGTGTATAAGTGGAATAATCACACGGCAGAAACGATATGGATGAAGAATAACGAAACCGGCAAGGGAAGACGCTATAAAACGGATTCCATACCATTGTCCGTATATGGCTCATATACGTTGATTGATTCGGCTAAAACAACTACGTGCAAGGAATGTGGTTTGGGTTGTGACTCGATTCGTTATCAACTGTTGATAATCCAACCTATCTATACCGAACATATCAATCCTCAAGTGGATACAGTTTCGATATGTTCCAACGATACGATTACTTGGAATCGTGGTAAAAATGGCATCGTGCTGTACTACGGTCCGGATTATGACAAGGTAGCACATCCTGTTGACGAAAAACCATACACGCGCATCGTATCTGCCGATACAGTGGCATCTGTGGCTGAAGGATTCCTATTGGATTCAATTAATCTTAAGAGTTCGGTTGGTACTTGTGATAGTATCCATTATTTCTACATTGAAATTCGTCAAAGTAAGTTTAATTACAAGACTATTTACATCGGTGATAATGATTCTACCTATATTTTCCAACATGGTTGTGTTTACAACCGCGACATAATCGGACAGGATTTCCACTACTACGATTACATGGATCATACTAAACCGGTGGATCGTACCCAACTAACCGGACGTGAGATGCGCGAAGTGTTACTGAGGGATACGTTGAGAACCATAACCGATTGCGATAGTATTGTGGAAGATACAGTATTTATTTTCCCGACGTACCACATATTTACCGATACCTTTACATGCTCCAACAATACATTTAACTGGCGTAATGGAGAAAACGAATCGCCAGGTAAATTCTTGGAATTAAACAAGCATGTGGATAAGATTGGCGAAACGGTAGTAACCTGGTTCTATGATTCGTTGAAGACGGTCGCTTATGGTCATCCCGTAGATTCGGTATTTGTTTTGAGGTTGACCATTATACCGAGCGGCGATATGTCCATCTCGGGTAAAGGTTGCAAGAACGAACCATATATTTTTAATGGCTATAGTCTGCAATACGATCCGTCTCAACCTTGGTCTAAAACACAAGAAGCCACGTTTACTTGGATCAATCAGGGTAACTGCGAGGCTCATGTATTACTAAAAGTGGATTTCCACAATGCGTATTTCCCGGATGATTATCAATATGGCGGAGCCACTACCATCAAGGAGGATTCTGTCTGCCGCTATGACCCATATATTTGGAGAGAACCGGATGGTACTGAGCATACTCTCGCCCTTTATGACGAGCAAGGTAATCACCTCACCGAGATACCTACCGACACCTTGGGATGGATTACTGTCTATGACTCTCTCAAAACCGAGGAATGCGGTTGCGACTCCGTCTTCCAACTTAATCTGCTCGTTAAAGCGGCTTATCATATTTATGATACGCTTACTACCATTTGCTCCAACTATTCATATACATGGGATCAAACGGGTAAGATTTATCGAAACGATACGGATACTATCCTGCGAGATACTGCCTATTATACGGCTATTACAGGTTGCGATAGTATATATTTCCTAAAAGTGAAAGTGAACCAATCCTATTTGTTGCCTCGTAAAGATACCGTTTGTGCTACCGAAGGGCAAACCTACACATGGCGCGGACAGTCGTTGGACGAATTAATCAATCGGGTGCGCACACTGGAAATGGTGCGAGATACCATCTTGTGGGATTCACTCAAAACTGTCCTCTGTGATTGTGACTCTGTTTTCACAGATACGGTCATTATATCGCCTATTTTGCATCACGATACCGATGATACCATCTGTCGTTGGGATTCTTATCTGCTGAATGAACGTATCTTCACTTTCTCTGGCACGTGCATCGATACTATCTGCCGCGATACAATGCCGAATATCTATGGTTGCGACGAACCTTATGCCGTCAGGCTCCATATATTGGATACCACGCATCATGTATTGGATATACCGACTATCTGTGCCAACTGGGAAACGTATGACATAATCTATTCCATCAAAGACGGACCTACTATTCCGGCTCCTAAGTACTACAAGATAGCATTTGATGACTATGCGCATAGCCAGAACTTCGTGGATGATAACGAGGACTGGATAGACCTATCGGATCCCGATACGATAACTTTGCCGATGCCGATACCTTCGCCCGGTGCGTCCTACGTGCGTCCCGATGATTACCATGGTGTCATATCTTTCTCCAATGGCTACTGCTCCGAGTCTCTGCCCTTTACATTGCCATTGCGCTATCCCGCCTCTATCTTGCATCAGCATTGGAACGATGTCATCAATATCTATACGGCTGAGTTTAACGGAGGCTATACTTTTGATTCTTATCAATGGTATGTCAATGACCAGAAACTGATAGGTGAGACAAAACCCTATCTGTACCGTCCGCAGTCCTTGGGCGACTCGGTCTATAGCGTTGAACTGCGACGCGTGGGAGAAGACTATTACCTCTGCACTTGCGGACTCAAGACAACAGCTAATGTGGGTGGTAACCCAATCGATCCAATGGGACCACAAGACCCATACGTGGCGGTCACCCCCACTGATGTTATCAAGGATCATCCGTATGTGCATATAATCTCTACTGCCGGCGGTTCGTATGAGTTGTTGGATACTTATGGCTCGCTATATACGTCCGGCAAGTACCGTCAAACAGCCAGCACCAATATAGTGGCGGCCGAGGTGGCTCTACCTGCAGTAGAAGGGGTATATGTCATGCACTTATACGATAATGCTGCCGGAGAACGCAGCGTCAAAATAATGGTTCACTAATGCAAAAACAATACGGCTATGCAATATATCCTTCATAATCTCCGATTGGCTCTGATTGGTTCATTGCTTTTGATGATGGCAGCGCCCGCTGTGGCTCAACGACGTATTTACGCGTCCGATCACGCCACGCAACAAGCCTATAAAGGTAATCGCGGTATATCGCGTCGCGATAAGGAAAAACAACGTAATCATAACGGATTATTGTCCGGCGCAGAAGTGGGGTTGCATCACAACCTCGGTTTCTGGGTTGAAGGTGCGTACTCCACCTTTATCCATAATGTGCCCGGCGTCAGCAAAGGTCCCGGCGGATACGGATTAGGTGCAGGTTTGGCTTATGAACTCCAAACGGGTTACTTTCTATTCCAAACCGGTGTAGGTATCACTTCTCAGGATGTGCGCTATACGGCATCGCCCTATTCGTTTGACAACTACGACTTGGCGAATGGTAAGTTCGGTAAGAAAGATAACCAATGGCTGCCTGCCTCCAAAGGGGGTGCGCTCCAAGACTCATGGGGCGAGAGTATAGATACACTGCGCTATACAGTGCTGAATCGCAAGGATCAAGTGCGTACTATATCTGCACAAGTTCCACTCTTATTCGGTGGACGATTCAATGGATTCTATGGATTGGCAGGTGTTAAGATCAATATCGCTTTTTCACAAACCGCCATCGCTAATATGGACATCTATTCCATGGCTAAGTATAACCAATACGAAGGATGGATGACCGAAATGGATAACCACGGCTACCGCGGTAATGCGTTTGTGCCGGTACCTATACCTGAGTCCAAAAAGACTTACTCGTCCATTCAATTGGATGTGTTAGCGTCCCTTGAATTGGGTTATGAGTTCCATCAGAAGAACAACCGCATCCGCTTGGCTGCCTTTGTTGATTACGGCATACTCAATACATGTGTGCAGTCCTCTGACCCCTCGCTGGCGTTCTCCTTTGCCGATAGATACGATGTGGGACGGTATCAGTTCAACAATATATTCCGTTCTAATGTGGCTAAGGATAGCCGAATAAATAATTTCTTTGTGGGGGCTAAACTAACCTTCTTATTCCAATTACCTTCGGCTAAAGATAAATGTATCCTCTGCCGTCAGGCTTCAAGACATTAATGATATGAAAAAACAATACATCCAATCCGGAATCATCGTACTGGTCATCTTTGTAGTAGGCATCATAGTGACAGCATCTGTTAACCAGTGGCTGGCAGCATTGGTGCGTCGGCAGTTAGATAGCAATATCGCAGCGGCAGCGGATTCTATCCAATTCTGTTACGGCAGTGTCCGCGTGGCCGCTTTTAGGGGTAAGGCGCAGATAAACGATGTGCATGTGGCCTTTCGTAAGTACGAAGAGGATTCCACCTACACCGACTTTAATGCCACTATATCCGGCATTTCCATGAATGGCATCAACCATTTAGATTGGCTCGCACATCGTCAGGTTTACCTGAAGGGATTCACCATCACTCAGCCTATCGTACAAACCTCTTTCTACCACGACCCTGAGTTCGCCCAAAAAGCTAAGCAGCGCACTTCTCAGTCGGACCAAGATCAATTGGAAGATATCCTGCGGATTGCACGAATCATTATGGATGATGCGGTGATTGGACATATTACTATTGAACGAGCCAGTATTGATGCCCTTGCGTATAATGACTCGCTGCGTATTGTGGTGCCAGAATTTAATATGTCCCTTTATGATATCGGATATAACGTCAAGGACCAAGTTCCTCACTACAACGACTCTGTCTTCCATTGCCTGATGCGCGATATAGATGTCTATATCCCTGATGCAGACGTATCGCTTTCGGTTAAGTCGCTGCAAGCCGAACCCAATGGCGTGCTGAATATACAGGAAGTGCTGTCCCAAACCTACTTGGATTCGCTTCATCAAGGTTCAATCCATGCCGGAGTACAATCTGTCGTAGTGGGTGGGTTTGATGCCGCTAAGTTCAACCAAATCAAACAGATGGAAATACGGTCTGTTCATTTCTATAACCCCTTTATCAATGTGGTGGTGGACGAGACCGCCTCGCCGCAGTCGCAGAAGACAACCCAAGAGGAAATGGAGGTCTTGAATGACCGACTCCAACATATCAACGTTGAGCTGGCTACTAAGTTCATCACCGGCCTGGACATCGATTCTATCCTGGTGCATAATGCTACCTGCGATATCCAGTCATCCGTCACATCATTCAAGGTGCTGGCGGATAGTCTGTACGTCGCTCTGTATGGACTGGGGTATAGTCTGGTTGATGAAGTACCGTACCACTACAACGATTCCGTCTATCAGTTTTACTTGGGACATGCTTCTATCATCACTCCCGATAGTCTGACTGCTATCTCTACCTCTGCCATCCGTTACGATAATGGAGGTGCTTTCTCAATTGGTCCTACTCGCGTTCGTAATATAGTCAATAAATGGCGGCTTGGTCCTATCCTTAATCAAGGACCTTCTACGTGGATTGATCTGTCCCTTAATTCGCTGCGTACATCGTCCAAGAATATCCTGCGCGAGTTGTTCACCATCGAAGATGGTTTCTTCTTGGATTCTATCCATGCTGATATTCAGTCTATGTCTATCTTCCGCGATGTACGGCAGCAACCCATTAAGCCTTTTACACTGCCACAAACCAGTCTGCTGCGGCTATCCTATCCGTTTGTCATCAACCATGTTGATGCTAAGGTGCATCAGATGAATATAGAAGTAGCACTTACCAAGCAATGTGTGGGACATCTGAATCTCAATAACCTCCGTGCTAAACTCAGTAACGTAACCGCTATCCGCAATTCCACCATTGTCCTGGATGCGCATTGCGGAGTGGGAGGTGGTATTGCAGATGCACGAATCGAACTGGATGTCAAACCCACTTGCGACTGGCGTATCAACATGAAAGCACGGGATATGAACCTCCATTTCCTAGACGAAATGCTGTATCCGGTAGTTGGTCTGAAAGCCGGAGCGGATGTGTCTAGTTTAGTGGCTAATTACCATGGTGATAATCAAATCGCAAATGGCACGTTCTGCATGCAGTATGATAACCTATCCATCCAAGCCTTCAAGGATAGTCAGTCGCCCTTCACTATCGTGGGAGATCTAAGCGGACTAATCAATTCCGCCAGCAAGACGTTGCTTAATAAGCGTAATCCGCGTCGTCCTGACAAAGAACCTTTGGCTTACCAAGTGCAGTGGAAGAATGACCCGTGGCAACAACCTGCGCTATACTATATAGGTCCTATCATCGATGGTTGCATCAAGACCTTACTACCCGGACTATTTGTGCATAAGCGCGTTAAGAAAGATAAGAAATGACCCGGCTCTTTCATAATCGTCAATCCTGGTTGTTATTGCTGACTGGCACTTACTGTGTCATCTCGGTGATGATGAACTACCTATGTATGAAGCCCCTGTCCTTCGGTACATCGTTTGTATGGATGGATGGTGGACTGCTGATCTCATGGATAGTCTTTCTGATTAGTAACGTCATCGTAGAGGCATACGGCAAACGTGCAGCCTTGCTCGTTACCGGCATAGCTGCCTCGCTCACGCTGATTATCTCGTTCCTTGGACTATTAGAGGTTTATTTGCCAACCTTGCCGCAGTACCAAGACCAAGCCACTCACTTTGCTTTTATCTTCTCCAATGGTCCTCGCACTATCCTTGCTTCTGCCATCGCTTTCTTTGTGGGCAATTGGGTGAATATATCTGTGATAGCATCGCTTAAATCTCGACAGAATACTACAGCAGCCAATTTTTGGCTTCGTGCCGTGCTTTCTACTATAATAGGACAAATAGTGGATAATACGCTCTTTCAGGTCCTGGCTTTTGCACCAATCGGCATCAGCCGATACGAGATGCTATGGCTGGATATATGGACGGCTGTAGGTATGTCGTCCCTGTTCGAGACAGTCATTGAGGCATGCTTTGTGCCACTTATTACGCTACCATTAACTAATTACATAACAAACCTATCTAATCATGACAATATCTAATCAAGCACAACGCGATTATTTTCAATCCGGAGAAACACGTTCTGTTGAGTTTCGTCAGCAGCAACTGGCTCGCTTACTGGAAGCCATTAATCGATTTGAAGAACCTTTGTATGATGCTTTATGGACGGACTTAGGCAAGTGCCGCGAAGAGGCTATGTTCATGGAGATGCTGCAGATTAAAGAGGAAATTCAATTGGCTATACGTAAACTGCCGCGCTGGGCAAAGAACCAATCGGTTCGGGCTAACTTGCTCGTCTTCCCTTCCCGCAACTACATCCATTACGAACCCCTGGGCTGTGCACTCATCATTGCTCCGTGGAACTACCCGGTTAATCTGCTCATCAATCCCCTTATCGGCGCTATCGCCGCAGGATGCTGCGCTACGCTGAAACCCTCTCCGTTAGTGCCTACTGTTTCCCATGTACTGCATGAGATGATATCATGGGCTTTCCCACCGGAGTATATTAACTTGTATGAAGGACATCGTGATGTCAATACCGCCTTGCTGGACCTGCGCTGGGATGTGATTTTCTTCACAGGCTCTCCCGCCTTAGGCAAAGTGGTGATGGCTGCAGCTGCCAAGAACCTTACTCCCTGTATCCTTGAGTTGGGCGGCAAGAGTCCATGTATAGTGGATAAGGAAGCCGATATCGAAATGGCGGCTGAACGAATCATGTGGGGTAAGACTCTCAATAACGGACAGACCTGTGTCGCTCCCGACTACCTGCTCGTGCATGCCAGTATTGCTAAGAAATTTGAGAAAGAACTGGAGAAGGCACGAGTACGCCTCCAAACCAACTATCCGGTGGTCAAGAAAATCCGTCCGCATGTAGAAGATGTATGGACTCAGGAGATCTTCGGACCCGAATTCCCAATGCGCACTTTCCACGAGATACAGGAGGTGATTACCTATATCAATGAACGCGAGAAACCCCTTGCTCTCTATTACTTTGGTGATGTTAAGAAGGGTGAAGAAGTGATTAACCAGACATCCAGTGGAGGTGCTGTCATCAATAATACACTCCTGCATTTAGCCAATACGTGTCTGCCCTTTGGTGGAGTAGGTAATTCAGGTATGGGACGCTATCATAATCATGCCTCTTTCTTGGCTTTCAGTAACCCTCGCTCCGTGCTGGCTTTCCGCCAATCTATCAACCGCATCCCATTGATACGTCGATTCCGATTGGCTCCGATTAATATCGTGCAAAATAAAAACAAGAAACATTAATCGCCTACGTCAAACACTAAACACTACACTCTCAACGCTTTACGTCGAATTCCATTTCTCTTTCTCCTCCTTCCATTGGTGCTCTTGATTCTGTGGGGGAAGGCGACGGAGCAGTCGTGGGTAGTGGGATCCACGGCAATGCCGTTGGATACAGTGGATAGTACCTATCATCTGTATCGGGCTGCACTCACTTCCACTCCGATTGAGCGACCTAAGACATGGCGATACGATGCCTCGCTCATCGACTTCAATGACTATGCCTTACCGCTGTATATCCATAAGTCGTCGGTGGATTCACTTCCTCATTTAGGTGATACATTATTGATATATGCGCAGCCGCGTGCCCGTATGTTCGCGCGTCATTGGACGCTCTATGGCGCCAATCAAACTCCCTGGTGGCGCACCCCGCGAGGATGGCAGCAACGCTTGGAGCAGCGTTATGCCGAATTAGGCATATTGGGGCAGGAATTAGGCACTCTTAGTGCATTAACGTTGGGGTATCGCGAAGACTTGGACCAGGATATCCGTCGCGCTTTTTCGGCGGCTGGAGCCATGCATGTGCTGGCAGTCAGTGGATTGCATACAGGTATATTGATGACGGTGCTGATTATGATGGTGACGCTGTGTGGACGAATCAAACCGCTTTATCACGAAACAGGTAAGCAAGTGGCGCAGGGACTAATCGTAATAGCCATGCTTGCTTGCTATGCGTATATTACCGGTGGCAGCCCCTCTATTATTCGCAGCGTCATCATGGCATCTCTGTTTGTGCTGGCATCAATGGTGCACCGCCCATCATCGATACTCAATATCATCTTTGCTGCGGCTTTTATTATCTTGGTCATCCACCCCGCGGACCTCTTTTCTATCTCTTTCCAATTAAGTTTCGCCGCTGTGATTGCTATTGTGCTCTTTGGGGAAGGATGGAGTGCTATCATGCCAACCATACATTTTGCTCGTCCTTTCCGCTGGTGCTATCCTATTTATTACTACGTGTATGCCCTGATAGGCATGTCGCTGGCGGCACAAATAGGCACAATGCCAATTACCTTGCATTATTTCGGTCAGATGAGTAATTATTTCCTTTTAACTAACCTGATAGTTATCCCGTTGGCGTGGTGTATGATGGTGGGTGGCGTAGCTACTCTTACTATCGGATGGTGGACACCTATAGGTAAACTCCTGGCATGGGTGCTGAATGGTATGACTTGGCTCATGAATACTTCCGTCCAATGGCTCGAATCCCTCCCCGGCTCCACAACACAATTATCAATTAGCCAATTAGCAATTAGCAATAATCAATTATCAATTAGCCAATTATCAATTAGCAATAATCAATTATCAATATCCAATATACAATATCCAATAATCCTCCTTCTAATTTCCCTCCTCCTTCTCCTCGCATGGAAATACCTCACCACCCAACGTCTCAAATGGAAATATTAATTATCTATATTCTCCTCATCAACCTCATCGCCTTTGTGATGTATGGTCGAGATAAGCGCAAAGCCAAGAAAGATGCTTGGCGTATTCCTGAGCATCGTCTGTTGATGGTGGCATGGTTAGGTGGTGCCTTAGGTGCGTTGTTAGGTATGCGTTGTTTTCGTCATAAGACGCAGCACTGGCGTTTCCGTTTGGGAGTCCCCTTGGCTCTTATTGTATGGATGGTACCGGTTGGCAGTGTCTCGCTTGTTTATGCGATGCAGAGTGGCAAGGTGCTCTTTACTCCCCTTATGATTCGTCGCTCTATTGAGGCGCATCGTGCAGATAAGCCTTATACGAAGGATTATCAGTGGGTGCCGTACAAGTCTATCTCTCCCCATTTGGTGCGTGCGGTCGTTGCTTCGGAGGATAACCTGTTCGTTAAGCATAACGGGTTCTCTGAGCGGGCTATTCGGCAGGCGTGGGAAGAGCGACATCAGTATGGACATGTTAAGCATGGTGGCAGCACTATCTCTCAGCAGACCGCTAAGAACGTCTTTACTTTTGGTCGCCGCACTTGGTTCCGCAAGGCGCGTGAGACGTGGTACACTATTCTGATTGAGCATATATGGTCTAAACAGCGTATTATGGAGGTGTACCTTAATGTGATTGAGATGGGCAATGGTATCTATGGCGCGGAGGCGGCATCTCGTCGCTATTTCGGTCATAGTGCCGCACGACTATCGTATAATGAGTCGGCTCTTTTGGCGGCGTGCCTGCCTTCTCCTCGTAAGTACAGTGTCACCCGTCCCGGACCGTATATGCAGCGCCGGCAGCAGCAGATCCTGTATTTAATGCCTAAGATGGGAGGACTTAAAGAACTTCAATAATATGCCTTAATGAGTGAACCTGCTATCCATATTGAATTTATCCGCAAGCCTATTCGGCGTATGCACTTGCACGTCTATCCTGATGGCCGTGTGGTGGTGACTATGCCGTGGTTGATGCCTAAGCGTATGGCGCAGCAGTTCGTGCAGTCCCAATGGGAATGGGTATTGACTACCATGGATAAGATGCAGCATCAGCAGCCTCGTGTCTTGCCGACGGTCTCTAAGCAGCAGGCGGATGAACTCGTTGCTTTTCTGACTGAACGGGTGGAGTACTGGCGAATAAAGATGAACGAAGAACCGGTGACGTGGAAAGTGCGTAATATGAAAACGCAATGGGGTAATTGCCGTCCTAAGATGCGACGATTAACGTTCAATCTTCAACTGGCGCTGGTGGATAATGACCTGCGCGACTATATCATCGTGCATGAACTCAGTCACCTGCAAGTCCCTAATCATGGACCTCTCTTTAAGGCGCGTCAGTCCCTTTTCATCCCCGATTGGTCTGCCCGCCGCCAACGACTAAAATCCCATCTTCAATAATCCAATCTGCAATATTCAATATACAATATACAATATGAAAAAGATCGTAGTTTTTACTGGTGCCGGTGTTAGTGCCGAAAGTGGTTTAGGAACTTTCCGTGATGCAGATGGTTTATGGGAGAATTACCGCGTTGAAGATGTCTGCACCCATCAGGCATGGTTGCGCAATCCTCAGTTATGTGTGGACTTCTATAATGCCCGTCGTCGTGATACGTTGGCTGCTCAGCCTAATGCGGCACATATAGCCATTACGCGTTTGCAGCAGGCTTATCCGTCTTTGGAGATTATTACGCAGAATGTGGATGACCTGCATGAGCGTGCCGGAAGCACCCATGTCACTCATTTGCATGGCGAGATTACTAAACTGCGCAGCGAGAATAACGACACGGCGACTGTACCTTTGCAGGGCTGGGAGCAGCATTATGGTGACCGTCATCCTGATGGTTCGCTCTTGCGTCCGTATATTGTTTTCTTTGGTGAAGGAGTACCGTATTTCCCCAAGGCGTGCGAGATTGTGTCCTCTGCCGATATGCTTATCGTTATTGGCACCAGCCTCAATGTCTATCCGGCGGCATCGTTGTTAGAGTATGCACGTGAAGATATACCTATTTATTTCATTGACCCCGGCATGCCGGAGTTTGGTATCTACCGCAATCGCATCACGCATATCCGCAAACCCGCCACTGAAGGAGTCCCCGAACTGGTCAAACAATTGATTTGAAACGCCTCCCCTAAATATTATAATGAAGTACGCGAATATATTGAGCAAAAAAAGCAGTACCTTTGCACCGCAATTGAGAAAATCTCAAATGTGGTGCTTTCTTTCTGTGGTACCATTTAAGAAAAGAAAGTACCGGCAGCGCTGCCATAATATCGTTGGAGCAATAATCTCGCAAGGGTTGATTGGCACAGATATCTGTACCCGTTCAGTGTGCGACCCCATCAGCAGGGTCGCGC
>JAKSNH010000016.1 GCA_024399955.1 Paludibacteraceae bacterium | reverse complement strand
CCGATGCGGAGGCCTTCAAGAGCCAATCCACCTACCACACTATGCAAGCCTACCTGTGGCATGTTTGTGCCGAGGAGTACAAGGAGTCGCTCGAAGAGGACGCTGACGCGTAAACGGAGGCTAAACTATGGCAACTAAAGAAGTGCTGGCAATAGTGCTGATAGCATTCGGCGGATTAGTTGTAGCTTTCGCAGTAGTGGTGGAACCCTCAGGAGAACTGCACGGCAGCGTGCTCGCCTTCTGGGGGGAAACCCTCGGCGCAGCATTACTACTCGTAGGAGTTAAACAAACCAAACACCAAACACGAAACACTAAAAACTATGGCAAAAAGTAAAGTCACCCATGAGGAGGGGATGACATTCCTCAGTGCCCTTGTAGCACTTATCTACAAATTCGTCAAGTCCATCAAGAAGAAGGACTGAGGACGAGGACTAAAAAAGCGCATTTCGGTGCGCTTTTTTTTATTTTTCGTAGAAAAATTTGGTTATATGGAAAAAAAGCAGTATCTTTGCAGCAAATTTCATATTTTATGTTTCATATTTTATGTTTTTACTATGAACAACCCATTTATTACTATTGGCTATAGCGGACCGGAGTATTTCTGCGACCGAGAAGGCACAATGGATTAGTTAAGATTATATCAGGAGTTAGACGTAGTGGTAAAAGCCAATTGCTGATGGAATAAGGATAGTCCATACTCTATACTCCATCAGAGAGCGTAGCGAACGATCCATACTCTATATTCTAAAAAATATCAAACAAATGAAAAAAGTATTTTTAGCCTTTATGGCAGTTGCAGCTATCGCATTGGTAGGCTGCAAAGACGAAAATGATGAACCCCAACCGCAACCGCAACCGCAGGATGGCGTCATTCAAGTTACTCATCAATTGGGAGAAAGAGTAAAGAATCCCCTTAATCAACAATGGTGCAAGGATTCCGTATCCGCAAAGGCAACGTTGTCTTCCTTGCGTCGCATCTCTGACCGCCTCTATTACATGGACTTCGTTACTGATCTTACTTTACAAAAGTTAGTGGAAGCCAAATTACGCACAAATAAAGCGGTGTGTGATATGATGAATGAGTCGTGGTTCACTCCTGACGGATATGAAGAGCCATTTGACGAGGAAAACCCGGATCAAACTCCGGCCTGCTCCGGATTTATATGCTTCAACGAAGCCGGCGAGCTGCTTTTTGGACGTAACTTTGACGGCGCAGGAGGTCCTATGTGTATGGTCTTCAATACCGCAAACGGAACACATAACTATGTACAACTCACCGCTCCTAATTACAATTCCAAATTGTATAACGGACCTGCCAATGAGCTTCCGAATGGGGATGGTATTCTTTCGGATGACACTACTTCCCTTCACCGCCTGCTGCGTCAACCTGTAGCAACGATGGACGGCATGAACGAATACGGTCTATGCTTTGGCGCTTTCCAATTGCCTGTATTTAGGGCTGACAATGACACTAACTATCAACATGGACCGAAGCGTGTGATGCAAGACAGCGGGAAAAATGTCATCAACTCCAGTTTGATGCACAACCTCATTTTGAGCGAGTGTAAGACGGTGAAAGATGTGGAGAAATATATGCGTGGACTTGATTTTGCGGCTACACACCCATCGCTTAATGTACACTGGATGGTGGCTGATGCAACAGGCGACTACGCTGTGTTTGAGTATTGGGAAGACTCTCTTTATGTGCTTCGTGCAAAAGATAGGAATAATATTGTCCATTGGACTTCTCACGTTGTTCCTTACGAATATAATAGTATTGAGAATTACTATTGCAATCCATACGCTACGGCAACTTATTTGATTGATAAGTGGCAGAATATGTATAGCAGTAAGGTACGTGTAAATCATTTGATGATGTCCTATAGGCCTGTCATGGACGAGATGGAAGCCCTCAGGTGCTTGCAGGCAGGCTCGTTTGGCGTAGAAATGTTAGGTGATGTGACGAACTGGTCGTGCGTCTATAATACCAAGCAACGCACTATCCTCTTCTGCATGCGTAACGATATGTCCAAAATCTATAAATTGGATTTAAAGAAGGAATTAAAGGAACCAAGCGACTATGGAACACCGCAACCGCCCAAACCTCAGGGCAGGGATACCATACCATACTGATAATAAATATGGAAGATGGACCGCTAACGCTGATGGAAGATGGACCGCTAACGCTGATGGAATAAAGACCGCTGCGCTGATGGAAGAAGGAAATCCATACTCCATCAGTGAGCAAAGCGAACGATCCATACTCCATATTCTAAAAAATATCAAACAAATGAAAAAAGTATTTTTAGCCCTTATGGCTATTGCCGCCATCGCATTGGTAGGCTGCAAAGACAAAAATGAACCAACACCCCAACCGCAACCTATTCCTGCTAAAGATATGGTCGTGTATGGCGATATTTATACGGCAGAGGTGGATAATGACGGCAATTATGTGATGGCTGAGGCCTTAGTAGTGAAGGGTGGTAAGTTTGTGTATGTAGGTACTGAAGATAGTGCCAAAACATATATTACAGATGGTATAGAGGTAATCGACCATCGCGGCAAGGGTCTCATTATCCCCGGTATAACGGACGGACATGCCCATTATTTGCTCAAATATATCAACCAGCAAATGAAGGAAAATGCTCTCCAATTTGAGGAGGATCAGAATTATGAACTGGTGCTTGAAAAAGTGCGTGATTTCGTGAATACGGCTAAGAATAGCGGCAGACATCTTGACTATGTTTATGGGGAAGGATACAATCCTATTATGCTGAGGGATAGTATGGGTAAGGATCTGCGTCATCGTAAGGACTTAGATGCCATCACGACCGAGATTCCTATTTTCTTAACGGGATATGACCACCATAGTACCCTCGTCAATACCCGTGCCATGATTAATGCCGGTATTGTGGATGAAAAGGGTAATGTTCTTCGTGACAAGATTGCGGGTGGATTTATAAGTCTGGACGACCAAGGCAAGATGACCGGCGTCTTTTCTGAACGTGCCATGTCCTTGCTGCAAGGTCCCGGTTTGAAGAATAAGATGCACCCTACCTCTGCACAAGTAATACAAGGTATTGATAGTATGCAGAAATCCTTATTGGCGTTAGGTATCACTAATATCATCGAGGGTTGGGCCAATAACTACGGCGCTGATGACGAGTCTGTGTTCCAAACACTCAAATCGATGGATAGCAGGAATGAGTTATATATGAACGTGTCGCTGACATACGAGATTGAACCGTGGTTCAACAACAACGAGCCGGACTGCTATGTGGACAATGCAGCATTGGTTCAAAAAAGATACCAATCTAAGCATGTGCACCCCGACTACCTCAAACTCTTTATGGACGGATGCGTAGAAATGGGTACAGGTTTTTTGCTGACCCCATACAATCAGAATACAAAGGATAGTATTTTCTCCGGTCATGGTACTGCTTTATGGTCACAAGATGCGATGGATAATTTGGTGAAAAAGGCCAATGAGAAAGGTCTTACCGTGCATACTCATGCGATGGGCGACGGAGCTGTACGACGCACTATAGAGGCGTATAAAAAAGGGAACCATGAACGACGCAATGCCATCGTTCATCTGCGTAATGTGGATCCGGCGGATTATCAGGCAATTAAAGACAATAACATTGCCGTTGCTTCCAATATGAACTGGCATTGTCTTACCCAAGAAGAAGTGCAGCACTTAAAGGATATTCTGCCTTATCCGTATTATGAGAAAGCTTATCCTATTCAGTCGTTCTTTAAGCATGGTATCTTAGTGAGCCAATGCACCGACACGCCGGCAGATAATGGCATCCGTGACCCCTTCTATTGCATGATGGTGGCTATTACCGGAGCCTATGAACCAAGTTCATACATCAGTGATGAAGACGAAATTATCGACCGCTACCAGTTCCTGCAAGCCGCAACATATAACGGCGCTTGGCAATTACATCTGGAGAACGAACGAGGCAGCATCAAGGAAGGTAAATATGCCGACTTCGTCATCTTAGACCAAAATGTCTTGACTTGCGATGCACAAGATCTCCGCAATACCCAAGTGATTAAAACATTCTTTGAAGGCAAGGAAGTATATTCGAGATAATAAGAAATCACAAATTAGAAATGAAAATAGCGGCCGAAGGTCGCTATTTTTAGTTGCGGAGGATGGGATCGAACCACCGACCTTCAGGTTATGGGCCTGACGAGCTACCACTGCTCTACTCCGCGATAATAGAATCCGCTACGAACGATGTTTTTCACGAATTCGAGTGCAAAGGTACTGCTTTTTTCTCAATTATGCAAATAAAATGACAATAAAATGCGTTTTTTTGCAAAAAATACTAAAAAAAATTGTGTAATTCAAAAAAAAAGTGTACTTTTGTGGGCTTTTTGCGTGGGTATGCGCTTATGCATAGGGGCACGCGAGTATAAAGTAAGGTGAAAAAACGAAAAAAAATCTTAATAAAACTATTAATAATTAAACTATTATGCAAAACAAAGGATTAGTTCGATTTATGGCGGTGTGCTTTGCACTTATCTGCGCCTTTTATTTGAGTTTCTCCTTGGTTACTTCTCATTATGACAAGAAGGCCAAGGAGTATGCCGGCGATGATGCCGCTAAAGAGTATGCTTATTTGGATTCCATCGCTTCTGAGAAAGTATGGTTCGGTTACACGCTGAAAGAATGTCGTGGGAAAGAGCTGAACTTAGGTTTGGACTTGAAGGGTGGTATGAACGTAACCATGGAGGTTTCCGTTCCGGAAATCCTGCGTGCACTTAGTGGCTACAACACCTCTGAGAACTTCGACAAAGCCATGAAGATGGCTCAGGAAAAACAAAAGAGCAGCGGTGCTGACTTTGTTACGTTGTTCATTGAGTCTTATAAAGAGATTGATGCTAATGCCCAACTGGCAAGTGTGTTCTCTACATTTGAACTCAAAGACAAAGTGACACTTAACTCCTCCAACGAAGAAGTAGAGAAAGTGATTCGCGAAGAGGTAGAAGGTGCTATCAACAACTCATTCAATGTGCTGCGCACCCGTATCGACCGTTTCGGCGTTGTTCAACCTAACATCCAAAAACTCAGCCAGGCTGGCCGTATTTTAATCGAGTTACCGGGTATCAAAGAGCCGGAACGCGTACGTAAACTGCTTCAAGGTAGCGCGAACCTCGAGTTCTGGGAGACCTACGAATTCAGCGAGATTCTGCCGGCGATTGCTCAAATCGACCGCGAATTTGCTGCCGTAAATGCCGCCGAAGCTCCTGCAGAAGAGGCTGAAGAAGAGGCCAAAGTTGAGGAACAGGTTACCGATAGTAGCGACTTAGCTGCATTGGTAGAGAACTTAGCCGAAGACACCTTAGCATTGGCTGAAGATAACGCTGCCGCTGTAGAGAAATACAAGAAAGATCATCCTCTATTCGCTATCATGACACCCAGCTTCAACCAAGCTGGACAAGCCTATCGTGGACCGGTGATTGGTACTGTTCACTACACCGATACCGCTCGCGTTAATGCTATGCTCCACTCCACGATAGCTAGGCAAGTGCTGCCGCGCGACCTACGTTTCTTCTGGACTGTCAAGGCTATTGATGAGGCAGGGGCTTACTATCAGTTAGTAGGTTTGAAGGCTCAACGTGACGGCCGTGCCTCTTTGGAAGGTGATGTGATTACGGACGCTCGTGCCGACTTCGGTCAATTCTCCGCTTATGCTACTGTAAGTATGTCCATGAATGCAGAAGGCGCAAAGGCTTGGCAACGTATCACCAAAGACAATATCGGCAAATCTGTAGCCATCGTATTGGATGGTTTTGTATATAGCTTCCCAACGGTTCAAAACGAAATTGCCGGAGGTAATAGTCAGATTACCGGTAACTTCACCGTAGAAGAGGCAAAGGACTTGGCTAATACCCTTAAGTCCGGTAAAATGCCTGCTCCTGCTCGCATTATCCAAGAGGACGTAGTTGGTCCGTCATTGGGTCACGAAGCCGTAGTAAATGGTTTATGGTCATTCGCACTGGGCTTCCTGCTCATCCTCATTTACATGATATTCTACTATGGCTGGATTCCAGGTCTTATTGCCGATGCTGCTTTGTTATGCAACGTCTTCCTGCTAGTAGGAACCTTATCCTCCTTCTCCGCCGTATTAACCCTGCCGGGTATTGCCGGTATCGTATTAACGATGGGTATGGCAGTGGATGCTAACGTGCTTATTTACGAGCGTATTCGTGAGGAATTGAGAGCCGGTAAAAACCTCAAGAAAGCTATCACCGATGGTTTCAAAGGCGCTATTTCTGCCATTGTTGACTCCAACGTAACCAGTCTTCTGACCGGTATTATCCTGGCTATCTTCGGTACAGGTCCTATCAAGGGCTTCGCCGTAACCTATATGATTGGTATCGTTTCTTCGTTCGCAACGGCTGTGTTCTTGACTCGTCTATGGTTATCGGCTTATGCTAAGCACGAGGATGCTGATGTATCGTTCACCACTCCGTGGATGCAGAATTTCTTGCAGAACGTGAAGGCTAAGTTCGTGGAGAGCCGCAAGGTATTCTTCATTATCTCCGGTACCTTGGTAGTCGTTGGTTTGCTCGGTCTGGAGCCTCACATGTTTGGTAAACTGAATCTGGGTATTGACTTCTCCGGTGGTCGTAACTACGTCATTCGTTTCGCTCAGGATGTGAATACTCAAGCTGTAGAGCAGAGTCTGACCGCTGCCTTCATGGCTCAGAACCCCGAAGGTGAGAACCTTAGTATGCGTGTTATCACCATTGGTAGTCAAAACCAAGTGCGTATCTCTACTAACTTCAAGATTCACGAGAACAGCGAGACCTTAGATGACGAAATCGAGGCTCTGTTGTACGAAGGATTGAAGACCTACTTGCCCGAAGGTATTACGTTGGATGAGTTCCGTTCGACCGAGATCAACCCCGAGGTAGGTATTATGCAGTCGCAGAAAGTAGGTCCGGCTATTGCTGACGACATTACTACGGCTGCCTTCATCGCTGTCATCTGCGCATTGATAGGTATCTTCTTGTATATCTTGTTGCGTTTCCGCAACTTTGCATACTCCACCGGTGCCGTTGTAGCCTTGGCTCATGACTCCATCATCGTATTAGGTTGCTACGCTCTGTTATGGAAAGTGATGCCTTTCTCCATGGAGATTGACCAAAGCTTTATCGCAGCTATCCTGACCGTTATTGGTTACTCCATCAACGATACCGTGGTTATCTTTGATCGTGTACGCGAGTACAATACGCTGTATAGCAAGCGCGACCGCGGAATCAATATTAACGATGCAATCAATAACACCCTCAGCCGTACATTCTCTACCTCAATGTCCACTCTCGTGGTATTGCTGGCCATCTTTATCTTTGGTGGTGAGAGCATCCGCGGATTCGTATTCGCATTGCTGGTTGGTGTAATCGTAGGTACGTACTCGTCTATGTGTTTGGCTCCGAATGTTGCTTACGTGATTCAAAAAGCACAAGACCGTCGCCGCGAGGCTAAACTGCAAAAATAATCTCACGCACGTGCGCGTAATATAAATAAGGTGCTCTTCACGGGCACCTTATTTAGAATTAAGAATTAAGAGTTAAGAGATAAGAGATAAGAGATAAGAGAGAAGAGGTATGAGAATACACTTTATCGCAGTAGGTGGAGCAGCCATGCATAACTTAGCATTGGCTGTAGCCGGAAAGAAAGGATATGTAGTAACCGGTTCGGATGACGAGATCTTTGATCCTGCCCTCACGCATCTGCGTGACGCAGGTTTATTGCCGGACAAGATGGGTTGGGATGCCTCTCGCATCACACCCGATATAGATGCCATCATATTAGGTATGCATGCCCGCGAAGATAACCCTGAACTGGTGCGTGCCCGCGAGTTAGGACTGAAGATATACTCTTTCCCGGAATACTTATACGAACAAACCAAGGACAAGGTGCGTATCGTAGTAGGTGGCAGTCATGGCAAGACCACTACCACCTCAATGATTCTATATGTGCTGCAACGCTTAGGCATAGAAGCCGACTATATGGTGGGGGCACAGATTGAAGGATTCGAGCGCATGGTTAGACTATCCGACACCGCCCGATATGCTGTATTCGAGGGGGATGAGTATCTAACCTCTCCATTGGATTTACGCAGTAAGTTCCTATGGTATAAGCCCGACTATGCCATCCTAACCGGCATCGCGTGGGATCATATCAATGTCTTCCCCACTTTCCCGCAGTATGTAGATACGTTCCGTCAGTTCGTTGGCACGATAGCCAAGACCTTCATCTATTACGAGGGCGATGCTAACTTGCAAATGTTAGCTGCTGAGGCGCAGCATCGCATTGTATGCCTGCCCTATAAGGAATACACAGGCGAGGTAGAGATGCAGGTGTTTGGTAAGCATAACATGCAGAACCTGCAGGCGGCTTGTTTGGCATGCCAACAGATAGGGGTGCGTCCCGAAGATTTCTACCGCGAGATAGCTACCTTCACCGGAGCCAGCAACCGATTGGAGAAAGTAGGAGAGAGTGCCGACAGCGTAGCCTATAAAGACTTTGCTCACTCGCCATCTAAACTCAAAGCCACCATCAACGCCGTACGCGAACGGTATCCGGATAAACAACTCATTGCTTGTATGGAGTTGCATACGTTCTCGTCCCTCATGGCGGATTTCCTGCCTCAGTACAAAGGATGTATGGCGGAGGCTGACAAGGCTTTTGTGTATTTCAACCCCAAGGTAATCGAGCATAAACGTCTGACTCCCATTACGGCGGAGGAAGTGAAAGAGGCCTTTGGCACGGAAAATGTAGAGGTGATGACGGATAGTCCGGCATTGCAGCAACGCTTGCGTGAACTCAACTACACCAATACGGCGCTGCTGATGATGTCCAGCGGAACCTTTGACGGAATAACTATTAATGATTTTGCCAACGAATTGATTCATGGATAAACAACTCAAACGGGACCATTTATATATGAAGATGGCGCGTACATGGTCCGAAAATTCTTATTGTGTGCGCCGCAAAGTAGGTGCCTTATTAGTCAAGGATCAAATGATTATCTCGGATGGCTACAATGGTACTCCTTCGGGATTTGAGAATAAGTGTGAGGACGATAATAACGTATCCTTCCCCTACGTGCTGCATGCAGAAGCCAATGCCATTACTAAAGTGGCACGCTCCCATAACTCATCCGATGGCGCTACCTTATACGTGACGGCTTCGCCATGTATGGAATGCAGTAAACTAATTATCCAATCCGGTATCAAGCGCGTTGTCTATGGCGAGCAATACCGTATCATGGACGGAATAGAATTACTTAAAAAAGTAGGCATACAAGTGGACTATATGCCTTTTGATGAATAACTATGAAGAAGTACCTCTTACCTACATTAACGATTGTGTTCCTATTGGTGGGCTTCCTGTTGGGCAATGCTATTTCCAATAAGGCCAATGCGCAGCGTTTCTATATCCAGAATGGACAGATTTTCTCGTCTACCAGCAAGATAGACCAACTGCTACAGATGGTGGATAATGCTTATGTAGATGCTGTGGACGTAGATAGTATAACGGATGAAGTGATGCAGAGTATTGTGCAGAAACTGGATCCGCACTCTTCGTATATCCCCAAGAAAGACCTGGAGATGGTTAACTCCGAGTTGTCATCCTCTTTCTCCGGTATCGGTGTGCAGTTCTCCATTCAGGAAGACACCGTTTGTATCATTGCTGTCATATCAGGTGGCCCCAGCGAGAGCATCGGTTTATTAGCCGGTGATAAACTGGTTGAAGTGAATGACTCTGTTTTTGTGGGCAAGAAGATCAATAACGAGAAAGTAATGCATACCTTGCGTGGAGAGAAAGGTACCAAGGTGACCATTGGCGTGCGTCGCGCCGGCGTACCGGAAGTGCTGCGCTACACGATTACCCGTGGCGATATACCTGTTCATTCCGTGGATGCTAAGTTCATCATCGAGAAAGATGGACATAAGATAGGTTTTGTTCGTGCTAATAAGTTTGGTGAGAACACCTATGACGAGTTTATATCGGCGCTGGCTACCTTGCGCTCAAAAGGAGCCGAGGGCTATATCATTGACTTGCGCGAGAATAGTGGCGGTTATATGGAGCAAGCTATTCGTATGGCCAATGAGTTCCTGCCTTCCGGCGATTTGATTGTTTATTCGCAAGGCCGTGCTTATCCCAAGTATGAAGCTCGTGCCAATGGTGCAGGACGATTCCAGAAAGTGCCTATGGTGGTGCTTATTGACGATTTCTCGGCTTCGGCCAGCGAGATTTTTTCAGGGGCTATGCAGGATAACGACCGCGCACAAATCATCGGTCGCCGATCGTTTGGTAAGGGACTGGTGCAGCAGCAATACCCATTCCCTGATGGCAGCGCTGTCCGACTGACGGTGGCGCGTTACTACACGCCTTCCGGACGCAGCATACAAAAACCTTATACGTTAGGTAAGCAGGATGATTATCAGAAGGAACTGTTGGACCGCTTTGAACGTGGGGAGTTCTATTCCGAGGATAGCATCCATCAGGACACAACTGTTTATTACACCAAGTCGGGTCGGATAGTGCACGGCGGTGGCGGTATCATGCCGGATATCTTTGTGGGACGTGATACATCGCTTAATACACCTTATTCCAATGTCTGTGTGAATAGAGCCTATACGTACCAGTTTGCTTTCCAATACACCGAGAAACATCGCCGGCAATTGGAGCAATATAAGGATTGGCGGTCGCTGGAGTTGTACCTCATATCGGCTAATTGGATGCCTCAGTTCGTGGCGTTTGCTAAGGAGAAAGGACTGGAGCCTAGTAATGAACAAATAGAAAAGTCGCGACCATTGCTGACGCGACTAATCAATGCCTATATCGTACGAAATATATTAGGTGACGAAGGCTTCTTCCCTCTCTTTGAACGGGATGATGAAATTACCCGCAAGGCAGTAGAGACCTTAAACAGCGTTCTGTAGTTTAAGACTATCGGCCTTCTCTATCTTCTCTTGAGCGAGTTCCTTAGTAATTTGGAGCTCGCTTACTTTTTGTCCGGGAATGCTGAACATCAAATCCATCATGACCGTTTCTACCAACGCGCGTAATCCGCGGGCACCCACTTTAAACTCAATGGCTTTATCCACGATATAGTCCAAAGCCTCGGCAGTGAAAGTAAGTTTAACACCATCCATGGAGAGCAGTTTTTGGTACTGCTTGGTAATGGCGTTCTTGGGTTCTACTAAGATGCGACGCAATGCTTCGCGATCCAGCGGCTTGAGATAAGTGAGGATAGGCAGACGACCGATGATTTCAGGAATAAGTCCAAAGGCCTTAAGGTCCTGAGGAGCGATGTATTGCAGCAAGTCGTTCTTGTCTATTTTCTGCTTTTGTTGCGCATCAAAGCCCACTACTTGTGTATTGAGTCGTTGTGCTATCTTGCGTTCGATGCCATCAAAAGCACCTCCGCAGATAAACAAGATATTCTGGGTATTGATATGAATAAACTCTTGCTCAGGATGCTTACGTCCTCCTTCAGGTGGCACGTTCACTATGCTGCCTTCCAGCAGTTTGAGTAGCCCCTGTTGCACGCCTTCTCCACTCACGTCCCGCGTGATACTGGGGTTGTCACTCTTGCGAGCAATCTTATCTATCTCGTCAATAAAGACGATACCTTTTTCGGCTTTGGCTACATCGTAGTCGGCTTCTTGCAGGAGCCGCGTAAGCAGACTCTCCACATCTTCGCCTACATATCCGGCTTCGGTGAGTACAGTAGCATCCACAATGGTGAAGGGTACTGCCAGCATCTTGGCAATAGTGCGCGCCATGAGCGTCTTACCGGTGCCCGTTGACCCCACCATGATGATGTTGGATTTCTCAATCTCCACATCCTTATAGGTCTCGTCCTTGCTTTGGTTCTGCAATAGACGTTTATAGTGGTTATAGACGGCAACCGACAGGAAGCGTTTAGCATCGTCTTGTCCAATCACGAACTGATCCAAGAACTCCTTGATAGCAGCAGGCTTAGGCAGCGTGCCCAGCGATACACCTTCAATCGTATCTGTCTTGGCAGACTCGGCTATAATCTGCGCTACCATTTTATGTCCGTTCTCAATGCAGTCGTAGCAGATATACGAATCATCTTCCCCACGGAACATCTGTGGCATGGAGCGTCCACAGAAACTACATATTGGTTTTTTCTTCATTATTCCTTCTTTGAATACACCTTATCAATCATACCATAGGACAACGCTTCGTTAGCAGTCATCCAATAGTCGCGGTCTGCATCCTGACGGATCTTGTCAATGGTTTGACCACTATGGTCGGCGATGATTTGATAGAGTTCATCTTTGAGTTTCAGTATCTCTTTGGCCGTAATCTCTATATCCGAGGCCTGTCCTTGAATACCTCCCATGGGCTGGTGAATCATCACGCGAGAGTGGGGTAATGCGGCACGCATACCTTTCGCTCCGGCTACCAGCAGTACAGCACCCATCGAGGCTGCCATACCGGTGCACATTGTGGTGACATTGGACTTGACAAACTGCATCGTGTCATAAATACCTAATCCTGCATAAACCGAACCGCCGGGAGTATTCAGGTAAACATGTATGTCGCGATCCGAGTCGGCACTATCTAAGTATAATAATTGAGCCTGGATCACATTGGCTGTATAATCGTCTATCTGGGTGCCTAAGAAGATAATACGGTCCATCATCAGTCGTGAGAATACATCCATCTGAGTGACGTTCAGTTGGCGTTCCTCCAGGATAGAGGGAGATACATAACTATCCTGCATGACTTTCTCAACATGCATGGAGTTAAGGCCGCGGTCCACGGCAAAGTGTAAGAAATCGTTTTTCATATCATTTAGAATATACGGAAGGCGCATACACTCAATGGAATGCGCATTTGTCCATTCTCGCGAATAACTTGATACTCGCTGGCGGTACTGAAGATAAAGTACCATCCTCTGCGTTTGATATCCATGCTGTAGTAACGAGCAGCATAGTCGTTATCTGTAGAGCGGGTCTTCTGTTTATGTTCTTGTCCCCATGCGCAACCGACAGGAGTGGAACTCATCACCTTAAGAGGGAAGAGCAACTGATAGTCGGTATTACGGATAAAACTATTGTATCGTGCGTACGATACGCGGTCGTAGCGTTTAAGCAAAGGTTCATGTACGTGCTCCACGCGCTTACGTTTGGTGCGGTACTTAGCGGGAATACGGTGCTCGCGACCTACGCCACCATAGATGGCTGTTGCCACTTGCTCCAGCTCGGCCGTTCCGGGTATGAACCAGCCTTCGCCTAATAGAGTAGCCCAATAAGTCTCGGGGAAGTACATGCCTTCAAATAGTCCTTGTTCGGCACAGTACTCCGTGATGGCTTGTTGGTTATGAATGCCGCTCTCGTTGCTGCGTTCTACCATCGGCCGAATATGTTCGCGCCATTGTTGTTCGGTGAGTTGAGCATGATGAGGCAAGCGAGGCATAGCACTCATTTGCGTTAAGATACGCGACTGAGTAGCGTAGATGCTATCTACTTGAGCCGTATCGCCACGAAAACCTTTCTTGCGGTTCTGGTGACGAATAGCGTATTTCTTAGCATGCTTATACTGGTCCTGCAATTGCTGATTAGCCGCTTGTAACCATTGTTCAGCGTCCTGACTGCGTAATGCCGGCACGGACATGATTAGTCCGTGCTCGCCTGTCGAATCCACAGCTACCACCAAGCCGGGTACACTGTCTATTTCTACATAGTCACCCACTTGATACGGGGTGGCCATCGCCAAGACGGCAGATAAGAGGGTGATGATGGTAAGGGTTGAACGTTTCATTATGCAAATAATTTACCAAAGTCAGCGTGACTGATTGTTTTTTCTTCTACGTTGATAACAGCCTTGAGTGCTGCATAAATCTTATTCTCAGCAACGCGCTCTACGATGCCGCGCAGTTGGTCATCTTTCTTGAGTATCTCCTGAGCGTAACTGGTCAAGTACTGATCCTCAACGTGCATCAAACCATATTGCATGAATTGCATCTTAGCCACTTCCTTGGCGTAGGCTTCTACTTCGTCTTTCTCCACCTTGATGTCGTATTTCTTCATCAGTTGGTCCTTAGCCAAATGCCATTTAAGCTCCTCAATCATAGCAGGGAAGTCTTTCTCCAACTGCTCGTCCGTGAGTTTCTCATTGGTAGCCTTCACCCAACGTTTGAGGAAGTGTTCCGGCATAGCTACTTTTTCCATCTTCTTCATAATGGCAGCCTTCACGTCCAATCCAAATTTATATTTGCTGTCCTCAGCCATATTTTCTTGGATTTCAGCTTTCACCTTAGCGCGGAAGTCAGCCTCGTCTTTTACGTTGTTCTGACCATAGACCTTAGCGAACAGTTCGGCATCCACTTTAGCAGCCTCGTGACGGGTGATACCTTGAATCTCAAAGGTGAAGTCACTCTTGAGCTCCTTAGCTTCCTCTTTCTTAATATCCAACATCGAAGACACTTCGATTTCGCTTTCGTAAGCCTTCATAGGGTTGAAGGTAATCACGTCGCCTTTCTTGGCACCGATGAATTTCTTTTGGATGGTCTTGCTCTTTATGTAAGCAGGGTTGAGCATAGCGTTCTCTTTTTGGATGCCTTCTCCCTCCTTAACCTCTTTCATCAGGCCTTTGAGTACATCGCCTTCTTTAACATCCTCGGCATCTACATATTCGCCAAAGCGTTCAGCGTAGCCCTTTACTTGGTTATCTACCATTTCGTCGGTCACATCAATCGTGTAGTTGACTACTTTGTTCTTGCCATTCAGATTAGCGTCAAACTCAGGAGCTACGGCGATATCAAAAGCAAAGGTGAATGTGTCTTGGGTATCAAAGTCGATAGCCGGTGTATTTTCTTCGTTTGGCATGGGATCACCTAATACGTTCAGTTTTTCGTTTTCGATGAACTCACCTAATTTTTGACCGATGGTCTTGTTGATTACTTCGGCCATCACGCCTTTGCCGTACATCTTCTTAACGAGCCCAAGTGGCACCATACCGGGACGGAAACCGGGTACGTTGGCTTTTTGACGGATTTGTTTCAACTCTTTTTGCACTTCTTCCTGATAATCAGCGGGTTCAATCGTCATCGTGATGGAACCCATCAGGTCTTTGATTTCGGATTTCTCAATTTTCATATTAGTTGTTTTTTTTGATTAAAATTCAGTTAATTCGCCTGTTGGCGTTCGCTTTTTCGCATAAAAAGCGTGCAAAGGTACTATTTTTTTTGCATATATGCAAATAAAATTGTACTTTTGTGGTCGCTAACGATAAAAAAGTATGTTTACATTCATTATTGCCCTTGTGGCATTGGTTGTAGGATATATCCTATACGGAACTTTTGTTGAGAAAGTATTTGGTGTTCAACCAACGGCTAAGACGCCGGCATTGACCAAGACAGACGGAGTGGATTATGTGCCGATGAGTCCGTGGCGTATCTTCCTAGTGCAGTTTCTTAATATTGCCGGATTGGGGCCGATTTTTGGTGCCATCATGGGTGTTTTCTTTGGTCCGGCGGCCTTCCTATGGATTGTTTTCGGAACGATCTTCGCGGGCGGCGTGCACGATTATTTAAGTGGTATGCTGTCTATCCGCAAGGGTGGAGCCTCGTTGCCGGATATAGTGGGTGATGAGTTGGGGCATGGCGTGAAGGTATTTATGCGTATTTTGTCGTTGGTTTTGTTGGTTTTATTGACCACTACTTTCCTTTCCGGACCGGCTACGTTATTGCAGGGCTTATGTCCGTTAGATACATGGCAACCTTTCCATGACTTGATGCAACTCTTTGACGATGAGGACTATCAGTTAGGTACGTTCCAGCGATACGATTTTACTTTACCTATTGTGTGGGTATGTATTATCTTTGCTTACTACGTAATGGCTACGGTGTTGCCGGTAGATAAGGTGATAGGTCGTTTCTATCCTATTTTTGGAGGAATACTATTATTTATGGGCCTGGGTATCATGGTGGTTATGTTAGGCTGGCATAGTAGCGAAATGCCTGAGTTGACGAATGGTTTGTATAATCGTCAAAAGAACGGTTTACCTCTCTTTCCGATGATGTTTGTTAGTATAGCGTGCGGAGCCATCTCGGGCTTCCATGGCACTCAGTCGCCTATCATGGCGCGTTGCGTGACCAATGAGCGGCAGGGACGAATCATTTTCTATGGAGCCATGGTGGCGGAAGGCATATTGGCATTGATATGGGCTGCGGCTGCCGGCACTTTCTTTGCGGACCCGGAGAAGGGGTTGTATGGCATTGATGGTCTGCAGGCTTTTGCTGCGGCACATAAGGGCGAGAACATAGCTGCGCTGGTGGTGGATGTGATTAGTCGTTCGTGGTTAGGAACAATAGGTGGTTTATTGGCTATTATTGGTGTGATTGCAGCACCTATCACCTCTGGTGATACGGCTCTTAGATCTGCACGATTGATTGTGGCGGATTTCCTGCATTTGGACCAAAAACCTATTCGCCATCGTCTATGGATTGCCATCCCGCTGTTCGTCTGCGTCTTCAATATGTTGTTTGTCGATTTTAATGTCGTTTGGCGTTATTTCGCATGGACAAACCAAACCTTGGCGGTCTTCACTTTATGGGCAGGGGCGGTGTTCCTGTTTAAGCAGTCATGTACGAAGAAATACCACCTGCTTATCTATCGTCTTTTCCACCATGAGGACCGTCCCAGTCTGCGTCAATATGGTTATCTGATAGCTATGATTCCGGCGTTGTTTATGACGATGGTGAGTGTATCGTATATTTTAATTGCGCCCGAGGGGTTACACTTCCCTCCTGAATCGCGTCCCTTGGCATACGGAATAGCTTGTTTTATCACGTTGTTCGCCTTGATGGAGTTCTTTGTTTATACCCGCAAGTCTACACCACAATAGTGATTAATCTTTTATGAAGAGAATGGCCAAACCGATGCATCTGCAAATATGGGAAAAAAGTAGTACTTTTGCACCGCAAAGGAAAATGAAAGAATAAGAATATGGCAAGTACGATGTTTAATAAATACATTTGGCTCGTGAATACGATTTATGAGGCAGGGCGTATATCCAAGGAGGATATAGACCGCCGTTGGGCATCGTGCTACCTCAATGACAACCGCGAGACGCATATACAAACGCGGGCCTTCCATCGTTACAAAGAATCTATCTTGATGCAGTTTGGATTGGATATCCAATGCGATCGCACAACGGGCAAGTCCTATATCGCCAATGAAGGTGATTTGAAGGCAGGCACCTTGCATACGTGGTTATGTAATACATTTGCCGTTAGTAATCTTATTCAGGAGAGCCATTGCTCGTACAGCAGATTATTTACGTTCTCTCCCATTGCATGAGACGCAAAAAGAGGTGGAGCGGACGAATGAATATAGTGTGTTTGAGTACGTTATTGCTCCCACATACGATTTTGTTCAGGAGCTAAAGTCGCAAGGGGAGAGTATAGAGGTGCTGTCACCTGCAGAATTGCGTCAGGATATGCTACAATCTCTTGAGAACAGCCTAAAACAGTATAAAAAACAAGAAAAATCGTAAAAAAATATCCCAGTGTCACTAAATTGTCACGTTGATGCAGTACTTTTGCCGTAGATTTTCAATTACTACACTAAAACTACTACATTATGGCACTACAACAGACATTGGAAATTCAGTTTGAAAAACCGAAAGAAAACACAGAGTACTCTGAGAGCAACCTAAAATTAGGACATCTAAAAGAAAACGCAAAAAAAAATTGTACATCTCAGAAAAATTTTGTATCTTTGCAACCGCTGTGTATCACAAAAAAGTTAGACGTGGGGTGAATATAACAATTTTAATGAATACATAAATAGACAATACGATATGGCAAACGAAGCAAAAACAATGAATTTATTTCGCAAACTATTACGATTAAAAGGGTTTTACAATGATGATAGCATTATTGTAGAAGAACAAAGTTCTGCGAACAAAAGAATTAATAGTCTCCTCTCAAAGGCCTCAAAATCTGAAAGAGGAAATTCGGGACGTCCTGACTTTATTATTACATCTTCCAAATACCCCGATTTCGTTATCGTAGTAGAATGTAAAGCTGATATAAAAAATCATGTTTCTTCTAGTATGGATTCATATCGTGACTATGCTGTGGATGGTGCATTATATTACGCAGATTTCTTATCCAAAGAGTTCGATGTTGTTGCAATTGGGTTTAGTGGAGAGAACGAATCATTGTATTCTTTGTCACATTACATTCATTTATCCAAAGAGAAAGATTACCATTCTCTTTTTAACGATGGAGAATTGTTAAATATAGATTCATACTATGATGGTTTACTTCATAGCGATTTTAAATTCAATCAAGACTTCAATAAGTTATTAGATTACACCAAGGAATTAAATGAGATTCTTCAAGAAAAAAAAATCAAAGAGTCTAAACGAGGTTTACTAATAAGTGGTATTCTTATCGGTTTAAAAAATGACAGATTTAAAGCAGAATACAAGAATTATGAAACGACACAAGAAATTGTTGATAATCTTTATTCTGCCATTTGTGTTGAATTGGATAAATCTGATGTCCCTAATCGTAATAAACTATCATTAAAACAAGGTTTTGAATTTATAAAAACAAACCTATCAATCAATAATGCCACACCCGAAGGTAAGAGGTTTTTGGTAGAATTAATTTTTCAATCAGATGAGCGCATCAATGGTTTTATGGTCACCCATAAATATATAGATACCATTAGCCAATTTTATGTGGAATTTTTACGCTATGCAAATAATGACAAAGGGTTGGGTATTGTACTTACTCCTCCTCATATTACTGAGTTGTTTGTTGAACTAGCTGGTGTGGATGAAAATAGTGTGGTTTTAGACAATTGTGCAGGAACAGGTGGTTTCCTCGTTAGTGCTATGAAAAAAATGCTCGAGAAAGCAAATGGTGATATTGGGAAAGAATTTAAAATAAAAAATGAACAACTTATAGGCATTGAGTACGATGATGACATATACACCCTATTAATTTCTAATATGATTATTCACCGTGATGGTCGTACGAACATTACGATGGGAGATTGTTTTAAAGTTAATGGGTTAAAAGATAAATTTCATCCCACAGTTGGGCTGTTAAATCCTCCGTATAAGAATAAAGGCAAGGGGACTGAAGAACTAGACTTTGTTCTGAATAACCTTTCTATGTTGGAACGTGGTGGCAAATGTGTGGCCATTATGCCTATCAGTTGTGTCAATGACGTAACTGGGGCATCATATGTGCTTAAGGGAAAGTTGCTTGAAAATCACACATTGGAAGCCGTCCTTTCTCTACCAGAAGAATTGTTTGTAAATTCAAAGGTAAACACCGTGACTTGTGCGGTAGTTCTGACGGCAGGAATACCTCATCCAGCCAACAAGAAAACATGGTTCGGTTATTGTCGAGATGATGGTTTTGTTAAGAAAAAGAATAAAGGAAGAATTGATGTCAACCATACGTGGCAGAGCATAAAAAACAAGTGGGTTAGCGCATTCGTTAATAAAGAAGTGATACCTGAATTTAGTATTATGAAGCATGTAACTGCCAAGGATGAGTGGTGTGCTGAAGCCTATCTTGACACTGATTATACTAAATTGAACAAAGAAGATTTTCTGGAAACTGCTCGAAATTTCTTTTTGTTTAATATGAAAGGAATTGATACTAATAGCCAAGAAGACGAAAATAATGAAACTCTGTAAACTCAATAAAATCTTTAATATTCAATCAGGGAATGGCCTAGAACTTATTTCCCTTACACGCTCCACTACAGGAGTAAATTTTGTTGCACGAGGGATGAAAGACAATGGAGTATCTGCCAAAGTAAAACCTATATTAGGTATAGATCCTTTTCCTGCCGGTTGTCTAACTGTAGCTGCTAGTGGAAGTGTTATGGAATCTTTTCTACAACCAGCTCCATTCTATACTGCATACCACGTATTTGTGCTAACCCCAATTGATAAGACCATGAGTGATGCAGTCAAATTATATTATTGCATGTGTCTTAGAAAAAATAAATTCAAATATTCATATGGTAGGCAAGCAAATGAAACATTACCTTATTTGATGGTTCCGGAACTTTCAGAAGTTCCTGAATATATAAAAAGCATGTCGTTGCAGGATTTAAAAAAACAACTTGTGGACTCGGTTTATATTGAAGGATGGGATGACATCGCTACTCAAGAAGGAATTATCACAGATACGGATATGTTGTCCAATATTTTCTACATGTACAATGGTTTGTCATCTGATCAAGTAATGCGTTCAAATGTAAAACTCAGTGATAATTGGATACCATATATTAGACCCTCGTATCGTCAAGAGACAAGCGTTGATGCGTACGTAAACAAAACACTCATTCCCGAAAATAAAGTATTTCCAACTGGCACATTGTATGTCTCTACAGACGGGCAAGGTAGTCACACATATGCTTACGTTTCTATTGCAGAATTCGTTCCAAATTCTAATGTTTGTGTGTTGATTCCCAAAAGAGAGATGTGTTTAAAGGAGAAACTGTTTTATGCGATGTGCATTACGCGGAATCGTTTTAAATTCTCATATGGTCGCAAACCCAAAGGGGATAAACTTGGCTCTATCCGACTCCCGCGTTATATCTCTAAGGTCTTCAATGAATTAAACCTTGATGACGCATTTGACCGCGAAATGCCGAAGAGGCGATGAAATCGCCGGAGAAAGGACGCGCTCGCCCAAAAGGCGCTGTAGACGCGGCGAGCGCCTATGGGAGAGAGGACGGCAGTTTAGAGAGGAGAGTGGAGAAATAAAAAAGTCGCTTACCTTTTGAGGTAAACGGCTTTTGCGATTTTACATACCAATAAGACAAGAGCAGCTGCCATTAGTCCACACGAGGATAGCCCTCATACTCCGGCACAAAGTGCGTAATCTCAATGCGTATGCCGGAGCGATTAGGAACAGCGCATATCTCAGGTAGCAGTCGTTGGAACTTGGGGCTGCGCGTTACCTGTACGCGGTAAATCAGTTCGGGAATAAGATAGGGTTTATTTTCCAGCGTGTCGCAAATCATGTTGCCGTTCTCGCTCAGAACGCCTAACACGCTATTTCCAATAGTTTCGGTTCGGGTCAATCGTAGAAGCATAAGTTAATAAATTTAACGTTGACTATTTTTTACCGGACAGCAATAATCTCAATCGATTGCTTATTTCACTTTGCTGTAATAATATTGATTAATACCTTCTAACTCCCATTCTCCTTCGTGTTGAGGACTTCCGGAATACCATTTGACGTTTGAAATATTACCATAACCATCGTAAGTGTACATGTATTTTCCACTTTTTTCCCATAAATTGTCAATACTGATGAGCTCTATCTGATTACCATTATAGGAAATTTCTACAGATTTCCGGAATTCACCCAAGTCTTCCTTTTCATAATCCCATTCAGCATTCATTATCATGGTTAACTTACCATCGTTATTATAGGTATATTTTGATTTGGACCATATTTTCCAATCACCTTCAAACTTATAATATTCGGAACTGATGGGTTGCCCTTGACTATTAGAGGTAAAGACTTCTTTTCTTTTACTATCAACAAGATATGAGGGATAAGATTGATAATCTATTTCGGTAAGAAAACCATTAGCATCAATGGTGTATGTGTCTTCATCGTCATCCTTCTTACGCCAATCGCCATCATAATAGGAGTCATAACGTATAAAACTTACTTTGCTCCATCCGATTGTTTCTTTTAACTCGTCAGGATATCTGGATAAGAAATTATAGCACCCTTGTGTCATGTTGGTTATTTTGCCGGTACAAGTAATCACGCTCTTACCATTTTCTATCCATTGATAATTCTCCCATACATAATCGTATCTCGTTAAAATGAGTTGGTCGTTTCCGTAATTATAATCGAGAATTGTCTTGTACTCTTTCGTGCCATCAATCGTGTAGTCTATAACACTATCCAATTGATAGTCGCCTCCATCTTGAGATCCATTGCTGGGTTCATCACTTTTGCATCCTACGAATGCAATTGTCATGGCCATTAAAGCCATACTAAAAATACTTTTTTTCATTGTTGTGTTGTTTTTAGTTATTATTTATTGATACGCATACAAAAAAAGCGCAGGTCCGAAATTTACTCGTCCTGCACCTTTGGGCTGTGGTAGAGTGCCCATTATAACCGAACGAGCAACTCAAACCTACGCTGTATGTATAGCAACACCTATATAATAACTCATGTCCGCGCACGTACGCGGACGAGGTGTACTTAACTACACACAACATAGACGTCTTAATTGCCTCGTCTTGGTTATATGTATTTTTGAACTACCACATTCAAAGGTGCCAAGAACAAAGCGCGTTAAACGCCTTTTTCAATATGTCTGATTTCCAAAGAGAGTGTTCTCTTCTTGTAAATCGACCACAAAATTACAACAAATTTTTGGAATACCAAAATTTTTTGTGATTTTTTTACAATTCGATGCAGAAATGTTCGGATACGATTTTGACTTGTGCAGGCGTGAACAGACTCTGAGTCCGTCTTTGCCGAATTGGCGCAACAGGGGTAGTTATGTTGCCACAAAAACACCGCCACTCATTTCTGAATGACGGTGCAAAGGTTTCTATTTGAGGGCATAAATCATAATACCGGATATTCCGGAAAGCAATAGATAATTATGAATTATGAAAATGCCCTAATATCTTACAGTTCAACGCCGACGGTGTTGTAGGTCTTATTGTTTTTGCGGATATAGAGGTGACCATTGTGGATAAACTTATCTAACGTTGACGTCGACGTTGACGTTGATAAGTCGGTAGGTTCAAGCTCTTTCGTGATAATGATGGTAATCGTTACGCGTTGTTCAAATGCGTTCTTGCTCTTGTCTATAGCATCCGGAGTGTAGAAGCATAGGGTAGAAACATAGGTCCCGGGAGTATAACCAGTAGCTTCAAACAAAATTGGTTCATCGGTTCGTTCATTCAGACCCATATTGGTGGCTGCACCGAAGTCGATATTGGCAGCCTCATTTCCGGCAAGGATAGTGGTTTCTTCTCCAGCCTGATCAGGAATCTCGCCTTTCTCCCATTTGATATAGAGCGGTTTAACTAAGTTTTTAACCGAGAAGGTCATTTCTGCGTCATCGGTCAGGTCGTTATCTATGTTCGGATTGAGTGTAATCGATGTGGTAGAGAGCGTTAATTGAGGAGCAGCTTCTTCTTGAGTAACTGTTTTAGCGGTCAGCACAATCTTACGTGCAATGTCTCCGGTTTTTACATACAGGGTGTCCTCGTATGTACCTTTTTGCTTAACGCTGAATTGAATGCTTGCCGATCCACCATCTTTACCAACTGATTGGGTATAAAGCATGAAGGCGGTGCCTTTATTCATGGACAAGGCAATATCTTCGGTTAACCATTTGGTTGTGAATTTGAGCGTTTTAGCTGCCTCATAGGGATTAACCTCGGTGCCCCAACTATCATCATATACGACTTCGCCGAAGTCCAGTATATCGGTAATGGTGTCTTTATCCACGGTAATGGTGAGTTCCGGAATACGAATGGGCTCTACCCATGCTGGTGCGTTATTGGAATAGATAACCAGATGCGACATGTTGCTCTTGTCAAAAGCATTGTAGCAGCAGAACATATCGCTATTATGGTTGTTGTAAATCTCGTAACCGGTGTTGTATAGGTTTGCGATTTTGAAGATAAACATTTCGTCCATCGTAATGGTCCATTTAGCCTTATTATCCAGCGTCTCTTGTGTGCTCAAGTTCTTGCTGCTATAGTCGCAAAGGTATAAGCCGTCCAAGTTACGGAACACATACTTACCATCCACAATAGACACGGTATAGGCATATGAGGCACTGGCTGTTACGGCATGGTGGTCATCACTAAACTTAGCTGCCGCTCCGCGTATGTTAGATTTAGCTACATCATAGTCATAAAGTCCTAAGACATAATCTTCTCCGATTCGTTCAGAAGCGATAAACACTTTGGTGCCTTCGGTTAATAAACTTAGATCCTGCACTTGGTTCCATGTGACGTCGGGCTGATTGAGTCCAGCCAAAACGGTTACAAGGCAGCTATCCGTAAATCCACCATCAACGGTGCGTACCCATATTTGTGTTTGTCCTTGAGCAACGGCTTTGATTTGTCCATCTACAACAGTGGCAATCGATTCATCCATGCTGCCCCATTCAACATCTTTAATCTTAGCATCTTCGGGCAAAACGGTAGCGTTTAGTAGGTCTGTTTCTCCTTCGCGTAGCGTAATGGCGATATAATCTAATTCAACACTCTCCACGGCGATAGGAACATCGGGATTAGCCACCTTACGATAGAGTTGGATAGGCGACATAGAGGTGGAGTTATAGAGGCGGAAATTGCCTTGAGCATTGCAATAGAACTGCGGATTGGAGGATGTCTGGCTCTTGACGATAGCCATATTGCTCTCTGAGATAGTGATAGCGAAATCCGTAGTGACACCAATGGTAAAGTCAACGGAGTTTTCAGATGATTGATTATGACCAATAGTAGCGCCATTGATGCTGAGGTTCCAGTAACTGCCTTTCTTAGTGAGTCGCATCGGTTGAGACTCGTTAATAATCAGATCCGTTCCTGCTACGACCGCTTCCATACCTGATAGATATTTCTTGCTATCCACTAATCCTGCACTGGCTTTATTGACGGCCGCATTATAGAACACAATAAGGTCTCCATCGTTGAGAACAGAGTCCTTGGTCATAAGATGATAACGATCACCAGATTGTGCAGAAACACGCAATTGGCATTGAGCCATCAATGAAGGGAATTCTTCGCTCTTAGCTGTGATAGTTGTCTCTCCATAACGAATAGCAGTCACTACACCTTGGTCATCAACGGTAGCGACATCGTTATTAGCGGATTCCCAAATAACACGTTGGTTATCGGCGTCTGAAGGTTGGATGATTGCTACTAATTGCAGTGTAGATAGTTCCACCATTGTGGCGGAAGCCTTGTCTAACAGGATGCCGGTTACATGAACGGAGTCCGCCACCTTCACCATACATGAGTCATATACGCCATTATTGGCGGTAGCGGTAATCTTAACTTGACCATTAGTCAATCCGGAAACCAATCCGTCAACAACGGTAGCAACGGCATCGTCGGAAGATGTCCAAATGATAGTGTTGTCTGCGCCATACGGACTAACAACGGCTTGTAGTTGAGTAGTAGCTCCTTTGCGGATTACCAATTCTTTGGCATTGATATGCACTTGTTCTACTGCCGGTTTGCCATATACTTCACCGGTAGAGTAGTAAAGTTGAATGGCCTCTTGTTTAGTTGTGGCATAGTTGGTGAATACTTGTCCTCCGCTAGCTTCGGAAGCATTGTTAAAACGCAGTCCACGAGAGGTGTAGTCGTTACTAACGATGCTATTACCTGTGGTTGCAATAGTCCAAGTAGCAGCCGTAGTGGCATCACAGATGAGGTTGCCATTGCTGGTGCCGGTTATTTGTAAATATCCGGATGTGGTAGCAATGGTCCATGCGTCCGTTGTTCCTCCTAAGGTAAAGACGGTTGCTTGGGGAGCAGTGGCTTGATTATTCATTATCTTAGCAGGTGTAGCACGATATTTCTTGGTATCCCATGTTCCTGCAGCCACCGAACCTGCTTCGTATAGCACAATATATTGTCTTCCGGCTACGAGGTCGGCTGCTTTAGTCACTTTCTGATAAATAACGGCTCCGTTATCTAATGTGCTTCCTTCCTTAACGACTACTGCGCAAGTGGCTGTTTTGCCGCCATCGGTGGTGGTAACGGTTACTTCGTCCTCACCGGCAGTGAGAGCAGTTACTAAACCGTTTTCAACGGCTACGTGTCCATTAAGGACGGACCAACTAACTTCCTGATTATCAGCATTGTCGGGATTGATACGAGCTGTCAGTTGCGTTTGCTGTCCGATAATCATCTCTAATTGGGTTTGGTCTAAAGACACATCTTTAACGGCTACAGGACCTTCGCTTTGCACTTCGGTATAAACAACAATTTGTGTCAAACGTGCTTGTGCGGTGGCTTTGAGTTTAACCACTTTGGTGTCTTGTCCTTCTTTGAGTGTCCAAGTACCCACTTTGCCGCTATACGCATATTGGCCGGCATCTGTTTGACTACTTAATTTACCGGGACCATACTCACTTGTTCCATTAGCAGTGCATGCTACTTCTACTTTGGATATTGTGTAACCGGCTTTGATGGTGATAACCGAACCGGCAAAAACACGTACATGTCCATAGTCCAATGCTCCTGCTTTATCAATACTGACTGTATCTCCCTCTAAATACACTTTGATGGCCGAACCGGGAGATTTGGATCCTTTGCCTTTGAAATGAGATTCATAAGTGAAAGTGGTGGCTGTAGTAGCCCATGCCATGCTCGCGCACACGAGCGCGCATAAAATAAATAATGTCTTACGCATGATAATTGATTATTGATAATTGATTATTGAATATTGAATATTAGTATCCTAAGGCGTTGTAGGTTTTGTTGTCTTTACGGATGTAGAGGTGACCGTTGATAATCAATTTTGAATTATGAATTTTGAATTTTGAGGCATCGTCAACATTCGACAAATCGGTTGGTACTTGTTGGTTAACAATCCACAGTTCGACTACGTCGTGCGAAATCATCACTATGGCGTCCACGGTACCCTGTACTTCTGTGATGAGGCGACCATATTGAAACATGTCTTGAACGTTTTTGCCATCTAATGTATTGTCTGCATTAATAGTAGCATTTTCATAGCGCACGAATCGGCATACGTCGGCCGAGTCGGTTGTAGTTACTACCTCAGGTTCGACTGCTACTTTTTGGGCAGCCACTGTCCATGCTGCAGTAGGTTGCAGTTCCGGTACGCCATAGTAATTCTTGAAGTGACCTTGTACGTCGCTGAGTTGATGTCCTGCCTCTACGTTTTGAGCATATCGTTTACCGGTTTGCGGATTGATGCCATCCCAGATTAACATGCTACCGGAGTCATCACGAATGAAGACATACTGGTCGTATTTTTTAGTGACCACTACGGGATTGAGGTAGATAAACTCAAAGTCTTTGGCCTGAACGGCCTCTGCGATAGTCTTCTCTGCCACTACATTCACCATTACAGTTACTTCAATTGTTACGCCGGTGCTACTCAATACGAGAGTATCTATATGCTTACCTGGAGCGGTTGCATGGTAGGAGACATTCACTTTGTCTCCATCGCGGTCTAATGTGTATGAAGATAATTGGAAGGTCTGTCCGTGTTTGAAGGTGCATGTTATATTTTCGGTCAACTTATTGGCATTTACCGTCAATATTGTTTGCCCATCGGCTTGTCCACCGCTAAGTCGTACATTACCAAAGTTGACCATGTTTGCGGCGATGGCGGGGTCCTCAGTTCCTTTAGCCGGCACTTGTCGATAGATACTAACTTTTGTTTGTGAATGAGGATCGGCGTAGCAGCTGAATAGTTGATCGTTGGCATTGTATTGCATGTATTTCCGTTCGCTGGTGCCTGCATTCTCGATGATAGTTGCACCATCGTCAGCAATGGTCATTCGCCAGAAGCCATTGTTGCCGTATGCGGGCGAAACGACATCGGTCCAAAGGGTCAGTTTATTCTTTGTTTTGCCTCCGGTGGCTACTAAATACGCCACTTCGTAACGCAGTTCATCCTGGAATATATACACGGTATCTTGGTCATTCTCTCCGGTTTCTTTCCAGAGTGTATAGATAGCATCCTCGTTTTCGCGAACGGTAGTGCGCATGTCGGCATACACACCTTTGATGGCGTGGATGTTATTTTGTGACACCAATTCGTCGTAGTATCCCATAATCATATTGGTTTGTCCATCTGCCACGCCAAAGATGATTTGGTCGGAGTCTTGCAGTTGGTGAATATTGGTTACGAGTTGGAAGGATGACTGTGTAAAGGGATTCGAGCCTCCTTCTTCGGCGCGAATGTCGAGTGTGTTTAGATAGATGGCATTCTCGTTGCATACAATCCAGAATTTAATCTTACCTGTTTTTTCGCCAATCACGACTGCCGAGTCGCGGTTATACACCCCTTCTCCGGACTTAGCAGGTTTGGTAATCACCAGTGAGTCAGGTGTGTTGTCTCCGATTTGGAAGTAGATTGTTCCTTTGCCTTTGCTGGAGTTTAGGCAGAAGTTAACGATTATCTTGCGCACTTTAGTGAATGACTTAACGCTGGTAGCTCCTGCGCCGGATTGTGCTGCTTGTACGCCGACTCCGGCATACATGAGTCGTTGGTTGGCATCATAACGAGGGGTACCGACCGTTCCGGCTTCTTTATTGCATACCCAGCCGTCGGTTTTGCCATCGCACTTAGTAGAGCCAACGGTGCTTGCCCATGTGGTGGATGTAAAAGTGTACTCAGTAATTCCTGCATTCAGCAGATTAGCCATAAGGATGGCATTAAAAAGAAAAAGGATTTTTTTCATGATAAAAGATTAATTAATGTATATTATATTATAATGTAAATAGATATTCTAATGCTTCTTGTATTTGTGCTTCGGGAATGATTTGATTGATGACGGGTTCTCCTATTTGGCGCAATAATGTAAATGTGATGGCATGAGATTGTTCATTCTTCTTATCGTCATACATCCATTGTATGAGTTCTTTTCGGTCTGAACACGCGCATTGTGGTCGTCCATAATACGTGATCATGGTGTGGGTGAGTGAACGCAACACTTCGCGATTGAGTCCTAATTGGGTTACACTCAGATATAATTCTGCTACCATGCCATACATGACTGCATAACCATGAGATAGGGGAGAGTGTGGTTGCTGCGCCAAACTATATTCTTCCAATGCATGAGCGATGGTATGTCCCAGATTGAGCACCTTGCGCAGTCCGTTTTCCTGAGGGTCTTGGGCGACGATATGTTGTTTAATGGTTACGATGTGTTCAATAAGAGAGGTTGACAGAAGCGAATCGTTTTGCTCTAATGCGGTTAATGCCTGATGGTAGGTGTTAGGAGAGTCTAATAAGGCCGTCTTGATGAGTTCGGCATATCCACTTAATAACTGATGGGCAGGCAGGGATGTTAGGAAGTCCGGTTCAATCCATGTATCGATGGGTTGACGGATGATACCGATGCTGTTTTTGATGCCTTTATAATTAAATCCTGTTTTTCCTCCGGTGGATGCATCTATCATGGCTAATAGGGTAGTGGGTATATTGAGGTAGTCCATGCCTCGCTTGTAGGTGGAAGCAGCAAACCCTCCTAAGTCGGTTATGATACCTCCTCCTATACAAACCAGCAATGTTTTACGTGTAGCATGATGGTCGAATAAGAAATCCCAGATGGCGCAAACTGTTTCGAGTGTTTTATTGCTTTCCTGAGCATGCAATGTCAGTTGTGGTGTCAACGCAAGGTGGAGTGCATCTTCCACGAGGAAGAGTAGGTCTCGGCCTGGGTAAGTGGCCCGCAGCCGCTCCTGAATGGAAGTGTATAAAGAATCTATATTCATTGCGTTAGTCGTGTTGGAAGTGAGTTTGGTAATAATCTTTAGCTATTCTCCACCACGTGGTTATATCTTCCCATGTGATATACCATGGTTCTTTATCTTCATGCAGTTTGATGGTTACAGCCTCCTGTTGCTCCCGATGTAGGCTATATTGTGCTAATGAATCGCTATCCATACGAATCATTGTTTTAGGAGCATCAAACCGAATCACTTTGTTTAGTTGGGTGTAGTCGGTGGTGTCTAATGTGCGTTGTAAGGATGATGAGTCGCGCATAGGGGCGTACACTTTGGCAGCGGCAGGTACACTATCAGTAGGTAGCACTAACTGTCGCTGCATCGTAACAGAATCTGCGATAGGTGCTTTATAACTGATAGGCAGGATAGTGTCTACCTTTTCTGCGCTGATGGCGCGAGACATATTGACGGTATCAATATCAACCGATACGTATTCCTGAACCGGTTCGTATTTGAGAAATAAGGGAGAGGTGAAGCCATCTGTGAACTCGGACAATAACCAGACAAAGACCCCCACTCCGATGAAGACATATAGGATATGTAATAGACGAGTAGCCATTAATCTGCGCTTTGAATGAGTTTGAGGTAGTGCATGATTTGACTAAAACTATACTCTTCTGTGCTGCCTTGTGGCACTTCAAGAAGCATATCATATAGGTTGTCTTCTGCGCGTGAACCAATTTTGAATGCCGCGGAAGTGTACAACGCTAAGTAGCGCAGAGCCAAGATAGGTTGCGTAGATAAATCGATAAGGACATCGAATTGTCGTCGTTGCAAATCATCTATGACAGATTGTTTAGGTGCTCCAAAGATATTAAAATCCTTTAGTCCAAAGATGCGACTATCGGGCAGGTTGGGACTGAGCACATCATGTTTGGCACAATATCCCCAATCCACGACGTGTTTATCATCTTCTTGCAAGCGACGCACCAAGGTTCGGATAGCAGGATTACGTTCTTGCCATTCGGACTCATATAACAAAACAACGGATTCAATTTTGGAGTACGTTGGGAAAGCTGTGGCTCGGGACGCTATGCGACCTCGTTTCCAATTAAATATCTTTTCTTTTAAGTTCATAGCATTTGTAAAAACTCTTCTTCGGTTACTAATGGAATGCCGAGTGATTCGGCTTTGTGTCGTTTCTCCGGACCCATATTCTCACCAGCCAAGATAAAGGATGTTTTGCCGGATACGGACCCTGCGTTTTTGCCTCCGTATTGCTCGATCATATCTTTGTATTCATCGCGGGAATGGTGAGTGAAGGTGCCCGAGATGACAATCGTTTTACCGGCTAATGATTGAGTAGTAGTTGTATTGGTTTCTTGTTGGTCAGATAGTAGTTGCACTCCTGCTTCGCGCAGTCGCACGAGAATAGATAGGTTAGTCTCATCTTGGAAATAGGTAATGATATTCCGTGCTATCTGTTCTCCCACATCTTCGATGGATGTTAGTTCTTCTATTGTTGCCCACTGTAGCGTATCGATAGAAGGGAATCGTCGAGCAATTTTTTTTGCCGTTGTCTCTCCAATCATTCGGATGCCTAAAGCAAATAGTACTCGTGGCCAAGCCACCTGTTTAGATGCTTGGATGCCGGCCATGATTTTTTCTGCTGATTTATCTCCGAATCCTTCTTGTTTAGCAATATCCTCTTTGCGCAAGTCATAGATGTCTGCTATATTGCGAATGAGGTTTTGCTTGAAAAGTAAGTCAATCGTTTCTTCTCCTAATCCGTCTATATTCATGGCTTTGCGAGAAACGAAGTGTTCTAATTTGCCTTTTAGTTGCGGAGGGCAAGATGTATCATTTGGGCAACGCCATGCTGCTTCTCCTTCCACGCGCACCAAAGGTGTTCCGCATTCCGGGCAAGTGTGAATAAACGTGTATGAGGCAGTTGCATTATTCGGGTCGGATTCTTCTTTACCGGTTATCTTGGGGATAATCTCTCCACCTTTTTCTACCCATACGCGATCACCTTCTTGAATATTAAGTTGACGAATAAAGTCCTCGTTATGCAGAGTAGCTCGTTGGACGATGGTGCCACTTAGTTGGATGGGTGTTAAGTTTGCAACGGGTGTTACCACGCCTGTGCGTCCTACTTGGTATGTGATTTTCTCTAATGTAGTCAGTTGTTTTTCGGCGGGGAACTTATAGGCTATCGCCCAACGAGGAGTTTTGGCGGTATAGCCCAACGCTTGTTGTTGCTGCAGGTTATTAACCTTGAGCACAATGCCGTCGGTAGCAACCGGTAAGTTCTTGCGTTCCGTATCCCAGTAGGTGATGAACTCCATCACTTCGTCCACGGAGTGACACACACGAACAGCATCCGAAATAGGGAATCCTCCTTGACGGGCCATCTCTAATCGCTCCCAATGTGTTTGACCGGGAAGTTGGTCTCCGAGTAAGTAATAAAGATAAGCAATGAGTCCTCTGCGTCGCACTTCTTCAGGATCTAATAACTTGAGAGTGCCGGATGCCGCATTACGAGGGTTGGCAAATAGTGGTTCTTCGTTACTTTCTCGTTCTCTATTCAGTCGCTCGAAGTTCTCCCAAGGTAACAGCACTTCTCCACGCAGTTCAACATACGGCAGATTGGCGAGTGGGAAATGGAGTGTAGTGGGAATAGAAGGAATGGTGAGTATATTGCGTAGCACATCATCGCCCTGCACGCCATCTCCGCGAGTGAGTGCATGGGTAAGATGTCCGTTCTCGTACCACAACGAAATGCTAAGCCCATCGTATTTGAGTTCACATACGATTTCGACATCAGTTGGCAGTTTGCGCACCCAATCTTCAATCTCCTCTTTGCTGTAGGTGTTCCCTAAGGACAACATAGGATAACGATGCCGGATGGATACAAACTTATTGCTGCCTAAATCCGAACCAACATGTTGGGTAGGTGATGAGGCGTCTGCCAGTTCAGGATAGTTTTTTTCCAGATCCTGCAGCCGATGCATCTTGAAGTCGAAGTCTCTGTCCGACATAGTAGGAGCATTCTCTATATAGTAGAGACGATTGGCTTCGGTGAGTTCTGCACGAAGTTGCAATAACTCTTCTTTTTCCTGTTGTTCTATGTCTGAGAATAAATCCATGTTAGTGCTTGATGAACTTATAGGTTCTTACTTTGCCATCATAGAATATATGGTAGATGTACACGCCCGGGCGTAATGCGGAGGCAAAGGCTTTTTCTAAGTTGTCTGTTGTAATAACGGTTGCTTCGCTAAGTTGTTGCTGATAAATAAAGTTTCCACAATAGTCGTAAATACGCACAAATCCCTCTTTGTTGCTACTGATAATCAGGTCGCTACCTAGTTCGCTGATAGATAGACCGGAAGGATCCACATGTGTGCCATTGAGTCGTAAACCAACTATGATGGGGTCATGGTCGGAATATCGGCGAATAGATTTCTCTCCGGTGGGGTATCCATATTGCCCATCCGTATATTTGCTATTGCAGTGGAAGGCTTGGATGCCGGTTACTTGGGGCAGCATGGTTGAATTCACAATGGCATGGTCTAAGTAGTTGTAACCACTATAATAGTAACTATATCGTGTTGTGTCGTCAAGGAATTTCTGCAATAAATCGGTGCGTAAGTCTTTACCGTCATTCTCTAATAGAATGGAAATGGGCGATTCATTCCAATAGGAGTTGAGGTCACCCATGATGATAACATCCGGATCCATGACTGCCGATTGTTTGCTCAATGTATTGACGGCCTGAGCCTCGTGGTTTCGCCGGTCATCGCCTCCGTCACCGGTTTTAGATTTGAAATGGTTGATAGAAAAATTAAATTTCTCTCCTGTTGCCACTTCGCGGAAGGTCTTGATGTACTTGCGATTTTGGACTTCGGAGTCACTGCTTCCTAAGTAATCGCCATGTGGCGCAATCACGTTCGCATCGTACACATAGATGCAGGTGGTGAAGGAAGAACCGGAACTTGTTCCGTTATTGATAAACTTGTAGTTCCGATCGGGACGTCTGCGATTCAGTTCAGTACAAATCTCATTAGCTGCGACTCCTCCTCCTTCTATTTCCACCAACCCATAAAGGTCGGCATTGATAACGGATAGCGCCGAACAGACTTTTTCTTTCTGAATGGAATGTTGCCATGAATTTCTTGGTCCATAACCGGTCCCCCATGCTGCTTCCGTAGCCAAATAGTATTCTAAGTTGGCAGCACATACGAGTATTCGATGTTGGCCGTTCTTGTCAATCTGCTTTAAATCCGGACCTGCCAGCAGGTAGTTAAGATAATCACCTGCGCAGATATTAATAGAGCCAAGCAGTATGACGATACACGAAAGGAAATGTTTTTTCATAAAATATCACATTTAAGGCTGCAAAGATACACTTTTTTTTGCATATATGCAAATATTTTCGTACCTTTGCGCAAAATTTAATGAAAATGTTGCAACTTAACGGATTAGGAACTGCTTTAATTACACCATTTCTGCCCAATGGTGCAGTAGATTATGATGGTTTGAGACGGCTGTTGGATATACAGTTAAAAGGCGGAGTGGACTATATTGTGGTATTAGGAACAACCGGTGAATCAGCCACGATGACTGAACAAGAGAGAAAAGAGGTGCGTCAGTTTATTGTACGATACATCGCCGGACGTATGCCGTTGGTGTTGGGATTGGGAGGAAATAATACGGCTGCGTTGGTGGAGGAATTGCAGACCAATAAAGACGAATTGCAACGTGATTTTGTGGCCATATTGAGTGTGTGTCCATTCTATAATAAACCTAGTCAAGATGGCCTATATCAACACTTTACGGCTGTTGCGGAACATAGTCCGTTGCCGGTAATATTATACAATGTTCCCGGTCGAACGGGAGTGAATTTATTGCCCGAAACGGTGATGCGAATTTTTGAGGCTATGCCGGAGAAGATTATGGGTATTAAGGAGGCGAGTGGTAATATAGAGCAGATTAAACATTTGATTGATTTGACGAAGAATCAACCTGTCGCCGGAGGACGTTTTTTGTTGGTTATCTCCGGAGATGATGGTATTGCTGCAGATGTGATGATGGCCGGAGGAGCAGGATTGATTAGTGTGGCAGCCAATGCTTGGCCGAAGGAGTATGGTCAGATAGTGCGAAAGCAAGATATTCAGTTACAAAATCGTTTTGCGAATATGGTGCATTTGCTTTTCAAGGAAGGCAATCCGAGTGGTATCAAGACGGTATTGAGTGAGATGGGAGTGATTCATAATGTGTTGCGTCTGCCATTAGTGCCTAACTCTATGGCGGTGCAAGATGAGATACGAAGTTATTTAAATAACTATTAAATAAAAAAAAAAGAGCTGTCCAATAATGAACAGCTTTTTTCTTTTGTCACAAATAGAGCTTTATGCTTTCTTTGCTTTGTCGGCGATAGCCTTGAAGGCTTTGGGTTGATTCATGGCGAGGTCAGCCAAAACCTTGCGGTTGATGACGATACCTGCTTTCTTCAAAGCACCCATGAGTTGACTGTAACTCAGACCCTCGAGACGAGCGGCTGCGTTGATACGTTGAATCCAAAGCGCACGGAAGGTGCGTTTTTTGTTCTTACGATCACGATAAGCATACTGGAGACCTTTCTCCCACGTGTTTTTGGCGACTGTCCAAACATTAGCACGGCCACCAAAGTTACCTCTTGTGAGGCTCATAA
>JAKSNH010000015.1 GCA_024399955.1 Paludibacteraceae bacterium | reverse complement strand
CAGAACCTCGAGAGATTACTCTCGGGGTTCTTTGTTTTTGGTGATGCTACCTACTTTCCTTATTAATGGGGTCCCCCAAAAAAAAATTTGCATATATCAAAAAAAAACTGTAATTTTGCAAGCAAGATTATAATTAACTAAAATTTCCACATTATGAAAGCTAAATCATTACTCTTGATGGCAATGCCATTGGCTCTATGTAGTTGTTTAACACATATTGTAACTATAGCTCCTGAACCTGTTAAACCCCAAGAAGTGGTTGTGGTTACTAAGCCCGCTCCGGCACCCGTATATACTACAACAATCACTACTCCTAAAGTGCAAACTATTACGACTACCAAAGTAACTGCCCTTAGCCAAGATGTGTCATTACACCTTGATCTACAAGCCGTTGGTGCTGCCTTTGCCCAAAGTTCGTCCGTTCAAGCCTTTGAGTACTTGCTCAATAATTCGTCGTATATGTTGTCCAACTTGGACCTGAATAGAGATGGCTATATTGATTATCTTCGTGTGTTAGAGACAACCAATGGCTACGCCCATGTCTTTCTTATTCAAGCCGTTTTGGCTCCTAATGTATTCCAAGATGTAGCAACCATCGTTGCCGAAGTATCTAAGCAGTCGTATGTACAAATAATTGGCGCTCCATATATTTATGGACCTAACTATATTGTGCAGCCTACTTATTACACCACTCCTGTTATCTACGCTTATCTCACCTCTCGCAACTATCAACCATGGCGTTCACCTTGGTATTGGGATCATTACCCATCTTGCTTCCATCGTCCTGCGCCGCAGTATCTTAACCATTACCAGGCTTACGTAACTACTTATATGACCAATCATCGCTATTGCCACGTAGTTACTTATCCAACAACATGCCGTTATCAGGACTATAATCGTGTTGCTCAACCGTTGCAGCGTAATGACTATGCCCAACAACATCCTGAGCAAGATTTTACGCGTCGTGTAGGCACATCATTGACTTCTCCTGCAGGCACGACCCAAACGTCTTCTACAAGTACGACCCAAACGCCTTCTGCAACAACTTCTTCTCGTTCACAAAACGCATCCGATGTTCGTGCTCGCCAAGCAGAATCTGTAACAACACAAACAATCAATAAATCAACCTCGAGATCAGGTAACTCAACAAGTGCAAGTAGTTCAACCAGTTCTACTCGTTCCGGTAGTTCCACAACATCGCGCAGCACGTCTACTACGACTCCAACACGCTCTACGTCTGCTACAACCACTCGTTCTGCCTCGACTACAACGGTCACTAGTCGCGTAGCGAATAGTGGTTCAGCACGAACAACCATCTCCCCAACACCTTCTCGGTCTGGGGTTTCAACAACATCACCAACATCAACGGCTACACCTTCTCGGTCTAGATCCAATTAATCTCCAATAGGGTCCCAACCGATGCTGTTGAGTCGACCACGATAAATATCTGAATAAACGGAGTGAAGACTCTCGCCACCAACGAGGTATAAATACTCGTCATCCGCAACAGCACAAACACGTTTTCGTGCTCCAAAATCGGATGGCAGATTATGATTGGCGGTGTCTGTTAACGCAACCCAATTCATACCTTCATCGGTGGATACGTATGCAGAATCAATTAGCGTTTGATCTTCCCATACACCGCCAATCATCATCAGTCTATTATTATAATTAACCAATGCTGCTTCTGCAAAGGCCGGTGTATTGGGTTTAGATATAGATAAGTCCACTAATCGATACTGTTTATAAATCTCGTTATATTCCAAACTCCATCTGCCGTTCACCATCTTGCCATCTTGGTTATAACCTCCGGCAATCATAGCATGGTGGTGCAAACTCGTGCTTTGGAATCGTACGGTTGCAAAGTCTTCTACCGGCAGTGATTGTGGTAAACTGGTGCCGGATAATAAGTTGCTATGATTGGTTAATTGTCCTTGCCAAGAGTAGAGTGCGTATTGATCATCCTTGTTCCCGAGCAACCAAATACTATCATTAAAGAACATGTACGAGGCCACCACTTTGATTCCCAAATCATGCTGATTCCAATTAGTGCCATTTGTGGAGGTGTACATGCTGGTGCCATTAGCATAGAAGAACCCTTTAGTATCATCCGCATAAATCTGCCGTACATTCACATCTTCTGGTCTGGGCAGCCCTGTTATAGTCTGTTCTTCCCATTCGGCATAAGGGGATGCTAAATCCAAAACTAAAAGTCTCAAACGGAATCCATCATTGATGAAGTAATAAGCTTTATCTGCTACGACTACCATCTGCTGACGACCTACTGTTTGAGTGGTGATTTGTTTATTCAGCGTTTCCCAATTGAAAAAATCCGGATTAACCGTATGAACATGCACATCTAATTTATACCACTTGCGGTAATTCTTATCTTGAGCAATCACCCAAATCTTAATGGGCTGAATGGAGAAATCCAATGTATCATGTCCCGTGAGCGATATCATACTATCTTTGAGATACACTACTACTGCTGCAGGTTGAGCCAGATAACTAATCTTAGGAACAATGCGTGTCAATGGTGTTCCGTAACGCACCGAGTCATTCTTACGCATACAAATTAAACCGGTGTCCTTCAATTCCTCTACAATGAAACGCGCTTCGCCTAAACCTGGTAGCGAATCTACTGGAGTAAAACTAAATGCCGTAATCTTGGCGATAGGGGACTCTATGATACCACTATCCGTAGTTCTTTTGCAGGCACATAAACTTAAACCGATTATGAAAAAAATCACGATATATTTCAACTTTTTTTGCATATTCCAATTTTTTTTAGTAATTTTGCATCGTTAATCTATTAATGCTATGCTTTTTCAGAGTCAACTTAAAGATTTATGGGGCATGATGCCCTGGGTTAGTTTACATCGTCGTAAGGAGGTACTTCGTGCGTTGGATACTCAGAAACGCCGTATCATGACTGATGATGAGATTACTGAGCAGTCCTCTAAAGTGGTTGATATGATTGCTGCTTCGCGCCACTTTCAAGAAGCTAAAACCGTAATGGTTTATTTCCCTGTTCATAACGAAGTCGATTTGCGTGGTTTGGTGCGTCAGTATCAAGATCAAAAGACTTTCTTATATCCTGCTATTGCTCATGGTACAAATGATATGGAGGTTAGAGTCTTTGAACCGCATACTCCTTTTCACAAAGGCCGTTTTGGTATTCCTCAACCCGGTACATCCGCTTATCAAGGTCCTATTGATATGATTATTGTTCCAGGTATATCGTTTGACCATCAATGTAATCGCGTTGGACGAGGAGGAGGGTTCTATGACCGTTTTCTTAAGCGTTATAGCCACTCTTATAAAGTGGGTGTTGGATACGATTTCCAGCTACATAAGGACGTGCCGCACGGTTTATTCGACGTTCGCATGAACCGTGTCTTTACGCCTACTCGGAAAATTTGATGGTCAAATCGCTTTCCCTCGCTACTTGTAGGCGATGATCGCTCTCTGGCGTCAGTTTTTTCTCCCCATTGCGATAGTAATAGATGACTCCGTAGTTCTGACATTTGCGCATTCGCGCGTATGGTAGTTCTTGCTTATAGTAATTCTCTATCTCATTCCATATGTTAACAATAATGGCATCGGCTTTAGCACGCAAATCCATCATATTTTCCGTGACACGACTGTCGCTCTTTTGATGCAGTTGCTGGGTGTATTGCTGCTCCTTAAAAATGTCATAATGCACCTTCACTTTGTTGATGGCCGGATTATAAATGGGAAAACCTCCCATCGACGTGCGTTGTTGCTCCCCTTCAATGATATTCTGTCCCCATACCAACAGGTCCTCTTCACTACTTAAATCTGGTAGAATATTCGTTTCCGGATCTAACTTATATAACTCCTTCTGACTGCGTTTGATCTCACCACGAATAACTGCTAAGTTAAGCACTTGAATGAAGTGCGAAATATACATACGGGCATTCTGCACAATATGACGATACTGCTTATTCGTGTTCACGCGATCCGTGAAATTAGCGTGGTATTGACGCATCACTCCTTCAAACTGCATCAGGAAGGTCTGGGCCTCTGCTAAGGTATGATAGTTCAGTACTTGTTCAGTAAAATCAGCTTCGCTGGCTCTTTGAACGGCCGTCTGTAAGGCGGTTAATCGAGCCTGATCCGTGTTGGGTAATCTTCTATATGGCATAGTATTAGTATTTTGTGCTTACGATTGTCGATTCACTAATTGGTCAGCTAATCTCCGTAATCGGTCAGTGGCTTCTCCCTGAGGAACTTGATTTAAATAACTTAGTCCTTCCTCTGTCAATTGGCGAATCTGTTGCAGTGCCAATTCCGGCACTCCTAAGCGATTATATTCATTGATAACTCGGTCATAGTCCTTAGACGCCAAGGCCTCCTTATCTCCCCTTTCTTGTTGAGCCGTCAACCATAACCAGGTCTTCTTTCCTTCACGTATATCTCCTCCAATGGCCTTGCCAAAGGTCTTGGGATTACCATAGCAGTCTAAGTAATCATCTTGAATTTGGAAGGCCAATCCGATGCAAATGCCGTATTCGTACAACGCCTTCTGTTCCTCCTCTGTGGCTCCACCTATATAGGCTCCAATGCGCAAGGCTGTAGCCAAAAGCACACTCGTCTTAAGACGAATCATCTGCATATAGTCCCCTATACTTACATCCTCTCTTTGCTCAAAGTCCACATCATATTGCTGACCCTCGCATATCTCAGTGGCCATTTGATTGAAGAGGCGTAGCACATAGGGCAAATGCTTTTCGTCCACTTTACCCAATTGCTTGTATGCCTCAATCATCATCTGATCTCCACTTAGAATAGCTGTGTTCTCATTCCAACGGATATGCACGCAGGCACGACCCCTTCTGACCTCTGCTTTGTCCATCACATCATCATGCAGCAAAGTGAAATTATGAAAAATCTCCAAGGCCAAAGCAGCCGGCAAAACAGTTTCCTCTGCTCCTCCAAAAATCTGTGCACCAATCACACATAAGGTGGGACGCAGACGCTTACCACCGGCCGCTAAGGTGTAACCGATTGGTTCGTATAACCCCAATGGCTCACGATGCCAATCTAATTGCTCGATGACAGAGTTAATATCCATTACTTAAACTTATTTTCAATGATATCCGTTAATACATCTTTAATGTCTAGTCCTGCTGCACGCACTTGCTGCGGAATAAAACTGGTGGCTGTCATGCCTGGTGTGGTATTCACTTCCAGCAGATTAATTGCCCAACCTTCCGTCAAAATATAATCCACGCGGATAATACCTTGTGCGCCTACAATGTCGTAAATACGTTTGGTCATCTCTTGCACGCGGTCACGTACATCATCCGGAATGCGAGCCGGAGTAATCTCTTGCACCTCTCCGTTGTACTTGGCGTTGTAATCAAAGAACTCGTTGCTGGTCACTACTTCCGTAATAGGGAAGGCGACGGACTTATCTTGCGTCTTATATACGCCGCACGTGATCTCTGTTCCCTTCATGAACGCTTCACAAATCACTTCATCTCCTTCCTCAAAAGCACGAACGATAGCTGGAACAGCATCTTCGACTTTCTTCACTTTTGTGCATCCAAAACTGCTACCGCCTACGTTCGATTTGATGAAGCAGGGCAAACCAATCTCATCAATAATCTCCTTAGCACGAGTTTCGGCATCCACCTGCTTCCACTCCTGACGACGAATCAAAATAGACTTGGAAATAGGTATGCCAAAATCTTGTAAATAATGGTTACAAGCGTATTTATTGAAAGTCAAAGCCGCTGCTAATACATTGCAGCACGAATAAGGGATATGCATCATTTCCAAGTACCCCTGCAATAATCCATTCTCCCCGGGTGTACCATGGATAGTGATGTACGCAAAGTCAAACTCCGTAATGCGATTTAGAGCCGCTTTGTCTGCACCCTTTAACTCAATAATCTCTGCCTCATAACGATTCTTGTCCAAAAAAGACAAGATTCCTGCTGCGCTTCTCAAGGAGACATCATGCTCCGAACTATCTCCGCCTGCAACAATGGCGATTCTACGTTTAGTTACCATTTTTTCAAAACAATGTGCAAAGTTACAATTATTTTTGCATATATGCAAATAAATATGTTATTTATCTTCGCGGCTCCTAATTTTCTTAGAGGTCACTAATTTATCACATGCAACCAATACTCCCGGCAGTACAAACAAAATCAGCAAGATAGCAACTGCTGCACCTACGGAGATACATCCTACAATCGCACTAATCGTTACATCATCTACTAATAATGCCATCACACCGGGACCTAATACCATAATCAGTCCGGATGTCATAATGGTGCGAATTGAACCATGATAAGCTTCGCGAGCGGCTTCGTATTTTTCCATGCTCTTGCGGTTAGCTTTGTAATACGTTGCGTACAAAATGCCATAGTCAATCGTGGCACCCATCAAAATAGATTGCACAATCAAGTATGCCAAATACAACATCTGACCTGAGGCTAAGCCCGATACAATGACGTTCACATAAACCGCCGTCATCACAGTCATTACTAAAATAGATGGCACAATGATTGACTTAAACGTAATGGCAACAATGATGAAAATAGCTAAGATAGTCAGCAACGTCACCATTGTCATCTCTTGGCTAAAACCATCTTTTAACTCGCTGAACATTACCGATTCACCAATCATATAGTATGATTCATCAAATGCTTCATCCAACCATTCATCCATTTGGTCAATGAAAGTATAAGTCTCTGGTGACTCATCCGGCAACGAGGTCAAGGCAATCATCATCGAGTAATCCTCATGACTAAGCATATCCATCGCCTGACTCAACTGTTGCTGTGTTGAATCCAATAACTGGATAGTCGTTGTATCTAAGAATGCACTGATGATATCTAAGTGAATGAGCGTATCCGTAACATAAGCTAATAATTGCTCCGGACTCATCACCAACGAATCATTGTATTGATTCATACTACCGTAATAGCAATACAACATATTCACAGCCTCCGGTTCAATGGACTGCCCTAAGTACTTGAAATGCGTGGTCATTTGATCGGACGTGTACTTCTTACCGCCGTACATAAGTTGATCAAAACGTTCGGCTTGCAATTCGGCACGACTCTTGCGATGCTTAACCGGCTGAACTACCTCTACAGCAGTTGTGTCTGCTTTTTTCTCTACAACCTCCTGCTTCTCCTCCACAACGGTCATCTCGGTACTCTTTTCTTGTGCAGGTTTTTTACCGGCTAAAGTCAATAAGTGATTGGCAGAAGCATTGCGGACACCTAATTGGGTCAGTACACTACTCATCTCTTCTGCCGCCATAGGAGTGCCCGTGGCCGCAGCATCCATCAACTGAACGCGCAGTTGCAAACCTTTCTTCTGCTCTTCGTTCACCAACTTAGCCAATGCCTTGCGTTGGAAGAGATCGTCCGTCAGGAAGTGCACATACTCCAACGGGGTCATGCGTTTGCCGTTCTTACTGAAACTATATACCATCTTGGTCTGACCATTCGTCGAACCAATATAGTCGGCCATCTGACGGACACTCTTCTCGGTATATAACTCCACACTATCCGTCAATGTCATCAAATAATATGTCAACTCATCTCCATTGGATGACGCCAAACGTCTCATTACTGCATTCACCGGCACTGCATTCGCCGCCACTGCATTCTCCTTCACCTTTGCCTTCGTTTGCGGTAATGGGTTAACGTCAGTGTTTTCGTCAACGTTGGATGCTTTGCGTCCCGTCTGTGTTTGCGCCTTCGGTTGCGTCTGCGCTTGCGTTGGCGTCTTCGTTTGCGTTACTTCCTCCTCCGGCTCCATCATACTCTGCAACAAATCCATCTGCTGACGCATCTCTTCACTAATCAACTGCTCAAACATAGGATTGGTTAGGCAGTGGTCTTGCACGAATTGCATCAAATCAGGGAATCCAATACGCATCGTGTCCGCAGCGTGCGAACGCATGTAATAAACAATGCGCATCGTCTCTGCATTCAGTATACTAAGGTCCATCTCAGGCATATAGTCGGCCATATCCACCGACATTTGACGGATATAAGTCACTAATCCTTCTGCCGTGTAATGCTGTTTGAGCAACGTCGGATACGAAATAACTGCCATCACATTGGAGTCTTGTTTCAAACTATCCGATAACGCAAAAACAGCTGCTTCTTCATTCGTATGATACAAAGTTACAATCGTATTGGTCTTTGGGAAAACCTTCTCTATCTTGCTCTCACCATTCGTGGAGAACGAAATCTCGGTCTGTCTGGAATAATAGAAAGCTACGCCAAACAACAACACACTGGCAATTGCCAACGAAATCTTATGATGCGTAGCAAACCAACCTAACCGATCCGTAGGAACAATAAATGTGCGCTTCTCGGTTCGCACAATAGCCTTGTGGAAAATAAGCAGTAAGGAAGGTAATAGGGAGAAGGTGGTTACTAAACTGCATACCACACCCTTCGCCAACACCACACCTAAATCCAAACCAATCTTAACACGCATAAATGCCAACATAATTAGACCCACCACCGTCGTTAAGGCACTACTCAAAATGGCCGCAGAGGCCTTGCGTATAGTGCGGTTCATCGACTCTACTATCGTTCGCTCCGGACGAATCTCCTGACGGAAACGATTGGATAGCACAATAGCGTAGTCTAACGACAGCACTAACTGCAATATAGCCACAATGTAATTAGTCGTGATACTAACGGACGGCAATAGCGCATTCGTGCCAATGTTAATAATCACCGCTACACCAATCGCAATCAGATAAATAATTGGTTCTAACCACGATTGCGCCATCACCAACAAGATAATCAGAATCAACGCTCCCGCAATAGCCAAAGCCGAGAATGGAGGAGTCGCTCCGTCCTGACTCGTCTCTACAATCACATCGTCCCCGTATTCCGAACGAATCGAATAACCAAAACTCTTCTGGTCAATATTCGCCGGCACAAGCAGGTCATACTTGGTGTACGCACTGTCCTTGCTAATCGTGTAACTAACACCATTCACTTCATCTAAGGTTCCTAACTCATTGGCGATTTGTTGACGCTCCTCATTCGTCAAATGAGCAAACATAACCTTCACATTCGCATTGTTCAACTGCGCCTCTCCGAAATTAGTTGTCAGAATCTCAATACCCTGTTTCATCCGAGAGTGATCCGGCAGGTACTTGGTCATGTCAGAATTGACATTGACATGAGGAATAAGAAATACACAACCTGCTGCTATTAGCAGCGTCACGAACATAAGAATAAGATGACCGTATTTTTTCATAAATCAATAATTGTCTATTGCAGGATGAATCCTATCATATTAATAATAAATGCCATCACCCAAGCTAACGCCAGCGAATAAATCACAATGAACGCCGCCCATTTGGCATTAATCTCTTTCTTTATCGTATTAATCGTAGCTACACAAGGGAAATAGAGTAGGGTGAAAATCAAAAAGGCATACGCACTGGCTGCACTGAACACCGTGCCATCGGTGCCAAACAAGATGGCAAAAGTGGACGCAATAGCTTCCTTGGCAGGCAAACCCGACAATAAACATACCGACATCTTCCAGTCAAACCCTAACGGACGCATCGCTGGTTCAATCGCCTTGCCTATCGCTGCTAACCACGAGGACTCTAAATGATTCAAGTCCCCCGCAGGGAAGTACTCCAGCGCCCATATCACCACCGATGCCATCACAATCACCGTGAATACACTGCTCAGAAAATCCGTGGTGCGCATCCATATATGCCGACCGATATGACGCCAGTTAGGTGCATATAACTGCGGCTTTTCATGAATGGGACAGTCTGCTGGCATGTTAAACCAACGCGTCTTGCTCATCACCGCCGCAAAACCTAAACTGAAGCACATACTCAGTAAGTACAACGAACCCAACACCAACGCTTTATGCGTGGGAAAAACAGTGGCTATCAATAATAAATAAATAGGTAACCGGCCCGAACAAGAGATAAACGGCACCATCAACATCGTCAGCATTCGCTCCTTCTCGTTCTGCACGTTCTTCGCCGCCAAAATAGCCGGCACATTACATCCAAAACCCATCAGCAATGGTATGAACGAATAACCATGCAGACCGATGCGATGCATAAAACCATCCATGTAATACGATACACGCGCTAAATAACCCGTCTCTTCCATCAAACTCAGAAAGAAGAACAGTATCAATATATTTGGCAATGCCGTCAGCAACGAACCTACACCCTGAATGATGCCGTCCGTAATCAAACTACGCATCCATCCTTCGGTCATAATCCCTTTTACCCATCCGTAAAAAGCATCTACACCGCCTTGCAACCATTCCTGTATAGGACCTCCTACCGCAAAGGTTACCCAGAAAACACATGCTAATAACACAATCAGCATGGGCATTCCCTTCCATTCAATATGTCTTTTTTGTTGGTCCAAACTACGCCTAATTTAATTTCGCGTGCAAAGATATAAAAAATTACTGAATTATGCAAATTTATTTGCGGTTTCCATTTTTTTTTTGTAACTTTGCACCCAAATTCAAAAAAATTGTATATGAGCCTTTTTTCTTTAACGCAAGAGATTGCTATTGACCTCGGTACGGCGAATACCATCATCATGATGGATGACCAAGTGGTGGTGGACGAACCTTCCGTGGTTGCTATTAGTGCTACCGATAATAAGATGGTCGCTGTCGGCCGTCGGGCGCAGCAGATGATAGGTAAGGGCGGCAATATAATTCGTACCGTTCGGCCTCTGCGCGACGGCGTGATTGCTGACTTCTACGCCTGCGAAATGATGATTCGTGGCATGATTAAAATGATGCCCCACCAGTCCCGTATCTTTGCACCAAGTATTCGAATGGTCGTTTGTATTCCTTCAGGGTCAACCGAAGTGGAAATACGTGCCGTCCGCGATAGCTCGGAGCATGCTGGAGGACGTGATGTTTATATGATCTACGAACCAATGGCTGCGGCTATCGGTATGGGGATAGACGTGGAGAGCCCCGAAGGATGTATGGTGGTGGATATAGGTGGCGGTACCACCGAAATCGCAGTCATCTCACTGGGCGGTATAGTTACCAATAAATCCATCAAAATCGCCGGTGATGACTTCAATGCCGACATCGTCGAGTACATGGGACGTATGCATAATATCCGCATTGATGAACCCACCGCAGAGCGAATCAAAATAGCTGTAGGTAGTGCTATTCCTGAACTCAAAGAGCCGCTCGATGACTTCATCGTCATTGGTCCTAATAAGGTAACCGCCTTACCTATGCAAGTGCCTGTCGGATACCAGGAAATTGCCCATTGCTTAGAAAAGTCCATCGCTAAGATAGAAAACGCTATCCTCCAAGCCCTGGAGACAACTCCTCCTGAACTATACGCCGATATCGTCAAACGCGGTATATGGCTCACCGGTGGTGGTGCCCTCTTGCACGGACTGGCTGAACGCCTCACCAGCAAAATCACTATACCATTCCATGTGGCCGAAGACCCGCTTCACTGCGTTGCTCGCGGTACTGGCGTTGCCCTCAAGAATACACAGGACTTCGGTTTCCTCATTCGCTAACTAACCTGCGGACATGAGGAATCTGCTCGAGTTCATAATCAATCATAGCCACCTCCTTCTCTTTCTTTTGTTGGAGGTGGTGGCTTTTTTGCTGATTACATCTCGTCAGTCATACCCGCAATCCACTGTCCTCACTGCCTCGAATCGCGTAGTCGCTACTACCAACCAAACGGCCGATAACATAGCCGCTTATTTCCATCTGAGAAAGGATAATGAGGACCTCAATGCCGAGATATGCAGGCTACAGCAACAGGTGCAAGACCTTCAAAACCAACTCGAACCCCTTACCGAGCAACCCAATGATTCGGCATCTGTTTACCAATACGCTCATCTGCGGTATCGCTCCATCCCCGCTAAGGTCATCGACCTGACCACTAACCATCAGCAAAACTACCTCACACTCAATAAAGGAACTCAAGATGGCATTGCCGAAGGAATGGGCGTCATATCCGACAAAGGCGTAGTGGGCATAGTGGGACGCGTGAATGAACGATTCGCACTCGTCATCCCAATCATACATACTTCCACCCATCTATCTGCACGCATCCTCAAAAATGGTCACCTAGGTTTTACTCATTGGAACGGATATGATTCGCATCAGATTGACCTGATGGAAGTGGGCAGACATATATCCGTATCTATGGGCGACACCATTGTCACCAGCGGACTCACACCTACCTTCCCCGAAGGACTACTCATTGGCGTTGTGGATAAAGTGCGACTGGAGGAAGGAGATAATTACTACACCATCCGCGTGGCACTCAGCGTCGATTTTCATCAACTCCGGTACGTTCAAGTCCTTGATAACCCCTCCGCTGTATCCATGCAGCAACTCGTAGATAGTGCATTAGTCAATAATGAATAACACAGCCAAACATATTATCCGTCTTGTGGTGCTTATTATCCTGCAGACACTACTCATCAATAACCTGCATTGGTTGGGCATCTTCCATCCATCTATCTACATCATCGGACTCCTTCTCTTGCCGGCTACGCTGTCCCGCACAGCCGAACTATTCATCGGTGCCGCTATAGGACTAATCATGGATAGTATCTACTCTACCGCAGGAGCACACATGGCGGCTTGCGTCGCGGTGGCATACTTCCGTCCTTTGCTCATTTGCCAACTCATTCAGGATGCCAATCGTATAGGCACTCAGGTTTGCTCGGCTTCCATTGGAACTAGGCAGTTTGTCATACTGGCCTTACTCATGATCGTGTTGCATCAGGCACTCGTACTCTTCCTCGAAGCATGGAGCTTTGACCATACCGGATGGCTCATCCTATCTACTTTATGCAGCGCAGGAGTCACTTTCCTCCTCGCTTGGCTTTATGATCGTACACAACGATGATTAACGATACGTACTATAGACGACGCTACGTGATAGCCGGCATTGCCATCGCTATTGTGGCTATCTATATTATTCGACTCTTTGCGCTCCAGATAGTGGACCAATCACGGCGAGCAAAGGCGGATAATAACGCTCTCGTGCGGCAACCTGTCTATGCGTCTCGCGGACTCATCTACGATAGAAACGACTCCCTGCTCGTCTTCAATCAACCTATCTACGAAGTGCTCATCATCATCCGTGAGATGGGACCTAACTTCAATGTACCTGCTTTCTGTCAGGCGCTTCAAATAGACACCACTTATTATAATACGCGCATGGCGTGGATACGCGACCGCAATAAGAATCGCGGTTACTCCAAATACACCCACCAACTCTTCATGGGACAACTCAAAAAAGAAGATGTCAGCCTCCTGGAGGAACGACTATATCAGTTCCCAGGTGTCTCTATACGCAAGCGCACACTGCGCGACTATAACTACACCGCGGCGGCACATATTTTAGGCAGCGTTGGCGAAGTTAACCAGCGCGACTTGGACCGCGACCCCTACTACCAACAAGGCGACTATTCAGGCAGAGACGGCATCGAACGGCAGTACGAAATAGACCTGCGGGGCGTCAATGGCGTCGAAGTACTCATGCGCGATAATCGCGGACGTATTCGTGGCTCTTACCACAATGGCGAACTCGACCAATCGGCAGTCGCCGGTAAGGACCTACAACTCGGTATAGACATCGATATACAAGAACTGGCAGAACAACTGATAGGCAACAACATAGGTAGCGCCGTGGCAATCGAACCCGCCACCGGCGAAGTGCTGGCTCTCGTCAGCATGCCCGGTTGGGATCCGCGTGAACTGGTTGGTAAGGCACGCAGCAAGAACTACAACGCCCTGCTTAACGACCCCCGTAAACCCCTGCTTAATAGGGCCACCCAAGCGACTTACTCACCCGGTTCAACCTTCAAAACCCTCCAAACCCTTGTCTGCTTAGACCAATCCGGCATCAAACCTTCTACCCTCTATCCATGCAACGGACCCGAGTCAACGCCTATCAAATGTACCCACCATCATGGCAGTCCCGTGGACTTGGGGATGGCACTCGAACAAAGTTGTAACCCCTACTACTGGTGCGCCTTCCGAGACCTGCTACAACGTGACGGATATGGCGAACAAAATAATACCTTTAGACATAATTATGCGCGGTGGCGCGAAGGCATAATGAAGTTCGGATTAGGCAATCAATTTGAGGATTCCGACATCCCTAATCAGCGTTCCGGCAGCATCCCCTCCGTTAAGTTCTACGACCGCTGTTATGGTAAAACAGGCTGGAAAGCCATCACCATTCGTTCCCTTAGCATCGGTCAGGGTGAGGTACTCGTCACCCCTCTCCAACTGGCTAATCAGGCCGCTTGTCTCGCTAACGATGGTTACTATATCACCCCGCATTTGCTGCATAATGACTCTACGTTTGCTACCTCATCACATCGCCACGAAACAGGCATCGATACCGCCTACTTCCATATCGTCAAAGATGGTATGGCACGCGTCATGACCAATGGTACCGGACGATGGCATAATATAGCTAAATGGCATATTTGTGGTAAGACAGGAACGGTCCAAAATCCACATGGTAAGGACCATGCTATCTTTATCGGTTTTGCTCCAAAGGAGAACCCCAAGATTGCTGTGGCGATTGCGGTGGAGAATGTCGGATTTGGCGTCACTTGGGCGTGCCCCATTGCCGTCAAGATGATTGATATGTACCTCACAAAACACTACCCTGAATTGGCTTCAGAATCTATCATTGATGAACAGACGAAATAGTATATGGAGTGGACTGGATTGGGTCACTATCTTCCTTTTCTTAGCCCTGGCGCTGTTCGGATGGATGAACATCTACGGTGCTGGTTATAGCTTTGAACAGACCAGTATTTTCTCATTCTCCAACCGTGCCGGTAAGCAGTTCGTTTGGCTGATGACCGCACTCGTCTTAGGATTTGCTATTCTGCTCATTGACGAAAAGACCTACGATGTACTCGGCTATTGGCTATATGGTGCCACGATCCTCTTGTTGCTCATAACACCTGTCTTGGCGCACGATATCAAAGGCTCCCTCTCCTGGATTACCCTTGGTCCCATCAGCCTGCAGCCCGCCGAATTTGCCAAGTGCTTCACAGCGATTGCAGTGGCTAAGTACATGGGTCGATATGGCTATCAGGTCCGTTCATGGCGGGACCTCGTCATACCTTGTGCCATGGTCCTATTACCCATGTTCATCATCATGGTGCTGCAGCGCGAAACAGGTTCGGCACTCGTCTTCCTGGCCTTCCTCCTGCCCTTCTACCGACAAGGTATGACCGGCAAACTCATGGCGGCTGGTGTCATCGCTATCGTCGTGGGAGTGGTGGTGCTCAAGGTTGGACTCATACCGGATTCGGTGCTGGATAAAGTGCTGCAACCGCACCAAAAAACACGTATCGAAGTTCTTTTAGGAATGAAAGAAGACCCCACCGGAGCAGGATATAACGTCAACCAATCGCTTATCGCCATCGGTTCCGGAGGATTCTTCGGGAAAGGTTATCTAAAAGGCACACAAACCAAACTCAAGTTCGTGCCGGAGCAGGATACCGACTTCATTTTCTGCACCGTTGGTGAAGAGTGGGGGTTCTTTGGTTCCCTCGTCGTCTTGCTCCTCTATCTGGCGTTTATCTTGCGGCTGATTATGATTGCTGAACGCCAACGCGATGTCTTTAGTCAGGTCTATGCTTATTCGGTGGCAAGTATTTTCTTGGTTCACCTTGCCATCAATGTCGGCATGGTCTTAGGCCTCTTGCCGGTCATCGGCATCCCTCTGCCTATGTTCAGTTACGGCGGCTCCTCCCTTTGGGGCTTCACTCTCCTTCTCTTCATTCTCCTCCGCCTCGACGCCTCCCGCGTCAACAAACTCCACTAATGTCCTTGTTTACGTCTGCGTACAAAGCACGCTGGTAAATGCTTTTAATTAGGCTGCTTGCAGCCCCCGAAAGAACTCGTGAGAGGTCTTTCGGAGAGGAGGAACGCAACACGCCTGTTGATTAAGCTTCGCGGCAATCAACCATTGCGTGCTCGCCGTTCCGACGTCGGGTGTTTGTCGGGTGTTTATAAGCCCCTGCGTATCCTAAACTAAGAGCCGATGTGTCCCCCGGCTCTCCGTTCTCGTCAACATTTTGCCTAATTCCTAATTGGTTAATTGGCTAATTGATCTTCGCTCCTAAAATACTATACCGTCTTCCGTTATTCTCAATCTCTACCCGTCCATTCCGCAGCACCTTATACATTCTTACCTCTTCGCTCTTACCTCCTACCACGTCAACATTTCCCGTCCCCTGTCCTGCCGGAATATTCGAATACAGCACAATAGCCGTTTGTCCGCTACCATAGCACGAGAAACAATTAGATTGCGTATTATAACGCATCCAACCACGACTGGTGTTGGTTACTGATAATACATCATCCTCATTTACTCCAATCGAAACCGTCCAATAATGTTCTGCATTTTGAGCCTTCAGTTGGTTTGCAGTAGTGCTGGCGGCATAGATGTATTTATCATTACTATCCTGGAAAGCATATGAACCATCCTCAGCATTGATAGCAACGCGATAGAGAGCCTTGTCGCTTACGCTCAGCGTACCATCATTATTTAGGGTAGCCGTGATAGGCTTGATATTATTTTGACTGGTGGCCTTATCATAAGTGCCCATTACTATTGTCACATCTTCAGCGCGGCAGAAAGTTACTTGTGCCGAAGATGTCATCTGTTTAGCTTGATCTGTCACGCGGTACATGGTTGTCATAACCTCGTCGGAAGTTACTGTTACTACGCAACTGGCCGTCTTCGCACCATCTACCGTCGTTGCGGTAATAGTTGCTGTGCCGGCAGCTACACCGGTCACTACGCCATTGGCCACTGTTGCCACGGACTCTTTATCTGAACTCCATGTCACTTTCTTGTTGTCAGCATTCTCCGGCAGCACCGTTGCAGTTAATGTTACTTGATTACCCACTGCCACAGTGGCTGTTTCCTTGCTCAGTGTCACGCTTTCTACAGGAATAGGGTCATCTCCGGCTTGGGTGCGAATGAATAAACTCAACTCGCCGGCTACACCCGAGGATGCCATGTAGTAACGGAACGTCTCGTTCTGGAAACGGATATAACGTCCGTCTCCGTCCATATTAGTCACTTTAGCTGAGTTAGATAATATCTCTATTGTATGATCGGCTGTTCCCTTGTCCAAGGCCATGTCTTTGTCGCCACTCGTGCGCTTGCCTAATTTCTTACCATCGCTGGTCGTGAAGGTCCAGAAGGAACCGTTCTTACCTAATGTGAACTCCAACGCATTAGAAGCCGTTATCTCATTATCGTTAATGGTCACTGCTTCTGTTTTGATGTAGGTATTTTTGTAAGTCGTTGTCTTCTCAAACTCTGTACCCATCATGTTTTGGGTATTGCATACAAAGATGACTACATCCCCGGCCTCAATTTGTGAGATGTCGGTTACTTTTTGATACTTGGCACCAAATGCCATCGTGCAGCACATCATCGCCGCACATACACTCATAATTACTTTTTTCATGAATTATTATTTGTTTTTTATTATTTAGCTTGTTGGGGTCGAGGGTCACTCGACCCTCTCTCGACCCCCTCGCTCACCCCTAGTGCCCTAGTGTCCTAGTAAACTAGTCCACTAACGCTCTGCGCTGGCAGCTTTGCGCCTCCGAAGAAGCGCAGCGCCAGCCGCCATCGCCAACAATACCCACAAGCCATCACCTACTGGCAATGGGTCTTCCATATGCTCAGGATCAAATGTTGGATCATTCTCATCGTCGTTATCATCGTCATCATCAATGATAACGGCTTTTCTTGCCGAACCATAATGTTGTACGGTAGTCGTATAATAGGCATCCGCCGACTGGAATCCGCTCTCGGATGACAAGCTCGAACCCGAGCTCATCATCGTTGAGGTAGATTGGAATTCATAACTTTGTGCATTGACATTGATAGTTAACATACTTACCATTGCAATTACTAATATAATAATGTACTTTTTCATAATCTTGTCTCCTTTCATTTTACTGTTTTTCATACTCTTATACATTATTTATTCTTTTGCATCTTGTTGATATACTTACCGGTGCCATCATATACACGGCGGTTGGTATTCAAGATGTAGAAGTGATCATCATAAATCACTTTCTTCGGACTTGCCACATCGTTGTCGAATAAGCCATCCATCAAGTCTGTCGGCATCTTAGCTCCCTTCATTACAATCAGGATAGCAAAGCGTTCATCTTCCGTCTTAGCCTCCGTGGTGAAGGTGTACTGAGCATTCAGCAGGTCAACCTTAATCTCACCATTCTCTAACAAGTAGATATGCTCTACGTTCTGGTAGTCGGTGTAGGTGTTGTCCAATGCAAAGATGTACTCACCATTCTCAGGAGCAATGTAACCCAACTGGATGGGCTGAGCAGTCATATCGGCATTCAATGCCATCTGTGCCAATTGGTCTTCGCCATTCAGTAACGAATAAACCTTTGTGTTAACGGCACTACCGAACATCTTAGCGTTGTCGCCAGGGATATTATACGACTCCGTGAAGTTATCTGCCACCTTGAAGTAAGTAATATCCGTCTTGTTGGCACCTGCCAAACCAATGCTGAACTGAGCAGTACGCTCAATGTCTGCTAACATACGTGCAGGAGCATCAACGCGCTTGGTCAAATCAAAGTACATCGTACCACCCTCATTCACCTGAACGAAGAAGTCCATAAACGGTAAGATACGAGCCGTTGCTATTGGACCTTGGTAGTAATCCTCACCATCTGCCGTTGGGATATAAACGAAGTCATACCCTGTCTCATTAACCTTGATAGCTCCGGCTCCGGTGATACCTGCCATATATGGGTTACCCATTAAGTTCCAACCCTTGTCATACCAGTTAACCGCATCATGAGCTTGTACGGCTGCATTCTTAACGGCCTCCTCTGCAGCAACGCTCTTATACGGATTAGCCATCGGGAAGTCAAGAATCGTATATGGATAGTTCTTGAACCTGTTCTGAGCAGCTACAGTATAACCGATACCGGCTGTCAGTGTGCCATCCTTAATCTCGGTCCATGTTGACTCATCTGACTCTCTGCGATTACCTGCGGCACGAAGTTCTCCATTATAGGTCTCCAGACGGATATCCGTACCTACCTTACCCCAACTTGGACTATCAAGTTTGTCTTCACGAACAATCTTGTTAATCGTTACATCGTATGGGAAGGATACAGGCATCATATGTTCTGCGTTCACGCGCATACGATATATTAAGGTGTCTGCCTTCATCGTTCCCTTCAGACTTAACTCTGGAGCATAGATGTTGGTCTCAACATACTCACTTTCTTCTGTATCATACCATTCATCTATACCGCCGAAGAAGGTCAGACTCTTCACATTGAAGTACTTGCCGTCCGGAACACTAATCTTCGAGTTCGGATAAATAGTTACGTTATTGAACGACTTAGCCATCGCGCCTTCTACATCTATCGTTAGATGACCTCCATCACGAACCACTACATCTGCTTTGGCAGGCAGAGCACTGCAATTAGCCACTTCACCAACAATGATTTGTGGAATAGATATATTTGCCGCATACTCTGTTGTGCCATCACCAATAATCAATTCCATAACTTGACCACTGGCAGCCACTAAGTCAATGTCACCACCTAACTCATACAGCACATAACCGGTAGTCTTAATCTTACGCTCTGCAATGGTAATATCTGCATCTGGAACAGCCACACCATTGATGGTCATCGATACGCTCTTCATCGCAAATGGCAAGTGGAACAAGATCTTGTTTTGATACCATTCATCTACTACAGCCGTCGTTTCTTCCTTCGGAGTAACAGCAATGAAGTAAATCGTACCTTCACCACTTGCATACATACCGAACTTAGAGTTATCATAATATTTCAGTTGCTTACCATTCTGCTTATTAGCCATGTTATAACTAATCAACGTCTCATCTGTTGGAGTCAACCCCCACTCATAATTCAACTTATTATCAGAAGTGGCAGTTCCTCCGTTATTGATTTCGCTGCTTGATTTCGATGCCCACAATTCCTTACTATTATACGCACTCTTGAAGAATACAGAGTCTTTTGCAAAGCTATGTCCTGTCAGGCTATATGCAGCGGCCAACGAAGCGTCAGCCGTCATTTCTAAGCCTTCGCCTGTGACTGTGATAGGCATACCTTCAGGAGTGCAAGCACCGGTCATATTAGCCGGCAATGCCAACCATTGTTCACTGCTATTCTTAACAGCAATCACGAATTTCTCCGGCAATGAACGACCCTTCAGGTTGAACTCTGCACTGGATACAATAGCTGAACTACCCTTTCTTGTTACGGTGATATACAAGGTATAGTCATCATCTATCTTGTTATAAGCGTTTGGCTTATATTGGATAGTGAAGTCAGTTGCGATAGATGTTGCAGAAGAAACGATATTGCTTTCCGAAATCGTACCACTTGTGTTGCAGAAGCGGAACTCACTATTAGTAGCCTCTACTGCCACACCATCCTTCTTATACGCAATACGTATCGTTGCCTCTAATCCATCAGGGTTAGCCACCGTCAAGGTGCGTGGTGTAGAAGCAATAGCCATATTGTTGGTCGAAGTGATAACAGGAATAGCCTCGTTGATGGTAGGATTACTAATCCACACAGCATTCACAATCATACCATCCGTAATAGGATTAATCGTTGCTCCTGGAGCATAAACAGTCTTACTCTCATCACCATTTACCATCCATCCTGCAAAACCGTAACCTTCTCTCGTGAAACCAGCAGTCTCGACTGTCGGGATATTGGTCAACTTTTCAGCATCGACTGTTACTACATAATCGTCACCCATACCACCATTAGCCACGAATGTTACTGCATTACCGCAATACGTACGATAGTTCTCGTATGCTGCCCATTGTGCAGTAATCGTAGTGGCTGCCATTGGCATCGTGGTAGGAGTGATATCCCATCCCATGAAGCAATAGCCATCTTTGCTTACTGATGTCGGATAAGTAATGGTTGCACCATGATAAACTTGACCTTGAGTGTATTCTCCGGCAGGAGTTCCACCACCAAAGTTCCAGGTCAATTCGTATTTATTACGCTCGTAGTAGTACCTTAAGATGTTTTCACCACCATAAACGATAGTCAAATCTTGGTGTTCAGGCGTAACAAATCCTTCGTAAACATTTGGTTCAAGATTAGTCTTAACTTCATCTGTCTTACCCTTACCACTCGTTTGAGCAGTTGGCTCGCTTGGATAAGTACCATCTGCATTCATCTTATAGTGATATACGTAATAATCAATACCCGTAATAGCCGACCAGTGAGCATATAGTTTGCTATCTGCGGTGGTTCGAATCCAATTACCATCGGCATCGATCCATCCGGATTTATTAGGGCCGTCTATATCACCATTTGCATTCAATATCTTATTTCCTCCTTCAGCTGTGGTATAGTATCCTAATAAAGTATAACCGAATTTATTAGATACCGCAGTATACGCAGATTTGGTGCTTGTGCCATAGGTGAAATTAACACTACCATCCGTACCATCGGTGTAGTTTGCTTTCAAGGTGACATTAATTTGCTTAGCATTCCAATAAGCCCAAACGGTCACATCACCTGTGCTACCTAATACGATACCGGTCACTTGGTTGCCATCTGTTGCAGCATCAAACCAACCTACAAACGAATATCCTGTACGTGCACTCGGATCAGCAAATGTAAACTCTCTCTCAACCGTGTAAGTAGGAGGGTTAGAATGTGTTGCACCTTCCAGACCATTATAGGTAATATGGTATTCATCAGCCGTTACATTAGATGTGAAGATTACATTGCTGCAAGGCATTGTGAACTTATTGCCACCTTGGAATGATGTCTTACCACCAATCTCCACATTAGAAGTCCAGCCATTGAACGTAAATCCGGTTGGAACAACTAAGTTGTCACAAACGGTGATATTTTCCTCGCCGCAGTAATGCGTTGTTGAACCGCTGCAAGACGAACTATATCCACCAATCTCATACGTTACGGTGAAGTTCTGTGCCCAGATAGCAGTTGCTACTGCATCGTCGGTCAGTATTACACTCTCACTCGGTTGCTTGGTTGTAGCCTCGCTACCACCAATCGATACACTCCATCCACGGAAAGTAAATCCATCCTTCGTCGGAGCGGTTTCCAGCGTGAAGGTACGATCGCTTGCACTTGCATCAGGCAATACAAACTTATCCGTGTAGTCACCTGTTCCTGCACCACCAACTAAGTTATAGTGCAAACGATAGTAACGAACGAAGTGCACATCGTAGTTATTTGCATTATTGCAAGCATCTGTCGGGTGGATATACAATCTACCAAACTCATGAGCATGCCCTGTGCCATTCAATTCAGGTACATTACTCATCAAACGCATATTACTGCGTTCATAAACTTGATTGACTGTACCATGACTATTCTTAGTACCAACATACAACTTAACATCGGTGTCATATCCTTCTGGTACCTCAATCATATCATTGATGTCTGTTGCATATTCATGACCATGATAACCTGCATTACCGGTATTAGCAAAGTCCTTAATCTGCCAATCTTCACCATCTCTTCCAAAGGCTGCTGAATAAACAGGTTGGAAGCCCAAATATGAGTTCTTATCTGTAGAGTTAGCAAAGATACGGAAGTAACCGATAGCATCTTGTCCGGAATAGTGATTACCATCATTTTCTCCACAACCACCTGCTTGAGAAGCAATCGTGGGGACCCAGCGGAATGCCCATTCATCAGCATGCGCAGAATTAACACCGCCATAGAGTAGTATCAGTTTGTCTGCACTACTATTACTTGGTAAAATAAATAGATGCTCTTGGTCGGTACGCCATTCATCGGTTTCACCTACTTGGGAGAAGCATAAATCACCAAATGTACCACTTTCAGTATTCCAATAGTGCAATCCCCATTGCTCACATGCGGCAGACTTAACAACGATGGTATAGTGATTACTTTCTGTTCCAAAACTACTAGTAACTACAACATATTCTCCGGAATTAACGGCTTGGTGACCGGTAACTAATCCGGTATTGCTAACCGTTGCATAGTTAATATTATTCGTCGCCCACGTGTACAGCGCGCCCGTAGTAATATTAGGTGAATAATAAGCCGTCAAGGTCAACTGCAATGTACCACCTACCACTACTTCATATAATTCGTCAGCTTGAGTAATAATCAATTGCTCCCAAACAGCCGTCAGCGTAATGTTATTATTGATATCCTGAATCGTAGCAGTCTTAGGAATGAAACTTCCGGCAGTTACTGTTGCACTATTAACCGTCACATTCACATCAGCCGTCCAACCGATGCAGTTCCAATTGTCCTTGGTGAAGGTTGGAGTAGGCAATGCCACATTCTCACCGGCAGCGATATTGATAGTCGGACTCATTGAGCCACTTGCGCCGTCACCACCAGCATAAGTAATCGTATATGCCGTTGGATAAGTAACGGTGATACCCGGATACTCTGCACTCATATGCGAAGCGGTGAAGGTGTACGAACCGGCAGCACCGGTGACTAAGTTCACATTGTGACCGCCTGCTGAGCCATCCAATGTCCATTCTACACCGGAAGTGGTGTATGTGTTGTGTTCATTTGCATCACCAAACCATGTGTAGTTCGTACCATCAGTCGTCTTGCGCAACTTGAATTGATAGGTCGTGTTGGCTGCTAAGTTAGGTACAACCAACATGCCATTGGTCATTGGATAACCTACGAAGTTCGCTGTTCCATCATCGGTAAAGTCTCCATATACCTCCCATGTTGCAGCATGACCTGGATTAGATGAGAAGATACGGTTCGAGCAACTACCTAAATAGATGGCATGATATTGAGTAGAACCCTCGCAGTCTTCGCTGTAGTTCTTAAATGTACCCGAAGCGCTACTACCTCCTCCGTCATAAACTTTCATAAAACGCTTAGGATTGGTGTTGCCGGCATACTGCATCTTAACCATTGTTTTACCACCAATAGTCACAGCCTCAATCACCCAACCATAACTCGGTTGTGCCGCTTGAGTGTATAAATCGGTATTATCTGCCACAGTATAGATATACGAATGACTTTCATATCCATTATCGGCTGCATTTCTCATACGAATATCCCAGTTTCCATCGGCACGTTTGGTGAACTCAAATAATTGAGCCGACGCACAAGCGGTTGTTGAATTGAACGAAGCACTGCTAAACGTATGAGCATAGATACGAGTTGTTTGACCATCTAAACTTGAATAGTCATCTTGATAACCGGCAGCATCGCTGGTGTAGTACATGTAGTATTTACTACCTGATGCCAAGGTAGCAATCTCTGGTTTATCGTTCTCCACGAACTTAGTAAATACAGGGTACATATCTACGCAGCGAACATCATCTCCACAAGGACTTGTCGTTCCGCTATTCAGCGCAAAACCCTTGCCGTTTTTGTAAATGGATGCCACGCCCGGATCGTCGGTTGAAGCATTTTCATCATCTACCTCTTTGCCGCTATTGTAATCCGTTGTTCTCCATCCCAAGAACGTCCAACCGGTCTCAGCCGTAGCACAAGTCGGATAAGCAGTAATAGTAGTTGCATTCAACTCCATATAATCATCCTCCGAACCCAAACTACCTGTCCAATCAATCGTACTTGCATCACCACCTACACCATGGAACGTCATCGTATATTTCTCATTACATGGAATAGACCAGTAGTGAGTAATGGAGGAAGTTACCACGTATGTAACAGTTATACCGCTAAAATTGACAGTTTTTCCAGACTCTCCTGTAAACCGAATAGCATCGCCCGGACTTACTGCAACATTGGGATAAATTGTACCCGTACCACCAATAATAGTACCTACTGTAGTGGACTTAGTATTATTGGTAATAGTAAGTTTTGCTCCAGAGGTCCAATTTGAACGCTCAAGAACATAAATAGACTTAATTTTTGTTGCTCCATCAGGTGCAGTATTAGTACAATATTTTCCTCCCATAGCAGAATAATTGCCCGTTCCAGACCATGTTCCGCTGATTACATTACCCAACATTCCTACTTTATTTTCTACATCTTCGCTTCCTCCACTTGCATCTACCGCCTTATATACTGCATACAGCGTGATATCGCTACTTGGAGTATAATTCGTCTCTACAAATGCTGGTGCAGTTGTAGTTATTGTACCTACATTGGAACCGGTTTTCCAACCTGCGAATTGCCATTCTCCATAACTGTCTTCACAATCAATCTCACAACTTGGTAAAGTGGTCGATTGTCCTTGTACAACCACTATTTCGGTTGTGCCGCTTGCCAATGTTCCACTTCCTGTATTCAACGTAATTGTCCATGTCGGTAAGTCAGCTATAGTAGCCGCAACCGTTACAGGATATGCCGGCATTGTGAATGTGGCATCATTACCAGTTCCGCTAACAGAAACAGTCGTTGATTCGTCACCGGTCTTATAAACCTTCCATGTCAGTCCCTTACCATCCGTCAGATTGCTATAGTTTAATGTCACGGTCTTGTTATAATCTACATTGGCATTGCTACCTTCCGCAATAGCCGACCCACCATCCGCCGTCGCCGTAATCTCCACATCCGCCACATTTGCCACAGATAGAGAGTATTGTGCTACAGAGAAAGTTGCTGCAATAGTAGCATCTGCACTTAGTTTATGAACGTTTCCGGAAGTGAAAGCCTCACCATTAACGGTCAATGATGTCAATTGGTAACCTGTATTTGGCGTTGCCGTAATAGTCAAGTTACACGTATGTGCAAGGTCACGATTGCCGGAAGTGAAGTTCTTACTTATGTTATCCACATCGGTATATGCTACCGTAATCGTACCATTGGACGGAGTTGTAATGGTTGCTGTATGTGTCAGCATACCAGCGGTTTTATTGTAGTTGTAATAAGTACAACCTTGATCTGTTCCACTTGTAGTGCTTGGCACAATAGTGATGTCTCCATCAATGGTCTCCTTAATATAATTAGTAGATTTAGTGATAGCGTGACCATCTCCTGTATTGACTTTATAGATGCTATTATCTCCTGCCCAACCTTCCTTATTAGCAATTGCGTATGCTACGTAGTTGTCGTATGCAGTAGTCGTAACCGTGTACAAATTTGCAGTACCCGGAACAAGACTCATATTTGTAGCCAAGTTGTGGCATGTACGACCACGACGGAAATAAGGAGTTACACCAAATACCGAATTGTCAAAATACACTTTATTTCCGGCAGCCATACTCATCGCAGTCTCTGGCAGTGAAGTACTTGCACAAATTTTAGGATCACTACTGCTATTAATAATCGTATTCGGGAGATAAAACAGAATATAATAGTTATTCGTGTTCTCATAAATAGCGCAGTTGCTCGTGCTCCAAGTCTTGTCCGAATTATTCATATTCGTTACATTGGAACAGTTGAATCCTGCTGAGTTATAACTATAGGAGTATTCTGTAGTATATCCAGAGCCTTTGGTTAGTTTAAACTCATGGTTACTTCCTCCCTTTGTTGCTGAGATATACCAATAGAGGCCATCTGCACTTCGTGTCATTTTAGTAGCACCCCAGCTATTTTGAGTACCGTGATAATAATACTCATCATTGGCTACAGCCGTAATTGTAATCGACACATCGCCTGTCACATTGGTAATAGAAAGTGCACCAGTATTTTTATTCCAAGACTTAGTACCACCGATAACGGTAATATCATCTGGCAACGAATATCCCGAATTAGCCGAAATAGTTGTTGAGAATGTACCGCCTGCTTCTATGGTTGCCGGAATAGTAGGACTTGCCGTCACATTAGTCAAATTAGCAGTCACATTGTATGGCACCGCACAGTCCGTCAAATAGTCCGTATAAGTGATACTAGCTGCTTTTTTATATAGTTCTACCTTCTGTTGCCCAGATTTGTAGTAACGGAAACGTTCATTAGTTGAACCTGAAGTATTATTGTATCGCATGGTACAACCACCTGCGGCAGTAATAACAACATCTTCATCTCCGTCCCATTCTAACGTGTTAACAACAGCGGAGGCCGAAATGTCCATTCCATTAGCATTCGTTGATTTTCCAATATACTTACCATTATTAGTTCCTCCATTTACTTTAATGGAATATCCTCCTGTCATCTTTGCGATGGTAAGTGTAACTGCCCCAGAAGGAACTCCCTCAATGGAGCCACTCGAAATGGTTGCATCTACGTGACATTGTCCAGCATCGACACCTGTCCATGCAAGACCAGACGTAGCGTTAACTTCATAAATAAGCAGATACTCTCCACTCCAATCATCGGGTTCAGAAGTTACCTTCGTAAAGGTATCTGCACCCCACACTTGGTTAACACTTAGCAAGACGCCTATCAGCATCATTGCCAAAAAACGAATTTTGTTTTTCATAATAGTTTGTTTTTTAGTTATTATTTTAGTTTATATATTTTCAATATCTGTCGATACAATGCATATCCCTGCGCTTGCGCAATATGATATAGTGATCTTTGAAATAATGATTAGCACAAAAAAGCGGCAAACATCGTTTGTCGCTTATGAAAGGTGATTTATAAACTGCAACTACTTATCTTCTTCAAATGGAAGCTCGTCCGCAGGCTGTGTAAAATTCACTGCACGTTGGTCGGAGATAACGCTCTCGCCTAACTCTTGTTCCAAACGTTCTCGTGCCACATGTGCGACCGTTCCTCCCCGATGTGCTACACTGGCATTCTCCACAAAACCTTTGGGGTTCTCACGTTTGCTCAATGCCGTGGCCGCTGCTTCTGCTAAGCCATTCAACATCAACTCCACGTCGGTCATGTTGTCGCGAAGGTTCTCCTTGCGCAATCCCTTGTGTTGCTTGTATTGCTTGGTAGTCATTCCACTCCATGCCTTAGAGATAATATCCGTCAATGTGGCATAATCTCTATCTTCCTGCATTCCTCCTCGCTTCCATTCATCCGTCAGCCCCTTCCGAATCTCAATCGTCTTGATGCGTTGATTAATCCATTCTTCCGAATAACCTAATCGACGATAGTCTTTAATGGCTTGCTCTATACTAAGTTCAGGGTCTTGCAACTGGTTCAACCGCTGCTGCCCTAATTGAGCTAACCACTGCTTGAGCGGCTCAGCTTTCTTGCTGGGAACAGATTGGATGATACGCAAAACTTGCTCCACATCAGCAACGTCGGTTAAGTACTTTTTGCCATCTAATGGAGAGGCTAATTTCAGTTGGTGACAATTTGTCACCGACTCAAAACCTTCCTCTTGAAGACGTTGTTTTAACTTGTTCCAATACTTGCGGGCAGTTGGATAATCACTGTCGGTTAATGCACTCACAACATCCACAACGGAGAAGAAGTACGTTTCTTTTTCTTCATCCCAAACATAGCGGATTTGTGCTCCCTGAAAGAGTTGCAAACTCTCATTTTCTGTAGTTGTAGCAATGGGTTTCATAGTATATTTATTACAAATAATAATCTCTCTGAAATACACTACAAAAGTACAAAAAATATCTGACTTATGCAAATATTTCAAGCGAAAAATGCAAAAATTAGATGGATTTATCTATCAATGATGTCAGTTGTAGGAATCTGGTAGGAGTTTACTCATAAATAGATAGCTATAATTGGCAGCATGTTTGGCGGTAGCTATTTTTGCATTTTGTCCTAGCCCCTCTCACTATTTCGAGGTGGGCGAGCGCAGCGAGGTCGGTGCCCTCGACGTATTTCAAGCAAAAAAATGCAAGAAAAATCACTTTTTCATAAACTAATCACTATTTCAAAGATCACTTCGATTTTGGTGTCACCACCTCATCGGATTCTCGCTCCCCCCTTCCCTTTAGGGAGGGTCGGGGTAGGCTTTTTTTTCCACGCGCACATGTACGCATGTACGCGTATTATATATAAGGTGTTACTCGCCGGCTACATCTGCATAAACAGCATGGTAAACCACATTGCCCGTAACGGTCACTTGTTGACCAACCATGTCGGAAGGAGCCGTGTCCGGCGATGTATACTTGGGATTAGTGGTGCTTGACGAAGGCATCCAACCTACCAAATGGTCATTACATGCAGCCTTAGTGTTTACATCTCTTACATCATCTACCGTTGGAGCAGTCAGTACCGTACCCGGAGCCTTATCAGCATCCACACGAATTTCGTAGTCGTTCGACCTCCATGTCACCGTATATGTCGCACAACTGGTCACATAATTGGAGTAAGTAGTGCCTGGTTTACGATATAAAGCAATCACGCCCATTGTATTATCCGACTTGTAGCAAGAGAATATATTATTTGAACCGTCATTATTATGCCGCAAACAAGGTGTTTTTTCATTCTTAACAGAAATCACATCACTGCATTCTACGGTGCTATTATACGCAATTGTCCACAAACAAGCATCATCAGCCGTTGTTTGTCCTTTCATGTAGTTAGTTCCCGAAGTCGCTGTGCCGGCAGCATAAAGATAATAGGTACCATCAAATAGCGTCCATGCTCCGGCGGAGCCTCCTAATGTGAGTTCGCACGCACCAGAGAGACTTGCAATATTACCATCTCCATCTAATGTTACGGCATTATCGGTCGCTAAGCAATTATTTGCTTGGTCAACATAGGCTTTCATACCATAAAGAGTTTCATTTTTAACACCCGTAATCACAATTTTATCTCCTGCTTTCAAAACACTAACGTCGGTCAGCTTGGAATATTTAGCATCTTGTCCACCGCCAACGGCCATTGCGAACACAGCATTAAAGGTTATATCTTCAGTAATAGCAGGGGATGTGGTGCTGAATAAATCTGCCGGAGCACTATGACCAGTACCAGTTAAAGTAGAAGTACTCCAACCCATGAACGTATTTGCACAAGTTGGTATATTTTCTGGATTGGCAGGTGCAGCAGCAGTCTCCCCCGGGAAAACTTGTGCTGTGGTTGTAGCACCATTTACGTTCCATGTAACAGTCACTTTAGCATCTTGTTCAAAGGTAACACCAATCATAGCATCGTCAGTGACGGTAACAGTATATTTGCCATCTGCAGGACCGGTCACAGTTCCATTGGTAGTCGTGACTTCTGCAATATGATAATGCTCTGCAGGTGTGATATTGCTAACAATAATGGTAGCATCGTCATCAATACAAACATTATCACCAGAACGACTTAACGTGAATGTACCATTGCTTTCTGCACCTTTGGTAATGGTCACTTTATGTTCGCATTCTACACAACTCGTGGCGTAGTTGGAGTAAGATGTGCCAGAAGTGGTGTAGGTAACATTGATAATCCACATCTCCGTTGTATAATTACCATCAGAGTTGCTATAAGTAAATGTTACGCTACTTTCGCCAGAGACACTAGACCACACATTATCCGACAAATCGGTTGCAGAAATATTTGCCATATTAGAGGGTGTTTCTGCATTATTTAAGAACTCTATTCGTTTTATCTTAGCAGGAGATGCCGCGGTAAACGTCACCGTAGATGTCGTTTTATAGAATCGCAGATTCACACCATTGGTAGCATGATAATTCAGTACTGGCCAGTTGTTTGTTCCTTTAGTCGCCGTCAAAGAAATAGGAGTTCCTTCTATCTCATAAGCAGTTCCTCCTAACGTTACCGTCGTGGGGGTCTCTTGGGCTGCAATTGTAGTTCTTGCAATGGAACAAATATCAACTGTTTCTTCAATGGTACCTCCGCTACTTGCATCAGCAAAGACTGCATAGAAAGTATTGTTGGCAGCCAAAGTGACTTCATCGCCAGGCTTGTAAAAATTGCTTGTTGGCTCAGTTCCTGGAACTAGAATCTCTTCTGTACTCCAACCAACGAAGGTCTTGTTGCCGCAAGACGCACTTGTTGTAGAAGGCAATGGGTATGAATCACCGACATTCTTTCCGCTTTTTAAATCTGTTTCATTTCCCGCTTCTGAAAGAATGAGAGATGTTACAGGAGTAACAGTGACTTCTTCATAGGTTAAACTATAACTTGTTCCTGTAAGGCAACACTTTGTTCCGATATATATTTGATATCCCGTTACCCCCTCTACTGGAGTCATTGTTACTGTTGAACTGTTTGCCTTTTTAGCCTCTGAACCCGAGCCCAATTTGTTACTCTGAGCAGTTCCTGAAACTAAAACAGTACCACTGGAGTTTATTAATGAAACAGTATACGTGTTTGTCCCAGAATTACAAATGCCGCTAACCGTAATTTCTATAGATGGATTGGATACTTTAGAGAAATCAATCCCAGCAATGTTCGAGATATTTGTGTTTTTAATTGTAGTTGCACTATTCTTGCCTGAATAATACAAGTTACAGTACGTTGTTTGAGGGCTAGCAGACCATCCCGAAACAGAACTTCCTCCAAAGGTATAACTCCCTGTGACAGGACTTGCACCCCACACATTACTGCTCAATGATAGTAGGGCAACTACCATGAGGATAGATTTAAGACTCTTGAACAAGTTCCGACTTGTGAACAAGTTCAAACCTTGGATGATGCTCTGGCTTCCGCCTCCCACATCCCACTTTGAAAAATTGTTTTTCATAATAGTTTGTTTTTTAGTTATTATTTTAGTTTATATATTTTCAATATCTGTCGATACAATGCATATCCCTGCGCTTGCGCAATATGATATAGTGATCTTTGAAATAATGATTAGCACAAAAAAGCGGCAAACATCGTTTGTCGCTTATGAAAGGTGATTTATAAACTGCAACTACTTATCTTCTTCAAATGGAAGCTCGTCCGCAGGCTGTGTAAAATTCACTGCACGTTGGTCGGAGATAACGCTCTCGCCTAACTCTTGTTCCAAACGTTCTCGTGCCACATGTGCGACCGTTCCTCCCCGATGTGCTACACTGGCATTCTCCACAAAACCTTTGGGGTTCTCACGTTTGCTCAATGCCGTGGCCGCTGCTTCTGCTAAGCCATTCAACATCAACTCCACGTCGGTCATGTTGTCGCGAAGGTTCTCCTTGCGCAATCCCTTGTGTTGCTTGTATTGCTTGGTAGTCATTCCACTCCATGCCTTAGAGATAATATCCGTCAATGTGGCATAATCTCTATCTTCCTGCATTCCTCCTCGCTTCCATTCATCCGTCAGCCCCTTCCGAATCTCAATCGTCTTGATGCGTTGATTGATCCATTCTTCCGAATAACCTAAACGGCGATAGTCTTTAATGGCTTGCTCTATACTGAGTTCTGGGTCTTGCAACTGGTTCAACCGCTGCTGTCCTAACTGAGCTAACCACTGCTTGAGCGGCTCTGCTTTCTTGCTGGGAACAGATTGGATGATACGAAGAATTCCTTTGACATCAGCACAATTCATGGTTTGGATACCACCTTCGGTTGATATCTTAAGGGGGGTGACAATTTGTCCCCACCCTTTGGACAGTTCTTCATCGCGCTTCTTAACTTTCTTGAGGTAGTCAGACGGATTAACACTCTCTGTTAAAACGGCAATAACATCATTAACACAGAAGAAATACGTTTCTTTTTCTTCATCCCAAACATAGCGGATTTGTGCTCCTTGAAAGAGTTGCAAACTCTCATTTTCTGTAGTTGTAGTAATGGGTTTCATAGTATATTTATTACAAATAATAATCTCTCTGAAATACACTACAAAAGTACAAAAAATATCTGACTTATGCAAATATTTCAAGCGAAAAATGCAAAAATTAGATGGATTTATCTATCAATGATGTCAGTTGTAGGAATCTGGTAGGAGTTTACTCATAAATAGATAGCTATAATTGGCAGCATGTTTGGCGGTAGCTATTTTTGCATTTTGTCCTAGCCCCTCTCACTATTTCGAGGTGGGCGAGCGCAGCGAGGTCGGTGCCCTCGACGTATTTCAAGCAAAAAAATGCAAGAAAAATCACTTTTTCATAAACTAATCACTATTTCAAAGATCGCTTCGAACTCCACCGAGTTCTCTTTGTTAGCAGTACCCAACCCAATGGCTACTGCCATTTCCTACGCGCACATACGCGTTATATATAAGGTGTGCCTTATTATTGCTCTGCAGCCCAAACAGCCTTATAGGTTGCAGGGGCATAAACAGGAGCACTGGTGCCGGTCTCGATATCTCCCACTGTAATCTCTCCGGTATGAGTGGAGATAACCCAACCCATGAAGTGATAGTGCATCTGCTCGCACGTACCCTCTGTTGCAGCCGTTCTGTCGGTCAGAACCGGGAAGGTAAACGTTGCACCACCATACACCTCAATATCTTCTACTTCCTCCAATTGGATATTATCCAAGAAGGAGATGGTGTGTTTGGTATCTGCAGCAAACTCCACATTGATAGTGGTGTTAACAGAGATATTAGTAACTCGTTTATTCTCATTATCCACCGAACCATTAGTAGCAGTTATTTGACTGAAATGGTAATGCTCTGCTGGCTGGATATCCGTTACATCAACCGTTGCATTGCCTTCATCAATACAAACCTCACCAGTCTGACTCAATTCAAACGTACCATTGGTCTCTGCACCTTTAGTAATGGTAATCTTCTTGGTGCAAGCCACTTCGTCATAACCGATCTTAAATTCATCACAGAAAAGTGAATTGGTTGTACCAGTAATGGTAATCACAATAGTCTCATCGGCTTTTACAGTATAATTTTCATCTGTGAGCATAATATGCACTTTTCGATAATCGGTACCATACGAAGTATTATCATACCACTTGTCAAATGTAGTAGCCGATGCTATTGATGCCAACGTGACAGAACCAACTACAACAGAGAATGTACCAGCTCCCGCAGAGCCATTGGAGTGCATATCAAGGGTGATCGCTTTAATAATTTTTCCTTCAAATCCAGTCAATGTTAATGTTTGACTTTTCCCTGATGTAATCTGTTCCTTGTTACTAGTATATGTGTTAGCAAAAGTTGCATCGGAACCAGTTGGAATGTCGCCACTTGGGGTTACAGATGACACTGAAGCAACAGTATATACGGCAGTATTTCCTGTCCAGGCAGCCAAGGTGGTAAATTGCTGATCCTCCGTTGCCGTTCCATTTTCGCAATAAGTTGTACCATCGCCTTTCGCTGCTACATTCCATGTATAGGTGTTTTCGGGGTACAAATTATCAATTGTCTTGCTCGTGCCATCAACATTGTATTCCGTCTCACCTACTGTAAGTGTATATCCTGTCGCATTGGTTACCGCACTCCAACTAAGAGTGACACCATTTGCAGTTACATTTGCACTCTGTGGGTTCCCTGGAGCTGCAAGGCCCGTACAAGACGAAGCACTATATGTAATGATGACAGAATGGATATACACCGAGTTTGTCGTACATTCACCGGTTACTTTTATCTTACCTGTTTCTGATGTTGAATAAATAAATTCTGCATTTTTTAATGTAGTTCCACCAGAAGAAGGTTTCGTAACAGAAAAAGATTTTTCCGTACCAGATCCGACTTGTACTTTAATAGTTCCAACGCCTTTTGAAGCATTAGTACAATATCGTACGACTATCTTGCTTACATTGGAAAACGAAATAGGGGATGTTCCATTTGCCCCTGAAACACCATCCGTAATTTGGATTCCTTGATTAGTAGTTAATCCGTTACCGTCTTTACCGGAAGTCCAGTTGGCTGTTTGTTCTGCGCTGTTAGTTGCGCCCCAAGATTTACTAGTAAAGGTGTACGTTTCCGTTTCTCCCCACACATTACTACTGAGCACTAGGGCAAAGAGCACCAGCGCCATTGATTTGAATTTAAAGTTTTTTGTTTTCATAAGTGTTATAATTTAATTTGTTAATAATTGTTTGTTCCAATTTTTAATTTATATTTGTTAATTATATTCGTCTTCGTTCTTTATTTCTCGCTTCCTTATGCCACAACGCACAAAAAAGCGATAATATCGCTACTGATATTACCGCTTAAATTAGAAATTATAGTAAGTAGGCCTATTTCTCTCTCACCTTATAATGGGCGGGAAAGTATTTTAAGAAGGCTTGGAATGCCTGTAAGATTTCATCATGCTTGGGATGATCGTGTCGCATCAAGATGCCAGCATAGTAATCAATATCATTCATTCTTACTGCGTCACAGAACATAGTTAACATGTGGCTTTTAGCATATTCTTGATACCACATGGTGTATAATCTATTGCGTGCGGCTTGGCGATTATCCCTCGGATCACAAATATACAACATGACAGAGGGCTCTTGGTCGAAAAACTCTTCAAGAACAGCCACGACTACATCCACAATCTTTGGGTCATGTGCTCCATGCTCCCCTTCTGCATTATCAATGAAGAAGTGATATGCACCCTCCTTTAAGAATAATGTGTCTTGATAGAAACCAACGCTATAGTGAAGGCCTCCATCCGTCACAAAACGAAAAGTCAAATCAGTCAACTTAATTAACCGATAAGGTGACTTACTGTTTATTTTGTCCAAAGAGAGAATCATACAGATAAGCCCGCTTTTTGCTCTGCCTCACGGACCTGAGCACGCCATTCATCTTTTGCATGTAGCATCTTGTAGAAGGCTTCTGCTGCTGCTTCTGGAGTGCTGTACTTAACAAAAATGTCATCGTTCATAATCGTTCTCCTTTCGTTTGCTGCGTTGAAAACGCTGCAAAGATACAATTTTTTTTCGACATACGCAAATATTTTGGCAATAAAATGCTAAAATATTGCTCTTTCGCTTTTTAAGCGGTAATTCAGTACGTCAAATAACACTTTGCCTTTTTAACGTCTAGCATAAGACTTTCTTCTCACGCGCACATGTACGCATGTACGCGTTATATATAAGGTGTAGCGTTAATT
>JAKSNH010000014.1 GCA_024399955.1 Paludibacteraceae bacterium | reverse complement strand
TAGAGCACGACCTTGCCAAGGTCGGGGTCGCGAGTTCGAGTCTCGTTCATCGCTCTATGCAGGACTTGTTCCTGCATTTTTGTTCTAATAACAATTGACTATTGGCGCTAACGCGCCAATGCCCAGGTGGCGGAATTGGTAGACGCGTACGTTTCAGGTGCGTATGCCGCAAGGTGTGCAGGTTCGAGTCCTGTTCTGGGCACTCCGCGCAGGTGGTGAAATTGGTATACACGCTACTTTGAGGGGGTAGTGGTCGCAAGATCGTGTGAGTTCGAGTCTCATCCTGCGCACAAAGGAAGGTGGATGCCTTCCTTTTTTTGAATAACCACATTAAGGATTACAACTATGGCAAACAATTCAAATGGTTTATGTACGTTTCTGACCGGCATGGCACTTGGTGCAGTTGCTGTATGGCTGTTCACGACCGACCGTGGAGCAGAGGTTCGTCAGCAAGTGAAAGATAAGTTGAATGAAGTGAAGTCTAATTTAGAAAAGGAGCAAGACAACGATGGAAGACCTGCGTAATTATATTTCTACCCGTTTAGACCTTATTAAGTTGGAGGTAGCTCATACGATTGGTGAGCTGGTGAGTGTTCTGATACTGTGTATTGTAGTTAGTTTTCTGCTCTTGCCTGTTTTGGCTTTTTTAGGTGCTGCTGCTGCATGCGCCTTATCCTTAGTTATGCCTGCTTGGGCAGCATGCTTAGTGATGGCAGGTGTATTCCTGCTGCTAATGATTATATTGGTATCTTGCCGCAAGGTGTTGTTCGTTCGTCCTATCCAAAATAAGATTCGTCACTTATTAGGTCAGCAGGCCAAGAGTCGCGATTACGAACTGGAGAAAGTGCTGCTCGAGGCCAAGATTGTTGTGGAAGAGGAGCGTTTGCGTCAGGCCTTTCGTCCCATGAATTTGATTATGGATGTGTGGGAGTGGATTAAGACGCTGCGTAAAACGAATGTGGAGGGCAACGACAACGCGAACGACAACGCAAACGACAACGAAAATGTTCAACCCGAAAGCCGGACAAATTAAATGTCTGGCTTTTTTATTAAAATCTCACTTTTTCTTGCATATTCCAAAAATTCTTTGTATCTTTGCATCGCAAAGCCCCCGCTAGATACAGTTTCCCCCATTTGTTTGGGGACTCAAGATACAAGAAACAAGAAAATAATGTGAAGTACAATTATGGGACATTTTTTACTATCTATTCTGTTGGCTGTTCCCTATTTGGGAAGCAGCAATTATTGGACACAACTCAGCGATACCGCTGTGACGAAAACTCCAATTATTAAATCCGAAGTTGCCCAAGGGGGCAATAACCTGTACGCTGTCTGGATGGAAGAAAACGATGCAGACGAGATGCGTGCGATTCGTTTCCGTCGCTCAGGCGATAATGGCTTGACATGGGACGATGCTGTGCTGATAGACCGTCAAAGTGATTGGTGTAGCTCCGCCCGAAACATGCAGATGATGAAAGCAGACGGCAACAACGTCTATCTGCTTTCCCAAACAAGAGAGACAAGTTTGTATCTGTTCCGTTCAGCCGATGGCGGACAGACGTTCCAACGCGTGGTGGTAGATTCACTTCCTGAAAATCAGAGGGGAGGAGCTGACTATGCCAAATATACCGCTTATTTTATCGAAGCCCAAGGGCAAGATGTAGTAGTAGCGTATCAAAGAGAAAAGAATAGCAATGGTGGCACTAAGATTTTTGTGGCTATCTCCCACGATGCCGGTATCACCTTCCAAGATACACTCATCAACGAAGACTTGGATGGTACCATTTTATATGGACTAACCTACGATAAGGGACGTTGGAGTGTGCTTCATCATCATTTCAGTTGGTATGTTAGATTGACTTGGGGAAAAGCATATATCACTTCGGGTTACGAGTTGGAGTTCCAAACTACGAAAGTCAATCCTGTAACGGATAGTGGTAAGGATATGGCATACATAACTACTATGGGTACTAACAACTATCATCCTATTATGTGTCAAGTAGGCGATACGATTCATATCGTGATGGATGCGCAGGTAGTAGATAGTGTACCTCGTAAAACGGTTTATCGCCGCAGTGATGATGGCGGTGTGACATGGACCGACCCGATTATTCTTCCCAGTCAGTCCGAAAGCGGTAATCTCAAGCAGGTAATCGCACGCAACGGGCACGTGTATGTGGCAGATGTTAATGAGTCGTCGCGTGTGGGCATACACATCTCGCACGACAACGGCGCAACGTGGGAGCATCATAACGAATTCACTGCTGAAAACTCAAGACAATATTGGAACGGTACGGAAGACTATTTGCTTCAGTTTGACCCCAATGACCCGTCGGGACTCTCCGTCTATTTTGTGGCAGTCCGCATGATGTGGCTCTATACTCGTGACGGTTTCCGCACGATTAGTGCCGCCAATAGTTTAGGGGTAGGCATAAAGGATGTTAATGGTTCAAACACGATAGGACATGTTGTCGTAGATAATCAAGGCAAACGCCATTTCTTTGTTCGCACCAAGTCTTACGGTAATGCTAATATCTTCTTCTATCATGCTGAAGACCGTCAGCCCCAACCTTCGGGTGAGATGGCGTTGCATGTCGCCAAAAATGAATCAGGATATATTGAGCCAATATCCATTACACCTAAAGAGGATTTGCGTATCGATTCGGCTATTACCGTCTCGCTTTGGGTGAAAGTAGATAGCATAACCGACGGCGACATATATATGGCGTGGCATAATGTCTATGCCCCACAGGAACCTTCTATCTTTGATAATGGGTGGTTTATGAAACTCTATCATAATAAATATGCCAAAAAAATGTATCTCAATGTAGGTTTAACAACCGACAAGAGTGACGACAGCAAGGGTACCGAAATATATAATGATGACTGGTGCATTATCGGCCCCGGCAAATGGCATCATGTGCTCTTTACTTACGATGCACGCATGGGAGGTAATAATTTCCGCGCCTATACCGACGGTATCTTAGTAGCAGAGGCATCTATGACGGGAAAATTAGATTGGGGCTTCACGCCTATTCTTCTTGGATTAGGTTATTACGCGAAAGCGAGTGTGAACTACGATGATTTCTGCATTTGGAACTGCGCCCTAACGCCTGAGGAAGTGGCACAACTGCCCGTCAAGACGCCTCGTACAGACAATCGCGTAGTATATTTAGATTTCAATAATACTTTAGCCGATGCTTCGGGACACGGACACGGAGCTGTGCCTTTGTTTGGTGAGGAATACACACCCCATGAACCCACCACTCCTCCTCATACAGACTTCAATGCCATTATCGAGGGCAAACGCCTATCGGCTATTGATAAGACTCCGGACGGAGCCGCTATCAAGTGGCATTTGGGCGATGGCTATACATCTACCCAACGCCACCCACAACACGACTATTACAAGGTGGGCGACTATGCCGTCAAGATGATTGCGGAAAGCGATTCGGCTGCGTGGGGCTGCGAGAAAATGGTATCTGTGGCAGGACTGAGTGATATATCGCCTCGTGGTGTGGGCAATAGTGGTTATTACTTCCCTACTATCTATGGCGGTGCACTCACCAAAGATATAAGCAAGATTTTCCTTGCTAAAGATAGTGTTCTCATTCCGTGTGACTCGCTTCTGAATTACGAAAACGGCAAGATGAAAGTGCGCTTTACCGTTGAGCAGGCTGCTGTCGGTTCATGGAATTTGATAGTGGATAAAGACACCCTAAACTCTGCCGTCTATATCAGTGAGGCAGAAGACAGATGGTCACCCGAAATTACACTTACCGGACGTGAGAAACTGCTCAAAGACAAGTGGCAGACTTATACTTTCACCATCCGCAACCGCAATAACACATCCATGCACCAAGTGCCTTTCTATCTGTTCGTTCAAGATGTGAAGGACTTAGATGTTGAGTTTATCAACTTCAAGATGGGCGAACCGATTATTAAGGAGATGCCAACGGAGTACCAAAATCACCTCAGCGATTCGATTGGGGAATACGGAATGTGCAAGATTAAGACACCTAATTTAAAGGACTCTGTACCTGCTCGTCTTTATTTCTTGATACTGCCTATCTTAGAGGCAAATAGTTCGGAAGAGTTCCGTGTACGCATCAAAGGTAATGGGGACATTTATGTTTTAGGTGGCGTTTCTGCACCTCTGTTGGCGCCCCAAGGTGCTTATCGTATCAGTTACGAAGAATGGGAACAGATGCATACATATGCGAAAGCTGCTGCTCCTGCCCGTTATATTCGCCGCGTAGCGATGAACGATATGACTACTAAAGCCGGTTGTTTGATGGAATATATCGGTCGAGGAGTCATTTCGGGTACAGCCGGAGCTATCCCCGGTGGCGACTGCTTGGTCGGAATGGGATTCACGGTGTACGATTTTTATAACGACGTCAAAGACGATAACAAGAAAATAGTCAGCAATGCCCTTTGGAACTTCGGAGGATCAGCCATCGGTTGTGCAGCCAGCTTGATGGGACCCCTTACAGGTTTCCTTGTAGGCACTATTTCCAGTATGATAAGCAACTATCATACCGTGAAAGAGTGTCTCGGTGACCCCAACACGACCGAAAAGAATGTGCGTTCCGTCACATCACTTGACCCGAACGAGATGGTCGGTCCCGCTGGCGCAGGGGACGAACATTGGCTCAAACATAATCAAGACATGGATTATACCATCTTCTTCGAGAATAAATCTACAGCCACAGCTCCTGCCCACACGATTGCTATTCGTGATACCTTAGATACCACTACGCTTGACCTCTCCTCGTTCGGCTTCACCCACTTTGCTTGGGGAGATACGACTTTCACCATTGAGGGAACGAACGTGCAAGAGTTCACGCGCGATGTCGATTTGCGTCCTGCTAAGGAACTGATTGTGCGCGTCAGCGGTAAGTTAGATACCATCAAGGGTATAGCCGATTGGACGATTCTCTCGCTTAACCCAACGACACGTGAGGAGGAAGAAGACCCCGACTTGGGCGTGCTGCCTCCTAACGACGAGAAGGGTAGCGGCGAGGGGTACGTGGGATACCGTATTATGCAGAAACCAAGTCTGGCTTCCGGCACTTCGATTCATAGCAAAGCCACTATCGTCTTCGATACCAATGACCCGATTGCTACCAACGACTTTGTCAATCGTGTCGATACGGTGGCTCCTTCTTCGAGGGTGGCAGAGGTAGAGGCAGTAGGCGATAGCTTGTTACTCACCTTCTCGGGTACGGATACCGAATCGGGTATTGCTACCTACGAAGTATGGGCTCAGTTGAACGATACCCTCACCGGTATTTTGGATGCTGCATATAGCGGCAACACAATGAAACTGCCGATTGTGGCAGATAAGATGGGCTTCTGGATTGTGGCTACAGATAAGGTGGGCTGGCAAGAGACCAAAGAACGTGTGCCGGAGGTAATTTATCAAAAACCAACCGACCTAATTGCTCCTACTAATAATCAACAGCAACGGCATGTCTTCAAAATGCTTAGAGATAACCATCTCTATATCCTGTGCAACGATAAGATATATACCGTCTTTGGACAAGAGATAACTAAAACGAGAAACTAAACGGGTGACCTTCGGGTCACCTTTTTTGTGAGTAGTGGGAGTTAATTAATCTTTTTTTAGTGCTTTTCGCCAATGGAGTTGCGTCAACTGGGGCGGATGCTTAACTGCCACAACTATCTGCCACTTGTCTAGGCGCAAAAATCAAAAAGTAACTAAAAAGCGTCTAAAGTAGGCGACCATTTCGGGACCACATGCTGCTAAGGTAACCCCAGCCAAAACCTGCCGAAATCCTTGCTTTTCGTGGGGATTAGGTGGGGTTTAGTAGGGGCTTACATGCTACGGAGATGCTACGGAACTTTAGACGCGCCCCAGCTGTGCCACAAAAATAGGAAATAAAATGCCTAAAAAATCACTTTTATTTGCATATATGCAAAATATTTTGTAATTTTGCACGCGGAAATAAGAAATAAGCGAATGGCTAATAAACGCAAGATAATAAATGATCCGGTATTTGGGTTTATGACTATCCCCAATGAACTGGTGTATGATGTGCTGCAACATCCGTTTGTGCAGCGGTTAGGTCGCATTCGTCAATTGGGGTTGAGTAACTTTGTGTACCCGGGTGCTATCCATACGCGCTTCTCCCATTCATTAGGAGCGATGCATCTGATGCAGGAAGGTATAGAATCGTTACGCAGCAAGGGTGTAGCGATTAGCGAGAGCGAAGCCACCGGTGCCGAAATAGCCATTCTGCTGCATGACATAGGTCACGGTCCCTTCTCCCATGTATTGGAGAATACGTTGGTGAGTGGCATCACGCATGAGGAGATTAGTTTACTGATGATGGAGCAGATTAACCACGACCTGACGCATGGTGATGCACAATGCTCTATGTATAACCAGGGTCCGTTGGACGAAGCGATCGCCATCTTTAAGGACGAGTACAAACGTCATTTCTTGCATCAACTCATTAGCAGTCAGTTGGACGTAGATCGAATGGATTACTTATGTCGCGACAGTTTCTTCACGGGCGTGCAGGAAGGTCGTGTAGCCAGCGAGCGACTGCTGAAGATGCTCAATGTGGTGGATGATAAATTGGTGATTGAGCAGAAAGGTATCTACAGTGTGGAGAAATTCCTGGTGGCTCGTAGATTGATGTACTGGCAGGTGTACTTGCATAAGACCAGTGTGGCTGCCGAGCAACTGCTGATATCGGTATTGGCTCGCGCCAAGGAGTTGGCAGGTCGGGGAGTGGAGTTATTTGCTAGTCCGGCATTGCATTATTTCCTGTATAACAACATCACCGAAAAGGACTTTTATATCGGCAGTAAGGCGTTGCACGAGTATGCGCTGTTGGACGATACGGATGTGATTAGTGCCATCAAAGTATGGATGAGCCATGACGATAAGGTGCTGCGATTATTGAGTGAGGCCTTCACTAATAGACGGCTATTCAGGGGCCGACTGATAGAGGCGCCGCTGACGGAGGATGATAAGAAAGACCTGACGCTGTTGTACACCACGGCCTTGGGCATAGATACTAAAGATGCACATTATTTCTTTGTGGAGCACTTATCCACTAAGAGCACGTATTCGGAAAAAGACGACTCGATAGATATACTCTATCATGATGGGTCGGTTAAGGATATCGCATCAGCGAGTGAGATATTAGACCTTAAGGCGCTGACGCACAAACCAAAGAAATTGTACTTATTTCAATTTAGGATATGATGGAATTTACTGCAGGGCAGATTGCCATGATGTTATCAGGCGAGTTGGTAGGAGATGCCAATCGCAAAGTGAGTAATGTAGCCGGACTGGAAACAGCCAAGGAGGGGGACTTATGCTTCTTAGGAGATGATAAGTACCTGCCATACCTCAAGGATACCAAGGCATCGGTGGTGCTGATTACCAAAGAACTTTATCAGTTGACGATGCACGATGCACAATGCACGGTTATTTTGGTGGACAACGCCCGTGGTGCGATGGCTCAGTTATTGCAAGCCGTAGCGGAAGTGCTTAATCCCAAACGCAAGGGTATCGAACAGCCTGCTTATATAGCCGAAGGCGTGCAAGTGCCCGAAGATGCGTATGTAGGTGCAATGGCATATATCGGCAAGAACGTGCGTCTGGGTAAGGGCGTGCAGATCTACCCGCAGGTGTACCTGGGCGATAACGTAGTGATAGGTGATAACACGATTCTATATCCGGGCGTTAAGGTGTATTACAACTGCCGTGTAGGCAGTAACTGCATCCTGCATGCCGGAGTGGTTATCGGTTCAGACGGCTTTGGTTTTGAACCGGATGCTCAGGGTGTTTATCATAAAGTGCCACAAATAGGTATCGCCGTGATAGAGGACGATGTAGAAATCGGAGCAAACACGACGGTGGACCGTGCTATGATGGGTGAGACGCGTGTTAAGAAGAACACCAAGATAGATAACCTGGTGCAAGTGGCGCATAACGTAGTGGTAGGTGAATCAACGGTGCTCTGCTCGCAAGTAGGTATAGCCGGTTCAACCACGATAGGTAACCATTGCATGCTGACCGGTCAGGTAGGTGTAGCAGGACATATAGAGATTGTGGATAACTGCGTGTTTGGTGCCCAAACAGGTGTGCCGGGCAGTATAACCAAACCCGGTGTGTACTTAGGCAGTCCTGCCATGGATGCCGGATTATGCAAGCGCGTATATGCCGTGATGCGTAAGTTACCGGAGATGTATAGGAAGTTAGTTTAGAGTTTAGAGTTTAGAGATGAAGCAGAAGACGATACGAGAGGCATTTAGTGTGGAGGGACCCGGATTGCATACCGGAGGAATGATTCATGCTACGTTGCTGCCGGCTGAGGTTAATACCGGCATCTGTATTCGTCGTGTGGATTTAGACGGTCAACCTACTTATGAGGCGTTGGCGGAATACGTGCATCAAACCACGCGTGGTACGGTGTTGGAGAACGGTTCATGGCGTGTATCTACGGTGGAGCACATGATGGCGGCGCTGTATGCGATGGGTGTGACTAACTGCCTAATCGAAGTGGACGCTCCGGAAATACCTATTTTAGATGGCAGTGCTCGCATCTTTGTGGAGCATATCAAGCGGGTGGGATTGCAGACCCAACAGGCTGACGCAAAGGAATGGGTGGTGACCGAACCCTTTGAGTATACCAATGGCAAAGGCAGCACGATTCGTATCAGTCCATGCGACCATTACGAGGTGGCTGTTACAGTGAAATACCCTTCGGAGGTGCTGAAGGAACAAAGTGCCGAACTGACTGACCTGTCGGACTTTGCTACGCAGATAGCCAATGCCCGCACGTTCTGTTTCTTAAGAGAGATTAAACCGCTGCTGAACTTAGGTTTGATTAAAGGCGGCGATATAGATAATGCCATCGTCATTTACGACAAGCGAATATGGCAATTCAGCATGAATAGATTAGCCCGTAAGATGGGTAAACCTACGATAGATGCCAGCCGCTTAGGGTATTTGACTGAGTTGCGGTTTGATAATGAACCGGCTCGGCATAAACTGCTGGATATAGTAGGTGACCTGGCCCTTTTAGGTATGCCTATCCGTGGTAGGATAGAGGCTGTGTGTCCGGGTCATGGTGTGAACACCGCCTGCTGCAAGCAGTTGCGACAAATAGTGAATAAATAAAACAAGATATGATTAGTCCATTAGCTTACGTCCATCCGGACGCTAAATTGCACGAGACGGTTGAAGTAGGACCGTTCGCGTTTATTGACAAAGATGTAGAGATTGGTGAAGGTACCATCATTGATGCCAATGCCACGGTTTGTGAACACACCCGTATTGGTAAGAACTGCCATGTCTTTCCGACGGCTATTGTAGGAGCTGTGCCTCAGGATCTGAAGTTCAACGGTGAACTAACCTATACGTACATAGGTGACAACACGGTATTGAGAGAGTGCTCCACGGTGCATCGCGGCACCGCCAGCAAGGGCAAGACCGTAGTGGGTAATAACTGCCTGATCATGGCTTATTGTCACGTGGCCCACGATGTGGTGGTGAAGGACCATGTTATTATGTCTAACGCTACGCAATTAGCCGGAGAAGTGGTGGTGGAAGACTACGCTGTAATCGGTGGTGGCACCTTAGTGCATCAGTTCTCGCACATCGGTTCACACGTGATGATTCAAGGTGGCAGTCACGTCAATAAGGATGTGCCTCCATTCGTGATGGCCGCTCGTGATCCTATTCAGTTCTGCGGCATCAATAGTGTAGGTTTGGGTCGCCGTGGCTTTACGAAAGAGCAAGTAGAAACGATTCAGCTCGTTTATCGATTGGTATATATGAGTAAACTCAATATGACCCAAGCCGTGGAAAAAGTGCTGGCTGAAGTGCCACAAAGTGCCGAAAGAGATTTGATTATTAACTTCATTAAAGAGTCGCCACGCGGCGTTATTAAGGGTTTATAATATGGAAACAGAGGAAAAGTCGCTCAATTTTATTGAGCAAATCGTCGAGAAAGATCTGCAAGAAGGTAAGAACAGTGGTCGTATTCAGACTCGTTTCCCGCCTGAACCCAATGGTTATCTGCATATAGGTCACGTGAAGGCTATCTGCATGGACTTTGGTATTGCTGAACGATATAACGGCATCTGTAACCTGCGTTTTGATGACACCAATCCTGCCAAGGAAGACACCGAATACGTGGATTCGATTCAACAGGACATCGCTTGGTTGGGTTTCCGCTGGGGACAAGTGTATTACGCAAGTGATTACTTTGAGCAATTATATAACTTAGCCATTGACTTCATCAAGCATGGTATGGCATATGTAGATGAGCAGACAGCCGAGCAGATTGCTGAACAGAAAGGTACGCCTACCGAACCGGGTGTGGCTTCGCCTTATCGCGACCGTCCTGTTGAGGAGAACTTACGTTTGTTTCAAGCCATGCAGAATGGTGAGATAGAGGAAGGTAAGATGGTGCTGCGTGCTAAGATTGATATGGCTAATCCCAATATGCACTTCCGTGATCCTATCATGTACCGCATCATCACATCGCATCCGCATCATCGCACCGGACGCAGATGGAATGTGTATCCGATGTATGACTTCGCACACGGACAGAGTGATTACTTTGAGGGCGTGACGCATAGTATATGCACGTTGGAGTTTGTGGTGCACCGCCCCTTGTACGACTATTTCATCGATCGTATGATTGACTTTGGTTACCAACGTAATCCTCAGGATGTGGAGGACCGCAGCCATCAGTTTGAGTTCAACCGCCTTAATATATCCTACACGGTGATGTCCAAGCGCAAGATGCTGCAACTGGTGAAGGAAGGTTTAGTAGCCGGTTGGGACGATCCTCGTATGCCGACTGTTTGCGGTTTGCGTCGCAGAGGTTACACGCCTGCAGCTATTCGTGCCTTCATCAACACGATTGGTTACACCAAGGTGGAAGGTATGATTGATTATACATGGTTAGAGAATGCTATTCGTGAGGACCAAAAAGAGAAAGCTCCTCGTGTATGTGCTATCTTTGATCCGGTTAAGTTAGTGCTGACTAACTACGAAGGAGCGGGCGAGGACTTAGTGGCCGAGAATATAGACGGTCATCCGGAGTTAGGCACTCGCACCATGCGTTTCGGTAAAGAGTTATACATCGAGCGTCAGGACTTCTTAGAGGAAGCCGATAAGAATTTCTTCCGTCTCAGCCCCGGCGGTCGCGAAGTGCGTCTAAAGAACGCTTATATCATTCAAGCCACGGGCTGCGAGAAAGATGCCGAAGGCAAAATCACCACGGTCTATGCTACGTATGATCCGGATAGTAAATCCGGCACTGAAGGCGGTAATCGCAAGACCAAAGCCACTATCAACTGGGTGGAATGCGGCACATGTATCGATGCTGAGGCTCGTTTATATGACCGTCTGTTTGCTGTAGAGAACCCCAGCGCCGAGGAAGGTGATTTCCGTGACTTGCTTAATCCGAACAGCCTGAAAGTGACGAATATCAAAGTGGAAGCAGCATTGCGTAATGAACTGCATCCGGTTGAGATAGTAGAGGGTATAGCACAGGTTAACCATTACCAGTTCCTCAAACAAGGTTACTTTGTGGTGGATCCTGATACAACGGCTGATAAGTTAGTGTTCAACCGCACCGCCAGCCTGAAGGATAATTGGCAGAAGTGACAACTGAATACTGACAACTGAGTACTGACAACTGACAATGAACATTAAGCAGATACGCGGTAAGGACTATATCCTATGCGGATGGAGGCGTAAGTACGTGAGACTGACTCCGGAAGAGTGGGTGCGTCAGCAGGTCCTGCATCAGTTGGTAATGGATTACCATTATCCAACATCCAGTATAGCAGTGGAGGTGCAATTAGCCACCAAACGTCGGGCTGATGCTGTGGTGTATAAGCAGGACCTAACGCCGGTGATGCTGATTGAGTTTAAGGCAGAGACCGTTGAGTTGTCGCAAAAGACCTTGGACCAGATTGCGGTATATAATCGTCAATATCACGTGCCATACCTGCTGCTCAGTAACGGACGACAGATGGTGATGGCGAAGGTGGAAGAAGAGATAGCCTTCTTGGAACATATACCTGACTGGACGCAATTAATGAACGGAATGATGGATATCAACAATGAATAAAACGTGGCTCATATTAATGCTATTGCCTGCTATGACGTCGGCACAAGGATTCTGGATGCGTTATGCCAAGAACCCTCCTGCCGCTTTTGTGGATTCGGCATACGAGCAGAAAGAAGCGGAGCGTGAGGCTAAAAAAGTGCGATTCATCTATGATGTGGACTTTGATTCGTATTTCGATAACCGCGAGTACTACGAATTAGGTGATCACTACCAGATACCGCAAACGCTATTCGCCTTCCGTCTATCTCCTACCGTGGGTGTGCAAATCAAGGACCGAATAGGAGGTGCGCATCGGTTGATAGCCGGTGTGAGATACACTCAACCCTTAGGAGGTAATTGGAAAGATGCTAAGGTCGCTCCTACGGCGTATTACCATTTCAGTCATTATGGCGTGAACCTGCAATTAGGTGCCATCCCATACGAAAACCGTATATTAAGTATGCCGGACTGGTTGCAGTACGACAGTATAGCTTATGCGCGACCCAATATACAAGGTGCACTCATCTCCTATCAAGATAAGCGCGGTTATGCCGAGTTTATGTGTGATTGGCGAGGTGCCTTGGCGCAAGATAGACGGGAGATGTTCCGCATCCTCTTTAATGGTCAGTACCAACATAAGTGGTTCTTCACCGGAGGTTTGGTGCATATGAACCATACCGCCTGCTCCGGTGACCCCGTTAAGCACGAAGCCGAATCATTATATGACGATGTTAATGTGAGCGCACATATCGGATTGGACTTCACTCAGATGGCCCCATTGGATTCGTTAGCCATTAAGGTGTCATACATATATGGCTATGCACGGGATCGCAAGAATAACCGGTCCTTTAATATGCACGGCATGTTAGCCGAAGTGTATCTGAATTGGTGGTTCTTGGGCGTTAAGAACACCACCTACGTAGGTGATAACCTGCAACCGCTGCGCAATGCCGATAACTTAGGTACACCAATTGGCAGTCTCATGTGTCAAGGCGATCCGTTCTATCAGGCTACTTTCTACAACCGAACGGATTTCTTTATCTATCTCTATCGCGCCAGTTTCGTGAATTGCTACATGAGTTGGAATATGCATTATGATAACTGCACTAAACGTCTGCAACACCAGCAACAACTCATTGTGCGATTTGATTTGAATGGCGTTTTGCATGATAAACATGGTGCGTTATTACGTGGATTATTTGAGAAATAATAGATTATGGAAATTATATCAACTCCCATAGAAGGATTACTAATCATTGAGCCGAAGGTTTTTCATGATGCTCGGGGGTACTTTGTAGAGACCTATAACGAGCAACGTTACCGCGAGGCAGGGATAGATGCGCAGTTCGTGCAGGATAACCAATCATGTTCGTCCTTTGGCGTTGTTCGTGGATTGCATTTTCAACGTCCGCCTTATACTCAGGCTAAGTTGGTTTGTTGCACCCAGGGACGCGTACTGGATGTGGCGGTGGACCTGCGGAAGGATAGCAAGACGTTTGGACAGTGGTTTAGTGTGGAACTGACCGAAGAAAATCATTGTCAGTTCTTCATCCCACGAGGTTTCGCACATGGCTTTAGTGTGCTAAGCGAAAAAGCAGTCTTTACCTATAAATGCGATAACCTCTATCACCCCGAAGCCGATGGCGGTCTATTGCTGTCCGACCCTGCGCTTAATATCGATTGGCAAGTGCCGGTTGAACAACGAATCATTAGTGACAAAGACACCAAACATCCTTTATTAAAGGATTTAGATAACCCATTTTAGATATGAATATACTAATTACCGGTAGTAATGGTCAGTTAGGCACCGAGATGCGCAATCTAAGTGCATTACATCCTACGCATACGTATTTCTTCACGGATGTGCAGGAACTGGATATCACCAATCGTGCGAGCGTGCATACATACGTGCGCGATAATAACATAGGTGTGATTGTCAACTGTGCTGCCTACACCAATGTGGATAAAGCCGAAGAGGATGAACCAACGGCACGGCTGATTAATGCTATAGCGGTAGAGAACTTAGCCACCGCCGGATGCAAGGTCATACATATCTCTACCGACTATGTCTTCTCCGGCAATGAGCATATGCCATGCAAAGAGACCGACTCTGTCGCTCCTCGCACGGCTTATGGACGCACCAAGTACGAAGGTGAGCAGTTGTTGCTGAAGGCTAATCCGGAGGCAATCATCTTCCGAACGGCTTGGTTGTATTCGCCCTACGGCAATAACTTCGTCAAGACGATGCTGCACTACGGTCAGGAAAGGGACGAACTGCGTGTCGTGTATGACCAGATAGGAACACCTACGTATGCCGAAGACTTGGCTAAGGCCATCTATGCGGCTATTGAGGCTGACCAATGGCATCCGGGCATCTATCATTTCACCAATGAAGGGGTGTGCTCGTGGTATGACTTCACCGTGGAGATTCTGCGCCAAGCAGGTATAGCATGCCGCGTTACGCCTATTCTGAGTTCGAAATATCAATATAAGACTCCAAGACCACATTATAGCGTGTTGGATAAGGCTAAAGTAAAAACAACATTTGGTATAACCATCCCTTATTGGACCGATTCATTACAAGCATGCTTGAAACGACTATAAAAGACATATTAGACTTCCTATCGGAACTCTCAATGCACAATAACCGTGATTGGTTCCAAGCCAATAAACCACGTTATGATGCGTGCCGCAAACGCTTTGAGGCACTGACAGAGGAGTATATAGATGGTCTGACTACAATCGATCCTACACTACAAGGAATCGCCCCTAAACAATGTATATGGCGAATCTATCGTGATGTGAGGTTCTCGGCAGATAAACGTCCATACAAGGAGTGGTTTGGCACTTTTCCTGCTGGACCGATGAAGGATGTGCCTAATAGTGCCGGCAAACACTCTATGCGAGGAGGCTATTACCTGCACCTGCAGCCCGGACAGTGTATGTTCGCCGGAGGAATATGGTGCCCAAGTCCCGAATTACTCACAGCTTTGCGACGTGAGATAGTGGCTAATTACGACGAGGTGGAAGCCATCATGCAACAACCTTCCTGGCGCAAGTTCTTCGGGGACTTTGATACAGAGTGGATGCTCAAGAAAGTGCCGGCAGACTATGACTTGACGGGGATAGATGAACCGCATGCTACTCAGGTGGCAGAGTGGCTGAAACGCAAGGCTTATACGTTCTCTACTCCGCTTACGGATGAACAGGTGTGCGCTCCTGACTTCATGCAGCACTTACTCACCATCGCCCAAGCCGCCAAACCAATGAATGACTTCCTCAACTATACGTTTGAGGAATATAATATAAAAATAGAAAAACAATCCCGATGAGGTGGTAACACCGAAGAGGAGAGGAGGAACCCGACTCGCCCGTTGATTAAACGAAGTGGCAATCAACCTTTGCGAAGTCGTCGTTCCGACGAAGGCTCCATAGTTCAATGGATAGAATACGAGTTTCCTAAACTTTAGATCCGGGTTCGATTCCCGGTGGGGCTACAAAACAAAACAATTAATCATCATGAGAAAACAACTTTTTAATGAAATGATGCGTATGACCGTTATTAGTGCGGTCATCTACGCCGTGTTATTCTTCACCTTGTGGTTAGTGGAATTCTTTCACCCCGAAATAAAAGGTGTTCTGTTGCAATGGAATAGTTTAGCCTTTATTGTTGGTATTCCTGCCAGTGTATTAGGTACAGCTTATGTGCTCACTATCCGCAATCCCCAAAACTACTTCGGCTTTTACGAAGGATTCATCATGTCTTTCTTGCTCTCGTGGCAGTTCTACTTGCAGGGCAACTACGACTTAGTGGTCCTCTACCTATGTATCTTCCTGCCGTTCCAAATTAAGTCATTGGTAGGTTGGCGCCGAGATACATTAAAAGCCCAAGAAGGAAATGATGGCGGAGGCTTTGCTCCTAAGTTCTTAGGCAGAAAAGGTGCAATATGGACGCAACTAATTGCTATCCTTATTGTCGCTATCGACTATGTCTTGGCTACCAAACTGATTAATAAAGACGGATGGGGCGATAATGTAGCCATCAAAGTGGCTGCTGCCTGCACCATCGCTTCATCGTTCTTGGCTAATTTCTGGATGATATACAAGAAGAACGACGCATGGGTATGTTGGGTGTTCTACAGCATCGCCAGCATTGTGATGTTCATCATGATTGGTAATGTGTTCTCCATTGTGCTCTTTGTCGTGATGCTGCTCGTTAATATGAACGCTCAGTTTGCATGGATTAAGTCCACTAATTTAGATGACTTTGGTTGGGCTGGTAGCCGCGAGCAGATTGAGCAACTGCTGGAACAGCGCAATAAGATGTTATTGTTACGTGACGGTAACCGCGAGGTGGTGCTGAAACGTCAAGAACAGTGGTTACTGCGCCAATTGGAGCAGAACCGTGCTCGCCAGGAGAACTTGCTGACTACCAAAAACGCTATCGAGGTTAAGTTCGGACATATCGTTGATGTGGTTAATCGTCGCATCTTTGATGGTGAGATTGAAATCCAAAATGGCAAGATCAAACGCATTACGGAAGCCGTTGTGCCGGAGAGTGCTACGTTCATTCTGCCGGGCTTCATTGATTCGCATATTCATATCGAATCCACCTTGGTACTGCCGGAGTACTACGCCCGACTGGCTGTTGAGCAAGGTACGATTGGTGTCATCACCGACCCGCACGAGATAGCCAATGTATTAGGCGTAGAGGGTGTTGAGTATATGATTAATAGTGGTAAGAAAGTGAATTTCCACTTCCACTTTGCTGCCCCCAGTTGCGTGCCAGCCACTCCATTTGAGACATCCGGTGCACAACTCAAAACAAGAGCTGTCAAAGAACTGCTTAAACGCGACGAGGTATATGGCTTGGGTGAGATGATGAACGTACCGGGTGTGCTGAATAAAGATCCGGAGGTGATGCAGAAGATAGAGGAAACTTTGGCGTGCGGCAAGATAGTGGATGGGCATGCTCCTGGTCTCACCGGTGAAGCTCTGCAACAGTACTTCCAATCCGGAATCACCACCGACCATGAGTGCACCACCTTAGAAGGTGCTCGTGAGCGCGTTCAGATGGGAATGATGGTGCAGATTCGTGAAGGCTCTGCAGCATGCGACTTCGATGCCTTGGCTCCTATCATTAGCGAGGCTCCGGATAAAGTGATGTTCTGCTCCGATGATAAGTACCCCGATGAAATAGGTAAGGGCTATATCAACGAGATGTGCCGCCGTGCCGTGCAACGTGGCATAGATGTCATGGATGTGCTCACCGCCGCCTGCGTCAACCCGATTCGCCACTATGGACTCAACCACGGTCTGCTGCAAGTGGGCGATAACGCCGACTTCATTACAGTGGATAACCTGCGCGAGTTTAACCTGTCAGAAACGTATATCAATGGTAAACAGGTTGTGGCTGATGGTATATATACCGATAAACTGATTAAGGATAAAACGCCATTGGATACTAATTATCCTAACCATTTCTTAGCCGAACCGATTACGGAGGCCGATATCCATGTTGAGCCGCAGAAAGGTAAACTCAAAGTGATTGGCTCTACCGAAGGTTCGTTGCTCACCAAACTCGTCTTGGCGGACGCTAAGGTGGAGAAGGGTAATGTGGTCAGTGATACCAAGAACGATGTGCTTAAAGTCGTTTGCCTGAGTCGTCATTCTAAGCAGAAACCTGCTGTCGGATTTATCCAAGGCTTTGGATTGCAACAAGGTGCCATAGCTTCTACCATCGGTCATGATTCGCATAATATCATTGCCGTGGGTGCTACCGATAAGGATATCGTGGAGGCTATCAATAAGGTGATTGAACTCAAAGGCGGTCTCGTTGTATCGGATGGTCATGAGTTAGTCGAACTCATGCTGCCGATTGCCGGACTCATGTCCTATCGCGATGGAGATAAGGTGGCTCGACGTCATCAACAACTCAAGAATATCGCTAAACGAATTGGCTGTAAGTACAAAGCTCCGTTTATGACTCTTGCCTTTATGTCGCTCAGCGTCATCCCTGACCTCAAACTAACCGACAAAGGATTGTTTGATGGCAATAAGTTTGACTTTACTGACCTCTGGCAACAATAATGCGATTGGAACTCAAACACCCACAGGTACAACTGCTCTTTGAAGATGACCAGTTATTAGTGGTCAATAAGGAACGCGGTATCCTGAGCGTCGCTACCCATCCGGGAGCGACGCAACAGACCGTCTTCTCCATCCTCAAAGCCTATGAACGGCGCAAGAACCCACGCAATGGCGTGTATGTTGTACATCGGTTAGACAGAGAAACCAGCGGCGTGCTTGTTTGGGCTAAGAACCCCAAGATGCAGCAGTATATGCGGGCGTATTGGCACGAATTAGTTACCAAACGCACCTATATAGCGGTGGTCGAAGGTATATTGGACAAGAAGGAAGGGCAGATCCGTACGTGGCTGACCGAAGATAGACAAAACTACGTTACTTATTCATCTCCGGTAGATGACGGAGGAGCATTGGCTATCACTAATTATAAAGTCATCAAAGAAAGTTCTAAACGCACCTCTTCATCCGAGGGTAGGGGTGAGGCTTATTCGTTGGTGGAACTAAACTTAGAAACCGGTCGCACCAATCAGATTCGTGTTCACATGGCATCCATTGGTCATCCTATCGTAGGAGACCGTAAGTACGGTAATGGTAATAGTCTTAGTCCGGTAGATCGACTTTGTCTGCATGCTAAAGTGCTGGAGTTTATCCATCCTGCTACCGAACAAATCGTTCACTTTGAAAGCCCCGCTCCCAAAGAATTCCGCAAATTAGTGTAGGAGCGGCTAAACTCTTTTTCGCAAAAATATTTGCATATATTAGATTTTTTCTGTAATTTTGCATTGCAAAATATAAGATATGAACGAACAAAACGAAATAGTACTCTATCAGCCCAATGAATTGACTAAGTTAGAAGTTCGGGTGGAAAATGAAACAGTTTGGCTAAATGCAAACCAAATGGCAGAATTATTTGGGAGAGATAGGACTGTTATAACTCGTCATATTTCTAATATATTCAAGGAAGGCGAAGTGGACATCTCCTTGGGGTGTGCAAAATTTGCACTATCCAAGCATTATGGTCGTAGAGAAGGTTTTTCACAAACATTATTGATAGACTACTATAATTTAGATGTTATCATTTCTGTAGGTTATCGAGTACATTCTTTGCAAGGTGTTGCATTCCGCCGTTGGGCAACTTCTGTTCTCAAGGACTATATACTCCGTGGCTATGCTGTTAACCGACGACTACAAGCATTAGAAGAACGAGTAGCAGAGCATGATAAGAAGATAGACTTTTTTGTTCGTACATCGTTGCCTCCGATGGAGGGCATTTTCTATGATGGTCAGATTTTTGACGCTTATGCTTTTGCTTCAGACCTTGTTAAATCAGCGAAGAAGTCTATTATTTTGATAGACAACTATATAGACGAGAGTGTCTTTGTGTTATTGGATAAGCGATCTAAAGGTGTTGCCGCCACCATCTATACTCAAACGATTAGCAAGGCTATTCAGTTGGATATGGATAAGCATAACGCCCAGTATCGTCCTATTGAAGTCAAACAAACTAAGACTATTCATGATCGTTTTTTGATTATTGACGAAACGATTTATCATATAGGTGCATCCATTAAAGATTTAGGCAAGAAACTCTTTGCTTTCTCTAAAATGGAGATGTCTAAGGAAGATATTGTGAAACATCTTTAGTGAAACATATCCAGTTTGGTCATTCTGGTAAAAAATGGCAGACATAGCGATTTAAGTGATAATCGCATAAAAAGCGTTTATTGACGCTTGTTTTGGCACTTTGAAATCTGGAAAATTTCGTTAACCCAAAATAAGAGAGGCAGTAAATGTCTATTGTTGGTGTGTATTATGCCCGTATAGGTGTATATATGCTGGCGTGGAGGCATTATAGTCTATTCTTGTTAACAGGGTATTTCCAGAACCTCAAAGTGGAGAATAGGCAAATAAGGTTCCACGCTTTTTGTTGTAGTATCGTTTGGATAGTCGGAACCGCCATCCATAAACAACAAAAAGACAATGAGTTTGTCATCTATTCGTTCTTGGTTCGCCAAAGGCAATCGTGCCCAGTGGTGTACTGCTATTGCGTTTGCGGTAACGATTTTTGTAAAAAATGTTCTCTTCTATGAGACATGTTACCATTCATTATTATTTTCGTCTCTATTTTCAAATCCGACTGAGTTTTTCGTGTTTTATGGAGTTAAAGTGCTTCCAGCGATATTTCTAATGGCCATAATGTTGCTTACACGACGAATTTGGTGGACTATTGTTGTGTCTTGTATTATAGATATTTGGTGTGTTACTAATATATTATACTACATTTTTTTCAATATGTTCTTTACATGGGATGTATTGGCTTTAGCAGGTAATATGGATGGATTTTGGAATTCCTTATTACCATATTTGGATATGAAAATATGGATTTATCCATTAATCACGTTACTATATGTAATATTGGTATCTATTGTACATGTTAGTACAAGACATAATAATTGGTTCTTGACAGTTGTCATATTATGTATTGTTGGAATAGGGGATATCGGAATGAATAGTTATAGATATCAAACATGGTATTCAGCAACATCTTCTGAAGCATGTGCATGGGAATCATTAAATGAAGAGTCTATGTTATCGTGGTATATGCCCTTGGGCTTATACAGATTACATGGCTTATTTACAGATAACTGGAGTATCCATTATGTAAAAGCACAATCTATTAGTAGTTATTTTGTTGCATCTCTTATTGATTATGCACGTAAGTATATACGTCAAAAACCTCATCTAACAGATAAAGATATTATTCAAATAAGTCAGTATGTCAATACGTCTCCAAGAAAGTGTTCTCCTCATTATAATTTGGTTTTCGTGTTAGTAGAGAGCCTTGAAAGTTGGCCACTATTAGATACAATAGAAGGTAATATAATTACGCCTAATATGAATCGTTTTATTATGGAGTCTAATACCCTCTATTGTCCTTACATCAAGTCTCAAATTAAAAAGGGAGGGTCAGGCGATGGACAAATGATAGTTAACACAGGATTACTTCCAATTTTAGAAGGTGCAGCATGTACATCGTATGGAAACAATGTGTTCCCAAACTATGCACATTACTATCCTAATTCTGCCATTATCAATCCTACACCTAACGCATGGAATCAATCGCATGTAACATACAGTTATGGTTACAAACAATTAGTGGAGTCTAATAGATTACACGATATAGATGTAATATACAAATTAGATAGTTTATTAAATGATTCAATATACCAATTGAGTCCATCGTGTGTCTTGGCAATTACTATGGATTCTCACTCTCCTTTTGTGCGTCCTGGAGGAACGATGTTGTCTTTTACGGAAGATGTTCCAACGAGTATAGCATTTTATTTAGATTGTATCAACTATGTGGATTCGTGTTTGGGGGATGTGTTTGCTACATTGAATAAGGATAATACAATATTAGTTATTACAGGTGATCATATCATTTTTAAAGATTTTATGTTAGCCGAGTTTGCAACATCCATATCAAGGATGAACTTATGTATTAAAGAAGAAAAGAATTATTGTCCCTTGCTAATCTATTCTCCAAGCTTTACATCCTCTACGCTAATTAATGATACTTGCTATCAAATGGACATATATCCAACCATTATGCATTTAATAGGATGTGAGGACTACTATTGGAAAGGATTTGGTGTAAACTTGTTGGATTCGGTCGCTCGGCATAATCGCCCCATTACAGAACAAGAAGCTTATCGCTTGTCAGATTTAATGATACGGAGTAACTATTTCCAAACATATCTAAAATAAGCGAATGGAACTTCCAAAGTTTCCTATTATTAAGATTTTAGTCAATGTTATAGGTGATTTTGGGGGTCGAGGGTCGGTCGACAGTGTTTAAAAACTCACTAAAAACTCATTAGACACTCAAAAAATGCACTATTATTAAGATTTTGCGGGGCAGAAAACAATTCGTTCTCTGCCTCGCATCCTATATGCACGTATTACGCATCGTATACGCAAACACCCTTCACCTCAAAATGTACGATTATTAAGAAGATTCTGCGCAAAAATCAAAAATAAACCGAGGCGCGTCTAAAGTAGGGGACCATTTCGGGATCACTTCGCGACCACATGCAGCTAGCGGAAGCCCCGCCTACCCCCCCAAAAAAAAAATGGCAATTTCTGACCGAATTTGCCATTTTTATTTGCATATATCAAAAAAAAATGTAACTTTGCAGCGTTAACGAAGCAAAGTTGAGATTTGTTATGAGTAGAGAGGCTGTATTATCAAACCAAGAGGGTATGACATCATTTAGATATGGTGACTATAATATCCGATTTCGCACTCCTTCAATTCTAAAGCAATATACAGAAATAAAGGAGTGGGATAATGGCTATTTGGTAGTTATGGCCGATTATGAAGGTATAGGAGTAACAGAGGAGTATATTGATCTTTTACCCATTCTCAATAACCTTTACCTTAACCCCAAAACATTTCTGAAAGATATTCACTCTGTAAAAATAGGCAATTATGAGTGTTGATGAAATAAAAAAATCCTGCGAATTATTCAAGATTTCATCAAGGATAATTACAAAGAAATGTATATCAAGTGGTCCACGATGAGTTCTAATGGATTCTATGTGGGATAACGTTGCTCTAGTTATGTGTGTAGCACTATTCCAATAAATCAGGACGGCGTTCTTTGGTATGAAGGAGAGACTGCTCGTACAGCCAGTCCTCTACTTTAGCTTGATTGCCGGACAGTAAGATGTCTGGCACTTTCCATCCTTTATATTCAGCGGGACGCGTATAGACACCGGGCTCTAATAAACCATCTTGGAAAGAGTCATTCAGGGCACTCTCTACATCTCCTAATGCACCCGGCAACAGACGCACAATAGCATCCGTCATGAGTGCCGCAGGAATCTCGCCTCCCGTCAGCACAAAGTCCCCAATCGTATATTCCTTGGTAATGAAATGATCTCGCACCCGCTGATCAACACCTTTGTAATGACCGCACAGAATGATGATGTTCTTGCATAAGGATAGCGTATTTGCGGCTTTTTGGTCAAAACGCTCCCCATCCGGCGCCGTAAAAATAACCTCATCATAGTCGCGCTCTGCTTTCAAAGCACTAATGCAGCGGTCGATAGGCTCCACCTGCAGCACCATACCTGCACCAAACCCAAAGGCATAATCATCTACCTTGCGATGCTTGTCTAAGGTGTAGTCTCGTAGGTTATGCACGTATATCTCAGCCAGCCCTTTGTCTTTGGCTCGCTGCACAATGGAATGATTAAGAGGAGACTCTAATAATTCCGGACAACAGGTTATAATATCAATTCTCATTTATCTTGATGTAAACTAAATATCCGAAGAGGTGGTAACACCGACTACGGTACCGGGTCATATCCGCTTCCACCCCATGGATTGCATCTAAGAATGCGTTTGATGCCTAACCAACCACCTTTGATAACTCCGTATTTCATCACAGCTTCCACCATATACTGACTGCACGTAGGAGTATAACGGCAGGAGGGGGGAGTGAGGGGGGATATGCAGTAGCGGTAGAAATAAACCGGCAGCAGGAAGATTTTTCTAACAATGGTTCTCATCAGTTGGGTCAGTATGGGCAGTATCAATCTTAGCAATCATCTTATGCATAGCTCGTTCAATCACAGCATAAGGTTGCATCTGCTTATCCATATAATTAATAGCTATCTGGCATGGATGCTGAGGTTTATCGCTTAGTCGCCATGCCTCGCGCATTTGCCGACGTAACCGATTGCGGTCCACGGCATGCTTAAATAACGACTTAGGTGCCCATATCAGCACTTGTGTCTCGCTGGCAGGCATATACGTGATGCGCAATGGCCAAACGGTCATCTTGCTGCCGGTACGATACAATTGCTGGATATGTATCTGTCCGCAGAGTCTCTCTATCTTAGGAAAGCTGCTCAAGGTACTTATTCAATGCGGTGGTTATACTGGGACATTGAGGCGTAGGTGCACTAATCACTGCATGCAGACCGGCGGCCTCCAAGGCCGTTAATGTGTTCTGACCGAAGCAAGCAATCTGTTTGTCACCATCCTTAAGGTCCGGGAAATTAGTGCGCAAAGCTTGCACACCTGATGGCGTAAACAAGACTACCATATCATAATCAAAGGGTTCATCCTTAGGCCATTCAATCGCTACCGTGCGATAGAGAATAGCCGGCTGAATAGTAATCTTATGCTGAGCAAACATCTGAATCTCGGCATCATGATGCACGTCCGAAAGCACCATCATGTACTTCTCGTTAGGACGGCGATTCATAGCCGGAAGAAGGTCAGCAAAGTTATTATGTTCACTAAAGAAAACCTTGCGCTTGCGGTACTGGATGTATTTCTGTAAGTAATTAGCTACCGACTCCGAGATGCAGTAATAATGCATCGTCTCCGGCACCTGAATGCGCATCTCTTCACACATCCGGAAATAATGATCAATGCCTAAGCGGGACGAAAGCAGGACCGCAGTATAATCCAACGGATTGATACGCTGCTGACGAAACTCTTTCGCCGATAAACCTTGAATCTGAATGAGTTGACGAAAATCAAACTCTACCCCATATTGACGTTCCATATCAGAATATGGGTTATGCTCCGATAATGGACGGGGTTGGGAAACTAAAATTTTACGAATAGGTTTCATATTGTCTGATTTCATTATGCTATGCTCCTACAATATACGAACTAATCATCACCATAGCGGCAATAGGTACAATTTCAATATGCAGATAGTATAGTAGTGTGTAACAACTTTTTTGTATATCTAATCCAATAGTAGTAATGATTTTCCACCACGATATGCCTACATAACTGCAGCACGCAATGATGACTAAGGTCTGTAGCGCGTTATAGGACAGGTGTGGTGCAAGCAGTAAGATAGCAAAGCCTACCACCGCAAAAATCAATAGCAGATTGTGATGATGTCGTATTACCGAGGGCAGGTGAAAGGAGAATCGGAAGGTGTATTGCAAAACAGCCATCAGTCCTTGACGCAGCAAGTCAATCCCCAAAACAACCAAGGCAATCCACAAGAAAGTGGAGCAATGCAATTGAGACGAATAATCATCACGAATACCCAGCATATACAACAAAAGCAGCGCATACGTGCTAATACTAAATAGGTAACTCATACCATTTAACACCACCGAAGTGTTCTCGTCTTCGTACTTACGCTCCATAGGTGACAATAACAATCTCCATTTCGCCCTCCACATATTAGGACGTAATGAAGTGACCAGCAGGATAAGCAGCAATAGCGCTGCCATGACCCAACTCATCCATAAGGGCGATATGTCAGATAGCAGCTTCACGTCGAATCGTCTTATTCCATTCCGGAGCATTACGCAATGCCGGCAATACTTCTTCCGGAGTATTAACTACTGTAAACATCTGAGTGCGATGAATCTCTCGCATCATATTCTCTTCTACCATTCGGTCCAAATAGGCCAATAACGGATCGTAGTAACCGTCCGTATTCAGTATAACCACCGGCTTAGTATGGATGCCTAATTGTTTCCATGTCAAGCATTCCGCTAATTCCTCTAATGTGCCTATACCTCCGGGCAACGCTATCATCGCATCCGATATACTCTCAATATACGCCTTGCGCTCGTGCATGGTCTGAACTACATGCGTCTCGGTGGATTTAGGATTATTCCAACCTTCATCTACCATAAACTGAGGAATAACTCCAATCACTGTTCCCCCCTTACTGAGCGCTCCATCTGCGATTGAACCCATTAACCCGATACCACCATCGCCATATACCAAACGTATGTGCTCCTCAGCCAAAATCTCACCTAACCGCTTGGCTGCAGCATAGTAACTGGGACGACTTTGATTAGAGGAGGCGCAGAACACGCAAACAGTATGAATATCATGCTTCATAGACGAAAAATATTAGGACCTTTTAACGCTTTTTTACAAAAAAGCGTGCAAAAGTACAAAAAAAAAATGAGATACGCAAAAAAAATTTGCATATATGCGGATTTTTATGTACTTTTGCAGACCGAAATGATGTTTTCACCATGAAATGGGGTCCTATATATAAAGAAGCAGAGCGTCGATTGTTGGAATACCAATCGCTACATCATCTGCGTATCACTCCGGAACGATTATGTATATTAAGCAAGATTGTTCGGCATGCCGGTAGTTTTACTCCGGCCGATGTGGTGGAGTGGGTGAAGAAGGATTTTATCAGTCAAGCTACGGTCTATAACTCCTTAATCCTATTCGAAAAAGCCCAAATCGTGCATTGCCTGCGCAAGCAGCAAGGAAGTCGGCTTATGGAGTATGAACTCTTGTTTGGCGAACAAAGCACGATGCAGATTGTTTGCTCCAAATGCGGTCGTGTCAGCCGTGTAAAAGTGCAAATGGCGGATACAGCATTACGAATGAAACAGTATTCGAATTTCATTATGCGGCATTACTCCATCTATATGTTTGGGGAATGTAAACATTGTAAAAAGAAGTAAGTATGTATTGGATTATTTTTATTACTTTTGCGTTATTAAGTTGGATTGTCTCGGCGAGCTTGGAGCGCAAGTTCGCTAAGTACAGTCGGGTAGGTATATCAATGACCGGTGCTCAGGTTGCCGAGAAAATGCTGCGCGATAGTGGCATCACAGATGTGCAGGTCGTTTCTACTTCGGGACATCTGACCGACCATTATAACCCTGCTACCAAAACCGTTAACTTGTCTGAATCGGTGTATCACTCCGCCTCTATTGCTGCGGCTGCCGTGGCTGCGCATGAGTGCGGGCATGCTGTTCAGCACCAAGTCGAATATGCGCCCCTTAAAATGCGTTCTGCATTAGTACCCGTCGTTAACTTTGCTAATCGCTGGGTGATGTGGGTGATACTGATTGGTATGTTGGTCTTTGAAACGTTCCCACAATTAATATATATAGGTATAGGTCTATATGGCTTAACAACCTTATTCGCTTTCGTTACGTTGCCTGTTGAAATCAATGCCAGCGAACGTGCCGTAGCGTGGTTGGAGGAGAGTGGAGTGGCCAATCGTGAAACCAAAGAAATGGCCTCCGATGCCCTGCATAGCGCCGCCTATACATACGTAGTGGCTGCATTAGGCAGCCTCGCCTACCTGATCTATCTAATCTTAGGAACAAGAAGATAATAACGTAAACGCAAACGCAAACTAATACCCAAAAAAGCTCGTGAGAGGTTTTTTGGAGAGGAGGAGCCCCTGCCGTCTGCTGATTTAACAGAGTGGTATCAGCCTTTACGAGCTGGGTGCTCCGACGACGTGGCAATCAACCTTTGCGAAGTCGTCGTTCCGACGAGGCCCCGTAGCTCAGTTGTATAGAGCATCAGATTCCGGTTCTGAGGGTCGAGGGTTAGAGTCCCTCCGGGGTCACTAAAATATTATTTAATTATGAAAACATACGACAGAAATCAAATTATCCATGCGTGTATCACCATTTTGGTGATTATTGCGTTGTATTTTTTAGTGCGCCGATTGAGTGGCGTTTTGGTTCCATTCTTGGTGAGTTGGTTTATTGCATACATGTTATGCCCCATGGTGCGTTTCTTCCAGTATAAATGTCGGTTTAAGAATCGTGCCTTATCGGTGACGATGTCCATGATTGTGCTATTAGGTATATTGGTGGGCTTCAACTGGTTGATTGTGCCACCTATGATGGATGAAATGGCGCATTTATTTAACTATGTTACTACCCACTTGCATGCGGATCAGTTAGGCAAGTACCTACCGATGGATTGGGTAACTCAGTACCAGCAGAATAGAAAGTCGTTCAGCCTATCCTCTGTCTTTGCTAATCAAAACATGATGGATGCTCTTAAGACGGCGGCTCCTAAGTTATGGCACATGCTCACTAATGGCGTGGCTGCCCTAACTAAACTGGGCGTTATCATGGTGTGTGTGCTGTATATCTTCTTCTTGCTCTTAGACTGGGAACAACTGGATAAAGAGGTGCTGGCTATGATTCCTGAGAAATATCGCGCTACAGTACAAATGGTGATGACCGATATATCCGTTAATATGCAAGCGTATTTCCGTAACCAAGGTTTAGTGGCATTGATTGTAGGTATTATCTTTGGTGTAGGTTTTGAGATTATTGGTTTGCCGTTAGGTATCGTAATGGGTATATTGATTGGCTTAATGTCCATGGTGCCTTATTTGAAAGCCCTGGGTATTCCTCCTTGCTTGTTATTGGCTTTGTTGGAGAGTGTAGAAACCGGACGCTCGTTCTGGTTGCTATTGGCTATTATGATTGCTATTTTCTGCTTTGCTCAGTTCATGGATGATTTCGTTCTTACTCCGCGTATTATGGGTAAGGCAATGGGCTTGCACCCTGCCGTTATTTTGCTGGCACTTAGTGTTTGGGGCAGTCTATTAGGTGTGGCAGGTATGTTGATTGCTTTACCTCTCACCACCATCATCATTGATTACTATAAACGCTTTGTTATGAAGATTGATCCTCGTGCTGAGGAGCAGGAGGTTAAGCAGGAAGCCGCAGTGGCAGTTAAAGCCGAAACGGTCAAGGCTCCTAAAACAACAAAGAAAGCAAAAAAATAAAAAAAAATTTGCATAGGTCAGAAATTTGTTGTACCTTTGCAGTCGCTTTTGAAAAAGCATACATATTTCCGCTTCGAGTAAGCGGAGGAAAGATGGCGGAGTGGTCTAACGCGGCGGTCTTGAAAACCGTTGAACCGAGAGGTTCCGGGGGTTCGAATCCCTCTCTTTCCGCAAGCGGAAAGCTCGGGAATGAGCAGTAACGCAGAACCGAAAACGGGAGCCCATTGGGTTTCCGTTTTTTTGTACACGATAATGGGATGTAGGAACTTGCTCATAACAGACCATTAGTGTGGACAAAAATAGAGACATATTGTGTCGTTTTGTTCTGAGTTGCTGCTAATGTATGAGAAACCGCTTGAGCACGGAACCATCGGAGATGTTAGGGTTTTCGAGGTGGGCTCGCGTGGCGAGGTCGGTGCCCTCGAATCCCTCTCCGTAAGGCGGAGTCCCAATCCCTCTCTTCCCTCGAATCCCTCTCTTATCCCTAATATTTTTCTTAAAAATCTCACTTTTATTTGCAAATATCAAAAATTCTTTGTAATTTCCTTCGTAAATTCCAGTAAAATTTTTATTAAAATAGCAAATAAAAGCAAGTTTTTCTTGCATATTCCAAAAATTCTTTGTAATTTTGCAGCGCAAAACTGCAAAAGACGTCACCCACTGACGTTAAATAGGGGGAACATATCGAGATCCACGCTGGGTGAGGGGAGGGAAGCGTCCCTCTTGCGAAAACACGCCACTGTGAGATTTCGGGACATAGTAGCGAGACGTGCCTTTGGCACTTATCGCAAAGGCGTTTACTAACGCTTGTTATCGACTCTTTGAAACGTAGGAAATTTCAATTTTGTTGTTCGAAAACAAGTAAGTGGTAGATGTCCATGGGTGTATATACATTATTCTATATACGCACGCGTGGATTTCTAATTGCTTATTCGACATCAAAGGCTTCCTACGGCCTCAACTAGCGGATAAGCAGAGCAGGAATCCGCGTTTTTTTGTTGGTCTGTATAAAACAAAAGGTCGCGGGCGGAAACGCCAAGCGACCTTTGATGTATTGTAGAGAAAGAAACTTACACTTGCATCATGGCGGAGGGCGAGATATGCAATGTACGGCAAATTGTTCCCGCTTGGCGCAAGTTAGGTTCTGAACGACCAATGGCAAAATCATTAACTCTAGATGGACTGATATTCAGTACACTAGCTAATTGCTTTTGGGTCATTTCTCGTTCTTCCAAGGCATTGGTGATTAGTTCTGCAACAGTTGGTTTCTCAATCGGATAATGTTCCTTTTCGTATTCAATGATGATGTCGGACATTAATCCTAATTCAATGACATTAGGATCGTTAGGATTACTATCATCTACTAAAAGAAGGTCTTCAATGCGTTGTTTAGCAAAAAGATATTGCGCTTCGGTAATTGTACTCATAGTGGTATTATTTAAAGTGTTGAACAATCAACTTTATCATATTCTTTATGTGGACCAATCCACCTAATCAAAATATATCCCATTACAAATTTTACGACTACTACCAAACGATACTTATTCCCACGGATATTAAAAACATAGTGTTGATTTCCAACATAGTCGGCAGAAGGAAAATCTTTTCGGATATCATTCAAACTATGCCATTCTGCTTCTTCCGCTATTTGATACCAGCGTTCAAGAGTAACTTTTGAATCTTCATATCCGGGTGTCTCGTAAAATTCTTTTAATGTTCGATGTGATACTACTCGCATAGCCATTGCTTTCAAAATCGCTGCAAAGATATATAAAAAATTCGATATATGCAAATATTTTTGTGAAATTATTCTGTTTTCCTGTATTTTTTGCAATTTTCTCTACAATAAAGTTAAATGATAATAGTAAATACGATATATGTTAGATTTATTTGAACCAATAATTGACCTATTCCGGCGAGAGTCGCCACAGGAGCGTTATGCCCGTGAGTGCTATGAATATGAGCAGAGGGAACGAAAAGAGATAAGAGAAAGAAGAAAACAAGAAAAAGAACAAATGAAAGAGAAGAAATGAAAGAACCTATATCAGTCACATCACCATTATTACCAGACTTGAACGAGTACAATCAGTTCCTTCAAGACATTTGGTCGCGTAAGTGGATAACCAACAATGGGCATTATCATCAAGAATTAGAGAAACAACTCTCTGAATATCTTGATGTTCCATATCTTTCGTTGTTTACTAATGGAACCTTACCACTTATTACGGCATTACAAGCTTTAGGTATTACGGATGGCGAAGTGATTACTACTCCTTATAGTTTTGTTGCAACCACTCATTCTATTTGGTGGAACGGCTTAAAGCCTGTGTTCGTGGATGTAGATTCTGATACAGGTAACATTGATCCAAATAAGATTGAGGCCGCTATCACGGATAAAACAGTTGCAATAATGCCTGTTCATGTGTATGGTTGCCCATGTGATGTGGAACGCATAGATGCCATTGCCAAAAAACACAATCTCAAAGTCATTTATGATGCCGCTCATGCTTTTGGAGTGACATATAAAAGAAAGAGTATATTAGAATGGGGCGATTTATCTACCTTATCTTTTCATGCCACCAAAGTATATAACACTATAGAAGGAGGAGCGATGGTGATGCATAGTCCGGAGATGAAGTACGATGTGGACAACCTTAAGAACTTTGGTTTTCGTGGTGAAACAACTGTCGTTGCTCCAGGAATCAATAGCAAGATGGATGAGATGCGTGCCGCATACGGTATTCTTAACCTCAAACAAGTGGATTGGGCTATAGAACAACGCAAACATGTCGCAACGAGATATGTTGAGGCTCTAAAGGATGTCAAGGGCATTAAATTGTTCCCATATATTATAGAGCAAGTAAATCTACAATCAGTAGACAATATTCAATTTAATTGGAATTTCGCCTATTTCCCAATCCTTATTACCGAGGACTTCGGCATGACTCGCGATGAACTCTACGAGCACATGAAGTCTCAAGGTGTTATGGGACGTCGCTACTTCTATCCGTTGATTAGTGATTTTAATCCTTACAGCCAATATGAGAGTGCAAAGTTGAATAATTTACCAGAGGCAATAAAATTGGCAAAGCAAGTTATTTGTCTACCCATGCATCCATATTTGTCTGAGAAAGATGTAAAACATGTATTAGATAGTATTGTAAAATGAATTCATATTATTCAAGAGAAGAATTATGTAAGTTAGGGTTAAAATCCTTCGGTGATAATGTTCTGATTAGCCGTAAAGCAAGCATTTATGCACCTCATAAGATATCCATTGGAAACAATGTACGTATTGATGATTTTTGTCTTTTGAGCGGTGAAATAGAATTGGGAAATAACATTCACATATCTGCGTATAGTGCTTTGTATGGAGCGATGGGCATAGAATTTAAAGATAATAGTGGTTGTTCCGCCCGAACTACAATCTATTCTGCAATGGATGATTTCTCGGGGAATTATTTAATTGGTCCTATGCATCCAAAAGATAAGACGCACGTAACAGGAGGAAGGGTGATTATAGGAGAGTATGTGCAATTGGGCGCACATTGTCTTGTCTTCCCGAATTTGACAATTGGAACAGGTTCTGTTGTGGGAGCACTATCTTTAGTCACAAAAGATATTCCTTCGTGGGGAATATATGTAGGTATTCCTGCAAAATACTTAAGGGAGAGAAGTAAAGAATTATTAAAATTATCTAAATGATATAGGAGAGACAACTTTATGAAACCATTAGTTAGCATTGTTTGTATAGCATATAATCATGAACCTTATATCCGAGAATGTTTAGAGAGTTTTGTTACGCAAAAGGTGAATTTCCCTATTGAGATTTTGGTTAATGATGATTGCAGTAAGGATAATACGGCGCTTATTATCCGAGAATATGAGCAGAAATATCCTGATTTATTCAAGTGTGTATATCAAAACGAAAATCAATACTCTAAAGGAGTTCAACCTTGGTTTGATATATTATTCCCCATGGTTCAAGGAAAGTATATTGCTCTTTGCGAAGGGGATGATTATTGGGTGGATCCTATGAAATTACAGAAACAAATTGAAATTTTGGAAAAAGACGAAACTCTTGTAGGATGTTATACTGATTACTATGATGTTGATTTAGATGGAAAGAGATGTTATAATGGTATCCATCGTGCGACTATAGGTCGAGAACTTAATCGCATTTCTTTGCGAGATTTTTTTACATATAACGTATCTTATCCTACAGCTTCCGTCGTTTTTCGTAATAATCATGCAGAAGAAGTTATACAAAAGGTGCGTCATATGAAAAACCCTTATCTTGGCGATTGGGTTTTGTGGATAGCCTTGCATTGTTTTGGAGACTTTTATTATTTAGATGAGATTACATCTGCATATCGTTTTAATCCAACGTCGGTTACTCATACACAATGGGTGATGGATAGAGTAGGACGAATAAAAATGGAGTTTGATTTGCAGCCACGTATTGCAGATGTTTTGCCTGAAGAATATGCCGATATTGCAGTTGATTTGCGTAATACAAAATGGGCTTGGCTACCATTGGCAAAGGCTTATTTCAAAAATAAGCAATATGTACGAATGATGGGAGCTCTGATAGTCTATTTCGTCAAAAATCCAAGAAATATTGGTCCCGTATTATCGAAAATCTGGCACAAAGTATTGAAGCAGTTAAAAAAATAAGACAGAATTATGACAACGCTCAAGGTAATCACAAGAAATAACTCAAATTGGTTTGTTTTTATTAGTCTAGCATTGGCAATAGTTGTAAAATGTGTACTATTTCAACAGCTTGTATTTGAGACATTAAATTTAGACTCTTTTGCAAGCATGTTTAAATTTTATGGCACTGTCTTATTTATTGCTATCTTTTTATCAAGTTTTGTGTTTATCAGTAAGCATTATTGGTGGACAATTGCTTTATTATTGCTGATTGATATATGGGAACTAGGTAATTTTACATATTATAGAGCCAATGGTGTGTTCTTAAATATGGATGCCATTTTGATGGCTGATAACATGAGTGGCTTTTGGAATAGCGTAATCGTATATTTCTCATGGAAATCTTATATGCCATTTCTAATATCAATAATATATGCGATTATCATATATACTGTTCCAAAGTCGCCCAAACGCCATTGGAAGTGGTTTATAACTTGTATTGTATTATGCTATCTCTTTTTCCCTATTCGACAATTTAAGACGTGGCGCAATAATATAGACAATCTTAAAATTGAAAGTACTAATACAGGCATAAAATATATATTAGAAATATATGCGCCACTATTCACTCCATATAACTCTGTTCTCGGCAAGGCCTATGTATCCTATATTAGTGGAAGTAAGGCACAGTGGGAAGAAAAATATATCCGAGAATCATCTGTCGTAGATTATTTCTTTGCTATGATATGGTTTGAGGCAGCATATGTATATCATCAAAAAAAGAATAATTCTAGGGATGAGCAAGAACTATCTTACGCAGAACAGACTATGTTATCTTCGTGTATCCAAAGAAATGGAACTAATATTCCTAACACAAATTTAATCATTATCATAGTAGAAAGTTTGGAAAGTTGGGGAATAGATTATCAATGGGATGGAATTTATGCTATGCCTTGTTTGAGAAACTTTCTTCAAAACAAGCACATCTTTTACGCGGACAAAATAAAATCACAAGCCAAACATGGAGTTTCTGGTGATGGACAAATGATTATTAATACAGGTCTATTGCCTATATCAAGTGGGGCTGCATGTCGAATATATGGAACTAACACATATCCAAATATTGCTCATTATTATAAAAAATCTGTTACTCTCAATCCTTCTGCTGGAGCTTGGAATCAGTCGGTTGTTAATCCAAATTATGGCATTTCTGAATTGTATGAATCAAATGATATGAGGAATGACGTTTCTGTATTTCAGGAATTAAACGCACGAATAGAAGACAATCCTGAAAGCGAATTCATAATGGCCATCACGGTTTCTACACATACTCCTTTTTCCCTAGCTAAAGAAATTGATTATAAAACAGATCAAAATATGCCGGAAATACTTTCAAACTATATCAAGTGTTTGAATTATACTGATGAGCAAATAGGTAAATTTATTGATAAATTTCTGCTTTCTCCTCAATGGAGTCAATCTACAACTTTAGTTATAACAGGAGATCATACTATTTTTAAACAAATGTTGTTGGATGAATTTAAGGAGTATGCTTCTATCAAAAACTTGCCTATAAAGAATGGAAAAAACTATTGTCCGTTAATTGTGTTTTCCCCAAATATCCACGAGCCAATAAAATATACTAAAGAATGTTATCAAATGGATATATTCCCAACTATAACCAATACTATTGGTTGTGACGATTATTATTGGAAGGGATTAGGAATTAACCTTATGGATTCCGCAAAAGTAAGAACAATCTCTGAGCAACAAGCATACAAACTCTCTGATAAATTAATACGTACAAATTATTTTAATTCTTTATATGAGTGAGAATCGGTTGAAATATCTTGATTTGGCATCTGGAATTATGATAGTCTGGTTGCTATTATATCATGCTTTATACCCAATGGTAGGAGATAATATCTCGGGAAAGATTCCATTTTTATATTTCTTTATGCCGTGGTTTTTCTACAAATCGGGAATGATGTTTCATCTTTCAAACTCCAAAAAACTTCTAAAGAAGGATTACTCTAAGTTAATTCGCACATTTATTATTTGGTCGATTATAGGATATGTAGTATATCTGTTATGGCATGGGTGCAAATTACATGATCTATCTCTTAGGATTGCATTATATTGTCCAATAAGATCACTTGCTTTGGGAGGATCAATCCCATTAAATTCTGCGTTATGGTTCTTACCTGTTTTGTTCTTGGTTAGGCAGATAGCAAATTATGGAATTTCTAAGATACACCCATTATGGATGGTACTCTTTAGTTTGATAGCAACGGCCATTATGTTGACAATAAAGAGTCGGTTCTTCCCATTTTGGTTAAGTAGCACTTGTTGGGGATTGTTTTTCTTTTGTGTAGGATATTACCTAAAAGATATGGAAGAAAAATGGTGGCTCATACTTGCTGCGACGATTCTGTTTATTGGTTCCTACTTTACCGCGATTCCCTCTGTGTATAGTGATAATTCTCCGCAATGGCATAATTTTATGTTATGGCTCCCTGCGTGTGTTTGTGCATGTATAACATTTAATAATGTCTGCCGTTGGCTTGAGAGAAGTATCGACAATGTATGTCATGGGAAATGGTTCTTTCCGATCTTCTCTTATGTCGGTAGAAATTCAATGACATATTATGTGGGTCACTATTTAATTTTCAAGTTAGGTTTTGATATTATTGCAACACATAAAGCAGAATGGTATGCTTCGTGGCAAGGACTATGCATCGTAATAGGATGTTATGCAGTAATACTAACGTCCATCTCTATATTTTTAACTCGTCAGAATCGTTAAACAATTCGTTCTCTGCCTCGCTTTTTTATTTGCCTTATTTATATTGGTTACTTGGTTAATTCCTATTTGGTCAATTGCCTATGTTTTCCGCGTGATTTCCGTGTGATTACCGCCTGATTGCCGCGTTAGTCTACTAGGATATAAAGCCCATCCTTGCAAGGCACATGTATGCAGCATTCCCCCTCCGTGTCGAAGTTGGTCATGACCAACTGACCAACTTTTTGTTTCCGAAATAGTCATGACCATATGACCATTTCGCTGTAACATAATGATATTGCGCCACTTATGGGCAAATGGTCAAACGGTCATGACCATTTGACTATCTGCATTTATCCTCTTACCCATTCATCCTCTCATCACTCCTATATAAATCTGTTATCAAATTAGTTAACACACTCTCATTCCACCTCGGTCTTGTTCACAAAAA
>JAKSNH010000013.1 GCA_024399955.1 Paludibacteraceae bacterium | reverse complement strand
ATCTACAAGTTCGTCAAGTCCATCAAGAAGAAGGACTGAGGACGAGGACTAAAAAGCGCATTTCGGTGCGCTTTTTTTTATTTTTCGTAGAAAAATCAGCCACTTTAGTCATAAAAAACACTTTTTTTCTTGTTATGTATTGCATATATGCAAAAAAAGTATTACCTTTGCAGCGGCAAAGGTTAAAGAACTATAAAAAATAGCGAATAAAAATACTAAAATAGTATAATTATGCAAAAAGCAAGTACAAGAATTGGATTATTAGCCATTGTAGTTAGTATGATGATGGTGGGTTGTGACCCCGCAGATTTATTACCGACGCATACCTTATTGGTGGATGGTGAGCAGATGAGCACCGTGCATGGTGTGTTGGTAGAACAGCCGTATGGCATGATAGAGTTGTCGTTTTCGGACAAGGTGGATGAGAGTGTTCTTCAACATCTAAGATTAGTTGATTATACGGACTATGTGCCTACTGTTTTGCCGGCATCGTCTATTGATGGAATCTCATTCATGTTAGATCCGAATAATGATGACCAAGTACTATTGAATTGCTTAGGCATAAAATCGTTGGATTCGCGTGCTGTCACCCTCGTGTACCAGTATGAGGAACAGTTCGTTACGTCACACATGATGCTCGTTCCCGATACCTCGGCTACGGCGATGTATGAAGAGGAAAAGGTTTATACCGCCGTTATTTCGGATATCCATCTTAATGACCAGCGTGCTATGGATGGCAAGTGGAGTTGGTTTATCGAGAATCAGCCCTATTTGATTGAGTACTTGGATAATCTGATTGAGAACGAAGATAAGTACAAGGAACTGGTGCTGCTTGGCGACTTGTTTGATGAAGAAGTTACTCCTATTCCTTTTCCCACTTTTGCCGTAAATGGATCCATCGTATCGGAGCAGGATTATATACGTGCGATTGCCAATGTGGAGGAGAACCAAGAAGTAATCAGTAAGATTAGGGAGGTGCAGGATGCCGGCATACAAGTAATCTATGTGCCAGGCAACCATGATAGCGGCGTAGATGAGGAGTTATTGCACGAGTTATTCGGCAGTGGAACTACGTATGTGTCGGATGTAGATGGTCTTGGCTCGTATATATCTTCGGATATGATTATGGAGCATAGCCACCGCTATGATGTGATGTGCTCGCCCGATCCGTATTCCAATATCGGAATAGATGATGTTACGGAAGATAATGCTTTTATGGGTATTCAGTATTTCACCACCCGCATCGCGGCTACCAATAGGTACAATGGATTGGTGGAAGCCAAACTGAGCGATTATGGTTTTGCATCGGAGAGCGAACTGCTTTCTGCATCCAATCGTCAGGGAACAGACGAACTTAATAAGGGGGTGATGTCACTGGTATGCAATGTTGTTTTAATGGCTAAATACGTAGATGGCATTGATACAATGCATGTTCCGACAGGGTTATATGGCTTGACCGATGATTATGTGCTGGATGAGTATTTCTATTTGAGTACCGAGTCTGAACCATTGTTGTACCAAACGATGTGGAAGCAGGAGGAGTGGGAGAGACGTTTGCAGCATAACCATGCTCCCAAGGATTTCCCATTCTTGTTAGGTGCTATTTTCTGTGAAGTACCATATACAGATGCTATTGCTGTGAATAGGTTGTTTGGTAAGGATGATACCTATAATCTGGTTGTTTTTGCGCATACGCATGTGCCCTACCTTCGTGCGATGGAGCGTGGAGACGATGAGGGATATATCTATGCCAATACAGGTTCGTGGGTGGACGAGAACGCTTGTTCTCACCCTGTCCGCACAGCGGTGGAAATCTACAATGGCGAGCATGGCCGACAGGTCCGCTTGCTGCAAATGGACAAGAAATTTCAACTGCGTAAACTGTCTAACGCTCTCTGGACAAAGTGATTGATAATAATTAACTAAAAATACTAACTGGAATAAGGGAAAAATAAAACCCGATAACTTGAATTGCTTCAGAGGTTATCGGGAATAGCGGTGCGAAGGTACTGCTTTTTTTTGATATATGCAAATTTTTTGCGTGAAAAAAGCAGATTTATTACATTTTCTTTGAAAATTATTTGCACATGTCCTAAAAAAAGTGTAATTTTGCCCTCCGAAATCGCTCATAAAAATGTAAGATTATTATAATAATACGCTCATAAAAGTGTGAAATATGAAAAGACAAATTTATTTAAATTTGATAGAGTGGAAAAATAATAAGGAGCATAAACCTCTTATTCTTCTTGGAGCAAGACAAGTTGGCAAGACATATATTCTAAAAGAATTTGGTAAGAACGAGTTTGATGATATGATTTATATTAACTGCCACAACAATAGTTTTGCGGAAGGACTATTCCATAATTTTGACATAGATCGCATACTTTATCAAATAGAGCAAGCATACGAAAAGAGGATTGTTCCGGGCAAAACATTGTTATTCTTTGACGAGATACAAGAAGTAAAGAATGGCATACCCGCTCTCAAATATTTTTGTGAGAATAAACGCGAACTGCATGTTGTGGTTGCCGGTTCGCTGCTTGGCATATCTCTTCGAGAGGATGAGAGTTATCCCGTCGGTAAGGTCAACGACCTGCGTATGTATCCGATGACTTTCGGAGAGTTTTTGTTAGCTAATAATCGACAATTACTTGCTGAAGCAGTAGAAAAATTGGATTGGGACTCGTTGCAATTGCATCATGATACGCTGGTAGAGTATCTGCGGCAGTATTACTTTGTGGGTGGTATGCCCGAAGTGGTCTTGGATTGGGTAGAGAATAAGGATGCAAAGAAAGTTCGGAGTATTCAGCGTTCCATTCTTTCCACGTATAATAAGGATATGGGCAAACACACTAAGACAGATGTCATTCGGATTCGACAGGTGTGGAATAGTATTCCTGCTCAGTTGGCGAAAGAAAACAAAAAGTTTATCTTTGGCATTATTAAAAAGGGAGCCCGTTCGGCTGAATTTGATAAGGCGTTGCAGTGGCTTGCAGATGCCGGCTTGATTTATCGCATTCCTCGTATAAGCAAACCTGAGGAACCGTTAAAGTTCTATGCAGACGAATCTGCCTTCAAAGTGTTTATGCTTGACCATGGGTTGTTGGCATGTATGTGTGGTGCTCGTTCGTCACAAATGCTTTTGGGGAATGGCGCGTTTACTGAATTCAAGGGTTCGTTTACAGAGAACTATGTTGTAGGGCAAATAAAGTCCTTGGAGATTCACGATGAAATGGATAAGAACATCTTCTATTATAGCAAGGATAATTCTTCTATGGAGGTTGATATGGTTGTCCAAGCCAATAGTCGTGTCATACCAACAGAGGTAAAAGCAGAGGTAAACGTACAATCAAAATCACTGTATACCTTCGTGAATGATGAGTTTAGGGAGTTTGATCTCAAGGGACTGCGCATATCCATGTTGCCGTACAAGGATCAAAATTGGATGGAGAATGTTCCTTTGTATGCTGCGGGGGCGTTCTTCCAAAGTACAGGATTAGGTACGGAGGACTAAAAAAGCGCATTTCGGTGCGCTTTTTTTTATTTTTCATAGAAAAATTTGGTTATATATGAAAAAAAAGTTGTAACTTTGCAGCGCAAAGGAACGGAGTTCTGATAACTAACGACTAAAAACGAATAATAATTAACTAAATATATTAACAATTATGCGAAAACTATCTTTGGCAATGATGGCTATTGCCGCCATCGCAGTTAACGCTCAGACCGTGCAAATATGGCGCGGAGGGCAAGTAAGAACCACCTTAATGAATGCGGACAGCATTACTTTCGTGGAGAACGAAGACCCTGCCAAGGCTGATGAGTATGTCTATGCTCCTAACCGTAATATCACAGGGCGGAGTTATGATCAAACGAAAGCCGTTAAACTAAACCAAGGTACGTATGTAGGTTTTGAGAAAGACGGTGTGCTTCAGTTCTACGGCATCCCGTATGGTCAGCAGCCGATAGGCGCTCTGCGTTTCCAACGTTCTAAAGCCTTACCTGCATCTGATAATGTGTACGAGGCTTTCCACTTCGCTCATTCGGCATGTCAAGAAAAGGAACAATCCGAACCCGCTTCTATGTATGAGCAGGGGGACGATATGCTCGCTCTCAATATATGGGCAAGCGAAATTAAACCTAATGACAAAAAGCCTGTTATGGTTTATATTCATGGCGGTGGTTATACATTAGGCGGCTCATCTGATCCCCTTTATAATGGTCGTAATTTCGTGAAGAAAAACCCTGACATTATCATGGTAACGATTAACTACCGTATCAATCTCTGTGGTTACCTCAATGCCAAGAAAATGGATGATGTCAATCAAGCAAAGTACGAGGGTGTCAATGCTAACTTAGCCCATTTGGACCAAATAGATGCCGTCTGGTGGGTGCGCCATAATATAGGTGCTTTTGGTGGTGACTCAACGAATATCACCGTCTTTGGTGAGTCGGCAGGTTGTGTTTCTACAGGCATTATAGCCGTTTCACCGTTGGCTAAAGATAAAGATGGCAATTCGATTGTGAAGAACATTATCATGCAGTCAGGAGGTATGAATGTTATTCAAAATCCCGATAGTTTAGGAGGCATGGAACGGAACTTGCGCGATTCTATGGGCATTAGCAAAATGGCAGACCTTGAGAACTTGTCCTTTGAGGAACTCAATCAAGTGTGGCTTCAATTAGTCGCTAAAAATACAACGGCTAACCCCAATGCCGACGGCACCATTATACCTGTTGACCCGGTCTTCTCTTGGGAAACCAATGCGGCTAAAGGTATTAATGTACTGCAAGGCTACAACTCGGGTGAGTTTACCTATTTCAAGACTTGTTTCCCGGAAGAACTGTATCTGCGTCTCGCCAAGAATGTGGAACGTTATTTGGAGAAGTCAGTGGCTCCCAAAGATTTGCCCGATTACAAGAATCTGCGCGAGAAATACTATGCTGCTATTCGTTCGGAGTTCCCGGAATGGAAAGATGGTGTTCCTGCAGAGGATAGTTTGCACTTTCAGGAGGAAGTGGCAGATGACTGGTTGTTCCTTGCGGCACACGCCATTGAAGCAGCAGGACATGCTCAAGCCGGTGGAAACAGTTATTTCTACCTCTTTGATTATTGTTCCCCTGCCCTCACGGCTCAAGGAATGCGCGTAGGACATGCAGCGGAAGTGCCATACGTGTTTAGAAACAAAAGCAGTTTCTGGTACCAAACGGCAGAAGAATTAGAGGTGAGCGATATTATGCAAACGATTTGGGCTAATTTCGCCCGTACCGGTAAACCGGATTTCCAATATACATCTAATGTTGATGGCAGCCCCCAAACAATCAATTGGCCGCAATACAATGCCGCTTCGCGTGATATAGTTGTCATCAATCGCAATCCAGCGGTTAAAAATAACTATCGTAAAGAACGTTCCGAACTCTTGGAAAAGATGATGAGACTTAGTCCTACGTTCCACTACTCTAAGTTCCTCACCGGATTGTTAGAACCATAAGACAATAATAAACCATTAAAACAAATAGAAATGAGAAAAAAAATCTTTCCGGCACTGATGGCTATTGCCGCCATCGCAGTTAACGCTCAGACCGTGCAAGTATGGCGCGGAGGGCAAGTGAGAACCACTTTAATGAATGCGGACAGCATTACCTTTGTGGAGAACATCAACCCTGCGGATGAGGATGAGCATGTTTATGCTCCTAACCGTGAACTAACAGGGAAATCCTACGACACGAATTTAGCCGTCCAACTCAATCAAGGAACGTATGTCGGATACGAGAAACCCAATGGGGTTAAGTGCTTCAAAGGTATTCCATACGCGCAGACACCGACAGGCAATCTGCGTTGGCAACGCCCGCAACCGCTTCCTCAGTCTGATAAAGTATATGAGGCTTACCACTTTGGTCACACTTGTGTTCAAAAATTAGACGAGACAGAGCAGGCTTCGTCGTATGAGCAGGGCGAAGATATGTTGACGGTCAATGTATGGACAGCCGATCTCCGTCCCGCTACCAAACGTCCCGTCATGGTTTATATCCACGGTGGTAATTTCGTGTTGGGCGGTACCGCAGACCCCCTCTATAATCCGACTAATTTTGTTCAGAACCATAAGGATATTATCGTGGTTACGATGAACTACCGCGTCAATATATGGGGATACTTGAATGCCCGTTTCTTTGAGGACGGAAATGACCCTCAGTACAAGGACATCAATGGTAACTTGGCTCATTTAGACCAAATAGCCGCCCTCAAATGGGTGCGTGACAACATTTCCAAGTTTGGTGGCGACTCAACCAACATCACCCTCTTTGGTGAGTCGGCAGGTTGTGTGAGCACGGGTGTGTTGGTGCTCAGTGACGATATACGCGAGAACGGCAAGCCGATTATCAAGAATGCTATTCTGCATAGTTGCGGTATGAATCTGATAATGCATCCTAACGATGCAGGAGTATGCGAAGATTCTCTGAAAGCACGATTTAATATTACGAAACTCTCCCAACTGAAGACTATCCCTGCAGAAACGATTAACAAAGTTTGGACAGAACTTTCCAATATAGGTGTTCCTATTATGCCGAATGCAGATAGTACGGTTATTCCTGCCGATCCCGTGTTGGCTTGGGCAGATGGCAGAGCAACAGATATTAACATCATGCAGGGCTACAACTCTGGTGAGTTTACCTATTTCAAGACAATGGATGTCCTTTATCCTATCATTCTGAATAACTTGGAGAGTTATCTTGCTCGTCGTGTCGCTCCCGAGAATAAGGCGGCATACGAGGCAGCCCGCAAGCAGTATTACGATGCCATCATGGCAGAGTTTGATAACCAACCGGATACCACTACCGAAGAAGGTCGCTTGCGTTTCCAAGAGGAAATAGCGGACGATTGGTTGTTCCTCACCGCCTCAGCTTTGGAAACAGAAAAACAAACGGCTTCCGGAGGTAAGGGCTATTTCTACTACTTTGATTACTTGTCCGATGCCTTACGTAGAAGAAATATGCGTGTAGGACATGCTGCCGAGTTGCCCTTCGTCTTCGGTAATAAGTATCCTGAATATTGGGATCAGACTGAAGAGGAATTAGAGATGAGCGCTATCATGCAAGACATCTGGGCAAACTTTGCCAAGACGGGTAATCCCAGTTTCTCCTATTCCAATTCGCAAGGAAGCGGCTCTATCATATGGCCTACATACGATGCGGCTAATCGACAAGTGGTGCATCTGACGTTGACTCCCAAACTGGTTCCGGAATTCCGCAAAGCCCGTACGGAAGCGGCACAGAAAATGCTGCTGTTAAGTCCCGACTATCATTATTCCAAGTTCGTAGATCCGTATTTGATTTTTAAAGACCTTTTAGAGAAATAATGTAAATCAAGCAAGTTATGAAAAAATCTTTAATATTATTCGTAGCACTGGTTGCTACTGCACTATTTAATAGTGCCCCCGTTTGTGCTGCCGATTTTGTGGCAGACGCTATCTATGTCAAGAATGCTAATATAGAGGAACAATGCTTCCGCTTTACGGTTAAACCTACGGTAACCTATACGATGGATGAGGTAAGTGTCTTCGTGAATGGCGTATGCGAACTGGCTCTTACCATTGGACCGGACGTAAATATACGCTTAGGTGTCTATCAAGAGGATACCGGCATCGATGAAATCTTTGTCATCGACCCTGCCTTAAATGACAATAAAGCAGGTAAGTACCTCTATCGTGGACAGATTATTATCGTCAAGGATAATGTTTATTACGACATTCAAGGTAAGAAAATAAGTAAATAAAAAACAATTATGAAAAAGATTTTTTTGGCACTGATGGCTATTGCCGCCATCGCGTTAACGGGTTGTAAAGAATCCAAGAATGAACCTACACCAATCCCAACACCTTTAGACAACCCCATTGATGTCCGTAAGAACGGCGTGGAGTTTGTGCAAGACTGCCAACTGACCCCAGGAATCTATGTTCTGGACAACTCTGAGAAAACACTTTGGTCATTGCGTTATGTTCCGCAATCCAAGGGTCTTGTGTATTTTATGGATTACGATGTGCATTTCCCATGGGAGAAATTTATTCGTGATGGTGTAAAGACTCCCCGTTATACCGTAAATGATTTTCAACCGTTCAATGACGATGTTAACAGAGAATTCTATGGAAGCGTAGAGATGGCCTTTGGTCCGTACATCAACGCTCCACGTGGCTGCTCGGGTTTCGTGTGCAAAAATCCTAATGGCGAATTGCTGTTCGGACGTAACTTGGACGGTATCCCCGGTGCAATGGTTATCTTATTCAACAAAAACCCGCGTCCCGGTGAGTATAAAAGTGTGATGCTTTCCAACATAGCCTATGCCCAGCGTTGGAACGGTACCAATGTCTATGATAAGGACAGTTGCTTGTTAAATCCCAAAACTAAGCTTGATGTTATGTTGCGTCAAAACACGGCAGTGATGGATGGTATGAACGAGTATGGCTTGTGCTTTGCTGCCTATCAGTTGCCCAACACGCAAGACGGAACTGAAATTGAATTCCCGCGTGACACCAAGCGTCCTGCTTCTATTGACCAGCAAGTCAAAGATAAAGAGCAAATCACGCTGTCTGTTTTGCATCATCTGATACTTTCAACTTGCCAAACGGTGAAAGATGTAGTAGGACTGTTCAATAAATACAATTATACCACGCTTTTGTCCAAAACCAATGTTCACTGGTTCGTAGCAGATGCCAGTGGCGACTATCGCGTGTTTGAGTACTGGAATCGTTATGATTCCATTTCTCATGCTTGGAAAGATACGTTGTATATAATGGGGGAAAAAGATCGTATGGCAGGCACTCATGGTTCTCTGTCTCAGGTGCCCTATGAATACAATAGTATCGAGAATTACTATGCCAATCCGGAAGCCAACTATACCTTCAATACCGACCGTTGGCAAAATACGTTCAGCAATAAGACTCGCGTACATAGAATGATGAGCGCCTATACACCCGTCATGACTGAAAAACAGGCTTTGTTATGTCTGCAAGAGGGTAATTTTGGTATGGAAATTCCCGGTCAAGTTACGGACTGGTCGTGTGTTTATAATCCGGTAAAGGGTACTCTTCTGTTCAACATGCACGACGATATGTCGGCTGTGTATTCAATTAATGTCTTTGACGAACTGAAATAGAGCGCAAAGCGCTGTGACGCACAAAACTTCGGTACAAATCGTAAAAACTTCGGAGAAAAAACAAAAAACTTCGGTACAAATCGTAAGGTTACTTCGGGATAATCCCATTTATACGGCAGAAACAATAGCAAAACGATTGGGAAAAAGTACACGTGCAATTGAGATGCAACTGGCCAAATTGTCGCAGCAACAAATCATTTCCCATGATGGCCCTAACAAAGGCGGCAGATGGATTGTAAAAATCAAGCAGTCGCAAGAGCGGTTTGATAATGTACAAGAATAACCCATCGGATTTCTAATCGTGCTGAATAACGGAGTAATAAAAGAGACCGAAAAGTAATGGTTTTGGCGAGAATCGTGGCGAGAATCTGGCGAGAATAGACGAGAATAAAAATACATACCAACTGACTGAAAGGCAGCAGACGATTTTATCTTTATTAAAAGAAAATCCATTCTTAACCGCCAAAGAATTGTCGGTTTCGATGTCGGTTACGGTGTCGGTTACGCCACGAACAATAGAACGTGATATAGCTACGCTTCGAGACTTAGGGCTGATTAGGCGGAAAGGAAGAAAGAATAGTGGTCATTGGGAAATAATCGATAATAATTAATATAAAAATACACTACAATTATGCGAAAAATATTTTCCAGAACGGAAGCATACGATAAAGTGCATTTTGCAGTGATGGCAATTGAAAATGGTGCACAAAAAATGAATATTCCGGCTCAAAGTATGGAGCAGAGACTGATGAAGACGGATTTGATACATAAGCGTCTTTTCCGCCACTATGATATGCTGCACACCCAAAGTTTGGAATATGTTACAGACGATATAGTAGAAACGTTACAAAATAGGGAGGCTAAGTTTACATGAGAGATGATGTTTTGTGGCGAAAAATAGCCCGTGTTATATTGTTGATAGCCGATGAGTTGCATATTTCTGAAGAGCAGGCTCTCGACAGATTCTATCGGAGTAAGGTTTATAAAATGCTGATTGATCCTCGTTATGGATTGCAGACCATGAGCGATGTCTATATATTGGATGAATATCTAAACGAAACTAATAATTAACTAAAAATATTAAACAATTATGCGAAAAATGCTATTTATTTTTGCGGCGGTGTTACTAAGTAGCATCGGGCTGCACGCAGGAAACACAATTACCTACAAGGCCTCGGCACAATTGCCGGGGACAACTCTAAGTGTAGGAGCATATACGTTTGGTCCTGCTATCACGAGTCACACGTTCTCCAATGGTACGGGTACGATTACTTGTGAAGGAGAGATTACACAGATTGGAATTTCTGCTTTCTCCAATTGCCGTAGTTTAACCTCAATAGATATCCCCAATTCCGTCACAACGATTGACATAAATGCATTCTTAAATTGCACAAGTTTGACCTCGATAGAGATTCCATCTTCTGTCAAAGCAATGACCTTTAATGTCTTCTATGGTTGCACCGGTTTGATTTCGGTGATTGTCAATTGGACAGATGCACAGTCAATAATTCCCCTTGATAGGAGTGCGTTTGAAGAGATTGCTAACGGTGCGGGTCCCGCAGGAGCAATGCTATATGTGCCGATGGGTACAGCTGACCTTTATCAACAAGCCGATGGTTGGAAGGATTTTGGAAGTATTGCAATATCAATACCGCGGAACACCATCACCTACACCGCTTCGGAGAGATTGCCAGGGTATAATTATAGTTTGGAAATTGGCGCGATTACTTTTGGTCCCGCAATCACCAGTCACACGTTCTCTAATGGTACAGGTACAATTACTTGTAGCGGAGAAATTACATGGATTGGGATGCATGCTTTTGAAAATTGTATGAGTTTGTCATCAATAACTATTCCAAATTCCGTCATAGAGATTGATTATTCTGCTTTTGAGGACTGTTCCAAATTGACCTCTATAACGATTCCCAATTCCGTCACAACAATTGCGATTAGGGCTTTCTTTGGTGCCGGTTTGACCTCTATAACGATTCCCAATTCCGTCACAGAGATTGGTTATTCTGCTTTTTGGGGTTGCAGAGATTTGAAGTCAGTCACTATTTCTAATTCTGTCACAACGATTGCCGAACAAACTTTCAATCGATGCAGCAGTTTGACTTTGGTGAATATCCCCAATTCCGTCACAACAATTAAGAATATGGCTTTCCGGGCTTGTACTAGTTTGACCTCAATTGTGATTCCCGCTTCTGTCAAACAGATTGAGTGGGGAACTTTCATGGAGAGTTCCAATTTGCAATCCGTTTATTGCTATGCACTCACTCCTCCTTCGCGGGTTGGTGGCACTATTTTTACAAATCAACCTACCGTGTATACATTTAATACGGGGGCATATATAGAAAGTTGGTCAGAACTTCCTGCCTCGTGTTTCAAACCAATGCCCCCTGTAGTAGTAGGAGACTTGAAATATGAGTTTTTTGACGGTAATAAGGCTCGGGTAGTTGCCAAAGAGGGTGGCTATACTGGAAACATTGTTATTCCCAATCAGATTACTTATCAAGGAATGAATTTTGCCGTTACGGAAATTGGAATGGATGCTTTCTGGCAGTGCTCTAATTTATCTTCGGTGACTATTCCCAATTCCGTCACAACGATAGGACAGAGTGCTTTCTTTGAGACAGGATTAACTTCCGTCACTATCCCTGCCTCGGTGAAGGAAATAGGTACTTGGGCGTTTAAGAACTGCACCCAACTGAAAGATTTGCAGTTTGCTGAACGTACGGATGCTATTAAGATAGGTACTTATGCCTTTGAGAATATGGCATTGGAGGAAGTAGTCATTCCTGATTGGATGATAAATATCCCGGAAGGAATGTTCTATAATAACCAAAAATTAGAAACCATCTATCTGCATGAAGGGATTGACTCAATCGGTTATCGTCCGTTCGGATTATGCCCATTCAAATATATTATCAGCATGTCGCAAACACCACCGGCATTGGCTGAAGGGGCATTTGAGGGGCATAATAAGGATGCCGACGTTATCGTATATCTTTTGAGTAACGATGCTGTAGTGGCATATCAGAATAGTGATTGGAGTAAATATTTTACTACCTTTGTCACGAATGTCAACTACCGAATCACCTCTTCCTCTACTGCGGAATTAACGTATGTTATTCCTGAAGAGAAAATAATTACTATTCCGACCATGGTTGCCATAAGTGGAAGTTTCTATCAAGTTACCGGTATAGGTGAAGAAGCCTTTAAGGATAACACCATGTTAGAGTCTGTCTCTCTGCCGCCAAGCATACAGTATATAGGAAACGATGCCTTTAGCGGTTGTACCCAACTGAAACAGACCAATAGTAGGTTCTGGGAAGATTTGCAAACCATCGGCGATAGAGCATTTTATGGTTGCAGCGCGTTGGACTCCATCGTTATTCCCGAAGGAGTACAAAGCATTGGTAATGGTGCCTTTATGGAATGTCAGAATTTAGTTCACCTCAGTTTGCTTACCGGACTGAAAATCATTCCGAATGACTGTTTCCGTCATTGTTATAATTTGAGGGATGAACTCATCATACCGGAAGGCGTTGATACTATCGGCGTGTATGCTTTCAACACCGACACCGCGCTGAAAAAGGTCTATTTACCATCCACCCTTAAGGAACTCCGCTACGGTGCCTTTGCCGGAACCGCCCTTCGGGAGGTCATTTGTCTTGCGCCTACGCCACCTACGCTTGTGGGGGCTACTTTTGGCACAAAAGATTCTGCCTTATCTGTTTATCTCCCCAATCGTGACATAATCTCTATATATAAGAATAGTCAATGGGGGGGGAGGGGCACCGGATTCACAGGTTGTTGGCTTGAGTTCTTCGACCTGATGGCGGAGGAGAACAAGCAATACCTCTATCTCGTAGCCGGAGACAACGAAGAGGCGAAAGCCATCGCTTCGGCCTATTGTGACTCTATCGACAATTATGCCAATAACTCAGAAGATGTGCAACAGTACACCAATACCGCGTTGGGTAAAATTGATAAAATAACCCTTGCTGCTTATAAGCAAAATTTGATTGATTCTCTCGCCAACTATGCGAAATCGAAAGGAGAGAATATTCAAGCTCAGCAGATAGCCGAACAATATGCTCCGCAAATCCGAAACGCCTATTTCCGTCAGGACGCAGAGCAACTATTTACAGAAGCAATGAAGAAGATTACAGACATCTTTGAGTTAATTGCGCTGAAAGAGAACTATATCACGCTATTGAGAAAACAAGCAGGAAATGATCCCGATCTGCAAAAAGTGGCAGCAGACTATGGCGCACTGATTCAACTTGCCGAAACAAAGGATGAGGCCTATGACCTCTACACAAGAGCGCAAATGCGTATAGAAGCCAACAAGAAAATCAAAGAGGATTGGAAAGGAGGCTCAAGTAAGGTGGGCGATAGGACTTGTATCACGACCAAAGGATATATAGATAATCATTAATGCCTAATACATTACGAATATGGAAACGAAAAAACATATATTTTATTTAGTAGCCGGTTTGATGCTACTGGTCAACGTCCCCTCTAACGTATATGCATGGGGCAATGATTTTTTTGAAGATTCAACTAATTTCTATGCTTATTACGACGGCTTAAACGGTGTAGATCTCTCCTTATTAGTGTGGTCAGAAGGCGACTATGACCACTGGGCAGAAAACGACACTACCCCAAAATATAAAAACACCGATATGTACCGTACCTATGTGGAATATAGTATAAATGATAAGCCAATTAAAAGAACGGAAATGAACAATTGGACGAAGCTGTTTTACTATAATGGTGATCGCTATGAGAACAAGAAGGATCCGGGAATGGCATGGTTCTATGCTGCTGACAAGAATAAAGATTATTTCTTTTTTGCCACTCCATCCGGTGCGAGCCAAGAGAGAAGGTTGGAAAATGCAGGGGACAAAATCCAAATCAAGCATGCCCAAGATAAACGCCGTTCAATCACCTTTAACCTGCGGTGGGCTGTTCCAGACACTATAAAAGGATACTTAACCATTCGTGTGCATGTGTATGATAGAAACTATCTGCAGGGACATAGGTGGGTTCATACTTACTACCTTCTGCATAACGAAAAGATTGAGAAAGGCGACAGGCCTGAGTTGATGGAACCGATGCTTCTTATGGGCGGAGAAGACCCCCGGGAAGCTGGTAAGATGCTGGTGCCTTATACCGTGCCGGATTCAGTTATTAAGCTTACTACCTCCTCTAATTCAAATCCTATTCCCAACCCATCACCCATCGGCACGCTTGAAGTTCCGACCTCGAACTCACGTGAAAAATTTTATATTACTGCAACGGTAGAAAAAATAAGTGGTGAGCAGATTACTTATCAGTCCAATTCTATAATAATTCCCGCTTATCATCAAATAAAGGATTTTACAGTTAAACCTAAGATGGAAACAATAAGGGGTAAGTCGAATAGTAGTTATTCGATAAACACGGGTTATAAACTCTTGAGTTGGGAAATTGAAAATCCCAAAGACACAGATGCGATGCCCATGGACTTTTTTGAGATAGAGCGTGCCTACAAATCCGACTTTAGCGATGCCGAACAGTTATTGCCGACGTTATACGAATATGGAAAGGCATTCTATGAATATGTGGATTCAACCACCATCAATAACCCATACGGAGGCGACTCTATCTTCTATCGTATTCGCCGTATGTCTGCATCTTCATTCGGATGGAAGGGACATCGCTATGCTGATAGTTGCACCTATATCGGACGTGTGAAACAAATAGGACTGAATTTATATAAAAATAATTCTACTCCATACGCTGCTTTCCGCGATTGCGCTACGGATTCAGCAATCAACAATAATAAAATCGACCTAACCGGTCAGTTAATTTGGCCCGATGCCAACAGTGGTTTAACTACGGCGTGGGATCCCAATACAAAAATAGAAGTTATACTTTGGGATAATGGCGATGACCCCGCCACCGCAGCAACGGATGCAAAAACAATAGTAATAGACAAAAATAAATTGTACAAAACAGTATATGAGAACCAATTAATTATTGAATTTGGATGTGAGGAAGAACTGCCTAAAACATGCCGGGACTATGACCTGAGTGTGCGCCTCAATACCGATGCCACTCGCTTTGATAACCCCGAAGAGACCGAAGTATGGTTCTATCCCAAACGACGTACCAAAGCAGTGGAGATGACAAGTGTTGACGCATCTGACGGCGCCAAGGCTCACCCCGAACATACGCTTATCAAATGGGAAGCAGATGGTGAACCAACCTATTTCATCGTTCTGCGTGGCGACGAAAAGGGCAGCATTTTTGATACCATCGCTACTTGCGATGGTAGTACCAAATGGTACAACGACACCCAAGGTGTTCCCGGTCAACGATACACCTACATGGTAAAGGCTGTAACCCTTTGCAGCGGAGATAAGATGGACACAAAAGCCACCGATATCGGTTTCCGCTCACGCTACGGTTATATAGATGGTAATATCACCTATAGCAACGGCAACAAGATGGCAAACATTAAAGTGGGTCTCTACAAGGGGAACACTATAATCGATTCCGTCAAGACCGATGCTGACGGCTATTACAAGTTCGACAGTATCCTATATGACCTTGGCGAAAATGGCAGTACGTATGAGATTGGGGTTCGTGATAGACTTCTGAGCTTCCGCCCTGCTAGTGGAGGAGTTGGACCAATACAAGTAACACTCACGGCGAACAACTCTGTTGTTCATCATGCAGATTTCCTGTCGGATAATTACCAACGCTATTCGGGACGCGTGCTCTATACCGGCACCACCATTCCTGTGCGTGACGCATATTTCTTGATTAACGGACAAGTGGTCAAGAGCAGTGGCGACACCATCCGTTCGGACGCTTCTGGTAACTTCTCTCTCTCCGTACCGGACGGACCCGACTTCACACTTACTGTAGCCAAAAAAGGTCATAAGTTTGCTAATGACGGACAACTCATCGTTGATAGGAAAATCGAACTCAATGCTCGAGGTAAAAGTCAGGATGGTATCCACTTCTGGGACAATACTCGTGTGCGCCTTATCGGCCGTCTCGCCGGTGGTGACGTACAGGGGCTCAAACCGCTTGGCTTCGGACTGAGTAAGAATAACCTTGGTGACAGCCTGAAACTCGTCTTCGAACTAGAAGGGGACAATATCGCCCACTTCGTATATGACGAGAAAGATCTAACAAAGAAGACCCGCGATACCATCATCAACCATAAGGCTGACAGTTCCCAACAAACCCGCATCCGCTTTGAGGAGAAACGCATCATTGTCCGTCCTGACTCCGCCACGGGCGAATATATGATTGACTTGCCGCCTGTTAAATACCGCATCGTGGAGGCATCCGCCAACGGCTATGCTACGCTATTTAGTGCAGGTAGAACTGCCGAGACCAAAGACCTGACTTTCTCGCTAATTCCTAAACAGGATTTTTACGAAAATAGAGAAGTACAGTATCATGATACCTATTCCGTAATATATCACGCGCCCGCGACCATTAAGGTAGCGCAACTCCGCTATGGTATGCCGATAGACTTCTACGGAGAAGAAGCGGTGATGGGATATACACTATCTCAGTCACGCATAGATTCGGTATATACGCATAAGGACAAGAAATATGTCTTTGGCTACCCCGTCTATCTATCCGGACTCCGATACAGCTTCCGTATATATGCATGCGAGGAATATCACTACAACAATGACATCAATCGTCCCATGGATGTAGTATCTCTGGGTGGTCACAAATTTACGATGTATAACGGATTGCTATCCGGCACCTCCATCGTCAAGGGGCAACTCAATAATGAGGGCTATTGCAATGTAACCGTGGATGTTGCTAATGAATCGTTTGGCGCCGTCGGCACGGATGCGCTCAAGCATATAGATGTATCCGTTAATATCAACGGACAGGATGTACATGCTCAGCCCATACAGGCGTTTGTGTTGGGCAATCGTATCACCGGTGCAGATGCAATGACGAAAATAGGAGAGGCCATTACTGTGGATGATGTGCTGCGCGACCCGCCCGGAAGCAACTCCTATGCGTGGATTGAGAAAGGGGCTACCTATAATTCGTCTTATAGTATGAATAATAGTTTTGATGCCAGTTTTAAGGTATCGATGTCCACTGGGGCAAACATAACAACTGCGTCAGGCACTGTCGTACCGAACGCTATGAGTACTTTGACTGTCTCTCAAGCTCTTCGTCAAAAGACATGGCCCCTCTTCTCCTTATCGTGTGGCTATACTAATAATTCAACCTACAACTATTCCTATACCACTACCGAGCGCATTCAGACCGGCAGCAACAACAATATAATGGGTGCGGATGCTACCATCTTTATCGGTCATACCGTCAATGCTTACGCGATGCATAGCGAAGTATTTACTACTGTGGATGCCGCCACTTTGTCGCTAATGCAAGCCTCTATTGCTACAGGGGAGACCAAGATTATAAAGCAGAAAGACCCCTCAAGCCCGGCGCTGATTGTAACGAGGGACCTTGCCTTTACGATGGACCCCAGTCCTGTGCGGTTCGTTTATACGCAAGATCATATCGTCAACCAAGTCATACCGCAACTGGTGGCAGATATGTCGTCCTTATTCGTCACAGGAACCAAAGAATCTGTGCAGCAAGTAGCCGATTCTACCAATAAACGCGTATATTGGGCGGAGACCCAGAATGGTGATTTTGTATATAATGCAGATACAATTAAATATACGATTGTGGAACCCAAGAAATGGAGTGTTCAGGGCTTCAAAAAACCTCCCTTTGTTAATGAAGTACACAGCTATATCAAATCAATAAGCAGGTGGCTGGATATCTTGTATGAGAATGAGCGTTTAGAGGCTTACGGCACTACATCAATGTTCCGTGTGGGTGGTTACTCCGTCTCTGCCAACACCACCGTCACGTATAACGAAACAGGATCTGCAGGATACAATTACTCTTACACTACTACTAATCCAACTCCTGATTTAAATTTTTTCCAAGGTGCTGAGGACTTGATTAGATTGCTTGTAAATTTGATCAAGGCCGACCCCTCAAACATAGATTCAATGAGTTTTTATACCAGTATGTTTGGTAATTCTTTAAAAATCGATATTTCGCCGAATCTTAATATCCGTGGCAATAAAACGTCCGGTAACAACCAATCACAAAACCGTACCATCGGCTTTACTCTTTCGCAAGCGGAATACGGATATATCGATGTAGATGTGTACAGTTTAGCCGGTACCGTGGATTTCAATACCAATAATCCCACCAAAAATTGGCGCGAAAATGCCTCCAACTTCTTAACAAAAGACAGTCTAAATACCGGCAACTACGACTGTTCCGACTTTATCTATGTGCTCCGTGGCGGTGCTACACGTTGCCCATGGATAGGGGAGAATAAGACGCAGTTCTTCCACCCTGGCACGATGCTTGATCCCGCTACCGTTAAACTGGATGAAGCCCACCTTGAGGTCAATCAGCACGAGGTGAGCGGTGTGGCTGCCGATGGTGTGGCGGTGTTTGACTTGCAGATTTGGAACGAGTCCGAGGCTGCTCCGGGTGTGGCTAATGGTCCGCATAACTTTGTTCTCAAACTGTTAGAAGGCAGCAACCGTAATGGTGCCAAAGCCTCTATCGACGGACTGGCACTCACCGGCATGGGACGCAACTTCTACTTGGAACCCGGACAGGTTATCCACAAGAAACTCGAAGTTCGTCAAGGTGCTGTCGCCCTCGACTACGACAGCCTTAAACTCTGTCTGATGTCCGATTGCGATACCTCCAACTACGCTAACCAGTACGTCTCCGTCCACTTCCTGCCTGCCTCTTCGCCGGTGCATATCGCTACGCCGGACGATAAATGGGTGATGAATACCAATTCGCCTTACGACAAGCAGGGCTACTACCTGCCGGTAGTCATTGACGGCTTCGACCCCGACTACGCGAACTTTGACCATATTGAACTGCAATACAAACTATCTACGCAGTCGGAAAACAACTGGGTAACGCTTTGCTCCTACTATGTGGATTCTGTCTATTACAAGAAAGCCAGTGGCAATAAGCAGATGTTCAGCAAATCGGCAGGACGTATTGACAATATCCATTTCTATGGTGAGCGCGACCCGATGGAGCAGCGTTACGACCTCCGTGCCGTCAGCTACTGCCGTTACGGAACAGGCTATGTCACCAAGGCATCCGAACCCGTCAGCGGTATCAAGGATACACGCCGTCCCGAATTGTTCGGTAATGTATCTCCTGCTAATGGTGTGCTCACCCAGCAGGATTACATATCCGTGCCCTTCTCCGAACCGATTGCCTACAACTATTTGGACGAGGATAATAACTTCCAAGTGATTGGCTTTAAGAACAAGGCGGACTATTTCAGCACGCCTACGCTCACCTTCTCGGGAAACAGCAACTCTTATGCCCGCACACAAACGGCACGCGACTTGAGCCATGGTGACTTCTCCATCGACCTTGTTGTTTATCCCGATGCGGATAGCCGCAATACACGGATGGCATTCTTCTCTACCGGTCAACCCGCATCCGATATCGAACAAGCCATCGAGTTCGGTTATACCGGCAAGCAACTATATGCACATATATGCGAAACAGAGATTCTATCTGATCCAATCAATCTGCCCAATAATTTTGCTCGTGTAATATTGACCTATAGTGCTAAAACAGGTGATGTATACCTGTATGTCGGTACGGATAAGGTAGGTAGTGGTAAAGCGCAGATTACGGCATTTAATGCTGCTCCGCTAACCTTCGGCTTAGGTATGAATAACCTCCATCCCTTCAAGGGACGTATGGCGGAGTCGCGTATCTGGTCTAAGGCACTTACTTTTGGAGAGAGAACGGCTACCAATAACACCTGTCTCACCGGCTACGAAAACGGGCTGTTGGCTTACTACCCGATGATTGAAGGCTATGGAAAGACTGCTTACGATAAAGCACATAGTGCCAATGCCATCCTTAACGACCTGACATGGAGCATGCCCGAAGGACTGGCTATACGGACGAGTGGGGAAGGTGTTCAACTGGCTTCGCAATGGTTCAATAACTCAGCCGATGCCGACTACACGCTGCTCTTCAGTTTCAGAAGCGATCCATTAAAACCCTTTAGCAATGATGCTCTGCTATTTGGTGATGTAAATGCTAAGAATGCCGCTACCAATAAGCAAATAGGTATCTTTATGACGCAAACGGGGCAAATCGTATTGGTTGCCGACAGCGTGAACAAATTGGTGGCAGATGGTAACTATAACGATGGTGCTTGGCATACACTCGGATTAGTGGTGAGCCGCGGATTCAATTATACCCACCTCTATATAGACGATAAACTTAAGGCACATGCCGACGGACAGTTCTTCGGTGCGTGGGCGATGTCCCAAACCATCCTCGGCAGGAACTTCAACGGCTACTTTGACGAACTCAGTATATGGGAGTTCGCAATGCCGCAGTCCTATCTCAGCGAGTTCACTACATACGCTCCTAACGGACAGGAATTTGGGCTACGCTGCTACTTGCCGTTTGACCAACGCATTAAGAACGCCAGCAGTATCTACGAAACCCACTACAGCCGATACAATGCCTGTCTCTATTACAATAGTGATAACCGGGAGTGGTATGCTAAGCAGGATACGGTTGTGGTATCCGAGTTGGATGACAAATCCACTACCAAGGATGTATGCCCGCTTATCCGTGAATCTGAATATGAGAAGATGCGTTTCTCTTGGACTTCGCGCGATAACGACCTCGTCATCAACCTCAAGATGCCCGATGCCGAAGTCAACCATAAGAACATCTTCTTCTCCCTGCGCGATGTGGAGGACTTGCAGGGCAACCGCTTGCTCAGTCCGATTGCATGGTCCGTCTATCTGGACCGCAATGTAATACGCTGGGATGAACAGAACTTATGGATAATCAAAAGTGCCGGTCCGATGGATACCGTAGTCTATACTACGATTACCAACTATTCCGGCGAAACTAAGCCATTTGTCATCACCGGTCTGCCCGAGTGGCTCACCGTAGATGAACCGATAGGCACGCTCCAACCGCAGGAGCAACGCGTACTCGCCTTCACCATCAGCGGTGACCTCAATGCCGGCGACTATGTCGTGCCGGTTGCACTGACGGATGAGGCTGACCTAAGCGACCAAATGCTAATCAATGTGCGTATCAACGCCGTCTCTCCCAGCTGGTCTGTACCTAATAGTTACAACCTCAATATGAACCTTATCGGTACCGTTCATTTGCAGGATGAAGCACGCGGCTCCTATATAGATACCGATACGCGCGATATAGTAGGTGCTTTCTATGGCAATACATGCGTGGGCATGCAGTCTATCACCTCTAAAGTAGGCAGCAACGCTAACCTCTATATCAAGGTTTATGGCGATGATAAGATGGACAGGAGGGAACTCTCCTTGCGCCTATGGCAGGCTTCTACCGGCAAGACCTTTGTACTTAAACCGGAGAACGAAGTCATCCGCTTCGTGCCGGATACTGTTTATGGTTCGGTACAGAAACCCGTACAACTTCGTGTAGCGGATTTGCGCGTGCAGAATATACCTGTCTATAAAGGATGGAACTGGATTAGCTTCAATGTTCAACCGACGGATATCAACTCGTCTTTCATTAATGTTGGAGGCTTCTCGTCAGGCAACCAAATCAAGACATATCGTACGAAAGACAATGCGTCAGTTTATACCTCAAACGGCTGGAGCAATAATATCCAATTGGACTACCACAATATCTATATGCTAAAGGTAACAGCCGACATGATGGTATTGGAGATTCGTGGCTCGGCTGCCGATAAAGTGCCCGAACTGACGTTCGGTGGCGGTTGGAACAACCTGCCGTGCCTATTCGAAGCCAATACACCTATAGATGCTGCGATGGCGGACTACTTCAATGTTGCCAAGGACGGCGATATCATCACCGGTTACTATCAGTTTGCTGTCTTTGACAACAAGCAATGGGTAGGTTCGCTGGAGACCCTCATCCCGGGCGAAGGTTACATGCTCTACCGTCAGTTAAAGGATGCTGTCACCGTACATTTCAATCCGGTTGCTCCTGCCTCCGCTCCGCGGAAGAAAGTGGAGAGTGAAAGGGAAAGTGACGCCCTACGGGCTAGTGAAAGTAGAACTTACTCCACCGTGATGCCTATTGTGGCAACCTTGGAGGAGAATCAGCCTGTCACGTGTCCTGACGACGCTATCCTACGTGCTTACGCACACGATGAACTCGTAGGCGAGGCACAAGCTGTGGATGGTATGTGGTTCCTGCTCGTTCATGCTGCGGAAGGCAGTGAACTCACCTTCACCGTTACTGACGACAAAGGTGAGGAGAAACAGGCTGCTAATATGCTGCACTACGGTGCCTTAGCTCCTACCGGAACGGTAAGCAACCCGTACCTCATTCATTTCGGCGAATCCGACTTGCGCAAGGTAATCGATCATGGTATCCTATATATCCACCGCAATGGTAATGTCTATGACGCCCAAGGCGCACTTGTTAAATAACCAATGAAAAAGTATATGAATATGAAAAGAATATCAAACCGTGCATTGTGCATTGTGCATCGTGCATCTATTATCGCGGTTATCGCGATAGTAATGCTTGGCTGTAAAAAAGAAAACGAACGCACTATCCTTACTCCGGACAATACACCACGTCCGGAGTGGAAAGTGGCGGAAGATGCAGAGAGTTATAAATCCATGACGGCTATTATCCGTCTGCCGGAGGTGTTACGTCCTTACGCCGATGCTACCGACTTAATTTGTGTGGCAGCAGGTCAGACCATTGTAGGTGTGGCTTCGCCTTGGGACGAGGTGTCGGATAGTTATATCATCCGTATTGCTGACCCGCATACCACGAGTGCTCTCACCTTTCGCTATTATTCAGTCAAACTAAAGCGTATCTATACCGCTCCGTTCGTATCTTTCGCCAACGACGATATGGTAGGCACAGTAGAAAAACCCTTTATTCCTGAGTTACAATAATGAGAACGAATCTTTTTAACCGCACATTGTGCATCGTGCATTGTGCATTGTGCATCGTGCTGTGTACGTCCGTACACGCAGCAACAACCGTCATTCCTCATCCTTTTACGATACATGACGTAGGGGGTGATGAACGGCAGGTCGTTTATTTCTCAACCGATGAACCTACCAGACATACATGGCAGGAATCTTTTATCGAAAACCCGCAGATACTTAGTAAACTCGAGTGGGATTATCTGCTCAATGATCGCAAGATTAATGGTATTGCTGCTGACAAATTCCGCGGTTGGGCACAACTGATAGATGAGCAAGATGACCATAAAGTCACTGCTGCCTATGCCGTTCTACTGCCTGATGATTGGGCGGATATGTACTATTTTGACAATACGGAGTCTGCGTGGTACACGAATGATCTAAAGAGCCACAAACTCCTTAATATTGGTTCTACGTTTGACAATAACTCTATCAAGGCGGCAGACAAGGCTGCTTTGCAGCAAGCCGGTGCGGTGTTCTTGCCGTGCGATATAACTAATCCGGAGGGTGTTTATGCTAACGGACAATATTGGACGGGCACCAAGGAAGAAGGATATGGTATCTATTTCGTCCAATTCTCCAGCTCCGCTACCAATCCTGAAGAACAGGCTATCTCTATTGTTGACGGCGGAGAAGAATCTGAGGAACGCTATGTCCTGTTGGCTATACGGGAAGTTACCATTACCCTGAATGAGAACGACGACAACACGGATCTTCTGAACATTTGGAAAACAAACGGACAGCAAGTGAATGTAAACCTCGTCCGTTCATTCACTCCGGGGATGTACAACACCCTCTGTCTGCCGTTTGACCTGACTGCGAAAGAAGTGAGGGACGTCTTTGGTGAGACTACCAAATTAGCCAAGTTCACAAGCGGCACACTGAGTGGCGACAAAACAACGTTGAATATAGACTTTGAAGATGTTGATCTTTCAAACGATAACACCATTGCCATCAAGGCAGGTGTGCCGTACCTCATCCAACCCGACAATGTTGTGACTAATCCTACATTCAAGCAGTGCGTTATCAAATGCACTTCCGCTGCCGGAGAGAACTTCAGCCCGGCAGGCACCATTGCGTACCTCGGTATCATCAACCCGCATAAATTGGCTGCCGGCAATACGAAATACCTCTTCTTGCAAGCCAATAATGTCTTAGCTTGGTCTAAAGCGGGCGATACCAGCACAATGAAGGGTATGCGTGGCTATTTCTATGTGCCCGATATGCAGGATATGCCGGCTTCTTGCCCGGCCCGTCTATCGGTCCGCCCTGCCGCACATACGCCAACCGACTTGCCGTCCTCGTCCTCGTCCACGTCCTCGTTAGAGAAGTTCCTTCTACATGGTCAATTAGTGATAATCAAAGATAACAAGATGTATAACGCTCAAGGCATACAACTATGAAATACTATCAAATACCAACTACACAAGTCGTCCGCCTCTCATCAGGCGAAGTGATGGGCCTTTCCATCAATACCAGTGGTGGCAATCAAGGCGATGCTATGACTCCACGAAGGATATATTTATAATGATGGAATAAGGACCGCTGACGCTGAAGGACCGCTGACGCTGATGGAGTAAAGAAGAAACAAAAATATTGATAACCCCCGATTCTACTAAGGATTGGGGGTTATTTGTATCATACCGAGCAAAGATGGGTCGGATGATAAAGAATAAAGTAATGAGGAGGTGTGAGCCTCCTCATTAGCATTTATGAATCACTCAAGATTACGTCTCTATCGAGACTCTCTTTGATGATATATACTACTTTATTAGTGGGCGAAATTTGTATTTTTTTATCACTTTTCGCCCACTTATAGACGTTTTTTATTCTGCAAACAAGTCATCCATAGTGACAACCGCCTGTACCATGTTGTTGTGTTCTCCAGCACGCAGTCCGTACGTAGTGATGAGCGTTGGGAAGATGCTCTCTTTTGCTCCGGTCTCTGCCACGAAATCCCCAATTCGTGTACGGATCTTCAGGCTCTCAGCCTTGTCCAACGCATAGGGATAAATGCTGTATTTCATCTCGCAAAGATTAATCACGCGGTCAGCACGCTCAATCAGCATGTCTATCTGTGCACCCTTTGCGCTTCCTTTGCTGCGCCATGAATAATACTGAGTACCGATTTGCTGAATACCCAAGGCCTTTTTTATTTGCGCTACATGCGCCATGCACACACGCTCAAATGCCAGTCCGTTCCATGTGTTGATTGTAGATGATTGTAGGTTGTGACTCCAATACTGCTCGTCGTTGATGGGGCGAGTAAGAAATGTATTGTGGAAGATACTGAAGAAATCCACTAACTGATACAAACCATTGTTCTTGTTGACTTTCTTGGTTCGGCGGTAGTAGTAACGAATGAAATCGCATTTTTGCAGATTGGTCAAATAGTCCTTAACATGCCCATTATTGTGTTTGCCTAACGCTTCGCAAATTTCATCACGCGTGATTCCCTGCTTCCGTGTAGCCAGAATACGAATAATTTCTAGATATGGAGCCGGATCTCGGAAGAGCGAGGCAAAGAGGCGTTCATGTTCATCGTGCATCTCTGCTTTTTTTGCAAAGAACAGACGGTCAGCCATCTGTGAAACGCTCTCTCCTTTGCGCACCATATTCAGGTAATAAGGAATACCTCCAAGCATCATATATGCCTGCACAATTGATAGCCTATCCCATTGACATCCATTAGACTTTAGTAGTGCCTCCGTTTCATGCAGAGTGAATGGACTCAAGTGCATCTCGTGGGTAATACGGTTATGCAGTCCTCCATGATTATCAATCAGGTTCTTCACCATCCAAGTTGTCGCACTGCCACATACCAGCAGCATCACCTCCTTGTGTTTCTGGCACCAGCTATTCCAGAAGTGACCAAATGCCTTGATAAAACCTGCTTTGGGTGTATCAAAGCAAGGCAACTCGTCGATGAAGATGACGCATCTTTTCTTGGTAAGCTGACTCTCCAGTAAATGGCCTAAACTATTAAATGCTTCCATCCATGTCTTAGGCTTCTTCCCATTGTATCCAATGGCTTTCATGGCCAATTGGAATGCCTCCATTTGCTCCGATCGAGTACCATCAATCACACCGGTTACGCTAAACGCAAACCGATGGCTGTAGTATTCCTCTACAAGGAATGTCTTTCCTACGCGACGACGACCATATAAGGCTACAAACTCTGCCTTCCCAGACTGCATGTATTCGTCCAGTTGTTGCAATTCTGGTTTGCGACCAATGATGTTCATATTGTTTGTTTTTAGATTTTGAGTGCAAAGGTACTATTTTTTCTTGAATTATGCAAGGATAAGTGGGCGAAATTTGTATTTTTTTATCACTTTTCGCCCACTTATGAGTGTTTTTTCTGTTTTGTATCGTTTCTTATTAGGATATATTATGCCCATTCTTCTTCATTTTTTTATCCGCAACCCATCTTTTCGTGTTAGTGCCATGGGCTGGTTGTAGGGGTGTTATATAAAATATAGGAAATAGAATTTCACCATAACAACACAAAAAAACAGCCCCCAATCCTTTGCAGAATTAAGAGCTGTTGGAAGAGTATAACTTACTGTAATGTAATATCTTACTTACTTAAAGCAAGTGCCACATTAACTGCGCAAGCTACTGTGCAGCCGACCATTGGGTTGTTACCAATGCCGAGGAAGCCCATCATCTCAACGTGAGCAGGAACAGAAGAACTACCTGCAAATTGAGCATCGCTGTGCATACGACCCATGGTATCGGTCATGCCGTAAGAGGCAGGTCCGGCAGCCATGTTATCGGGGTGCAAGGTACGACCTGTACCACCACCGGAAGCAACGCTGAAGTAGGGTTTGCCGGCCAGGATACGCTCTTTCTTATAGGTACCAGCAACGGGGTGTTGGAAGCGAGTGGGGTTGGTAGAGTTACCGGTAATGGAAACATCTACGTTCTCATGCCACAGGATAGCTACACCTTCACGTACATCGTCAGCACCGTAGCAGTTCACCTTAGCGCGAGGGCCATTACTGTAGGCTTTGCGACGAACCTCTTTGAGTTCACCGGTGAAGTAATCAAACTCGGTTTGTACGTATGTGAAGCCATTGATACGGCTGATAATCATAGCAGCGTCTTTTCCCAGACCATCCAGGATGATACGCAGGGGTTTTTGGCGCACTTTATTTGCCATTTCGGCGATTTTGATAGCACCTTCAGCAGCAGCGAAGGACTCGTGACCGGCCAGGAAAGCGAAGCACTCGGTCTCCTCACGGAGCAGACGAGCAGCTAAGTTACCATGACCAATACCTACCTTACGGTCATCAGCTACGGAGCCGGGGATGCAGAAAGCTTGCAGACCAATACCGATAGCTTCGGCAGCGTCAGCAGCGTTCTTGCAGCCTTTCTTGAGGGCGATAGCACTACCTACAACATAAGCCCATTTAGCGTTCTCAAAGCAGATACGTTGGGTTTCTTCGCAGGTGATATAAGGATCCAAACCATATTGTTCGCAGATTTGGTTAGCCTCTTCAATGGACTTGATGCCATTAGCATTCAAAGCGGCGAGAATTTGTTTCTCGCGGCGGTCTTGTGACTCAAATTTAACTTCGCGTAACATAGCTTATTCCTTTCTTGGGTCAATAGATTTAACGGCACCCTGTTCTTTGGTGGTACGACCATACGTACCGGTAACGCTCTTGAGGGCTTCAGTAGCGTCCATACCTTTCTTGATAGCGTCCATGAACTTGCCCATGTGGACATATTCGTAACCGCAGATCTCGCCGTCCTCATCGAGGAACTCGCGGGTGATATAACCTTCGGTGAGTTGGAGGTAACGAGGACCTTTCACTTTGGTGGAATAGAGTGTACCTACCTGTGAAACGAGTCCCTTACCCAGGTCTTCCAGTCCGGCACCGATAGTCAGACCTCCTTCGGAGAAGGCGGATTGGGTGCGGCCGTAAACGATTTGCAGGAAGAGTTCACGCATAGCGGTGTTGATAGCATCGCAAACGAGGTCGGTATTGAGGGCCTCGAGCAGGGTTTTACCCGGCAGGATTTCGGCAGCCATGGCGGCACTGTGGGTCATACCCGAGCAACCGATGGTTTCTACGAGTGCTTCCTCGATAATACCATTCTTAACATTCAAACTCAGTTTGCATGCACCTTGTTGAGGAGCACACCAACCAATACCGTGTGTCATGCCCGAGATATCGGTAATCTCTTTGGCCTTGACCCACTTACCCTCTTCAGGGATTGGAGCCGGTCCATGATGAGGACCTTTGGCTACTTGGCACATGTTCTGTACCTCTTTGGAGTAGATCATAGTTTTAATTGTTAGTTGATTATTGTTAATTGTTGATTTATTTTAGTTTTCGTTATAAATGGCTTTTATGCTGTCGCAGACGTGGAGGGGGTTACGGAGGAGGGGACGGGTGGAGTAGAAGCACTCGCCGTCGATGCCTGGGATGGTGCGATTGAGTCGCATCTGCCGAGCAATCTCATTACCTTCGCGCCACGCACTAAGTTCTTTGGCACCACCTAATCGGTAGGGGGCCATACCGATGTAAAGGGCACATGGCTGATTGCTGATTGCTGATTGCTGATTGCAACTATCTACGGCGTTGGCCCACCAATGGGCGAGTTGCTCGTAGTCGGCGCGTTTGTTACCTATATTCCAATATAATTGTGGCACAACATAGTCAATCCATCCATTCTGTATCCATAGCAGGATATCGGCATAGAGGTCGTAGTAATTAGTGAGTCCGGAGCCTTCCTTATATACGCCAAATGGCGATATGCCGAATTGCACATTAGGGTTGGCATCATGGATGGTTTGTGAGATAGCCTGAACCGTGATGTTGACATTATCTCGCCGCCAGTCACGTATGTCGGTGAACCCACGTGGGTCACGAGCAAAGTCCGTTGTGTCGGGCAGTTCGCGCTTGGCAATCGGATAGGGGTAGAAATAGTCATCCATATGAATGGCATCGATGTTGTAGCGACAAACGATGTCGTACACGACCATACATATCCATTCTCGTGCATCCGGCAGGGCAGGGTTGAAGTACCATTGTTTGCCGTAGTTCCAGAACCACTCGGGGTGTTGGTAGAAAGGATGATTATAGGAAAGTGAATCCACTTTCATCGTGGCTATATTGATGCGATAGGGATTAAGCCACGCATGCAGTTCCATGTCGCGCGAATGACATTCCTGCACCATCCAATCGAGTGGGTCATACCCGGGTTTACGTCCCTGTTTGCCGGTTAACCAATGTGACCACGGTTCGAGTTCGGACTCGTACAGGGCATCGGCGGTAGGGCGCACTTGGAAGATGATGGCATTGATGCCGAGCGACTGAAGGGAATCGAGGATGAAGGTCATCTCTGCCTGCTGCAAGGAATCGTTGCCAATCGCCTCTTCGGACGGCCAATCGATATTCGCCACCGTAGCAATCCAAGCACCCTTAAACGTCACCTGAGCGGTGGCGGTTGAACGTGTAGCGTGTAGCGTGTAGAGTGTAGCGAATAATATGATTAAGAGGTATTTTTTCATTGGATGATTCCTTTTTCTACGTGGAATATTTGTGCATCGGTATGACCGAGTATCTGTGTAAGATGCTGACGGTCGGTATCGGTGATGAAAATCTGTCCGAATTGGTCGGTTTGCACGAGTTCAACGATGCGTGCTACTCGCTCTGAATCTAATTTATCAAATATATCGTCAAGGAGGAGTATGGGTTTAGAGTTTAGAGTGTAGAGTGTAGAGTGTAGAGACAGATAGAGGGCTTGGGCGAGTTTCATGGCAAGCAGGTAGGTTTTTTGCTGACCCTGACTGCCAACACGTTTGAGAGGGTATTCGCCTAAAAGCATTTCTATTTCGTCCTTATGGATGCCTTGAGAAGTCCAGCCTAAGATAAGGTCTCGTTGGCGGGTACGTACGTATGCTTCGGCTAAGTTACGGTCTTGCAATTGGGATATATAGCGCAGCGTAACCACTTCATCTCCTCCGGAAATGCGATTATACACATCTTGGAAAATGGGAATAAAGGCCTCAATAAAGGAGGTTCGTTGGGCAAAGATATACTCTGCGAGGGGAGCCATTTGCAGTTCAAGCACCTCTAATAATGCAGCCGATTCGGTATCTATTCTTTCCTTTTCGCCGAGTTGTTTGAGTAACGCGTTGCGTTGTTTGAGTAGGGCGTTATAGGTAGTAAGTTGTTCTAAGTATTTCTTATCTTGCTGCGAGATGACTACATCCATAAAACGTCTCCGTTCGTCGCTGCCTTCGGCAATGAGTTGGCTATCCTCCGGACTAACCATGACTAACGGGATAAGTCCGATATGGTCGATGAGTCGCTTATAGTCCGTTTTATTCAGTCGGAACTGCTTTTTTGCTCCGCGTTTGAGTCCGCAACTAACCACCATCTCTCCATAATTGCCTTGCACGAGGGCCATGTCCGCGTCGTGGCAGATGTTTTGGCTATCCACCACATTAAAAGCCGACTTAGTGAAGCTAAGCAAGTAGATAGCATCCAAGATATTGGTTTTACCTTGACCATTTAGTCCGACAAAGCAGTTGATTTTGTCAGAGAAAGTCAGGTCCGCTTCGCGGATGTTCTTGTAGTTTAATATGTGCAGTTCATGCAAAATCATGTATGTCTTGTGCGGAGATGGAACTTCCGGATAGGATAATGAGGCGTTCCACTACGTTGCGTAATTCGCGTATGTTGCCGGGCCATGAACGTTGTTGTAACGCTTTGATGGCAGCCGGTTCAAAGTCCTTGGGTTTGATGCCTTGTTCGGCGCATATCTGTTCGGCGAAATAAGAGACTAATTCAGGTATATCGTCGATTCGGTCCGCCAAGGCTGGGACATGAATGGGGATGACGTTGAGGCGATGGAAGAGGTCCTCGCGGAAGGTGCCTTTCTCAATCTCTTGTGCCAGGTTCTTATTGGTGGCAGCAATGACGCGCACATTGACTTTGATGGTTTTGTCGCTGCCTACACGCGTGATTTCGTTTTCTTGCAGGGCTCTCAAGACTTTGGTTTGTGCGGCAAGGGACATGTCGCCTATCTCGTCCAAGAAGAGTGTGCCTCCATCGGCCTGTTCAAACTTACCGGCACGGTCTTTGACGGCTCCGGTGAAGGACCCTTTCATGTGACCAAACAGTTCGGATTCGATGAGTTCGGAAGGGATGGCAGCGCAGTTAACCTCTACGAGCGGGGCGTTGGCGCGATTGGACTGTTCATGCAGCAGGCGAGCCACAACCTCTTTACCGGTACCATTCTCGCCGGTAATGAGAACGCGTGCCTCGGTAGGGGCTACCTTGTTTATTATATCGCGCACGTGCGCGATGGCATCCGAACAGCCTATCATCTGATTGCGCTGTGCCACTTTCTTCTTGAGGGTCTGTATCTCGTCCGTCTTGCTTTGCACTTCGGCTTTGAGTTTATGATGGGAGAGGGCGTTCTTGGTAGTTACTAAGAGGCGGTTGAGGTCCAAGGGCTTTTCGATAAAATCGAATGCTCCTTTTTTTAGGGCCTCTACAGCGGTTTCTATATTTCCGTGCCCACTAATCATGATGATGGGGCAGTGCAACTCAGCCAGTTTATCTAATACCTCCATGCCATCCATCTTGGGCATTTTGATGTCGGTATAAATGAGGTCGTAATTATCTTTTTGCGCCATGTTGACCCCTTGCTCGCCATCCTCGGCAATATTCACTTCGTAACCCTCGAATTCCAGAATGTCTTTTAGGGTATTTCGGATGGCTCTTTCGTCATCAATAATCAATATTTTCGCCATAATCATCAAATTTGCTGCAAAAATACAAAAAAATTTGCACATATCAAAAAAAAGTTGTAAATTTGCAGCAAATTTGAGAAAAGACTCTACTTAATTAACGAGTCAAACTCAATAATTAACTAATTTATTAACTAAAATCTAATTTTTATGAAAAAGATTTTTTCATTCGTTATCGTAGCATTTGCTGCTTTGTCATTGAATGCTAAAGAAATTACTATGCAGTTTGATAATGCTGCTGCAATTCAGAGTTATGGTATTAAGCTTCCTGATGCAGGTGCAGGTACTAATTTGTCTGGAACTCCATTTACTGTAGATGGTATTACTTTCTCTTGCGTAAAAGTTGCTAGTAACGACACCCGTATTTGGAATAGTAGTGGTAAGTACACTCTGCGTACGTACGCAAAGAACACTATTACATTGACTTCTGATGGTGAGAACATTGCTGGTATAGACGTTGTTGGTTCTGGTACTTTTGCTGAATTAACCAATGGCTCTTGGGTTGGTGATGCTAAATCAGTAACTCTTACATGTACTGAATCTGCCCAAATTACACAGATTAAAGTTTACACCGGTTCGGCTCCTATTGTAACAGTAGATACATTCAACGTAGGTGAGATGATTGCGATGATTGACGCTGCTCCTAACAAGAAACTCTCCAAGAAGGCTTACGTTATTGGTCGCGTAACTGGTTTGAGTTCTTCAACTGTTGCTCAATATGGTGATATTAATGTTTGGTTGGCAGATATCAACAATACCACGGACACCATTGAGGCTTACAACATGTTGAACTACAATGGTGCTAAGTACAAAGAGGAAGAAGAGATCCAATTTGGTATGGGTGACACCATCGTTGTTTACAGTGCTTCTTGGGAATACTTCGCTGATGAGAAGAATCAACAATATGAGGCTTCCAAAGGTTGCTTCTTAGCAGAGGTTATTGGCGAAGGTCATCCGAAACCAATCGTTATTGAAGAGGTTTCTGTAGCTGAGGCTATCGAAATTGCATCCGCTTTGTCTCCTGAATCTGGTAAGTCCGCAAAGACTAACGTTAAATACGACGTTCGTGGTTATGTAGTTAAGGCTCATGCAACTAAAGATAATGTATGGTTCTTGGCTGATGATCCAGAGGCTACTTATGGAGATTTCCAGGCTTATCAATGTACCCTTGCTGATGGTAGCGCACCTGTTGAGGTAGGAGCATACGTTTCTGTAATTGGTTATCTTGAGAACTACAATGGTGGTTCGTACAATAGCTATGAGATTTCTAAAGGAACGATAGCCGTTATTTCTGAGACCGCTCTGCCAACTGTTATCGCTGAGAAGGTTAGCTGCAAGAAGATGATGATCAATGGCCAAATGTACATCAAGAAAGGTGAAGGCAAGAACATCAAACTTTACAGTGTACTTGGACAAGCTCTCTAAGCAGAAAATAATGTAAAAACATTATAATTTCACAAAAAAGCGCATTTCGGTGCGCTTTTTTTGCATATATGAAAAAAAAATATTACCTTTGCAGTCGATTTCGATAAAATACTCATTGTATTGAGTAATTTTATTAGTTACATTGAGTAAAATTTTATATGGTTATGCAACGAGTTCAATTTCAATTGATTACAAGACGATTACAGGAGCCGCGTAAGTTCATTCAAATCCTTGAAGGACCACGACAAGTTGGTAAAACCACCCTAATTAAGCAGGTTATTCAGTCAATGGATAAACCCATCGTGCATTTCTCTGCGGATAATATTCCTGTATCTCAAGCTACATGGATTAGTTCGTGTTGGCAATCAGTACGTTCACGGATGAAGAACGAGAACTTGAATGAGATGATATTGGTTATAGACGAAGTTCAGCGGTTATATCAATGGGCAGAAGTAGTCAAAAAAGAGTGGGATGCAGATACATTTAATGATGTGAACATTAAAGTGTTGCTATTGGGGTCTTCTCGTATGCGCCTTGAACGAGGACAATCCGAGAGTCTTAAAGGACGTTTTGAGGTAATCAAATTGCCGAACTGGTCTTGGCCGGAGATGCACCAGGCGTTTGGCTTTAATCTTGACCAATACATCTACTATGGTGGATATCCGGGCGCAGCCGGGCTTATCGAAGAGCCTGATCGTTGGCGCGAATACATAAACTATTCTATTGTGGCAGCTACCATTAATAATGATATCTTGGTTGATACACCCATTAACAAGCCAGCACTCTTGCGTCAAACGTTTGAACTCAGTTCTGCTTATTCGGGACAAATATTATCGCTGACCAAGATGATAGGACAACTTCAAGATGCAGGAAACACGACCACCTTAACGGGTTATTTAGAATTATTGGATACAGCGGGTATGGTTTGTGGGTTGCAAAAGTTTACCATAGATAAGGCTCGCCGTCGTGCCAGTATTCCTAAGTATCAGGTGTATAACAATGCATTGCTCAGCATCTACGATGACGGAGACTTTACTGCTACTCGTCAAAATCCTAAACGTTGGGGGCATTGGGTTGAGTCTGCTGTTGGCGCTTACTTGGTCAACGAGGCATATCGTTGTAACTTCAAGGTCTATTATTGGCGTGAAGGCAATAACGAAGTTGATTTTGTTATAGTTCGTAACGGTCGAGTGGTTGCGATTGAAGTAAAAAGCAATGAGGAGAAGTCCACTAAAGGGCTTCAAGTCTTCGAAGAACTCTTTCATCCGTATCGTTCTCTTCTTGTTGGTTCGGGTGCCTTCCCTATTGAAGATTTCTTGCAAACGGACTTGGTGACATTGTTTGAAAACAAAAACACATCTATTTAGATAGATAAGTCTATCTTTTGCATGAAAAAAGCAAATTTATTTGCATATATGAAAAAAAAGCAGTACCTTTGCAGTCGATTTGTAAGATGAAGTATTATGCGGAAGGTTATTTTGATACTTGTGTTCGTGTTTGGAGCGCTTTCTGTTCATGCAGAAGTGCTGCTGGTGGAGGACTTTGATTATAACTTCGGATCTTCGGTAGCCGGCAATGGTGGTTGGTTCTTGCAGTATGAAGGAGGCACGGATTTAATTACCATATCTAATGGATTGGAGTTTGAAGGATATGCTCAATCGGGTATTGGCAATAGTGCCTTAATCGCTTGCGAGAGCAGTAGTTATATTCCACATATTGCTTTTCCTGCGGAGATAACTTCGGGTTCGGTCTATGTGGCATTTATGATTCAGGCTACGTTGCCTGTCGGTAAGAGCGGTTGGCTGATGTGTTTTAGGGATAATAACATATCTAATTATACCTTCAACGAGAATGGGCGTCTGCTAATCAATGTGGATAACCAATTAGGTATAAGTGTATGCAAACCGCAAGGTTCAACAGCCGAATATATGGAGAATGGTTTAGATGCACAAACGGTGTATTTGGCAGTACTGAAGTACGAGATTAAGTCCGGTGCAAAAAATGATGAGACTTCGCTGTATGTATTCAGCGAGATGCCATCTGCCGAACCGGCATTACCAACCGTTGGTCCATTAAAGGATGCCAATGTGGCAGATATTAATCCTAAGCATTTGCTGTTGCGTGGTTTTGATGAGGATGCGTGGATTTTGATTGATGGCATTCGTGCTGCCACTACATGGGAAGAGGCTGTATTGGGAGTATCTTCTGCATTGGAGTCGGCAAAAACGATGAAGGCCGTATCTAAACGTTTTGAAAACGGGAGATTAGTTATTACGCGAGGCGCTGAGAGTTTTAGCGTTTTGGGAACGCAGATAGAGTAAGTTATTTATATAAAAATGAAATACAATCCGTTATTTATTTAACGTGACTAATTAACCCAATTTATTAACTAAAAAAGTATGAAGGTTCGTGCAAGTTGAGTGAAAGCTTGCTTTTGCAACTCAACGAAGCCGAAGCTCCAGAAATTTAAAAAATTAAATTTATGAAAAAGATTTTATCTTTCGTAATGGCATTGGCAATGGTGACCAGCCTTGTGGCTACACCTAAAGTGGCTTTGCCTAACAAGTCCGCGAAGAAAACTCGCATCGAGTTGACTTTGCCGGCAGTACAAAAACAACAACCACAAGTAAAGCATGTGGCTAAGAAAAACATCGCTCGCAAAGCGGTTAACGCTGCGACTGAGATTACTCCTGAACAAGCATTGGAAATTGGTAAGGCATTGGCAGACAATGCAACGACCGATGTTGAGTATCGTGTAGTAGGTATTGTAAGTTATGCGAATAATTACAGTACTCAGTATGGTAACCAGACCTTTAGTATGTCCAGCGATGGCTCTGATGACAAGAGCAATTTTAAGGCATATCAATGCTATCTTGCTGCTCCCGGCGTAGTAGTAGGTGATAGTGTTGCCGTAACGGGTAAGATTTTGAAATATGTTAGCGGAAGTAATACCACCATTGAAATCAAACAAGGTACAGTTGAAATCTTAGGTGGCGACGTTCCTCCCACTCCTCCCACTCCAGCAGGAGATGTGATTACTCCAGAGCAAGCATTGGAGATTGGTAAGGCATTGGCAGACAATGCAACGACCGATGTTGAGTATCGTGTAGTAGGTATTGTAAGTTATGCGAATAATTACAGTACTCAGTATGGTAACCAGACCTTTAGTATGTCCAGCGATGGCTCTGATGACAAGAGCAATTTTAAGGCATATCAATGCTATCTTGCTGCTCCCGGCGTAGTAGTAGGTGATAGTGTTGCCGTAACGGGTAAGATTTTGAAATATGTTAGCGGAAGTAATACCACCATTGAAATCAAACAAGGTACAGTTGAAATCTTAGGTGGCGACGTTCCTCCCACTCCTCCCACTCCAACCGGAGATGTAGAGATTACCGGTCTGAAATATGCTGAAGCTTATTATTACAGTGGGTATTGGGATTTTGATATCTATACAAGCGAAGATACTTATTATCCTGACGTTTATTTCTCTGCCAATGAGGAGGCTACATCTAAAACTTCTATTGTAGGTACTTATACTGCTTATTATGCCGGTTATTGGACAAGTGCTAATGACTCTGTTGAGGCAGATTATGAAAATCCAGTAGGAACGCTTACCATTACTAATGTAGAGCAAGGCATCTATAACTTTGTAGGTTCATTTGTTGGCACAGATGGCAAGACCTATACTTGGAATGCTCAAAATGTTGAGGTTTATGCTTATGATGTAGATAACGATTATGCAGAGATTACTTTGAACGAAGGCGATGGACCAACTCCTCCAACGCCAGGTGAACCGATTTATACTACCATGAATCACCCCATGGTAATGGATTCTATCGCTGACTTTGGTTGGATTTATGTATCTGGCGAGAATGATGATTATAGTCTGGGTATTCAAGTTAATACCGACCATCTGCTGGGCGAGTTCACCAACGACGATATTGAGTATGAATATACCCAAATGATTGATTGGGTGGCTTATGAACTTGTGGACATTGAGTCTGTTCCTTCTGTAGTCATCGCTCAAGTTGAAGATACCCTTCGCTTCACAGTAACCATTAAGGCTACTGATGGTCAAGTGTATGTTGTTACAATGAACGACTTTGAGGCCCAACCAACAGGTGAAGAAACATACGTTGACGTTATGCTGCCAGAAGTATATGATGCAACCGAAACCGAAGGTTGGTTCCAAGTATTGGGTTATGATGTAACCGGTGAATACTACGCATCTATCTGCGTAAATACCACCAATATGTTTGGCACATTTGCCGACGCTGACATGGACTGGGAATACACCGGTATATATGTTGGTGAAACTGCCGTTCAGCTGATTGAGAGCTCTATCGCTGTTTCCGTCTACAATGTTGCTGATACCGTTGTTTACCGCGCTGAGGTGCTGGATGTAGATGGCATGAAGTGGATTATCACGATGAAGGACTTTGTTCCCACTCCAACCGAGATTATTGACCTTGTTACCGTTGAGGCTGAAGGCGAATTTAGTGCTGAATATGGCGACTACTACGCAACTGGTGTAACAGCTGATGGTGACGAAATTGCGTTTGATATCTACATGGATCAACTCGCTTCCGGCACCTTCACATTGGCTGATGTTGAGACCTATTATTCCGGCATTATGTTAGCCGATGGTACATTGGTTGAGTTCTATTCCGCTGATATCAAGTTAACGGTAACTGGTAAAGACGTGCTGATTGAGGCCGTTATCATTGGTCGCGATGCTAAGCAATACAATATTACTATGGAGATTGCCGGTGGTCAACCTTCTGGCGACCATACCATCGTAATCGCTGATTATGCTGATGTTTCCTTCACCACATTAGATGGTGCTTACATTGTAGCTTCTGCTCAAAATGGTGGATCTTCTGCTCCTGTCTACAATGCTGATGGTATGGATGCACGTCTCTATGCTAAGAACACCTTTACATTGACCAGCAACAATGGTGCAATGACCGAGATTGTATTCAATATCTCTGATAAGGGCCTGGCTCGTCAAGCTGACATCGCTGTTTCGGCTGGTGAAATCACTTCCTACGACATGACCAACGCTAAAGTTACTTGGAAGGGTAACGCTACTGAGGTTATCTTCACCGTAGGTGATAAGAACACTCATGGAACAGATGCTCCAAGTAAGGCCGGTCAATTCGACTTCACATCCATCGACATCGTTACTGCTGCAACAGGATTGCAAGACCTGCGCCTGAATGACAACGTGAAGAAATTTATGTACAAAGGCAACGTGATGATTAACGTCAACGGCGTAATCTATAACGTGATGGGTGCTAAGGTTGCTCGTTAATGGCAATTCGCATCATTAAATACAAAAAAAGCGCATTTCGGTGCGCTTTTTTTTGTGTATGTCCGAAAAAAATTGTACCTTCGGCAAGCTGCCTTGACTGCGTCAATTCCCCCGAATGGTAGTCCTCTTCTTTATTAAAATGCGCAAAGAACTGCTTTCTTAGGCTAAACAGCAGACGCCTTTCAATAGCCCTGTTTTATCTTCTTTTTATGAGTAAACTCCTAACAGAAGACAAAAACACGTCTATTCAGATAGATGAATCTATCTTTTTGCCTAAAAAAAGCAAATATATTTGCGTATTCCAAATTTTTGTTGTATATTTGCACACAAACTTGTAAATCATGATTCTTTGTGTAGCCGAAAAACCGTCCGTTGGACAATACATTGCCTCTGTACTTGGTGCCACCACCAAGCGCGATGGCTATATGGAAGGAAACGGCTATTTCGTGAGTTGGACCTTTGGTCATCTATGCGGGTTATTAGACCCGAACGAGTACCAAGATACATGGAAGCAATGGAACTTAAGTGCATTGCCGATGATTCCTGCGCGGTTTGGTATCAAGGTCATGCCGGACAAAGGCGTACAAAAGCAATTCGAGATACTCAAATCGCTCATGACGCAAGTCACCGAAGTCATTAACTGCGGTGATGCCGGGCAAGAGGGTGAACTCATCCAGCGATGGGTGTATCAAAAAGCCGGATGCAAAGTGCCGGTGCGTCGATTATGGGTCAACTCGCTAACCGAAGAGGCTATCCGTGAAGGATTTAAGGATCTCAAGGACCAATCCCATTACCAGCGTCTATACGAGGCAGGTATGATGCGTGCCATCGGTGACTGGCTATTAGGTATGAACGCTACGCGCGCATATACAATAAGGTACGCGCGAGGAACAAACAAGGAACGTCAAGTACTTTCTATCGGACGAGTACAAACTCCAACTCTTGCCCTGATTGTGCGTCGGCAACAGGAAATAGAACACTTCGTTCCGCGTACCTACTGGGAACTCAAAACTTCCTATCGAGATACGATTTTCTCTGCGCAATTACCTGCGGATCCGGATGATTATGCCATCAAGAGTATAGAGCAGGGGCAGGCCATCGTAGATGCTATCAAAGACCAGCCGCTGACGGTCACTTCGGTGGAGAAGAAAAAAGGCATGGAGTACGCACCGAGGCTATTTGACCTCACCTCCCTGCAGGTGGAATGTAATAAACGCTTCTCTTTCTCGGCGGACGATACACTCAAACTCATTCAGTCGCTGTACGAAAAGCGCATCACAACCTATCCGCGTGTAGATACCACTTTCCTGCCCGATGACATCTATCCTAAAGTGCCGGCTACCTTACGTGGCATCAAGGATTTCTATCCGCAAGTCACTCCGTTGCTCAACCTCAAAGCCGATGGTGGCAAGGGCGAGACCTCGCTGCCTAAGTCCAAGAAAGTATTTGATAACAAGAAAGTAACCGACCACCACGCCATCATCCCTACCGGTCAGCGGCCGGATAACCTGACGGCGGACGAACGCAAGGTGTTCAACCTGGTGGCTCTCAATTTCATTGCCGCTTTCTATCCGCCTTGCGAAGTAAGCACTACCACCGTCATGGCCGAAGTGCCTACTCTCAACTCTCAACTCTCAACTCTCAACTCTCAACCCTCCACCCTTCCCTTTAAGGTTACCGGACGCGAGATTCTCAAACCCGGATGGAGAGAGGTCTTTACGGAGCCTGCTGTTAAGGATACATCGGAGGATGACGATTCTGCAGAAAGCAAAGTACTGCCCGCTTTTACCAAAGGAGAGACCGGTCCGCATGTGCCGCAACTTCAGGAGAAGACGACGCAACCGCCTAAGCCCTACACGGAGGCTACGCTGTTACGCGCCATGGAGACAGCCGGTAAGATGGTGGAGGATGAAGAACTGCGCGACGCCATGAAAGAGAACGGAATAGGGCGTCCGTCTACGCGTGCCGCTATCATCGAGAAACTGTATCAACGTAAGTATATCCAGAAAAAAGGCAAGTCGCTCCACGCTACCGAAGTGGGCATCAACCTAATCAAAACCATCATATCACCTCTGCTCAAGTCGGCCGAACTGACCGGATTATGGGAGAAGAAACTGCGTGAGATAGAACGTGGCGAATACACGGCGCAGCAGTTCTTAGACGAACTCAAACAGATGACCCAGGAGGTGGTGTATGAAGTGAAGACCAACAAAGCCGGTATGCTGTGTCCTGTATGCCGTCTCGGACAAGTCATCCGTGGCAACACACGCTATGGCTGTTCCCGATGGAAAGAAGGTTGCACGTATGCCGAACCTTTTTAAGAATGGAGGATATCGCTAATCACCAGATTAGCCAGTTTCATTCCAAAAACACCTACTATCGGTGCAATCGTGCCACTATCGCCACTTAACTCAGGCGACCAAACACATTGGAACTTATGGGCAGGCATCAAGCCTGTCTTTTTCATCTTAGTGCGCAATGCCCGGGCCAACGGACAACCTTCTACCTTCCAGAACTCACTAATACGAATCTGCTCGGTATCGGTCTTGCGTCCCGCTCCCATCGAGGAGAGTAGGATAGCATCGGTTTGTGTGGCTTCATAGATAAGGCGCACCTTGTCATCTACGCTATCGATGGCATCGATGATGTAGTTGAAAGTGGACAGTTGAAAGTTGCAAGATGTCTCTGCCGTGTAGCGTTGGTTGAGGGCTATGATATCTGCCGAAGGATTGATAGCCAGCAGTCGCTCGCGCATCTGAGCCACTTTGCTCTGCCCTATATTAGCATGGGTAGCCACGACCTGCCGGTTGATATTACTCTCATTAATCGTATCAAAATCCACGATAGTCAGATGCTGTATGCCGGTGCGGATTAGTGTTTCGGCGCACCAACCTCCTACGCCACCTACACCAAACAGGATGACGCGCATCTGCTGCATCCTATCAAAGGCCTCCTGCCCTATCAGTTGTATCGTTCTCTCAAACATGCTATTTGGCTATTTGGCTAATTCTGTGAGGGCTGCCTCCGCAGCTCTTATTCCATCTAATGCACTACTTGTTATGCCTCCGGCATAGCCGGCTCCTTCGCCACATGGATACAGCCACGGATGGCTCAGACTATGCATCCGTTCCGGGTCACGCACAATGCGTACCGGACTGCTGCTGCGACTTTCCACACCTAAGATGACGGCCTCGTTCGTGAGGAATCCGGGATGCTTGCGGTCAAAGTCTCTAAACCCTTGTTGCAGTCCGCTGCGAATAGGTTCAGGCAGCCACTGGTCTAATCGGCTGGGCACAATACCCGGCAAGTAGGAGCAGGCCGGTAAGTCGTGGCTCGCTTTGCCTTCCACAAAGTCCCGCATCCGTTGTGCCGGAGCCTTGGTACTATGCGTTTGTTCCCATGCCAAGTGCTCTAAATATTCCTGAAAATCCAAGCCTATTAGTCCTATATTATCGGAGTGTTCAGAAGCACCATCGTGCATTGTGCATCGTGCATCGTTAACCATATCTTCGGGATGCAGTTCCACCACCATCCCTGAGTTGGCATAGGGCGAATTGCGATGACTGGCACTCATACCATTCACCACACATCCTTCATCCATACTGCCTGCCGGCACGATATGTCCACCGGGACACATGCAGAAACTATAGGTGCCTCGGCCATTGACTTGCGTCACCAACGAGTAACTGGCATTGCCCACAATATCGATAATAGAGGCCGGTTGATGATGGTAGAAAATATCGTTGATGAGTTGTTGTGGGTGCTCTATTCGTACTCCCATGGCACAGCCTTTCGCTTCCATTTGCACCCCTGCTGCGGCTAATTCACGATAGGTATCATGCGCCGAATGCCCGATGGCGAGGATCGTTGAGTGTGGAGCGTTTAGCGTGGAGAGTTGGGCGATGTTCCATCTCGTTTCAAAATGAATCTCTCCGCCATGCTCGATGATGCAGTTGCGCATCCGTTTGATGATACTCGGCAGTAAATCGCTGCCTATATGCGCGTGGGCTTCGTACAGCACTTTATCGGTGGCTCCAAAGTAATGAAAAATCTCCATCACGCGTTGCATATTGCCGCGTTTCTTGCTGCGCGAGAATAGTTTGCCGTCCGAGAATGTACCGGCTCCTCCTTCGCCAAAACAGTAATTAGACTCCGGATTCAGTCCTTCGTTGCGATTGAGTAACGCAATGTCTTTCTTGCGTTCACTCACTTCTTTGCCTCGTTCATAGATGATAGGCTTGATGCCGTGCTCCAGGCAGGTGAGTGCAGCGAATAACCCTGCCGGACCTAATCCGACAATGGTGATGCTGCGTTGGGCGTTATGCACATCCTGATAGACAGGTTCCTCATACCGCGGAATAGGTGCATCAATAGGCAGGTAATGCCCTTCGTCATCCGTCAGAATGGTGATATTCACCTTCAACTGACGTTGCCGCGCATCAATAGAACGACGCACTATGCGGTACGTCGTTTCTATTTCTTTCGCCCGTTCCGGACTAACTATGAGGGATTCTTCTTTCATCACCCTTTCAGCGCATCCATGATCTTAGCTTCTATCTCGTCCGCTAAGTCAGGATTGTCACGCAAGACATTCTTGGTGGCATCGCGACCTTGTGCCAGCTTAGAACCGTTGTAACTGAAGAATGAACCGGACTTAGTAACAATACCTTTCTCTACACCCAGATCAACCAACTCACCCACTTTAGATATGCCTTCGTTGTACATCAAATCAAACTCGGCTTTCTTAAATGGAGGAGCCACTTTATTCTTAACCACCTTAACGATTACACCATTACCAATTTGGGTCTCACCATCTTTGATTTGACCTTTTCTGCGGATATCCAGACGCACCGAAGCGTAGAACTTAAGGGCATTACCGCCGGTAGTTGTTTCAGGGTTACCAAACGACATACCAATTTTCTCGCGTAATTGGTTGATGAAGATACAAGTGGTATTGGTCTTGTTGATGGTGCCGGTCAGTTTACGCAGAGCCTGACTCATCAGACGAGCTTGCAGACCTACTTTATTTTCGCCCATGTCGCCTTCAATCTCAGCCTTGGGAGTCAGAGCCGCTACCGAGTCGATGACCACCAGATCCACTGCACTACTGCGAATCAGTTCGTCTGCAATCTCCAAAGCCTGCTCGCCGCAGTCCGGTTGAGCAATCAGCAGATTCTCTACATCTACACCTAATTTCTCGGCATAGAAGCGGTCAAAAGCGTGCTCAGCATCAATGATGGCAGCTATACCGCCTTGACGTTGCACTTCTGCCATGGCATGAATAGCCAAGGTGGTCTTACCGCTGGACTCAGGACCGTATATCTCAACAATACGTCCTTTAGGATAACCGCCTACACCTAAGGCAAAGTTCAAACCTACACTACCGGTTGGGATAACAGGTATTTGCTCAATCTTATTCTCGCCAAGACGCATGATGGCACCTTTGCCAAAATTCTTGTCAATCTTCTCCATCGCATCCTGCAAGGCTTTTAACTTAGCAGCCGATGGAATCTTTTTTTCTTCAGCCATAATGTATAATTTTTTTAGTTAATATTGTCTAGTTATCTAGTTTTCTAGTATTCTAGTTTTCTAGTGGAAGAATAGATAGCCCAGGGCTATCGCTCCTGCCATTCCAAAGAAGTCGGCGATTAGTCCACAAACTACAGCATAGCGTGTGTTCTTGATGTTGACGCTACCAAAATAAACGGCCAGGATATAGAATGTGGTATCGGTACTGCCTTGTACGATGCTCACTAATCTGCCCACAAAACTATCTGCTCCATATTGCGCCATGGCATCAATCATCATACCTCGTGCTCCGGCACCACTCAACGGCCGCATCAGGGCAGTGGGTAAGGCGGGCACAAAGTCGGTATTCAGTCCCAATAAAGCAAAGAATGCCCCCAAGCCCCTAACCAGCAGGTCCATTCCGCCACTGGCGCGGAACATACCTACCGCCACCAGGATGGCAATCAGATAGGGTATGATGCCGATGGCCGTTTGGAATCCTCCTTTGGCTCCATCAATAAAAGCATCATATACGTTAATCTTGTGCACCATGCCGGCAACAATGAACCATACAATAACGCCTAATAGCAGGATAGAGGCCAGCACGGCACTCCAACGATTGACCTGCTCTTGGGGGAAATGCATCGCTGCCCAGATAATAACAGCCACTACCGCCGTTAGTCCCACTAATGTGCCCATCACCACTTTATTCCAAAGGTTGATCTTCTGCGCAATGGCCACACTAATCAGTCCGGCTAAGGCCGCGCAGTAAGTGGCTAACAGAATAGGCAGGAACACGTCGGCAGGATTGGCTGCACCCATCTGTGCGCGGTAGGTCATGATACTGACCGGCACAAGAGTGAGACCACTCGTGACCAGCACCAAGAACATGATCATACTATTGCTGGCTTTGGTCTTGTCGGCATTACTCTCCTGCATCTCCCGCATCGCTTGTAATCCAAGAGGAGTAGCGGCATTATCAATGCCAAGCATCGTGGCAGATATATTCATCAGCATACTACCAAAAGCAGGGTGCCCTTTGGGCAGTTCAGGAAAGATACGCGTGAAGAAAGGACTGACCACTTTGGACATTTGTTTAACTACCCCTGCCTGCTCGCCAATCTTCATAATACCCATCCATAAGGACAGTACTCCGGTTAGACCCAGAGAGATCTCAAAACCGGTTTTGGCATTCGCAAAAGTGCTATCCAAGATGGCATTGAATACATCCGTGTTGCCAAAGCAAAAACACTGGATGCAGCCCATCACTACGGCTAGCAGAATCAATCCTATCCAAATATAGTTAAGTATCATAATCAGAATAACGTGGGGTCGTTTAATAAGGGTGTTTTGCCTAAGTGACGGTATGCCAATTCGGTGGCTTCCCGTCCGCGAGGAGTGCGCTTAATAAATCCTTCCTTGATAAGGAACGGTTCATATACATCTTCGATTGTGCCGGCATCTTCGCCCATGGCGGTAGCAATGTTATTCACGCCTACCGGTCCACCCTTGAACTTATCGATGATAGTGAGCAGCAGTTTATTATCTATCTCGTCCAATCCGAAAGTATCGATATTAAGTGCCTCCAAAGCATACTGAGCAATCTCTAAGTCGATATGTCCATCACCTTTCACCTGCGCAAAGTCTCTCACGCGACGCAAGAGTGCATTGGCTATACGAGGCGTACCACGGCTGCGACGAGCAATCTCTCCGGCTGCCTTGCTATCAATATCTATTCCGAGCAATCCTGCAGAACGTGCCACAATGCCCGATAAGATATCAGCATCGTAGTATTCCAGATGGCAGTTGATGCCAAAGCGAGCACGTAGGGGAGAGGTCAGTAATCCGCTGCGTGTAGTGGCTCCGATTAAGGTGAAATGATTGAGGTCAATCTGGATAGTTCGTGCCGAAGGACCCTTATCAATCATGATATCAATACGATAATCCTCCATGGCGGAATAGAGGTATTCCTCTACGACAGGAGATAGACGATGAATCTCGTCAATAAACAGCACATCGTTTTCTTCTAAGCTGGTGAGCAATCCTGCCAAATCACCGGGCTTATCCAATACAGGACCGGAGGTCACTTTGAAGCCCACACCTAATTCATTGGCGATGATATTGCTTAAGGTGGTCTTACCCAATCCCGGAGGACCAAATAGCAGGACGTGGTCCAGGCTCTCATGCCTCATGCGAGCGGCCTCAACAAAGATCTTCAGGTTGCTGACTATCTTGCTCTGTCCGGCAAAATCATCAAAACGCAAGGGACGCAAGGCATTGTCTTGCTCCTTCTCGGTCATTTCTTGTCGTATATCAAACTCTTCAGCCATAATCGTTGTTTATTGAGGCATGGTTAATTGATGAAATAATGCCTCTAAGTCTTCTATCTCGTTCAGCATTCGGTCGGCCTTAATATGCCCTCGGTCAATGATAACTACCCGGTTGCACATCTCTTTTACTTCCTGTAAGATATGGGTAGAAAGAATCACCGTACATCCGGTATTATGCATGGTTAGTCCTTTAATCAACTGCCTAATCTCCACCAACTGGTTGGGGTCCAAACCGGTGGTAGGTTCGTCTAGTATAATGAGTTCGGGCCGTCCCATCAATGCTTGTGCCAATCCCACACGTTGCTTGTAGCCCTTACTTAGTTCACGGATTTTCTTATTCACCTCCGGCCGCAATCCTACCAAGTCAATCAACTGCTCTATGTCATCGCTCGCACGCGTGATGCGCTTCATCGTAGCAAGGAATTCACGAACATACATATCCTGATACAGCGGGTTCTGCTCCGGCAAGTAACCAATCCGCTCCGGCACTATGATTGAGTTATCCCCCTTGTCCTGCTTCCAAATCCCCGCCATAATCTTCATAAGCGTAGATTTACCGGCACCATTCGGACCCAATAGCCCTACAATCTGCCCCTGAGGAATATCCAAACAGATATCGTTTAAGATATGCTGTTTACCGATATGTTTGTTAATATGGAGGATGCGTATATCCATGCCATTCAGTTTGTCGCTGCAAAGATACTATTTTTTTTTGATATACGCAAATAAAAGTGTAACTTTGTGTGAAATCAAAGTGTAATTTGCAATTGACTACTTGGTTAATTGCTACTTGGCTACTTGGCTAATTGGTTACTTGGCTACTTGGCTAATTGGCTAATTCTCATAATTAAAAATTCTTAATTCAAAATTAAATAAAATTTGCATATTCCAAAAATTATTTGTAATTTTGCACCGCAAAAGGAATCTGAGTACTAAAAACTAACAATATGAAAAAAGCATTTCTTTACATAAGTGTACTGCTATTCGTGGCATGTAAGGACTACAATCCTGTAGAAAGAACAGATAAACCATATTGTCCCCAAGCGGAATGGAATAAGGCTGTTACTATCCTGATGCATACTCCCGGTATAGAACTATTTGATGGAGTGGCTCATCCTACTGCCGGACTGTTTGAGCATTATTTCAATGTTGATTCAGCGGCAGCTGAACACCGTCATTACATCGAAATGCTCCGCGCCAACCATATTCACGTCTATACGGTGGAGGATATTCTGCAACAAATGGATATGGATGTCCTTCGCTCATTGGCAGCGCAAGTGCTCACGTATGATGTGTCGGCTCTCAGTCCGGAAGACGCTGAAGAAGTGGGTGAGAATTACCGCCAACAGACCTTGCGGGAGATGAGTCGTAATGATCTTATCCGTTGTCTGCTTTTGCAACCCACCATCCGCTTGCGTAAGACGGAACTCAATACCGGTTATGAGGCCGTTTATGAGCATAACTCGCTCATGAACCTGTACTTCACACGCGACCAGAGTATAAACACTCCAAAGGGTCAAGTCATCTGCAAGATGAACTCCACTCAACGTGCCCCGGAGACGCGTATTATTCGCGCCTGCTACGAGGCCTTAGGCTTGACCCCCATTTATCAGATTGAGGGCGACGGTCGTATGGAAGGTGGCGATTATATCCCTGCCGGAACGGTTTCGTTTATCGGTCAAGGTATGCGAACCAACGCAGAGGCTATTGATCAGATGTTAGCACATGATGTGTTTGGACACGATACCGTTGTTGTAGCCAAACAGCATTGCCGTTGGCAATTGGAAATGCACCTTGATACGTATTTCAATATCATCGATAAAGACCTATGCACGATGGTTGCTCGTCGCCAAGATGCTCCTGTTGGCGACCCTTATTATATATCGGCAGATATCTATGTTCGTGCCCCGGGAGAAAAAAACTACCGCTTAGAGGCTGAGGATGTATCTTTTGTGGACTTGCTCCATCAACGTGGTTTTGCTATTATCCCTATTGAGGAGGCGGACGAACTGCATTATGCCAATAACTACCTCACAATTGCTCCTCGTCATATCATGGCGGTTGGGGGTCAGTCTGAGGGTCTTCAAAATGCACTTAAGGCGCATGGCGTAAAGGTAGAGTGGGTGCCATTGGAGCAACTCATCTGCGGCTATGGCGCTGCCCACTGCATGACGCAAGTAATGCAAAGAAGTAATTAAAGGAAGAAGGAATAAGGACCGCTGCGCTGATGGAAGATGGAATATATACTAAGCACTAATTTGTGCAGTTCTATCAAAAAAAAGCGCATTTCGGTGCGCTTTTTTGTGTGTTTATTTGCATAATTGAAAATAAAGTTGTAACCTTGCAGCGAATTTTGTAAGTACACTTTGCGAATTTTGTAAATACACTTTGCGAATTTTGTAATATTAATAATCAATTATGATTACGAGAAGCGAATTAAATATCCTACAAGCAAGATTAGATGAACCCCGAAAATTTATTCAAGTTTTGGCAGGTCCCCGTCAAGTGGGGAAAACGACAACGATGAGCCGAGGTTATGCCTCGGCTCTCTTTTTTTGCTAATCGCATTTTAAATATTATTTTCTTTCGTAAACAACAATAAAAGTGTAACTTTGTGGCTGAAAGATGGCCTCAGTCCCGTTTGAGTAAACCTCAGACGGGACTTTTTTTGGGTCTATAATTAAACCAACAAATTACATTTTTATGCAAATCAATTTATCTACACCATCGCAACGCGTTTTAAACATGCTATGCGACGATGAGTTTATCTCCTTTTTAATTAATAATGGAGAGTGTTTGGAATTCCCTAAAATCAGGGACTTTTTTATTGAATACTTACGGATTCAATTGGAAAAACAAGGTGCATCTAACCCCATTTCTCAGGCATGTTTTCTTGCCGGAGTGGATGATTGTACCTATAGACGGCGAAAACTTGCATCTTTGCATTACAAGCGTGCATTTTGCACGCAATCGGATGAAAAATAATGTGTAATTTTGCAGCGTCAAATATTGTTTAACCCATAAAAATATGTACGATGAGTAGCAAATTAGAAACAACAACCGCCTAC
>JAKSNH010000012.1 GCA_024399955.1 Paludibacteraceae bacterium | reverse complement strand
CCCCTGTGTTGGGATCATACCGTTTAGCTGCTTCAACTAGTCCGATATAGCCCTCCTGCATAAGGTCCTGAGTGTAGGTTGTTTTTCCATACTGCCGCACGATACACCGCACGATGTGTGCATGTGTGCGAATAAATTGATTGTCTATTTTCATAACTTTAAAAAATTAGTGGTTCATTAGGATTACATACTTGATAAATGATGCCATGTCCGGTGTCATTGCGCACAAGGACTCCGTTCTCTTGCAATAGTTTAATCACATTGGACTGAAAAACATACTTATCATTTTGAGTTATTTGTTGGATAAACGTTTTTAGATGGTCATAACTCCATTGCTCTTGTTTGGATTCCAAGAGTCGCGTGCGCACGTTTTTCAGTACGTCTTCCCCCACAGTAGGGGAAGACGCGTACGTGCGCGACCCTGCTGATGGGGTCGCACACTGAACGGGTACAGATATCTGTGCCAATTCAGGTAGGCCGGCATCATTGACGGAGAAATTGAGTTTAGACGATATGTCGTACTTACGCGTGGCGGTTTGCTTCATAGTGAACAGCAGCGTATCTTGGTCCTTCGTACACTCGTATGTCTCAAAGGATTTATTCTGCAATTCAGTACCTAAGGCACCACGCAGCGTCTTATCTTCAATCGCTTTGTTCTGATGCAGAACGCACACGATACAGGTGTTGAACGTAGAGGCGATAGAGAGTAATTTAGTGATTACATCTTGTGCCTGCTGATAGTCGTTTATATCCCCCACTACATCACGTATGCCGTCAAAGATGACGAGGTCAGGCGTATGCATACAGATAGCGGATGTAACCAACGTTAGTCGATCCTGCCAATGTTGCTGCCGCAGGTTATAAACGATATACTGTTCCGGGTCGGGAGTATGTCCTATTAGGGCACCTATTCGTCCACAAAGAATCTCCTGAGTTGAGTCCTCTGACTGCTCAGTATCTATCCACAGCACTTTCGCTCCGGGACGACCGGTGAGCCCCAACACCGACTCGCACGAGGCCAGTGCAGCGAAGATAGAGCATACGTACGTCTTACCGGATTTGGCTTTACCTCCAATGGCTATTAGTTCACCACGGGCAAGCATCGGTTTGTTGTTCCATGAGTATAAGAACTCATGCGGCTGAATGTCTGCAGAGGGCGTAATGCGGCACTTCTGCAAGGTTTCAAGGACATTGTCCATACTTGTAAAACCAAACACTGATTACCCAAGTCTTGAGAAAGTTTGTGCTTGGTAAAATCCGGAGAGTCATGCAAGACTTGTTGGTTTCATGCTCCCGCTAACGTGGTTAATTACTCCACGCGGATTTTCGACTGCAAAGGTACACAAAAGATTTGACCTGAGTGACGCGCAAATGCGCGCCGCTTAATACTCGATGGTCTGAGACAATGTGTGCAGAGCCCGAAAAACGGTTCGTTTTGAGGTGTTTAATGCTATAGCCAACTCAAATTGAGAAAGTTGTAAATGTGATAAATGATAGGAATAAATTTCCAAATAAAAACGATAACAGCATGGAACTCCTAAGGCGAAAAGCACTTTGATTTCGCCTGATGCCTGTTTAGAGAGAAGGTACTCGTAAATTGTTTGACTTGCCATAATCTTATAGCTTTTAGTGGTTCATACTTTCCCATCTACGACTTCGGATGGGTTACACCATACGCGTGAAGTCATGTTTGGGGTTTACTCTACGCGAATTAACGTGTAGAGGTTAGCTGTAAAATTTTGACAAGCTTGTCAGATGTTACTTTTTATAGGATTTGCATGCAGTTATAAAAAGAACACCGCCACTCATTTCTGAATGGCGGCGCAAAAGTACAATTTTTTTTGAGATAGACAAACAAAAAAATGCAAAATCCGAAAGGAGGATGCATTTTGGGAGATTAGTTTGCTTCTTGAGAAGGAGCAGTATAGCTGAATAGAGAGTCTATACAAACTACGTGTTTTGATTGGGCACCGAGGACACGACGGTCTATTTCAGACCAACGAGCAGCATCTGTTGGAGTTTTTTCCCATCAGCAGATACCATTTTCAACTTCTTACAATTTGTAAGAGGTTCACTCGCGCCTTCTTTTCTTAATCTATTTTTCAATACAGACCAATAGGTACTAGCCGTTTTTTGATCGGATTGTATTGGTTATCATTTATACCTTTTCAATTTTGTACACAAATTTACACATTTTTTTGCATATAAGCAAATTTATTTTATAAATTTCGGTAAAATCATGGAAGAATGATGAAAAATGGGTCTATAGGTCATTTTTTAGGCTGACAATTGGGTCGGAGTTTTTTGACCATTTGAGCATAGTCGTTTGCCCATTTTGCTCTCAAGAAACCTGAACGTCGAAAATCCCTCTATTTATGCGCCTTCACAATGATCTTAGCCTACTAAATGACCATTACGCCAAGTTTTTGCCATATACAAGGCAAAAAACTGAAGCCAACCGCCCACGAGGCAGAATAAGCAATTCCCCCACTTGCAGATAAGACTGTGAGTAAGGAATGGTTGTTATGCGGGCTACTAAGAGGAGGATAAAGATGCCGGCAAGTTGTGCCGAAATGATATCAAGGTAAACTATTAGTCCTACGACTTGAAATTATTAAGATAATTTTTGGCGTAATATATCAGCCACCCGTTCTGTTTCATAGATATCTTTTGCCGTCGTTTGAATCTTCATGGCATATCCCTCATCTGACGTCACATCAACAACATCAATCGTGCCATCACTATAGTAATTCAAAATTGGGTCTGTAGCATAACTGTTATTTTCAATGGAAATCAAACAAGCCTCAACATACTTATTGTATTTCAGCCGATTCCATAAGCGCTTAAGATTTTCTTTACCATGATGATCACCACAAGTATTGAACGGCTTGTCATTGGGATTCTCCTCTGTTGTACGAATAACTGTAGGTTTTGTCTCTGCCACAAAGCGTAAAAATTCCTCTTTCTCCATATCATCTTTATGTGCCAGAGCCAACACTCGCTGATCTTGACCATTTATCTTCAGTGTAAATACTACATTTCTCCAAAACTCATCACTATGCATACTAATGGCCAAAGTCCTTGTATAATAAGCAGCCGCCAATCCAACACAAGGAATCTCTTTTGAAGCCCACAGCAAAGTAGGGCGATCATGTTCTATTCGCTCACTAATAGTAGGATCTTCTATATGAGGGCAGGCAAAATGGCTATAAAAGAAATCTTTATAAACTTTATTTTCGGGACGAGAGAGTATCTCTTGTATAGAAAAATCGGGGAAGATTTTCCATTGCATATATTGCTCAGTTCCTATACGAAACCGAGCAATATCCAATGCATCAAAATCGTACAAGGCATTCAGCAAGTCAAAAAATGTCTTCAACTTATCGTAAGCATCTGCTGAAGTACTAGCATATGGGTATCGCGACACTTCATTAAAGAATACATTTCGTGTTCTGCTCATAATAACGCCCCTGCTTGTTTAGTCCACTCATCCATAAAGTCATCAAAATACTCACTTAGCGCTCCATTAGCACTAATCGATATTGGACGAATAACAGGAAGACAACGTACATCTGTCTCATCTTGAGAAACAAACAATACTTTTACATCAAAAGGATTCACTGTCCCATTCTTTACTGCTAAACGCGCTCCATTAACGATATGGTCGCTGTGCGATTCGATAAATAGCTGAATCGACTTAATCTTCATCTGACTGATTAAGAAGGACATAATTCGAGACTGTGCCCCAGGATGCAGATGTGCCTCCGGATTCTCAACAACCACTATACTTCCCTGTTTTGCTAAAAGTACTTGTACTATGATAGGAAGAACATGAGAATATCCGAATCCCACATTGACAGGCTTGTATCCATTGGTGCCATTCTTTGAATCCAACATCAGTTCCAGATATTCTTCCGTAGGCTCTGAAGGCAACTTGATCGAAGCCCCATTAAATACAAACTTCAGTACGTCCGAAACCTCACCTATAATCTCCGGATGATGATACAAAACCTGTATTAAATTTTCCCCATGAACACCCACTAAATCACAGCTACTGTTATCATCACGGCGAACACTATTTTTCGGACCTTGACGATCAGCCGAGATAAAATACATATTCTTGAGATGTTGTAGGCCTGCCACATCAGAAACAGTACGAAAAGTAGAACCAGGCACAGAATTCGCCCCATTGGCATCAACCTTTTCCATTCCAATTTCTTGCAGATAGTCTTGACCATTGATAAAAAGTGATTGCAAGTAAGCTCGCTGAGGAAGAATGCCCCCCTTATATATCAACTCTATATGATCATCATCAGAATCTAAGCCGATTGAGAAAAACTTATCATCTTCTGCATACGAGCACAACACATCCTCATAACGCCCCAAGTCAACAAATTCATCTTTTAGACGAAGATTGACTAATTTATCCTCCATACGCAAAGTCTGCGACAACAATAAAACAGATTGTAGCATAGACGATTTACCTCGTCCATTGCTACCATATATAATATTGAGCGATGAAAACGGGATAGACTGTTTCTCTGCAAAATTTTTAAACTGATAAAGAGACAAATTAGTAATCATTTCTGCACACTTTCTTTTAACCAAACCCACAAATTTTTCGGCATCCAACCTTGGCGATCCATGTTTGTAATCTCAACGATAAACAAATTATCAACGTCATCAACACTGGGACGTAATTGGTTATAAATACTATTTGCATCTATATCTTGAACACGCAAACACCAAACGGACTCCAAAGGATGAATCCATGCATTCGGAGCAATATCCTTAATTTTCTGGTAAAGGTTAGCATAATCCTTGCCATCCTTATTTAAATCGTATGTGATAAGATATACCTTAGCCATTGTTGTCTGCTATTCAATTAAAAGACTATTTCAAAAATCGTGCAAAGATACTACTTTTTTTGGACTTGTGCAAATATTTTTGCAATTTTCTGCTATATCAGCATTATTTTTACTATAGATAACAACAAAATCTGTACTAGGATAAGCAATATCTGCCACTATTGCCGTAAAATCAACACGAAGAACATCAGTTTCAACCGCAAGAGTTAGATAAGTATCTTTACAAATTGTATACAAAAGTTATGAGTCTTAGATGAAGCGTTGATGGAAGATTGATAGAGGGACGATAGCGGCAGAGAAGACTGATAAATACGAACCAACATCTGTTATCTACTTAAAATCCTATAAATCAACATTCCAACTTCCGTGATTTGCATTTTTGTTTCATGAATTACTATGATTTCTACTGCCGTTTGTTCTTTTATCGCTTCCATCATATACAGACCACTATGTGCATAAGGTTCTGCATCTTCAACGGAAAGACGTGAATATTGATTTTGAGGTAATCTTAAGAAAGATAATATATCCATAACAGATAATGCAGACAACACTTTCTCCGCACGCATAAATAAGTCATTCCACCCCTTTTTCAAAACCAACTCGTAAAACAATTCAGACAGCCACTGAGCTTTTTGCGAGTCATCACAACGTTGTATCATACCTAGCAATACCTCCCCCACCTTCACTCGATAATGAGAATCTTCTTCCCACTTTGCAATTGCCTCCCTACGAGTTTCGGCATCAACATCTTTAATATTAGTTAAGAAGGTTATTAATTTATTAGCAAATAAAACATCACTAACATTGTTGCATATTTTACCCACACCGATTATAGCTCCAAGAACAGGAATATCTCGCAATAGGCCTTCCTCTAATACTTGATCTAAGAAAACCTCGCCAACATCTGTTACAACAGATAGGTTGTCCACCTCTAAGGTAGCTTTCATCGATTTTGATAATGAGTTTTGATTCATAATCATCGTATCTTGTTAATGTAATTTAATAGTTTATTCCAACTCTCGTTTGACTTCATTATGTTTGAAAATTCTTTATCTTTACATACTTGAAGGATGATTTGCTCTTGCTTTTCTTTGGTAACATCAAATATTAGATTTACAACTTCAATCGTTTTATTTACTAACGCAGTTGCTAGCCCCCACATTTTATCAATAAACTCATCTGGAATTACACCATCTAACTGGCATGTACTAAGACCATGAATAAAACAAGAAAATTCAGTAAAATGAGTAGCACCCTTTAATGCCTGTTTAGAATATAACTCATTCCATGAATACCAATTTCTATTCCCCTTACGGAGTTCTTTGTATCTCCAATTGCTTTGTTCAATTAGACAGTCAATAACATCACTATTGTTTTTGTATAAAGATTGCTTCTTTATCTCTTCTATGCACACATTAATTGTATGCAAGTGGTAATTACACGAAGATTCTATATGGGCGTTAAGTTCATCTACCATCTGCTGTGGCACAGAATTCATTTTAGGAAGAGGTCCCGAAATTTCATTAATTCTGCGTTGTAATCCATCAATAATATAGAGGTAATGTCGTAACAATACTTCTTCTTTATTAGGATTCAAATAAATCAACCTATACCCTGCTACATAATCAGCAAGCACCCTAACCAAAGCCCCTACCAAAGCATAATTTTGCGTAGATTTAGCAATAAAGAAATATGAATTAGCAAATTTTTCTATTCGTTCAATAATTAGCAATTGATAGCCATAAATATCATTAACAAAATGCGATGGATATTTAGTCCTTTGCATTAATAAGTCATAATATAGCACCTTGGATTGGTAAAAGAAAAACTCCTTAATATCCATTCCAAAATCTTTCAATGCCAATATATCGTTAAAACTACACATAGAAATAAGTTACTACTCTTGTTTTGCCTCCAATTTGCTTAACACCATAAACGCATGTATAATTCTATCTGCCATAGTCGCATTAAAACTATCTGCGGAAACTAAGCCATGACAGGTCTGGTTTCGTAAATTCCATCCATTTTGATTCGTAAAAAGATTTTTATAATATGTTAAGACATCTTGGGGGAAGACAACTTTCAACACTTCACTTTCTAGCAAACCATCTAATGCCATATAGCGATTCCCATCATTGGGATTTTGATCTGGTTTCAGGATCTCCCCTCCTAGTGAAGCGACAAGAGTACGTATGGCAGACTCAAATTGAGGAATAAGAAGGTGACATGCAACAATATAATCTTTGTCAAAGTATGCTCTAATACCCCTTTCAAATAGAAGCTTTTGTCGTGGATGAATCACAACTGAATCAGCGAAAGCCTGCATAACAGACTCAAATGTAAAAATTTGTTTTTCCATCATTTTTTCAATTATCATTCTTAAAAACAGAGATGTCATGGTCATTCTTTGATACATACCATGCATAAACTTTTGCTCTTCTGCGTCTTTACCAACCCCAACATGATTAATAGGATTCCCCATTTCATCATAAGTCGTTGTGGTTATTAAATCTAATAGAACACTTTGTTTAGATTCTTCTAGTTGACGCTGTTTTTCAATAGCCAAATTAGGTATATTGGAAACTATGAATCGTTGCAAGACTTCATCATTTGTACCGGATAACGCGTCATTTATATAGCGTTCTATTAATTTCCTATCCAAACTAATTGGGATTTCTATTTTTTGCATTTCTGATAATGCATCGTTTCCCGTTCTCTGAATATCTACATATAATTGATTAGCTTTTTTCTCTAAATGATATTTGCGATATAGAACTTGCATTTGATTTAACATACCATGTAGCCACATTCCTCCTCTTACATCTGCAGCAAGATTAATTGCCACACACACTTGATTTAAGAGCCTTTCAACATTGGTTGCATCCCCACATTTATCGTAGTATTGACATAAGACCTCTGCTTGTTCTTTAAGAAGGTGCGCATACTCGTCTGTATTTTTCCCATACTTTTGAACATTGTCGTTGATGCGCTGAAATCGAGATTCAGCTTCATCTACTAGTTGATGAATCTCTTGCTCAGTGAAAACACTTTGATAATTAAGCATTAACAAAAAAGTTCTACACCATAAGCCGGGATGTTTATCATCTTCTTTTGTTTTGTTGTCCAAAACAAATAACGCATGTTTAGCATTTGTTATCAAAGTTTGATTATGCAGAGCTACCGAGCACTGCATGGCTCTCTCCGTATAAAAGAAGCCCTCTACCTCATGATGATAATACCCCTCCAATACGACTCTAATAGTTGCTTCAACATAAGGGTACTTTACTCGTTGAAAATCTGCATCCTCGCCTATTACTTTTTTCTTAAAGTCATAGATAAGTCCCAAATAACGCATTTTTAAAAATGGATTATTTGTTTCGTGGGCTCTCTTTTCCCAATATAAGAACTGCTCTTTTGTTAACAAGCGGTAATCCGGATTATAGGCAGGTTCTGTCTCTCCTGTTTCTTTATCCGTTCTAGTTCCAGATAACATTGGACCATAATATGTTCCCCAATCATCTTTCCCTCCATTATCTTGAAACATCATCGCAAGGATTTCTGCTTGTGCATCAAATCCAGAAACAACTATTTCAGGAAGGGTTCGTATATCCGCTGACACCTCATAATATTCAAATCCCTTTTTAGTTGGATTATCATATATCTCTAATATATCTTTAAGCTCTGCCATCTTTTCTCAATTTATTTACTGACCGCGCCAATCCCTCTAAACCAGGGAACATCGTTTCCGCATTAATATTCATCTGTCGCAATGCAGTGGATAATGTATACCGCATATTATTAGGTATTATAAATTTGATTACCCCGATATCCATACTTTTACTAATATCCTCAATATGCTCTTTGTTCACGGATATAGGTGGTTCATTTGGTACATATTCTTTCAATATTTCATCGAATTTTTTAGTAATCGTTGATGGCATTAGGAATACTCCTTGTTGACGACTAATACGTTCATTACATATTTTAGGGTTAATGATATATATTTGATTTTCAGTTGAACCTTTTTGTAATGCTAATAGAGCATCGTTATAGATTGCATCGTTTAATTCTTCCTCACTAGGGATTTTTCCACTCTTCTCGTGAAAATTCTTGAAATGTTGCTGTTGAAGCATATTGATATTGATTGCCCATACAGCTACATCTTTACCAAAATCACCATATAGAGCCATATATAACGCCACGTACAATGAATATGAAAAATCTAGCAATCGTGTTTTTGCTCCATAATGCTGCATTAAGGACAACCATTCTATATCATCATTTTGTCTTGGCACCATATTTTGATTAAGTTGATACGATGGATATCTCCACTTAAAATCTTTGAGCATATTTACCTCATATTCTAATGGTTTATCCAATTCATAGGTGTTATTATGGTAAGCATCAACCATACGCCTTAGTGAAGTTTCTAACTTCCACTCTTGATTACTTTGTCCTCTAAACACAAATTGAGACAGAAACTTTTGATTGATTTTAAACAAATCAGTCCAATCAGTTACTATTATCTCATACGAATTCATCATATTTTCTATTCTCTATGTTTTGCGATCCACTCCATCATAATCTCCACGATATTCCTAGCATACCGAGCATTTAAGCTCGTAACGAATGCGCAATCTTCAGTATCTTCATGATAATAATGTGGTGCATATAGTAAGGTGTATTTATCCCCCATAGACGTGATGGTATCCATGATTTCTCCTTTTGTCCTACTTGCGCAAAGGATAATATCGCAATGATAATTATCATCAAATATTGTAAGAGTATCCGGAAGGCGAGATCCGGGATCGCCACAACTCTCTATACCAATCTTAACACCATTCAGCATAAAAACGCACGCAACATCTGTTTCGTCAAAATTATCTTCTTCGTATATCGGTTTAGGATATAATTTATATACATCCTTTAACATCCGGATTATCTCTTTAACTGCGGTAGATTTCCCAGTATATCCGACACCCTTGTCGATAATTAATAGTTTCTTTCGTGACATATTTGATTTATTTTAGATACTTTTCGTGATTATATGTCATGCAATGAATGCAGACGGAGTATTTGTACTGGTTTTCCATAAACTACAATCTGGGTGCAAAGATACAAAAAAAAATGGATATATGCAAATAATTTCAAAATAATTATATATGGATTAAGAGAATAGGTAAGTTTTTTCTGAATTTTCCTATTTATCACTCACATTCTGTAAATTGTTAAATAAAAAAGGGCAGACAAGATTGCCTACCCTATGAGAGGAGGGGATTCGAACCCCTGAAACAAATAATGTTTACCTGATTATCAGTCAGGCGCCTTAAACCACTCAGCCACCTTTCCGAATGCAAAATTACTACTTTTTTCCGATATATGCAAATTTGGTGGGATTTTTTCACGATTTCTCACCTAACACACAATTTTGTCATTTTTCCCACTCCATTCTCTAATCTCGTACCCCCCCTACTCTTGTTTCTCTTTATCCGGAGTTAGTTGGGATGATGGAGGTTGAACTTTAGTCGCTCATACAAGCGATAGAGGTGCGGGCAAACCATGCGGAAGTGCAAGGACCACTTGAGTTGGGAATAGTCTAACTTGCGAGAGAGACGTCGGGCATCCTTGCGGTATTGCGGTTCAAAGAGATACGGATAGAGGCGATAGACCATCTGGGTATCGAAGAACTTGCGAAAGGCAGCATCTTTGGCACGAGCATTCGCATATTTGTCTATATAATACGGTATGTGTTTCTCTAACGGCATGACCCTATTCATAGCACGATTTTCGCTATTCTGGCGATAGAATGCCAATGGTTGATCACAATAAGCACCATCATATCGCAACAACACCCGCCACCACATATCTAAATCTTCACCATGCGTCATGCGCGTATCAAACATGCCAACAGCATCAAACACGTCCTTACGAATAGTGGTGCTACTGCCGGTAAAAGCAGCTCCGCGCATAGACCAATCGGCTAGAAGACCACGGAAAGTGGCTTGAAAATGAGTATTGGGCAATTCATTGCTATCTATATGACGACAGCCAATACCATAGATAGCAGCAGAGGGATAATCAGCAATAAGGGCAGCCAATTCCTCCAAATAAGTAGGAGCCCACAGGTCATCCCCATCCAAGAAGGCGACATACTCACCTTTAGCCTCCTGAATACCACGATTGCGAGCGGAGCAAACGCCACCGTTTGATTGGTTAATCAAACGGATTGATGATTGCTCGCCGTTCCGGCTATTGATAATTGATGATTGTATATACTCCTCCACTACTTCGCGGGAATGGTCGGTGCTGCCATCATTGACGATGATGACCTCATAATCCGTATAGGTCTGCACCAAGACGGAGTCGAGTGTGCGAACAATAGACTGTTCTTTGTTATATAGAGGGATGATGATTGATATCATGCTTTGTGCAATCTTTTTAGGTCTAAGTTATGCAGCCACTTAGCAATGGAATATGGCAATTTAAAGAAAAGTATATACTTAAGCGGTAGAACTTTAATATCAACCATATCTTTAGCCTTAGTGGCATATTGACGATCTTCATCATCCGTTCCAAAATATGCTATTTTGATACGTTGGGCGCACCATCGCTGGGTATAGCGATAGAATGAGACATTATCCTTAAATGGTTTATATTTATCGGGATAGCACGGCAAAAAGAATTTGAACTTACGAGTACGTTGCAATGCTCGATTCTCTGCATCAAATTGGTAGAACACCATATATCGGTCATAGAATGCAACCGGATAACGCGCAATGATGCGCCACCACATATCCGTATCTTCGGCATATTTGATTCGCTCATCAAAATAGCCGACCTTGTCAAATACCTCTTTATGAATTACTACTGATGAAGAACAGAATAAATCCGAGATGCGTCCTGGAATATTGAAATAATCTTCCACATATCCGCGATACCCCTTTTGCAAACCTGTTGGTAATTCTCGTACGAGTTTGCCATCATACATTTCAGCAAAGTTAATTCCCCACATAGCAGCCTTAGGAAAGTCGGACATCATTCGAACTTGCTCTGCAAGATAATCTTTATCCCATAAATCATCCGCATCTAGGAAGGCGATATATTCTCCTTGGGCCTCCTGAATACCACGATTGCGAGCGGAGCAAACACCACCGTTTGATTGATTAATCAAACGGATTGATGATTTATCGCCGTTCTGGCTATTGATAATTGATAATTGTATATACTCCTCCACCACCTGTTTGGAATTATCGGTGCTGCCATCATTAACGACGATAACCTCGTAGTCCGTATAGGTTTGCGCCAAGACGGAGTCAAGTGTGCGAACGATGGCTTTCTCTTTGTTATATAGTGGGATGACGATACTAACCATTATACGTACCCTTTCCTTACCAAATTTTTGCAGAAGTTTATAATATTTGGCCGTAAAGCGAATAGACTCGCCCCATTTTTCTGCGGTTCAAATGGATTATGTGCATCAACAAAAAGGATATTCATTATACCACTTATAAATCAATAATTATATTTTTATTTAATTTCATAATATGCCAAAATAAAGTTTTCAACATATATGGGCGATAAATCAGTTTAGGATTCTGCTTCATTTTCTGAAAACGATATTTATAACTGCCTTTAAATACATAATTTGCTGCCAACTCATTGCGGTAGATTTCAATATTACGCAAGGTTATATCTTGTAATTCAGGAAACAATTGTAACATCTGCTCATATTGGTGAATAAGACGAATATACATTTTCTCATTATCCTGACTTGATACACCTGTTTGAACTCGTCTATATACGCCACCTTCAAATCCCAGGCAATAGCCTCTCCCTTGTCGCAACATATTTAGATAAGCATAAATATCACCGAATGGGAACCCCTTGGGTACAGGCGGGATATGAATATTTGCACGATGCATCTCCGAACATGTTGGTATTGTCCACTTATCGTACACCTCACGTGCGGTATATTCCCGTTCCTCTAAATGATCATATAAAATAGAATCACGAGACATGTTATATGACAAGACCTTGACTTTATGAAAGCACATGGAGTAATCATCATGACTTTCCAAAAAATCTACTTGCTTCTGCAGTTTATATGGGTCGGTCCAATAGTCATCTCCTTCGCAGATGGCGATGTACTTAGATTGGCTATCGTAGGGTTCTAAAAAAGGTTTCTTGGACTTGCGTTGGGAGTAATAATTCTCTGTGAGATAAACTGCCTTGATGATATCAGGATACTTGGCTTCGTATTTGCGCAAGACATCAGCCGTGCCATCGGTAGAGAAATCGTCTATAACAACGGCGACAAAAGGGAAGGTTGTTTTCTGCATCACAAAGCCTTCCAGCGCATCAGCCAGATAGTTTTCGTGATTGTACGTCATGCAATGAATGCAGACGGTGTATTTGTATTGATTTTCCATAAACTACAATTTGGGTGCAAAGATACAAAATAATTTGCATATATGCAAAAAAAAATGGCAATTTTCACATGAAGTTGCCATTTTTTGATGGAATTATTAAGATTTTAATTCTATTGAGCAGGTTGGGTGTTAATTACACAGTTACCAAATCTGTTCAAAGATTAGAAGTGACGAAATAGTCTTAACGTTTATCAAGCTCTATATCAATTAATGCATATACAGAAACTATCCATTATACGCATCATCCAATACTTTCTTTAAATATGACTTATATTCATTCGGTGTGCGTTTACTCCTATACATTGCATATATTAAGTCAAGATAGATATTCTCATCTAAGTGACATTTAACTTCAAGATTAGAAAATTGTTGTTGCAAATTCCAATCTGTATCACGCAAGAAGCCATAGTCAAACTGCATTATGGTTCGCTGGGGGAAACTAAAACGGCCACCATTGGGAGTTGTACCAATTGCCACGCCTGATTCAAACACAAAGGACATTACTTCTCCAACATCATTCTTATTGATACCATGATGAATCTGTTCTTCGGGAACACCGGCACGCGGCTGACTTGTCGTAAAATGTATCAAAACGTGCACATTTGCATCTCGGAACAAACTAATCGCATACTTATTCTTCGGATTAGTGATATTCTTAGCAAACCCGTACGTAACAACTCCAGGCTCAAACATGTGTCGAAGAATTAAGGGACGCTTGCATCATAACACAATCCAAAGCCTCGACATAAATTTCTCGCCCGACCTCATCATTTAATTCATTTAAATCAACTTTATAGTTGGAGCGTCCCGTTTCATCAAAAGAAACATGATTATTTGCAACCACCCGTGACCATAGCGAATCTTCCTGATGCGTTTCATTTGTTAAGTCATCAGCCGATTTTTCTTTACACTGAGCAATCACACTATTGATGATATCCATCTCGTACTCACTATAAGCCTCCATCGCTTGATCAATCAGATATGGATTAGTACCATTTGCCGAGACATGCCATTTTTTATCTGCTTCTTTACAACAAGTTACATAAGCAGATAAAGCGCCATCTCTAACAGCATACACATCTGGAGCAACTGGTCCTTTTTTCCACGCATAATAATCTAACCATGTAAGAGGGATAGAACGTTCTCTTACGGATTTTTCATCAATAAGATACACTATCTTAAGTAGTTTACGGAGATGTATTTGTGGAATTTGAAAACAAATGTATGCCAATAGAGCGCCTATTTTATTCTCATGAGCGGCTATTGCCAAAGCAGAATTCATCATAACGTAGTTTTAAAAATCGTGCAAAAGTACAACTTTTTTTTGATATATGCAAATATTTTTGCGTTTTTCTATAATATCAGCAGCATTTTCATTTATAAAAAGGACAAAATCTGTACCAGAATGGGCATTATCTGCCACTATTGCCGTAAAATCAACAAGAAGAGCAGTTAGTTGTCATATATGGTCAGCATTACTGAAGTCGCATCTGCAATGGCATCCAGAGCTTTAGGGAAAGACACATTATCTTCTCCAAAGTCAACAATGGGTATTTCCATAGAAAGATCCTAAAAGAATAGTACAGAGACCAACATTTTACTCCCTAAAATAAACTGATGCATCCCCTATCTTACTAACCTTCGGAACTTGCGAATTTAGTGTATAGACAAACGACCATATACCATAATTGTCATTTTGTATGGTTCCTTGGGTTTGAAGGATTTTCTTTACTATTCCCTTATATTTATCAAGTACACCCATCTCTGGCAGGTGGGTGGGATGATCTTCGAACGTAGTGGTTACGGAGGTTATTGTTGTTTTTTTCTTTCCGATAGGATAAGTTAGTGCCTTCTCATAAAGACTTGGTAAAATATCAGATGTGGACGACCCATGATGGGGAATTTTTATAAAAACAGTATCACGAAGCCTATTATTATCTATTCTACTGAGAGAGAAATTCATCGCATCACCACCAAAGAAAAAACGATATGCACCAAAATGTATATTAAATGCAATAGATATATCATTCTTGTTAAACGATTTCAGAATTTCTGTCACATGAAACGAGTGTTCTGAATACGGAGCTAAAATTTCAATAGAAAACAGCAAAAGGTCGCTAAAGCCATCATTATATCGTTTCGTTATATTGGGAGCACTATCAAATAAAGCAGATGTCGAAATAGGCACAACGGTGCGTTTATCTCTCTTTGCCTTATTCCAAACTGCAATTGCCGCATGATAGATGCTGCCATTTAAAGACCTAAGCGCTTGCGTCTTGTATCCCAATGGAACAAGAATATTTGTCTTCTTACTTGTATAACTCGCAATAATCTCAGGCAATCCTAGAGAATGATCAAAATCTGGATGTGTCCAAATAAGATAATCCAATTTGCTTCTATCTATTCCATATTTTCCCAAAACAGACTCAAATCGGTTAACATGCTTTTGTTGATAACAATCTATAAGTATTGAGACAAGCACACTTGAGTCACTATTATCCCATAGTACTACTAATATAGATTCTCCTTTCGGATAATAACCTAAGACATGGATATGTAGCTCCACCTTCGAACAGTCATCTATTTGAATTGGCTGATTCATAGTTATTAGTGACTAATCTGAGATAAATATTTAAATTTCATACACTCCTTGTATATGTCAAATTCCATTTGGTTTGCATATGTGAGCATTTCATTAACTTTACCATTCTGCAGTGCCTGTTCATGATAATAAGCATCAATATCTAATGTTGTAGAATATTTATTCTCACCATCCTTGTTTTGAACATATCCAATTTCTCGGCGAATATTAAAACATAAATTATTTGCCCTATCCTCTAATATGTCAAAGTATTCGGATTTACGCGAAATCGGATTATCCAAACCAAATGTAGGAAATCCGAATACAAAAGGTTCAAAAACCTCGTTGAATTCGTGCATAATATCCTTTGTCTGCACTCTAACTTTGCGGATTCCAAGACGTTTTGGTACAAAATAATGAAATTTCTCTTTGAATAATTTAATTGCGCCTTTCATAGGAGCGACATAACTCATAAGACCATCATAGTTATCATGGCATTTGATAGTCAAGCACAAATAGAATTGCGATATATCAAAAGAAACATCGCACATGCAACCTTCTATGCCTTCATATCTAACAAAACGTTCGCTTTTAATAGTTTCGATTGGTAGAGAGAGAGACTTACTAATTGATTCAAAATCTTTCTCTCTAAAAGAGACATTAACCTCACGATTCTCCATAACACACTTATGTTTGAATGCTTTGGGAAAATTCTTTTCAAATGTCTTTACAAGGTCGTTTAAATCGTTTATACCAGCGAAATCAAGGCGAACAATCACGACACGCATATTAATATCGTGAATTTTTTCTCGACTAAAAATACTTTTATCTTCTATCATATTTATTATTTATTTGCATATTTAATATAAACAGCATAAAAAAAATAATCACTTAAATATGAACCATACATATTATTCTTTAGGCACACAAGTTTATTCTACTGTTTTTAATATTTAACATGTATGCCATCGCATAGTTTTTATCTCAGATTTGCTCAATAGCTCCCTGCGATTTACTTTTAGATTCATAGTCACATTTGAACTATACAATGTATACTCTCATTGGAGTTTCCACCATAACATCAATCTTCCATCATGGGTTCAGCGTGATGGCATCAATGAGTCTTCGCTGTTTTTTAATGTTCCATCATACGAATTATGCGAAGGGGGATAGGGTAATTAAGCAGAGTAAAATTACAAATTTGCTATTTCTACAATCGCCATTTATTTGTTATTAACATTCGTTGCATTAAAAACTTCGTCCCATGTTCTTGCATAACTTCATATCCACAATGAAGATAAAAGTTGTATGCGGTTGTGTTCTGCATAGCGACTTCCAAGCGAATACTTTCCATCCCTTTATTCTTGGCACATTGTTCAGTCGCAGTCAAAATAGACTTACCAATACCCTTTCCTTTGCATTCAGGATGAACTTCAATATGTGAAATGTAAGCAATCTTATTCACATTATCGTTCATATAACACGCGCACATTCCCAATAGTTGTTCCCCACTCCATGCCTCAACAGTAGTTGCATGTTGACGGAGTTTTTGAGAATGTTCCATCAAATCAACTCCAACAATAGGTGTTTTGCAATAAGTAAAATGCTTATAAATATCTTCTGCAGACATCGTATCACTTTTTACACATATAGACTTCATCATCACTCCGAATTAACGTGCTACTTTAATATGCCTTTTAATTTCAATTTTCTCTCAAAGAATGGTGCTGCTAATGGATTTCTAAATATTGGGCCATTTAAAATTTGGATGCTATCTAATCCTGGTAAAGAGTTCACCTCTAACACCCGAACACTATCCTGCTCAACAATTATATCTAATCCATAATATTCTAGAGAAGATAAGTGATTACAAACTTCATATACAGCAGCTTTTATTTTATCTAAATGGGGGATATACTCTCCGATGATTGAGACATGGGTATCCGGATGTTCAAATAATCTTATATTGCCATCAGGACAATATTTTAAATGTCTATTCATAAAATTACCATACTTACCTGTTTCCCAATCAAAAGACAAATTCAAACCACCTGCTGCCATGTTGCACACTCCTTTCGAAACCTTTGTACCAAAACGCACATAGGAAGAAATAATACGAACATCACCACCATTATACTTATCATTCATCTCGCGTACAGCAACAATACGAAGAGTATTCTCTGAACTCGGCCAAACTTTACGATGTTGCTCATGTTGGTGAATATATTCAATTACAATATATCCTCGAAGCAAATCTTGTTTTTCGACTAATTCAACCTCAGTCAAAACATCATCATTCCAAAATATTGTATCATTTTCATATCGAAGATGTACGAATCCTATTCCACTACTACCATTATTGGGTTTCATAGCAACTTCCTTAATGACCTTGATAAGATTTAGAAGAAAATACTTATCATGTTTCAATTCGACAGGTGCATCTTCCAAATATGTAAAGTGCCCATCGTTCTCTACATATAAGTAATACTTGGGCATCAATCGAAACTTTGTATCTGATGTTCCATCTATATAAACATATTCAGGCAACATATATTTCAATGTCAGTTTGTCATTTATCCAAAACTATTGAGAGGATGTAGTTGATAATACTGTTTATCTGAGAGATAATCCATATAATTCTTCTCCGTCAAACCATATTGTTGATACCGTGTTGAACGAAACCCTCTCTTTAGACACCATAATTTTTGAGCAAAAGGAATGTCACAATCTTTTAGATCTGTAACCATTGTATGCGCCAACGCAATTGAACGCTTTGTATCCATACCATCCTTTTTATACTTCTTTGTAAGATATTTTTCCAATACTTTATAAAACATATTTATTTCTCCTTCAAATAATTTTTCAAACAAACAATTTCAAATGTATTTTCCTTATAATGGTCCAAGCGATTGAACCAAATATCTTCTTGTTCCTCAATGGCTACGAGTTTTTGGTAAAACTCCTCCGTATGCTGTTCCTTAGGAATAATAACCACACCACAATCGTCACATACAGCAATCGCACCATCATACATAGCCATGTGCTCTGCCTTAACTTGGGCATCCAAATCTTGCTTAGGTTTTACATTAAAACAGCCTACCGGAGTGAAACCAGTACACCAAATAGGATAGTTTTCACGAAGTAAGGCACCCGCATCACGGAACTTGGTGTTGCAAATAATGGCACTTGCTTGACGATATAGCAAAATATATTTACTTACTAACTCGCCAATGATAGCACGTTTACCACAATCAAATGCCTCAATAAAGACTACATCATTCTCTTGAGTGGAGATAATCTGCTCATGCACATCCCAGTTACTCTCTGCATTAGCATATACCCACTTGATATTGCCTACCTTGAAATGTCCACGATTGATGGGCATAACATCTTCCAACACGCCTTTTTTACCAAGGCAGTCTGCCACCTCCGTCGTACATACACGGTTGCGGCGGATGTAATCAATGATTTTAGATTTTATATCTTCCATGATTTTAATAAATAAATTGCACTTTTTCTTTAATCTCTTGCATTAAATCAAGCATTTCCTGCCTGCTCTCTGCATACGCGATATAAAAACCTATTCGAGCCGTATCACAAACCGCAGGCAAAATAGCATCTCCTTCTTTGAAATTAAATTGATAGGACAATATGTTAGGATTGTTCTTTAAGAAATCTTCACCTTCAATACGAGTAACTCTTCCACCATTACCCGGAGCATCAAAGAACTCCAATACTGCACAACGATTCTTTAGTTTTTCATCTACTGCGGGTACTTTTTCAACAGGTTCACCTAACGCCATCTTAATAAGAGTCTCATAGTTATCGTAACCTGACATACATGGCACAATCTCTGCCGAAATTAAATTTCCTCCACCGCGGGCACCTATCTCTATTAAATAAAACTCACCATCCTCGTATTTATATTCCGCGTGTGTCAAGCCAAAAGGTAATCCGCTCAGATTCACATAACTATCATTAATTTCACGAAGACGATTATAGTCGTAATTGGGATTGTCATGTGAAAAGAATAGTTCGTAAGCCACATTTTCATTATACTCATAGTGCTTTTTCTCTGAGATGGCTAAACATGTATGACCATGCTCCGTCTTGATACCATCTACCGTAAATTCAGTACCATGAATATACTGTTCACATATCACAGCTTTATCCATACGAGAGAATGAAAGTGCCTCATCAAAATGTTGCAACAATTCGTTCTCATTATTGATGGTAAACACCCCATGACTGCTATTACTATCAATTGGTTTGATAATCATTTGCCTATTCAAACGACGATAGAAATCCATTGCCTCATCCAAAGAGTGGCAGATTTGAAATGCAGGACAAGGGAGATTGTGCTTTTGTAAAAATTCGCGCATCTTCACCTTATTGGTATAGAGTTGCGCCATGGGCACTGTTTGTGAACGCACTCCTAATTTGTTCGCTAAATCAGCCACTAATTCTGTAGCAATATCGCACTCATCAGACAAAACGGCCACTGGTTGCATAGCACGGACCTGCTCCAAGTAATTATCTTGTTTAAAAATATCTGACTGAATACACGTATCTGAAAATGCAAATGTCGGAGAATCTTTATAAGGATTAACCGCAATTACATTGTAACCCATTGACTGTATCTTCTTGACAATAGGCACTTGCCATTGTCCACCTGGCACGACTAATATATTTTTCATGTTAGTCATTATTATCTCAATTTTATTTTTTCAGTCGCATCAATGCATCTTTGATACGTTGCATTCCTTTTTTGATTATATCTTCTGGCATGGAGAAGGATATTCGAATACAGTTATCCTCACCATACGCACTACCGGCCATTACCGCTACATGTGCCGTTTCTAACAAATAATTTGCCATATCATCACTATTGTGAATAGCATCACCATAGTAAGCGGATACATCGGGAAAAAGATAGAACGCACCATCCGGTTTAGCAAAACGAATATTCGGTATATCACTTGCTAATTCACACATCAACTCCCGACGTTTAGTAAATCCTTTTCGCATCAATTCCACACAATCCTGTTTACCCCCACAAGCCGTTTCTGCTGCCTTCTGAGACACTAAACATGCACAAGTGTTATATTGCCCTTGCAAAGTCAAACAAGCATCTATCAATTCTTTATTCTTACTTGCCATCCACCCTATTCGGTATCCTGGCATCGCATACGTTTTACTTGCACTATCTATATATATCAGTCGACCTTGAATAGAAGCAAATTCAGTTAACGAAGGTGCGCCTCCTATATAATTAATTTCTGCATAGACTTCATCACTTATCACAAACATATTCGGATGTCGTTCCAAAACACGAACTAGTTCTCCTAATTCTGATGCAGAATAAATACTTCCGGTAGGATTATTCGGAGAACAAAGTATCAGCAATTTGGTACGATCGGTAATCGCATCTTCCAATTCACCTGCTTGTAACTTATATCCAGTTTCTGCACAAGTCTTAACAAAAACCGGCGTTCCTTCAGCTAATTTAACCATTTCACTATAACTCACCCAACACGGCGTTGGTATAATCACTTCATCTCCGGAATTAACCAAGGCAAGTATCGAATTACATATAGATTGTTTGGCTCCAACAGATAAAATCAACTCATTAGGAGCATAAGCGATGTGTTTCTCCTTCAACAAATAGCGACTGATTGTTTCTCGCACACTCTGCAATCCGGCAACTGGTCCATAGTGAGAATAGTCCGAATGCACCGCCTTACATATTGCATCTTTGATATGATTAGGCGTAGCAAAATCTGGTTCTCCCAATGTAAAACTTACCACATCAACACCTTTTTGGCGCATCTCTTGAAACCGCTGAGCCATTACTAAACTCTGCGATGGTTCTAAATTAGTTACCCTATGTGAAATGATTGATGACATTATTTTTTTCTTCGTATTCATTTCAATATACAATCAAGAACGCGATGAACATCTGCATCCGTAAGTGCATGATGCATGGGGAGGCAGATGACTTGCGAGGCTAACTTCGTAGCCACAGGAAGCCCCCTTCCGACTCCCCCCTGCAGGGTGGAGGGCACTAAATGTTTATACGGTTCAAAGTCCGTAATTAACGGATAGAAATAACGGCGGCCAAGGACACCTTGGGACTTCATGTGTTCGTAGAGCGCGTCGCGAGCAGACAAAGCCCCAGCCCCCCGTCCCCCTGAAGGGGGTGTTGGGAAAGAGTCATCCACTAAGATGGGGAAATAGGCGAAGTTCCAACTAAAAGCCCCCTCCGACTCCCCCTGAAGGGGGAGATTTCTAGTTTGCTCTATTTCGTAAGGGAAGAGTTTGATGCCCTTGACTTCCTTGAGAGCCTCGACATACTTCGTTGCAACCGCTTTGCGAGCAGCGATAGCAGCATCCACCTGACGCAAGTTAAGCAGACCGTAGGCTGCACGCATCTCATCCATCTTACTATTAATACCTGGAGCAACGACAGTTGTTTCACCGCGGAAACCGAAGTTCTTGAGGTTATCTATATCGTACTTCATCTCCGCGCTATGCATCACCATAGCTCCACCTTCAATGGTATTATATACCTTCGTGGCATGAAAACTTAACGTACTCAAATCGCCCCACTCCAAAATGGACACCAGCCCCCCATCCCCCTGAAGGGGGTGTTGAAGATGCCCCCAAGCCCCCTGAAGGGGGTGTTGAAGAGCGTCTAAGATTTTAGCTAAAGCATTATCCGTATCACAAAGAATTTCCTCATTAGTAAAACGAAGAACCTGATAACCAAGACGATTGAGATAATTGGTACGAGCAACATCATCTACCATTTGGTCGGGCAAGGAATGATACTTACCATCCAACTCAATAATGAGCATTTTTTCCAAGCACACAAAATCAGCGATATACTGACCTATGACATGTTGACGGCGGAATTTATAGCCCCCAAGACATACTCCCCCTTTAGGGGGTTGGGGAGCTCGATCTTCACGAGTACGCGAGAGGATAGACCATAGAATTTCTTCTGCTTGGGTAGGATGATTGCGATTCTCTTTCGCGAACTCCTCAAGCCGCTCATATAGTATTGGATCGGCAGAACCCAACACACCCCCTTTAGGGGGCTTGGGGGCTTTTACTTTTACACCAAACGCATGTGCGGCATCGTAGATAACTTTGAGGTTGTGGCGTTTGGCAATGGCGTCAATAGCCTCCACATCGCAGGGGCATCCATAGCAATGCACCGGCATGATAGCTACCGTATTGGGAGTGATAGCAGCCTCAATCTTAGCCGGGTCCATACCGCAAGTATTCTCATCTATGTCCACAAAGACCGGCTTGAGTTTATTCCACCAAATAGAATGGCTGGTAGCCACAAAACTGTACGGCGTAGTGATGACTTCGCCTTCAGTGATACCGAGCGCCTGCAAAGCCGTAATCAGCGGCAGTGTACCATTGGTAAAGAGGGAGATATACTCCACCCCAAGGTACTTAGCTAGGGCTGCCTCCAACTCTTGGTGATAATGCCCATTGTTGGTAATCCACTTACGCGACCAAATGTCCTGAAGCAAGGTATTGTACTCCTCTAAGTTGGGAAGAAGTGGGGATGTAACGGTGATTTGAGGTTTATTATTCATTTCTTCTTACTATATTTCTTAATGTATAACCAAATATTATGATTTAGGTTAAATATTTTAGTTGCGCAAATAACACGAGCTAAACTCAACGGACGCGTATAACGTAATTTCCAAGCATACGCAGATATCAAATTATTTTTAGTATCTTTATCTAAATTATGCAAATACAATTCTTCTGATACATTAATATGAATTTGTATGCTCTCAGTTATTTTTAAATTTGTAGCAATTCCACCATTGTGCATATTATGCATAGCACCCACGAAATTCATAAGACGGCATTTGCCATTCAGCATTAAGTGATAGGTTTCGTGTGTGTCTCGATAGTATTTGTATTGATGCACCAAATTAAAATCCAATGCATCAGCGCGGAAAAGAATCGTCAACGGCATCGTAACCCAACGACGAAACATAGTATCTATATCTAAATCCATACCATCTGCTTCGCCACGTTCTCGCATCAAACGGGTGTATTCGGGCTCCAAATATTGATTGGTATAAATATTATAATTGCGATAATCGCAGAAGCATACACTATAGTCCGGATGGGACTCCATAAAATCCACTTGCTTTTGCAACTTCAGTGGGTCCGTCCAATAATCATCTCCCTCACAAAGGGCAATATATTTACCTTTGGCACGAGGATAATTCCATACAGCAGAGCCCCAAGGACCACCTTTAGAATATTGATTCTCCGTTTCAAAAACAGGCTTGATAACATCCGGATATTTAGCTGCATACTCACGAATTATATCGGCAGAACCATCCGTAGAGCAATCATCATGGATGAGATACTCAAACGCAAAGTTAGTCTGCTGATTTAAAACGCCCTCAATACATTGACGCAAAAAGCGTTCATGATTATACACAATTGTACTAACCGATACTAAAATTTGTTGTTCCTGACGTTTCATTGTCTATTCTTTATTACATCTACTATTCGTTGCATATCGTCTATTCCATACCGCTGATCTATCGGTAAATGGAAGGTGTAGTTCATTAGGTTCCATTCCAAACTTCCTTCCTCACACCAGTCGGCTATATTAGGCCATAATTTAGCAATGAAAATTTGGTTATCTATTAATCGTTGACGCAACGTATGATCCTCTATGTAAAATGGATAGTCTAATCCTAATACAGGTCCATTAATCACATGCTTTAGACCGTTTTGCTCTCCTAATTGTTGATGTAAGAACTTGAAGTTATTTCTTCTTTGTTGCATCACCTCAGCATAGTCTATGGACTGCATAATAGCCTCCGTCACCCGTGACATCCGTTTAATAGGTTGGTTATGTAAACTGCCATTATTTGTATGAAACGCCTCAAAACCAAACTGTGCACCTCCATCGTGACGCATCAGCAAATGGTTCATACGATTCCACGATTCATCTTGTGGCAATTCGTCTGCATTATCTTTCCCACACAAATATAAGTATGCGCCATCGGCTACCCCGAAGAACTTACGAGCAGTATAGAACGTATCTATACCTTCCAATGGTTGAGCAAAGAATGCCTGTGCATTATCAACAATCAGTTGATTGCCATATCGCAAAGCCAATGCCTTTATAAAGTCATTCTTTAGAGCATAATAGTTGGTATAGAAGAATGCCTCCTTGTCACCTAATTCAGGCAAGTCAATAGGTTCTAAATGTTCGTTGATACGATAGAATGTATAACGGACACCTAACTTATTGATTGGTTCTAACATAACTTCACATCCATAATAGGGAATATAGATGTGTTCGTAACCTCTACAACGCAAAATATACTCCAAACAATTACGACCGGTGTTTAATCGTAATGCCTGCTTATGGTAATGGGGTCCCTTATGCAGTTCAAATTCAAAATATCCGCCTATCGCTTTCATCAGTCTACTATCACTTGTATATAATCTCTTTGGTGAGCAACAAACACACCTAAGTCTTCTTTGGTTTCAAACCGCATAAAGAATGAGCCAATAGTATTCGTGGCACAATCAAAGCCATGCACGGCATCGCCCGGTTTGACATTCAAATTCTCACGGATAATATTCGTTTTAATCGCATCATCTACTTTAATTCCACGGAATATACCTGCTTTCTCAGCATGCAATACCACAACCATCCAAAAACCGTCGTATTGTACCGGATGAATGTACTGTTTAACATCTTCTCCCATAGCAGCAGCAACCGAAGCTTTGACCAAATCACTTCCTGTAGCCAAAGTTAGCAATTCAGCTAAACGATTACCTCCTGCACGAGGACTAACTTCCATAATATAGGGTTTCCCATTCTTACCTACACGAACTTCTATATTATACAAAGCGGTGCCCATTTTGAGTAAGGTCAATAAACGTTGCAATTCACTATGCAAGTATTGCTGGGCATCTATAGACATCGTACTGGGCCAAGCATGAGATGCCGGAGTATAGGGATTGATGGCATTACTATCAAAACGCTGATCATCAAAGGTACAATACACTAACTCACCATCAATAGAAAAACTATCACTACCACTTTGATAACCACTCATCTCAATAAATTCCTCTACAATCACTTTCTTGCCTAATGATTTTTGTAGAGCGACCTCTAATGCAGATTGATAATCCTCTCTTCGTTCCACCTTGGTTACCCCCTTACTGCCACTCCCATCAGCCGGCTTAACAATCATCGGCCAGCTCAGCCAATCGGTATCCTTTAGAGCTGCCTCTATAGAATCATACCCTTTAGCAGCCGGCACATTGAAACCATGCTCGGCTAAGAATTGGCGAAAAAGTGTTTTATTCTGCAATATCTCAACACTCTTATATGGTCCCACATTAGGTAACCCCATTTGCTCTGCAACATACGCCGCGGTTGTTGCACCCGGATCGACAGCAAAGGACAACACGCCATCAATCTGCTTTTCTCGGGCTACTTTTAGGACGGCATCTTTATCAATGATGCTGACATTGACATACTCATCTGCATATTGATGGGCGGGGTTATTGGGGAGGTAATCTGCCGTAATGACATAGTAACCCAATTCATGCGCAGCCTCAATAGCCGGTATGATGTATGGGATACCTCCGAGGAACATTATTTTTTTCTTCGCGTTGCTCATCTAAAAAATTGATTATTGCTTATTAATTATTGATGATTGCTTATTGATGATTGATTATTGGTGATGGATTATTGATGATTGATTTGAATTTTAACCGTTTTTATGCTTGCAGTAATGATTCGCATCAGTTCATTCAAATCCACCAATAATTCATCATATTTCTCTTTGTTTATTAACTTTGAGCCATATAGGACTCGCAACCAATACTGAGTTTCAATTGCTTCTTTTTGTGCGTATGCCTCATAGAGTTCACCACATTTTAATGAGAAATAGGCTAGCAATTTTCCATCCTTAGTTTTGACGACATAGTATGCAATTGTATTAGCTTCATCTCTATTAATAGCTTTTTGAGATTTGATAATGTCCACTAAAACATTGTTACGCGGATTGGAGAAACGCTCAACCAAAGCAAGATTATCAACCTTGTGTGAACAGAGTCGCTCCACTACAAGTGTATCTAAACATTCTATTTGTTGTTCCGTAATTTTCATACATTTTCTACCTTATTCATTCTGTCAATAATCATTCTGCGAATCCTGGCGATTGCGGCATCTCTACGAATATCCACAAGTAACAAGGGAGTCATTCCGTTTTCTTCCTCTCTCAACCCATGACGTGCCCGTTTCCACGAACACTCTCCATGCGACAGTCGACTTAAACTCCAAGCATCTTTAGGCGCGTACTGTTTGAATACAAAGTCAAACACTGTGGCATACTCTTTTTGAGCAGCAACCGACAAAGACTTATTCAACAAACCATGAGCATACAAAGAGCGAATATTCGTCATAACAGGACCATAGCGCCAAGCCGCAAATTGCTCAGCAAACATAGGCTTATTTTTTTGAATAAAACATTCACGCTGAGTAAAATACAGTAGTTTATGTAACTTCATCTCACCTATTGTTTCCCCAAAAGTATCAAAATATCTTTGGGCAATATAAGATGCAACATTAATAACATTTTCCATTGTTATTCGTCATTTTATTTATTTCACAATACATTCTATAACTCTCTTCACATCCTCCTCACTCAGCGCATAATGCTAAGCAGAGGGCATAACCCTATCACAACATCCAGTTTCTTTCTCTGATAGAAAAGCTCTGAAATGTTGGAGAATATTTTTTACTCTTGTACATTTATCCGTAATTTCGCCGCAAAGATACAAAAAAAAAAGCACATACACAAATATATGTGCAACTTTTTAAAGATTTTTTTGATAAAATGCATTATTTTTCAATTTCGCATATATATTGAGTCTATCATTTGTTGCTGGCGGAGGGTGTCCGGTTCGTAGATGATTTCCATAATGCTACTTGCCACCCTGTCTGAGAAATGGGCAGGATCGTTGTAATTATGATAATCCGTCGTGAAAATGTTGACACCAGTGAAGTTATATAGGTTCTTTCCAAAGAGAAAAGTAAGCACAGCAACGTCTGCCTCTGCCAAAGGTCTTTTATCATACATGGGATTGAGGATGATGCGATAATTAGTATGATGGCGGTCAAGAACAGCCGCAATATCTGATAATAACGACTTGCCTTGATCGGTAATAACCGGTTCATAGGGTTGACCAGCATGTTGCTCATTATTATGAAAAGCCCCTAATAGAGCATCGGAATAATGGTTTTCAGCATAATATGGTCCATCTAATGGACGTTCACGCTCGTTATAAGGCAGAACGTAATAAGACGGATTAATATCCCATATACCCCACTCCGTCATGTAAGGTTTGATTTGGTGATGTAAGAGAAAATCGATATAGCTCACAAAGAAATGAGGCTCAAAATAAACATTCAAGTGCGTCTTACAAAACATCTCAAATGTACCCCATGAATAATCCAACAGAGGCGGTAATGCTCGCAGATGGTCGTTCTCAATTGGAGAAGATTTAGCAAGGTTCTCGGCATCAAAACAAATGATTACATTATCAATAGGAGCATGTTGCTTATCTAAGAACATGATTTTTTTATGAATAGAATATAGAGGATCACTATATCCGTCAAAATGGAAACAGGATGAACTATCCGGCAAATACTTTTTCCATTCATCCACTAAAAAGTGCTCACTGCGACTACTACCAAAGATAAATGAGTTATAATGGAAAGAGTCCTTATACTGCAGATACATACGAGTAGAGACATAACTGCGGTTGATATTAAGATACAAGGGTTGACCATCCTCCGGATAGTAACGGTCATAGTGATGCAAGATTTTAAAGGGATCCTCTATAAAGAAAGGCAACATAATTACTATCAGCGGTAGCAAGAAAAGGGAGAGATATGTAGCAAACTTTTTCATAATTAGAACTGCTGATAGATAAATTGAATTGTTTCAGATGGAGCTCCATAGTAGCAGATAACTATCAAGGCATAGTATATCAGCCAACGTACCCAATGATAACGGCAAGGAATGGTAAGTACCTTAGAAGCATCCTTGCGATAAAGCCAATCTACAACCGTCATCACTGCAATATAAATAACAAGCGGTAGATAGAAATCACGCGTCATCAGCCAAGGAACAGAAATCAGACTTGGTTGTATCATATTGCGACAATAATCCACAAACATACCCATATTATCTGCACGGAACATCATCCAGCCGATGGTAGCCAAAATAAAGACTAATAACATCTGAGATAGTTCCTTGATGGACGGAAACAAACGGTCATGCGCAACAACATGATCATACTTGGTATTCCAACCAAAAAGAATAAGAATAACCAACAACAAACCGTGATACCCACCCCATGCTACGAAACTCCAATCGGCACCATGCCAGAGACCACTAAGTAGGAAAATGATGAGCGTATTGCGAATGGTCATCAGTTTAGTGTATTTTTCTACATTGATTATTGATGATTGATTATTGATGATTGAGTTTGGAATCTTTGGACGGCTACCGCCTAAGGGAATATAGACATAGTCCACGAACCATGTATTGAGACTGATATGCCAACGTTTCCAGAACTCACCCATATTGCGGCTGAAGTACGGGAACAAGAAGTTATCTTTAAACCTAAAGCCCAACAACTTAGCACTGCCGATAGCCATATCACTATATCCGGAGAAGTCTCCATAAATCTGAATCGTATACAGAATAGCAGCAAGCAACAAAGTGCTACCACTCTGATTCGTATAGTCCGCATACACGGCATTCACATACACGGCACAGTTATCAGCCACAACGACTTTCTTAAATAATCCCCATAGGATCTGGCGGAGACCATCCGTGCCTAATTCATAAGTAAAAATACGGCGCTGCTGAATCTGAGGAATGAGATGCGAGGGACGCTCAATAGGACCGGCTAAGAGCTTGGGGAAGAAACCGATGTAGAGAAAGCAATCTACCAATTGACTTATTGAAGATTGATTATTGCTGATTGATAATTTTTGGTGATAGGCATCAACGACGTAGGAGATGGCTTGGAAAGTGAAGAACGAGATGCCAAGAGGAAGGATGATTGTAATTGCTGATTGATGATTGCTAATTGCAAAGATATTGCAGAACGACTCGACGAAGAAATTATAGTACTTAAAAAAGCCGAGGGTGAGCAAGTCAATTGATACGGCTGACCACATCACAATTTTGCGCGAATGGGTCATACCCCCCCCAGCAAGGGTATTCGTCAGCAGATAACCGGCCAACCATGAGATAAAACTCATACCAAGGAGTAAGCCCAAGAACCGCCAATCCCACCATGCATAGAAGATATAACTCGCAATGAGCAAGAAGATATTCTGCACAATGGTAGCCGAGGGGTACTTGCGCCCAATAAAATAATCAATCAACCAATAGAGAATGAAGACTATTGGGAAGAAAAGGAGATATGGAAGGGAGTTGAAGAGCATGCGTTACTTCCACTCAAAATTAGTTTGCACATCCTTGAGCAATGTACGATGCGCATCCTTTTCCGATACGATACGTTTATCCACAGGAATCATCCAATCAATATTCAAATCCGGATCATCATAAGCAATGCCTCCTTCGGATTCAGGATGATAAGGGTTATCGCAACGATAATTGAACACCGCAGTCTCTGTCAGTACAGCAAAACCATGGGCAAAGCCCTGAGGGATAAGGAACTCATTATGTTTATCACTATCCAATATAACGCTGCGCCATTGACCATAAGTAGGGCTGCCTTTACGCAGATCCACCGCCACATCCAATACCCGACCTTGAAGGCAAGTAGCCAACTTAGCCTGACTATACGGATTGAGTTGAAAATGCAGACCACGAATCACTCCGTAGGTAGATTTAGATAGATTCTCCTGGCAGAAATGATTCAATATACCTGCCGCCTTATAACGCTCTTCGTTATATAGTTCGCAGAATGCGCCTCTACTATCAGGAAAGACCTGAGGTTGGATTTCTACCAAGCCTTCAATGCCGGTTGAGATGATTGTCATGATTAGATTGATGATTAACGTTTAACGATTAACTAAGGATGATTTCACAAATATGTTTAGCCTGTTCGGGAGTAAGGTCGGCATACATGGGTAAGGTTAATACCGTATCCGCTGCATGACGAGCAACAGGGATATTATCTAACTGACCATATTCCGCAGCATAGCAATCTAAATCCGGCGTAATGGGATAGAAATACTTGCGAGCAAAGATATTATGCTCGGCTAATAAAGCCTGCACTTCATTGCGGTTGCGCTTGTAGCCATCAAAGAAGACCGGATAGTAACTATAGTTCATCACTACGTTCGGTTGAGGTTGAATGAGTTTGATGCCCGGCACATTACCCAACATCCGATTATACACCTCTGCCGCAGCCTTACGCTTAGCTATCTCATCATCCAAATGACGGAGGTTACAAATACCCATAGCAGCTTCGTACTCGTTCATACGCGCATTAGTACTAACATACGCTACATGCTCTGCATCTACAAAGCCAAAGTTAGTGAGAATATCCACTTGAGAGAAAACCTTGTCATCCTTGAAAGCCACTATACCACCTTCGATGGTATGGAACACTTTAGTAGCATGGCAACTGAACATAGCGGCATCGCCATACTCGGCAATACCTTTGCCATTATAGGTAACACCAAACGCATGGGCAGCATCATAGATGACCTTGATATTATGACGTTTTGCGATAGCATCCAATGCTTCTACATCACAGATATAACCATAAACGTGGGTTGTAACAATAGCAACCGTCTTAGGAGTGATATACTTCTCAATTTGGTTAACATCAATCGTCAAGTCTTTTTCATTCACATCCACAAAGACCGGCTTCAAACCATTGCGCACAATAGCATGTGTAGTGGAGCAGTGGGTATACGGAGTAGTAATGACTTCACTGCCCTTGGGAAAATGGAAGGCATCAATAGCCACTTCCATTGCCACGTGACCATTGGCAAAGAGAGCAATATGCTTGGGACCAAGTTTAGATTGCAGTTGCTGCTCAAACTCTTTACTAATAGCACCACGATTACTTAACCAACGACTCTCCCATAAGGGACGAATCTCTTCGCAATACTCCTCAAATGAAGGCATTGAGGAACGAGTTACATTTATTCTTTCCATATAATTGATAAATTAAATTTCGTTATTAGGGTTTAACCGTTGTTTGGTCATTACACGATACGAGCCAATCCAAATTGGGATGAATCAAACCTTCCTTGCGAGAAGCAATAAACCCATAGGCATCTTGAATAACCGGTTTATTAATTTCAAAATACAGTACATCCTTGCGTTCCATCAATATGCTATCGTTGCGCAAGAACAACAAACGTCCTACGCGATACGTGCCAAAGTTAAGCAGATTGGAAGGGATGACACAATGCGCATGGTAAGTGCCGGCAGCGGTACATTCAACTGCATGAGGCTTACCATAACTGGATGTGCAGAAAATCTCGTTATTCATCTCATCGTACAAGAAGAAAGTAACATCATACTGACCTTCCTGCTTATTATCATTGAGGAACTCAAAGTCCAAATGGATATCATTAGTCGTATAAATGCGTCCCTTCGGATCCTGCGGGTCGGCATAGACCTTAGCCGATAGAAGACGCACACCATCTTCGTATGGGGCATCATCTAGAGTATAGGATACTTCACGCACTTCGTTATGACCGGCAGAGAGATAGAAATCCACGGCTTCATTAGCCGAACCGGAGAACTCCACTTGCCCCTGGTTAAGTACAACACCTGTTTTGCAGAGTTGTTTAATGGATGCCATATTATGGCTGACAAAGAGGACGGTGCGGCCTTCGCCTTTGGAGACGTCTTGCATCTTGCCGATGGCTTTCTTTTGGAACTCGGCATCGCCGACAGCGAGGACTTCGTCCACAACGAGAATCTCGGGGTCGAGGTGGGCCGCTACGGCAAAGCCCAGGCGGACCATCATACCGGAGGAGTAACGCTTAACCGGCGTATCGATATAACGCTCGCAACCACTGAAGTCCACTATCTCATCTAACTTAGATTGGATCTCGGCGCGAGTCATACCTAAGATAGCTCCGTTCATGAAGATATTCTCGCGGCCGGTCATCTCAGCATGGAAACCGGTACCAACCTCCAAGAGTGAACCGATACGGCCATGGGCACGGATCTGACCCGTAGTGGGACCCGTGACGCGGCTGAGGAGTTTGAGCAACGTACTCTTACCGGCACCGTTCTTACCAATGATACCTACAACATCACCCTGCTCGACATTGAAATTGATATCGCGCAGCGCCCAGACATATTCGGACGAGCCTTTGGATGCACGGTCGTTGGTTTCACCAATCTTGAGGTAAGGGTCCTCCTTGCCGAGGATATTGGTAATCCAGAAGCGGCGGATATCGTGGCTAAGGGTCTTGGTAGAGACCAAGCCTAAGCGGTATTGTTTACTTACATGATCAAATTCAATTGCGTTCATTATCTTTTTTAATTTTTAACGTTAACTAATATTCTCCTCCATATAATTGTTCACCTGCATGAACGAGGATGTTGGCTTTGGCGGGGGTACTAGCAGTTAAGATAGTCATTGAGCAGACATGCGCTATGTGCGTTTGAGGAATAGTATATATTTTCATCTTCGGTTCCTCCCTAATATATCATATCGTTGACCATCTCTTATTATGACCACTTCACCATCCAAGAGTATTTTATTCTTGTTAGTCGGCATCCTAACTTCACGTTCATCTGCCACGAAACCATGCCCGCTTATACTGCGGTACTGGCGACTGGGCACAGGAGTAAAAGTGTTTTCCTCCGGCACCTCCGTCATATTTATATATCCACTATTGGCCTTGATAGAGGCGGTAGAAGTTGGAGCTATTTGCCACAACTCATTTTGGAACAAGACCCATTTATTACCTAATATTTCAGGATTATCTATTTTAGTCAATGCGCCATATAGACCATTACGATGTTGCGCTATAGTCACAGACTCTCCATGTCCGTCAGCCGTAATGGCACTGCCCGATGCAATATAAAGATACGGAACACCTGCCTCCAAATCTTCCACCTCTGACACCACAAAATCCGTAGGCTGATCAGCCGTTCCTACTCGATATGCCACCTCATAGAAAGTAGCTCCTGCATAGTCGTTCTTATATACCGCTTGCGGCCAGCATACAATACCAATCTGATGGTCAGCATCGGTGGAACGTGTATAATCAGGAATATCTTCCTCGTGCTGCGAATAAACCCAAGGATAGGTAACCAACTCCACATCGTCAATGAATGCATATTGGTCTTTTGCATCGCATGCAATCCACCGCACATATACATCCGTATCACGAGGTAAAGTGATAGAGAAAGTATAAGTAGAAGAAGTTGATGTAGGTATCAACCCACCTACCTTATCATTTAAATCCTTTTTGGTAAAATTAGCAGATCCTCCGTTCCAAATAACGGTAATCGGATACTTATCTGTAATGTCAAGCCATTTATTCTGGTCCGCAGAAATGTATATAGTCATTGAAGATAACGCTGAACTGCGTTTCATCTTACAGCGCACCTCACGTAAACCCTGTATTTTCTCGGACGTTAATGAGGCAGCAGTCGCGGCTGCAATCTGACCATTATCTTTTAGAATGGCACAATTATTGCCCGCACCAAACATAGAATAGCTACTCGTCACATTTCCGCTTTTCAGTTGCCATGTTATTGCACCGCGATAGGTTATATCTCCATAGCCAATGGTCGCATAAACTGATTCAAAAGGCTCTGTAATAACAACAGGTTCCGTAGAGCGGGCACTATCACGCACCATGATCGGGCGCGCGAACGTAGTGCCGGCACAGCACACCATCAATAAGACATATAATACTTTACGATTCATATAGCACTTTTATTACCATTCGAGGAGGACTTTGCCGCATTGGCCGGAAACCATGACATCAAAGCCCTTCTGGAAATCATCAAACTTAAAGCGATGGGTGATAACCGGACTGAGATCCAAGCCACCCAGCAGCATCTGCTCCATCTGGTACCACGTCTCCCACATGCGGCGGCCGGTGATGCCCTTGATAGTGAGGGCATTGAAGATAACATCCGACCAATTAACCTGCGTATTAGACGGCAGAATACCTAACTGAGCTATATTAGACCCCTTGTACATATGCGCCACCATATCATTAAAAGCTGCCGGTGCACCGGACATCTCCAGTCCCACATCAAAACCTCGTATGTTGAGTTGGTCCATGGCCCCCTGGATAGTCTCACCCTTGCTGCCATCCACCGTCAGCGTAGCACCCATGCGCTTAGCTATATCCAAGCGCAGCGGATTGATATCCGTGACTACGATATGCTTGGCTCCGGCATAACGGCATATTCCTGCGGCCATCGTGCCAATCAATCCTGCACCCGTAATGAGCACATCTTCACCCAACAACGGAAAAGCCAGCGCCGTATGTGTAGCATTACCGAACGGATCCATGATAGCTGCAAAGTCGTCCGGAATCTCGTCACGTAACTTAACCACATTAGACTCAGGAATAGTGACATACTCCGCAAAGCAACCATCCTTACCCATGATACCCACCGAGATGGTGTTCTCGCATACATGGCCCATGCCGCGACGGCAGTTGCGGCAATGACCACAAACGATATGGCCTTCTGCCGTCACACGTTCACCCACACGGAAGGAACGAACACCGAGACCTACCTCGGCTACTTCGCCCACGAACTCATGACCCATCGTGTATGGCGGACGGCAGTGACTCTGTGCCCAATCGTCCCATTTATACATATGAAGGTCCGTGCCGCAAATAGCGGCTTTCTTGACACGGATGAGGACGTCGTTCACTCCCACTTCGGGCATCGGAACATCTTCCATCCATATCCCCGGCTTCGCATACCGTTTAACTAGTGCTTTCATAATCTTAGTTTGCGTTATTGTTAATCAATCTTTGATTTGATGAGGTAATCATTGCGGCTAGGGGAGTTGCGGAGGATGAGTTCGCCGAGGAAACCGGCAAGGAAGAGCATACAGCCGAGAACCATCATCAGGATGGCAATGTGGAAATACGGATTCGTGCCAATCAGCATGGCAGGTACGCCATTAGCCAGGGCATGGAGTTTCATGCCGGCTACAACACAAACAGCCACAAAGCCGATGAAGAACATCAGGCTGCCTACCAATCCGAAGAAATGCATAGGCTGCTTACCAAACTTATTCAGGAACCACAAGGTCATCAAATCCAAATAACCATTGATGAAACGGTTGAGACCGAACTTACTGGTACCAAACTCACGCTTACGATGCTGTACCACTTTCTCACCTATCTTAGTAAAGCCTGCGTTTTTAGCCAAATACGGTATATACCGATGCATCTCCGAGAACACCTCTATATTCTTAACCACCTCCCTGCGATATGCCTTCAGTCCGCAGTTCATATCATGCAGCTGAATACCCGTCACGCGACGCGCAGTGGCGTTAAAAAGTTTACTTGGCAGGTTCTTAGTCAAACGATTATCATAGCGTTTCTGCTTCCATCCGCTCACCAAGTCATAACCATCCTCCGTAATCATGCGATAGAGCTCAGGTATCTCGTCCGGCGAATCCTGCAAGTCCGCATCCATCGTAATCACCACATCGCCCTGAACCGCAGCAAAGCCGCAATGCAACGCCGCGGACTTACCGTAGTTACGACGGAAACAGATACCACGCACCGCCTTATCAGACTGATGCAGTTGTTCAATCACCGACCACGAATCATCCGTAGAGCCATCATTCACAAAAAGGACCTCATACGTAAAGCCATGCTCCACCATCACGCGGGCAATCCACTCATACAACTTAGGCAGCGATTCTGCCTCATTATACAACGGAACAATAACAGATATATTCATACAAAAAAGTTATTACCTTGTAATACGCCTGCAAAATTACAAAAAAATTTGCAACTGTGCAAAAAAAAATGTAACTTTGCGCAAAATTTTTGCAAAAAAAGCATTTTATGACCCGAAAAAACGTTAATTTTGCCTCCTTATGGGATGGTCATCCTGCCTGGGAGATGTTAACTCCCGGAGAGAGAGCCTACATTGAATCGGAATCGGAAGTAGTGGATTATGCTAAAAAAGAAAAGGTCTTTCAAGCCGGCGATTTTCCGGAATGTCTAATGATCCTATTGACTGGCAAAGTGCGCGAGTACATCGGGAGTGCCAATCAAAAACCTCAGATTGTGCGATTGGTAGCTCCCGGTGAGTTTTTCAGTTATCTGCCTATCCTATCGCATAGCATGTATAGTACGAGTGCTACAGCCATTGAACCCAGTTGTATCTGTAAAGTGCGTCGCGAAGCACTGATGCGTGTGCTAAACCAAAATAACCAGATATGCATGTATTTCTTAGCTCGTATGAGCAGCATGTTAGAGATTGCTCGTTACCGTCAAGTCGTGCTGACGCAGAAGCACGTGCGCGGACGAATGGCAGATGCATTATTGACCCTCAAAGCTCGTTTTGGCACAGAATCTGATGGTAAAACATTGAGTGTCATACTGAGTCGTGAGGACATCAGTAACATCAGTTCGATGACCACCGCCAATGCTATTCGCACCATCCGTCAATTAACCAAAGAAGGAGTGATAGCAACGCATGGTAAGCGCATTATCATTGAGGATGAAGCGGCATTGATTCACATCGCCGAGACCGATTAGTCTAACATACGACCATAATTATTGGATAACTGCACCATCAGGTCGTACTCCTCGGGAGATAAATCGTAGAAATAGAAATTACGCGGGTCGATGGCCTTGCCTTGGAAATGCACTTCGTAGTGCAGATGCGGACCGGTGGATTTACCGGTATTACCAACCAATGCAATGACGTCGGCTCGGTTTACTTTTTGTCCCACCCGGCATAGCGACTTATGCAAGTGGGCATACAACGTTTGGTAACCATAACCATGGTCGATGATGACGGTATTGCCGTAACCTTGCTTACGTCCCACAAAAACAACCTTACCTTTGCCGGTAGCGTATATATCGGTGCCCTTGGGAGCGGTAAAGTCCATGCCGCTATGGAATCGACGCACATGATAAACAGGGTCGATACGCCATCCATAACCACTGGCTACCCGCTTGAGGTTCTGATTGAGCACCGGCTGAATAGCCGGGATATATTCCATCTTAGTCTCTTGGTTCTTAGCCAACACCAATATCTCATCGTAAGACTTAGCCTGCACATACAGTTCTTTCTCCAGTATATCGGTTTTGAGAGACAGGTTAGCGGCCAGTTGGGAGTCGGTCATGCGACTGATCTCGTCGTAGTACGCCATTTTCTGGGTAGCTCCTTGTCTAACCGACAGCGGGATAGGTTCGGCTCCCAATAAGGCGCGATACAGGTTATCGTCGCGTTGGGACAGGTCATTCATGACAATCTGCATCTGGTCCAGTCGCCCATCCACCAGATTGAGTTGGGTCTCTAACTGCTGTTTCTGCGTCATCAGTTGCCGTTCGCGAGGGGACGGAAAGAAATGGTAGAAAAGAAAGAAGAAGATAATACCCAAGCATACTCCGCCCAGGATATAGAATCCGGATTGTTTCAACCAATAAAAGACATCATGCTCCACCCGCTCCATAGCCAGGGTGACCGGATTGATATGGTACTGTTTCTTTTTCATTTGCGATTACAATTAGGGTTCTCCTTCCACCAGAAGAAGAAACTGTTCTGTTTACGTTTATCGTCACTGCTCTTAGCCACATACACGAGCTGCATGGTATACGGATTAAGTCCGGTGTAGTACATGCATGTGCTGAGTGTCATCGGTGTAGGCGTGAAGTCCTGCACTTGTTCAGGATGGTAATGCATCCGTTTCGTTTCGTTAGCCAACGCCATCATGTCGCGGTTGGTGCATCCGGGATGGGACGAGATAAAGTACGGTATGAGCTGCTGATGCATACCGGCTTCGCGGTTGATACGCTGGAAGAAATCACGGAAACGCACGTACTCGCTCCATTGCGGTTTACGCATGAGTTGCAGCACAGAGTCTGAGCAGTGCTCCGGAGCCACTTTGAGTCGTCCGGACACATGCCGCGTGATGAGTTGCCGTCCATACGCCTCGGACATTAGGTCGTACCGTATGCCACTGCCTACAAAGGCTTTCTTGATATACGGCAGTTTATCTACGGATCGGTATATATCCAGGATGGGTGCGAAATTCTGATGCAGGTTCTTGCATATTGCCGGCTGCAAGCAACTAGGTCGTGCGCACTTGGCGCATAAGTCGGTGTTCTTGCCATGCATACCATACATATTAGCGGAGGGTCCACCTAGATCGCTCAGGTAACCTTTCCATTCGGGCAGGTCCTTAAGACGACTGATTTGACGAATTATACTGGACTTGGACCGCGAGGTGATCTGCTTGCCCTGATGAGCAGAAATCGTGCAGAACGAGCATCCGCCAAAGCAGCCTCGATGCAGGCATACAGAGAAACGAATCATCTCGTAAGCCGGGATATGCTTATCTTTATACTTAGGATGCGGCATGTATTGGAACGGCAGGTCATAGATAGCATCTAGTTCATCCGTAGTCATGGTGGGATACGGCGGGTTGACGACTATGTCATCCTGGATAATCGTCTTGGCCGTGATGCGGTTGGATTCAATCTCGGTGAGCCTAAAATCCTCGGCATAGAGAATCTTGTTGTTCTTCTCGGCCTGATAACCATGCAACACTATCTGGTTAGCATCTGGTATAGCAGGTAATGAAGCCGTGCGATAGGTCGTTTGCGGTACATCGTGAGGCACAGTGCCAGTAGATGATATGGCATCCGCAATGGCTACGATACTCTTCTCACCCATGCCATAAACAAGCAGGTCAGCATCCGACTCAACCAGGATAGAGGGCTTGAAACTATCCGACCAATAATCATAGTGGGCCAATCGCCGCATGCTGGCTTCGATGCCACCAATGACGATTGGTGTAGATGGAAAATGCTGACGAATAATTTGGGCGTACGTGACGGTGCAATAATCCGGTCGCATCCCTGCCCGCCCTTCGGGCGTATAGGCATCATCGGAGCGACGCCGTTTATTGGCGGTATAGTGGTTCACCATCGAGTCCATCGCCCCGGCCGTGATACCGAAGAAAAGTCGCGGTGTTCCCAGTTTAGTGAAGTCCCTATGATCACCATGCCAGTCAGGCTGAGGCACGATAGCCACACGGTAACCGTGGGCCTCAAGCACGCGTCCAATAACCGCTGCACCGAACTGCGGATGATCGATGTAAGCATCTCCGGAAAAGAGGATTACATCGACCGTATCCCAACCACGCAGTTCCAATTCGCGTTTGGTGGTGGGTAAGTATTTCTTCAGGTCCTCTGCCATTTATTCCAATTGCAGATTGAGGGCATCTCGCATCTCGGCGAGTAGTGCGTTCTGCTCAGCGAGCAGTTTATACTTTTCAGCGGACGTATAGGCCTCTTGCTTGGCCGTATATTCCTCCACAACGACATGCAGGGTGACAAGGTCATTATGCAGTTCATGCCGTATCTTATCCATTATCTGCTTACCAAACCGTGCGAATTCGTCTTTTTGCCACGAATTAGTCAGCGTTAATGTCAACATATTCTCCCCGGTTATCTGGGGCTGATAGTCCGTTAACATCATCTGTAAGCGCTCTTCCTTGGGGAAGTCTTTTCTCAGACCAACCCACGCGCTATTGAGTTGATCAAGTGTGAAAGGGGACGTCGTCGAGACAGCAGGTTCGTGAGGGTCAATCGCCACTCCGTTTGATTGACGGACGACCTGAGTCTCTCCTCTTCTCATCGGTGTTGCCACCTCTTCGAGGGAGGGGGAGGGTTTGGGTTTGAGGGACGGAAGGGAGGGAAGTGGAGAGGGAGAGTGAGAGGGAGATGGAGAAGGAGAAGGAGACGTTGACAGAGAAGGAGACGTTGACGGAGAAGGAGACGTTGACGGTGCCTTCGGGGACTCCGATATAGAAGACGTTGACGTAGACGTTGGGGCAGACGTTGGGGCACAGAGTTTGACGAGAGCGAGTTCGATGGTGAGACGTTTATTCTTAGCCGTGCGGTAGTTGATATCCAGTGTGTTGAGAATATCTAATGCACGGAACAGCCATTGCGCTTCGCATCGCTGCGCTTGGTCCACGTAATGTTGCTGGGCAGCCTGAGAAGTCTCAAGTAACGGCAGCGTTTGGGGGTCTTTAGACACTAAGATATTGCGCAGATGTTGCATCATACCAATCACGAAATGACCTGCATCAAAACCACGCTGTAGCACTTCATTCAGTAGCAGCAAAGCATCGGACACATTATGATGAAGGGCATCGTCCGTGAGACGGAAGTAATAGTCCGTATCTAGCACATTGAGCACCTCAATCGCCTGAGCATAAGTGATATGATTACCGCAGAAAGCAACCAGTTGGTCGAATATACTGAGTGCATCTCGCATACCTCCATCCGCCTTCTCAGCCACCACGCGCAGGCCCTCTTGTTCGGCCGATATGCCTTCAGTCTTAGCTACATACTCCAAGTGATGCACCATATCCATGACGGTAATGCGCTGGAAGTCGTAGACTTGGCATCGACTGAGGATAGTAGGTAACACCTTATGTTTCTCGGTAGTAGCCAAGATAAAAACAGCGTATGATGGTGGTTCCTCTAATGTCTTCAGCAACGCATTAAAAGCGCCCTGCGACAGCATATGAACCTCATCAATGATATAGACGCTGTACTTACCTACTTGCGGCGGAATACGCACTTCCTGAATGAGCGTGCGGATATCCTCGACAGAGTTATTGGACGCAGCATCCAGTTCATGAATATTGAAACTGCGTTGCTCATTAAACGCCGCGCAACTCTCGCACTCATTGCAAGCATCGTGCGAATCAGTAGGATGAAGACAGTTGATTGTTTTGGCGAATATACGGGCACACGTTGTTTTGCCCACACCTCGCGGGCCACAGAATAAATACGCATGAGCCAAGTGGCCTTGGCGAATCGCATTACGGAGCGTTTCCGTCAGCGCTTTTTGTCCCACAACCGATTCAAACGTAGTGGGCCTATACTTGCGCGCCGATACGATATAATCACTCATAGTTGTATTTAGTGCTTGAGTTCGTACATTAGTGTCTGCAATTCATGATGCAGCACTTTATCGTACTGAAGCTGCTTTTTGATGGTATTGAATGCATAGAGGGCCGTAGCATGGTCGCGGGACATACATGCTCCTATTTCCGATAAGGTATGATCGGTCATCTCCTTAACGATATACACGAACATCTGTCGAGCACGCGCCACATCACGCTGGCGAGACCGTGACACGAACACTTTTTCGGTAACACCTATATGTTCGCAAACCGCTCCCATCACATCTTGCATTGAGACCGGCTTATCCAATTTGGTCACTAGTCGCTCCACAATAGATTGAGCCAGCGACATATCAATCTCTTGGTTCATGAGCGTAGAATAAGCAATGAGGGAGGCCAAGACACCTTCTATATCGCGTATGTTCTCGCACGCATGCGTAGCGATATAGTCCACGATGTCTTCACTAAAGGAGATACCATCCCGATGCATCTTATCTATTAAGATTGCCTTGCGCAGATTCAAATCCGGACGTTGAATCTCCACCGGCAAACCCCATCTGAAGCGAGTAAGCAAGCGCTCTTCTACATCCTTAAGATCTACAGGAGAGCGGTCCGAAGTCAGAATGAGTTGCTTACGCATCTGATGCAAGTAATTGAAGATATGGAAGAATGTATCCTGGGTGCCTTTAAGATTGGAGAAGAACTGCACATCATCCAAGATGAGCACATCTACGTTTTGGTAAAAGAGCAAGAAGTCTTGCACTTTATTCTGGTTAACCGCTTCTTGGAACTGCAATTTAAACGTGTTAGCATTCACGTACAACACGCGCGAGTCCGGATTAGCAGCCTGAATCTGATTACCTATAGCATTCGCTAAGTGGGTCTTACCTACTCCACTGCTACCATAGATAAACAATGGATTGAAGACAGTCTTACCTGGTTCTTTAGATATCGCCACACCTACGGTGCGCGCCAATTTATTGGTCTCCCCTTGAATGAACGTGGAGAAAGTGTAGTTTGGATTAAGATGACTCTGCCAATTAGGTTGCACTACGGGCTGACCGGGAATAGCATGCGCACTAACCTGCATCACGCCATCGGACAAGTAAGTGGTTGAAGCACCGGAAGTTGAATCCACTAATACACGATACTCCAATGCCGTTTCCGGACCAAATACGCGGCGGATGGTCTTACCTAACAGGTCGATGTAGTTCTCCTCAATATACGAAGCCACAAACTGACTTTGTACGCGTAATACTAAGGTATTGTTAGTGAACTCAACAGGATCCAATGAGGCAAACCAAGTATTGTACACACTTGGGGTCACATTGTCGCGCAAAATATTTGCGCATTGCTGCCATAATATGTTCACATTTTGTTGCAAAACAATTATCTATTTATTTCCAAAAAGCCGGAAAAACGATGCAAAATTACTGCTTTTTTTTGACATGACCAAATTTGGCAATAAAGGCTTTTTTTGTAGCATGGCTAACTATATGTATATCAGCACATTACATACAACCAAATGAAAATCAGGTAGTTACAAATATCCTTAACACTTAACTACCTGATTTTATACCCCCTTAGGGTTACCTGTTCCACAAAAACGGTGTGTAACAAAAATCGTTAAACCCTTAATTTCTGCCCCCTAAATCAAATAAGTACATGCACCCTAAATTAGAAACATTCTAAACTTATTTTTGTGTGGTTTTTTTGTTCGATTTATCTTTCCCACCAAACAAGGAGAAATGCACGTATTTCTTGGGATTAGCCTTGAGATCCACCACTAAGTTATCGACTGACACGACGGTAGAGTCAATATGTTGATAGAGGTTCTTATCATTCAGCAACAGTCCAAGCGTACCATGCTTGGTAGTGAGAATGGTATTAACAGAATCCACCATGGTATTGACTTTCGCCACAGTTTGGCTGAGTTCGGCCGCTTTGAGACCCCGAACCACCACTTTAGCATCGTTCACCGCACTATCGGCATTCAGGATGATATGAGGCAATTGATTATGGGTGATAGCACGTATATCCTTGGCCGACACAGATAGTTGTTCAGATATTTGCTCAACATTAGTTAGCGTTTGATGCAGCGTATTATCATTGATTTGGGAATTGATTTTAACGATGAGAGCATCTAAGTTAGACACCGCATCTTCGATCTTAACAACCAACGACTGCTGCAAGTTCTCCATCAGTCCCTGCACCACCACAGCAGGAATCGTATCGCCTTCGGCATAGAGCGGTTGATTATCAATAGCACCCACCGGCACAATAACTTCAATCGCCTTACTACCTAATAGTCCATCGTCGCACAATCGCATTTGAGAAGGACGGATGATAGCGATGCTCTTATCAATAGAGATGGTTACATTAAACGCCTGCTGCTGAGTAAAGTCATATTGGATAGCATCCACCTGACCTACTTTATAACCGCGCACATACACGGGCGCCTGAGCGACTAGACCATTCACGTTTTCAAACACACCTACATAATGTTTAACGGGAGAAAAGATATCGCGTCCCTTAAGGAAACTCAGTCCATACACCAGTAAACACACACACACAATAGCTAATAGTGCTACTTTAATTTCTCTTTTATGTTTCATAATCATTCGTAATATACCACAAAACAATCCGGGAATTTATTTTTGATGCGGTCCCGTAATTCCACTGCTTCCTGCTTGGTAGCACAATGCCCAACCATGTATTTATACAGTCCGTTCACTTCACGATACGATATGTCGCTAAGCGACTTAAAACACGGATCAGTAGACGACAATCGGGAGCGTCCCGCTAGTATTTGCACGCACCAATGACCTTGATTCAGTGCCGATTTTTCAAGCACTTTTTCAGGCTCTTTTTCCGATATCACAGGAGCGACCATAACCGGTTGATTTTCATTCTCTTGTACAGGTTTTTGCTCCAACACGGGAGAAGGTGTAGAAGTTGGTTTGTAATAAGCACAGAAAGCATTAAAAATAGACTCAGTTATTTCGCGTTTCCCTTGGTCCGAATTGAGGTATTTTTCTTCATCGGCATTGCTGACAAATCCCATCTCCACTAACACACTTGGGCATGCCGATTTGAGCAATACCCAAAAGGCAGCCTGATGCACTCCGCGATTATCGCGATGAAGCGTCTGAACAAACTGATTTTGCACAAGCGTAGCAAACTGCAGACTTTGGTCTATATACTGGTTCTGCATCAATTCAAACATGATATATGATTCCACACTATTGGGATCAAAACCATGGTATGTGGTTTGATAATCTGCTTCCAGTTTCATCACGGCATTCTCCCGCATCGCCACATCAAGATTCTGCTCCAGCCGATCGGTGCCAAGCACATAGACCTCAGTGCCCTTAGCACTTCGCGCATCAGCCGCGTTGGTATGGATGCATATAAACAGGTTCGCATTATGTTGATTAACAAAATCCGCACGCTGTTGCAAAGGCAGGAAGACATCGGTAGAACGAGTGAGTAACACTTGGATATCCGGAAATTGGGTGCGAAGTTTAGACGCTAAACGCAAACTAACATCCAGGTTTAAGTCCTTTTCCTTCACCCCATTACGTCCCACCGCACCACCATCTTTTCCTCCATGACCGGCATCAATCACCACGGTATATGGAGCCGCCATAAGACAAGCACACATGAAGATAAAGAACGTTGATATAAAAAACTTTTTAGCCATATTAACGTAATTTGTTTGCAAAGATACAATTTTTGTACCAAGAAAACAAACACATTTTTATTTTATATAAAAAAAGACAAAAATATTTGCATAAATGAAAAAAAAGTTGTAACTTTGCGCGATAATTGCACGTAATGCATGGAAACCAGTAACTTTACACAGGCCGAAGAGGAACTAATTGAGCAATCCTTTCAGGAGTTGTTAGCCGACTATGCTGCCTCGCATCACCGCCAAAAAGTGGAGATTATCACTCGTGCCTTCCAATTCGCAAAGAAGGCGCATAATGGTGTGCGTCGGTTAAGTGGTGAACCATACATCATGCATCCCTTAGCGGTAGCTCGCATTGTAGTGCGGGAGATTGGTTTAGGCAGTACAAGTATCTGCTCGGCCCTATTGCACGACGTAGTGGAGGATACGGATTATACGACGGAAGATATAGAGCGTCAGTTTGGAGAGAAGATCGCGCAGATTGTAGATGGGTTGACTAAGATATCCGGCGGTGTATTCGCGGACCAGGCGGAGAAGCAGGCGGAGAACTTCCGTAAATTATTGCTGACTATGTCGGACGATATCCGTGTGGTACTCATCAAGTTGGCAGACCGCTTACATAACATGCGCACCTTAGGTGCACAGTTGCCGGAAAAACAACGCAAGATAGCCGGGGAAACGCAGTATATCTATGCACCATTGGCGCACCGATTGGGTTTCTTCCCGATTAAGTCCGAGTTAGAGAACCTGAGTTTCAAGTACGAGCATCCGGATTTATACGAACAGATAGAGAGCCGTTTAGCAGCCTGCAAGGATGCACAAATGGAAAGTTTTGAGGAGTTTGCAGTACCTATTCGGGAAAAACTGACGCAGATGGGCTATAACTTTACCATCTCGGCACGAATCAAATCGGTATATTCGATTTTCCGCAAGATGCAACGTAAGAACATCTCCTTTGAAGATGTATATGACTTATTGGCAGTACGCATCGTATTCACTCCCAACGAAGCCATGTCGGAGAAGGACCAATGTTGGATCTTATATGCCGCCATTACAGAAATCTACCACCCTCATCCGGAGCGCATCAGAGACTGGATATCGCAGCCTAAAGCTAACGGATATGAAGCACTGCACATCACAGTAATGGGCAGACATGGTCGATGGGTTGAAGTACAAATTCGCACCAAGCGTATGCATGAGATAGCGGAACACGGATTAGCTGCACATTGGAAATATAAAACAGGGGAATCCAGTAGCGAAAAAGAGTTAGACCACTGGTTGTTAGAAGTGAAGGAAGTGCTGGAGAATCCGGATCCGGATGCCATGGCGTTCTTGGATAATTTCAAGTTAAGTTTATTCGCCCACGAAGTATTTGTATTTACTCCCAGTGGAGAAGTGAAGACCCTGCCGCAACACTCGTCCGTTCTAGACTTTGCGTATATGCTACATACCCAATTAGGTCAGCATTGTATAGGTGCTAAAGTAAACCACCAAATGCAACCTATCTCGTATCGACTAAAGTCAGGCGACCAAGTGGAGATACTGACGTCACAGAACGTAACACCTATTCCGGAATGGCTAAATATGGTAGAGACGGCTAAGGCGCAGGATGCAATTCGCAAATACCTCAAACATATTGATTCACCCCTATCACCGGCGCCCACACAGGCTTATCCTATCACGGTGCACGTGCGCGGAATAGACCGATTCGGTATGTTGGTGCAAATCATTCAAACCATCTCGGAGAAGATGCAACTGAACATGTCGGATTTGCATATCCAGACGGAAGATCAGATGTTTGACTGCAAGATTGTAGTGATGGTATATAGCAGCACATCCGCCGAACAACTATGCACCGAATTAGGTATGATACAGGGGTTGAGCAAAGTAGAATTACTGACGTAGACGAAAACAAACAAAAAACAAATAAATAAAATACACACCAAGAATCACATGATTATGAAAAAGATTTTTACAGTAATGGCAAGCATGCTGATGGCTGCTACCATGATGGCTCAAGAGCCGGTTATCACATTTGAAAAGACCACGCATGACTTCGGTAAGATCAACGAAGCAGATGGTCGAGTAACAACCGTATTTAATTTCAAGAACGAAGGTATGACTCCGCTTGTGCTGAGCAACGTGCGTGCCAGTTGCGGTTGCACCACTCCTAAGTGGAACCGTGAACCCATTGAACCGGGAGCAACAGGAGCGATTACCGTAACCTATAACCCCAATGGCCGTCCCGGTAAGTTCTCTAAAACTGTTACTATCACCTCAAACGCCAAGGAAGCTACTACACGCGTATACATCAAGGGTGAGGTTATTCCGAAGCCTGCACAACCGGTTAATCGTTATATGGCTAAGATTGAGGAGCTGAGTGTTAAGACCACCGACCTTAACTTAGGTGCCGTTAAGAAAGGCAACACCATCACCAAGACCATTGAGTATGCTAACCAAACGAATAGCGATTTGAAGGTAGAGATCAGTCAAGCCGACTACGTAGATGCTTTGGCTACTTTAGAGACCGTTAAGCCTCAACAAACCGGACAATTCAGCATCTTGTTTGACGCAAATGCCTGCCCTGTTTATGGTCCGGTACAGGCCAAGTTATATGTGCGCGTGAACGGCAAGGGTGCTATGGACAATGCCCATGCTATCACCGTGACGGCTAACGTACAAGAGGACTTCTCGAACATGACCGAGGAGCAAAAGTTAAACGCTCCTATCGCTGAGATCAATCGCGAGATAAACTTAGGTACATTGCCTGCCAAGAAAGCCAAAGTAACGAAGAGCCTACATATCGTGAATGCCGGTGTTAACCCGCTGTATATCCGTCGCATCATCGGTGCAAACGACATGTACTTCCCAGAACTGAAGGGCGGCATCAAGGCTTCGAAAGATTATAAGTTCTATGTGAACACCACCAATATGGCTTCGTCTCGCTACGAGCGCACCATCACGGTGATTACCAACGATCCTAAGAACCCCATACAAACAATCAAGTTGACTTGGGAAGTACAATAATGATGGAGCATCCTGAAAATAGTAACGAGTACAAAGGTTTAGTGGTGAACGAAGGAGTAGTGAATTTGCCGCAGGTGAATCCCTACTCCACATTCCACCGCAAGAAACGCGTGCTGACAGCCGATGAATACGTAGAAGGTATTCTAAAAGGCGACATCACCTTACTATCCCAAGCGGTGACGCTAGTGGAGAGTAACCTGCCGTCCGATCAAGTCATTGCGCAACAGGTGATTGAGCGTTGTTTGCCCCATGCAGGGGAATCGGTGCGCGTAGGCATAACGGGAGTGCCCGGTGCCGGTAAATCAACTTTTATTGAAGCCTTAGGTACCGAACTATGTAAACAGGGTAAGCACTTAGCCGTTCTGGCTATTGATCCATCTAGCGAACGCAGCAAAGGATCCATCTTAGGGGATAAGACAAGAATGAACGAGTTGTCGGTGCAAGCCAACGCGTTTATCCGTCCCAGTCCCTCTGCCGGTTCATTAGGCGGTGTAGCGCGTAAGACACGTGAAACGATTGTGTTATGCGAAGCTGCAGGGTTTGATACTATATTGGTGGAAACAGTAGGTGTAGGTCAGTCCGAGACAGCTGCCCACTCAATGGTGGATTTCTTCCTGCTGCTGCAAGTAACCGGTACAGGAGACGAACTGCAAGGCATCAAACGCGGTATCATGGAGATGGCCGATGGCATAGCTATCAACAAATGCGATGGTCATAACATAGAGCGCGCACAAGCCGCTAAGGTAAGTTTTAAGAATGCATTAGCGTTGTTTCCTCCCACCGAATCCGGCTGGAAACCGTATGCAGAGACCTGCTCAGCAGTAGAGAAGACTGGCATCCAAGAGGTTTGGAACATGATAGAACAATATATAAGGTTCACGCGCGAGAACGGTTACTTTGATGCTAAGCGCACAGAGCAAGCTAAATATTGGATGTACGAGACCATCAATTCCAGCCTATTGAACGGGTTCTATCAACATCCTGAAATGGAAGCGTTAACGCAATTAATGGAAAAGAAAGTACTTAATAACGAAATAAGCAGTTTTATTGCTGCATCTGAATTAATCAATGCCTACAACAAGCACCAATAAAAACAAAAGCAAGACTACTCGTCCTATCAAAGTGGGTCCGAATGACATGGGCAAGATGCCACCTCAAGCTATTGAGTTGGAAGAGTCCGTATTGGGAGCTCTGATGATTGAGAAAGAAGCCTTTATCACAGTAGCTGATTTATTATCTCCTGAGGTTTTCTATAAGGAGCAGAACCAGCGCGTATATGAGGCGATTGCAGCATTAGCCGCTAAGGAGCAACCGATTGATGTATTATCCGTAACGGAGAAGCTGAAGTCATTAGGTACTTTAGACGAAGTAGGAGGTGTCATTTATATCAGTGACCTAACCCGTCGTGTAGCTTCGGCAGCACACTTACGTTACCATGCTCAGATCATTGCGCAAAAGCACACTGCTCGTGAATTGATTCGTATGGCGGCGGAGATTGAAGAGTTAGCATATGATGAAACGCAGGATGTAGACGATTTGATGCAAAAAGCCGAAGCTGATGTTTTTGCAATCAGTCAACGCAATCAGAAGCGCGATGTGCATCAGATTGACGATGTGATTACCGAAGCGTTTAATCGTATTGAAGCGGCAGGCAAGAACGAAGGTAATATATCCGGTGTACCCAGTGGGTTCACGGCATTGGATAAGATCACATCCGGCTGGCAGAAGTCCGACCTGATTATCATCGCAGCCCGTCCGGCTATGGGTAAAACGGCATTTGTGCTATCTATGGCCAAGAACATTGCCGTTAATTATCACCGTCCTGTAGCCATGTTCTCGTTAGAGATGTCCAACGTTCAGTTAGTGAACCGTTTGATTATGAACGTATGTGAGATTGAGGGTGATAAGATTAAAAACGGACACTTGACCAAAGACGAATGGAAAAAATTAGAGACTAAGATTCGCGACTTAAAAGGAGCTCCAATCTATGTAGATGATACACCAGCCTTATCCGTGTTTGAGTTGCGCAGCAAAGCACGTAAGTTAGTGAAGGAGCATCACGTAGAATTAATCATCATTGACTACCTGCAGTTGATGAACGCACAGGGAATGAGTTTTGGATCCCGTGAGCAGGAAGTCAGTATCATATCGCGTAACCTGAAAGCCTTGGCCAAGGAGTTGGATATTCCTATCATAGCCCTATCGCAGTTGAACCGTGGCGTAGAAGCACGTACGGGTGTTGATGGTAAGAAACCGCAGTTGAGTGACTTACGTGAGTCCGGTGCCATTGAACAAGACGCCGATATGGTATGTTTCATCCACCGTCCTGAGTACTACCATCTATACAATGATGACAAAACCGGTAAGGACTTACGCGGATTAGGTCAAATCATTGTAGCCAAGCATCGTAACGGTGCAGTAGATGAGATATGGTTGCGGTTCCGCTCTAAGTTTGCTAAGTTCCAAAACGAGAACGAAGCATACGATGAGAACGATTTAGCACCATTACCCGGTGCAGGAGAGATATCCATTCGTTCCTCGTTAGGTAGCCCGGATGGCGCTCAGCTGGACAACCCACAAGATGTACCGTTCTAATAAGGTCAAAATCCTAACATAATCGAAACATAATCGAAACATAAACGATACGTAGTATAACAATTATAATATGCAACGAACAGAAATTAAACAAGCTCTTCTGAGCACAGCCTTTAACGAACCAATCAATGTTCGTGGATGGGTGCGCAGTCGTCGTGGCAATAAACAGGTTAGTTTCATTGCCCTCAATGACGGTTCTACCATCAAGAACATTCAGATTGTAGTCGATCTGGCCAAGTTCCCCGAAGAGAGTCTCAAACCCGTCACAACCGGTTCGTGTATCTCCGCCACCGGTTTATTAGTGCCCTCCCAAGGTGCAGGGCAAGCCGTTGAGATTCAGTTAACGGACTTAGAGGTATATGGCACTGCCGATCCGGACCAGTATCCTTTGCAGAAAAAAGGATTATCAATGGAATACCTGCGCACAATCGCGCACTTACGTCCGCGTACTAATACATTTGGAGCAGTCTTCCGCATCCGTCACCACATGGCGATGGCCATTCATACCTACTTCCACGAGCACGGCTACTTCTATTTCCATACCCCACTCATCACTGCTTCCGACTGTGAGGGCGCAGGACAAATGTTCCAAGTAACCACCAAGAACCTCTATAACCTAAAAAAGGGTGAAGATGGCAAGATTGATTACTCGGACGATTTCTTTGGCAAACAAGCCAGCCTAACTGTCAGTGGACAATTGGAAGGTGAATTAGCAGCCATGGCCTTAGGTAAAATCTACACGTTTGGTCCTACTTTCCGCGCCGAGAATAGCAACACCCCGCGTCACTTAGCGGAGTTCTGGATGATTGAACCTGAGGTGGCTTTCATTCAAAAAGACGAATTGATGGACTTAGAAGAGGACTTTATCAAGTATTGCGTACGTTGGGCGTTGAACAACTGCATGGACGACTTGGAGTTCCTCAACCAATACATAGATAAAGGCTTGATTGAACGTCTAAAATCGGTAGTGGATACGAAATTCATTCGTTTGCCATACACAAAAGGCGTAGAAATCCTACAAGAAGCCATTAAGAATGGGCATAAATTCGAGTTCCCCTGCAACTGGGGCGATGATTTGGCCTCGGAGCACGAACGTTATCTAGTAGAGGAGCACTTTGGTAAACCGGTTATTATGACCGATTATCCGAAAGAGATTAAAGCCTTCTATATGAAGATAAACGAAGATGATAAGACCGTACAAGGCACTGATGTTCTCTTCCCACAGATTGGTGAGATTATTGGTGGTTCCGTGCGAGAAGAGAGTTTAGATAAACTGAATGGTGAGATTGAGCGCCGTCACATCCCAATGAAGGATATGTGGTGGTACTTAGATACACGTCGCTTTGGTGCAGCTCCCCATGCCGGATTCGGACTGGGTTTTGAACGCCTCATGCTATTCGTAACTGGTATGCAGAACATACGCGACGTCATTCCTTTCCCAAGAACTCCTAAAACAGCAGAGTTTTAATATATTATTAACTAAAATCAACACAATTATGCGAAAAACACTTTTGACCCTGTTGGCAGGTGTTATGGCACTAACAGCTTCAGCACAGACGAGCCTTAAAGGCCGTATTGTAGAGGCAGAAAGCGGCAAAGCCGTAATTGGTGCAACCATTACCCTCGCCAATCAGAATCTAAGTACAACCACCAACCAGAATGGTGAGTTTAACTTGCTCTATCTGGATGCTGGCGTAGAAGAAATGATTATCGAAGCCGATGGCTACAATGCCGGAATCGAAATCATTCAGATTAAAGCCAACGAGAGCACAAATCTTGGCAGTATTAACATCCAACCGGACATGGCTCGTGAAGTCAAGGACGAAGTACTGCTGAACCTGCTTGATGACGAACTGAACGATGATGAAGGTCGCTCACAAGAACAAGCATCCTCGGCTTCGTCTGATCAGGATGTATTCAACAAGATGTCTTCTTGGTCATGGTCCACAGCGCGTTATCGTCAACGTGGATACCAATCCAAGTATGAGCAGAATTACATTGAAGGTTTGTCGTTCAATTCCGCAGAGCGCGGACAGTTTAACTTCTCTGCCATGGGTGGTTTGAACGATGCCAGTCGTTACAAAGAGACTACCAACCCATTGGAAGCAACTAACTTCACCTTTGGTAATGTAGGTAAATCAACCAACTACCTGATGACTGCTTCCAATTATGCACAAGGTTGGAAAGTATCTTTGGCCGGAACGAACCGTAACTACAAGGCTGCTGCTCGTGTTAGCTACAGTTCAGGTCCTCTAAAGAGCGGTTGGTTCTTTATGGGACAATTAGCCTTCCGATTCTCACCGTATATTGATCAAAAAGGTCAGATTGGTGAAGGTATTGAGTATTACTCCTTAGGTTATTTCTTCTCTGCAGAAAAGAAATGGGGTGATCAACATCGCTTAAGTATTATCACTTTTGGTGCACCTACCAAGCGCGGTCAATCTGCTGCCGTAACCCAAGAGGTGTACGACTTGACAAACCAATACAACAGCACTAAGTGGGGTTGGAACAACTACAACCCATATTGGGGCTATCAGGATGGCAAAGTGCGTAACTCACGTATTGTTAAGTCCTATGATCCGACACTGGTTCTCTCATACGACTACAACATTGACAAAGAGCGCAAATTACACGTAGCAGCCGGTTATCACTACTCCATGTATTCGAATTCGGCACTGTCCTTCTACAACGCTCCCGACCCACGTCCGGATTACTATCGTAATATGCCCTCCTTCCTGTTTGACGGTCAGTTAGACAAGAATGGTGACTTCATCAATACGGACATCAACGGTAAGCCATTGGGACAATTGAATGAGGATGGCAATCTACTCTATCCCGCTTCCTACAACGGCAATGCTGTAGGTCACTCGGTAGACATGGATTCGTACAAGACCTTAACGGACTTATGGACCTCTCGTGACAACAAGACGACCCAAATTGACTGGGACGCATTGTATGCAGCCAACTATGCTCAAAACGCAATGAATCCCAATGGTTCGGCTCGCTATATCATTGAACGTCGTCATAATGACATTCAGGAAGCCATGGCTACTATCAACTACCAGGACAAGCACTATGATCACCTCAAAATCACTGCCGGATTGGAACTCAAACAGTCGCAAGCTATTCACTTTAAGACCATGGATGACCTCTTGGGTGGTAATCAATGGATTGATGTGGATGCTTTCTCAGAACGTGATATTCGCGAGTTAGCCACCAATATCGGTATGACGCAAGCACAAATCGCTTACGTTAAGCAAAATAACCTTAAGTACTGGAACGAGCACGGCAAAGAGGCACAGGCTATCAAGAATGGCGATCGCTTTGGTTACGATTATCGTATCAATATGACCACCGCTCGTCTTTGGGCGCAGAACGAATGGAACTGGCAAAACCTCAATCTGTACTATGGTTTACAGTTGACTTATTCGAATATCCAACGTACTACAGACATGATTAACGGTCGTGCCGTTTATTTGGCTGCCGTTACAGCACAAACCGATCCTCAAGCTGCTAAGCGTTATTTAGGTTCTGACAACGACTACTTCAGAATCCAACAAGGTAACTGCGCAAGCCGATTAGAGGGCGACTGGCATCACTTTGTAGATCCGGCCTTCAAGATGGGCTTGACCTATAAGATTAATGGTCGTAACCGCATTACGTTAAATGTTATGGCAGAAACCCAAGCTCCTCTCGCGCGCGATGCCTATATATCTCCGCGCGTACACGATCGCGCGATAGAAACCATCTACACGCACGATAATGCGTCTAACCTGAAGGACTTCTATGCTGCTTCTGAGAAAGTAGTTGGAGCAGACCTGACTTATGAGTTTAACTACAACGCTGTGCGCGGTCGTATCACGGGCTACTACACTCGTTTTTGGGACGGCAGTGAGTTGAACGGTTACTATGATGATGAGGCTCGTACCTTTGTGAACCAAGCTATCACGGGTATCAATCGCCGTCACGCCGGTGTAGAGGCTGCGTTACAAGTGCCATTAGGAACATACTTCACCATAACCGGAGCTACCAGTATCAGCGATCAACGTTATATGAGCAATGCTTACTGCGTAACCTCTGCGGAAAATGGTATGGCTTTGGATACATACTTGGACGGCGAAACCGGTACAGAAAGACAGCTATATGAGTTACGTGACTCCGTGTTATACAACGGGTTACGCGTTAGCAATGGTCCTCAACTGACTGCTTCGCTGAAGTTATCGTTCTTCCACCCCAAGATGTGGTTCGCTGACGTTACCGTTAGTTACTATGATTGGAACTGGATGAGCGTAGCTCCTTCTCGTAGAATGCAAGGTTTATTCTATGGCACTCGTGCCGATGGTTCAACCGTAAATGGTAGTTATACTAGTATATATATTGATAATGCCACTAAATATGACAATCCTAATGTACCAGGTCAAGATGGCGATATCCGTCAACATGATGCACAAGGCAATCTTATTCTCAATTCGTATGGTATTCCTGAATTATTGGAACCATACAAATATATGTCTAATCAAGAGTCCCTTGTTGACAAGAACCCATGGCATCGTTTCGTCATTGATTTGAGTGTCGGCAAACTGATTTATCTCAAGAACCGTCAGTCATTGTCCATCAACCTGTCTTGCACCAATATCACCAACAACGTCTATCTCAAGACCGGTGGTTATCAGCAAGCACGTCTGCCTCGTGGCACTCGTCAGAGACAACCAGATAACGAGAATTCTACCATAACGCCTAATATATGGAAGTTCCCATCTAAGTACTACTATGCATGGGGTGCTAACTTCTATTTAACACTAACCTATAAATTCTAACGAATATGAAACGATTCACTATATTTTCTATAGTCACTATAGCAGCTATAGCCACTATCCTTTCTTCGTGCAAATATAAAACTCCATCGGAGGCCGATTTGCGTTATGCAGAAGATGAGGCTACCATTGCTCAGTTAACCGCTGATGGTAAACTCTATACCCTCAATGAGTTCTTAGATTCTTTTATGACCGAAGAAGGCAACTATTTAAGTGATACTTCCTTATATCGTATTCGCTCCTTTGGAGAAGGGAAAGACGAAGAAGGTAATACGTATTACCTCTTCTCAATTGATACCATTCGTGATAAAGGTCCCGGTATTTATATTATGGGCCGCGTTACTACGGATGATTATGGAGGAAACTTCTACAAAGCTCTGGTTATTCAACAAGTTGTAGAAGATAATGATGGCGAACATCAAGAAGCACTCCGTCTGTCAATAGATGCCGGTTCCATATCCGGTATGTATCCCCGCGGACAAATGTTACTCATCCGTTGCAACGGTTTAGCTATCGGCCGTTACGCTAACCAACCGCAGTTATGCGTTCCGTCCTACAACAATAATGTTTATGCCGACAATGCAAAACAGAAAATTGGTTGGGCTCCCGGACGTATTCCTGTGGCACGCTTCAAAGCCGCAGTTAAACGTATTGGCACGCCAATCTCCAAGGAAGAATTATATTACGATAAAATTACCCTTAAGGACATTAGCGAGTTAAATACGCTTAAGAACCTCAAGAGATTCCGTTATGAAGATGGAAAATTGGTTAAGATAGAAGGAATTCACTATACCGGCGAATGCGATATTAATTATACTCGCGGCAATTGCCAAACATCAGGTAGTCCATCCACTAATCCTAACTTCAATGTCTTTGCACCAACGACAGAGAATGTGGGCTATCCGCAATCACGTTATATCGCCGATGCGGATGAAGACTATTATTCACACATTTCAATGTCCGAGTATGCCAAGGAAGCAAACTTCTATCTTCCCGGAGCCGGTGCAGCAGAAGAAGGAGATGTGTTCTTCTATGATGCTTCCGCTATCGTAGATTATTCAGAACCATATCTATTGGCTAAACTTGACGGCATCAACGAAGTGGTTATTCCTGTAAGTTTTATTAAAGCACAACAAGGTTGGCAAATAGATGATGTTGTATGGACATCTGCCGAAAAGACAGAAGGTACCGGATATGTTTACACGGGAAATGGTTGGTCAACCGCTTTAGGTATTGTCCATTGCCGAGAGTATTCCGGTAGCGTACAAGGTATTCTCAGTTACTACGAGGATAATGCCAAATATCTTACAGATTGGGACCCCACTAACTGGTCTATATCTATCTGCGACTTAAGCGACTTGGATCTCAAGAAAGCAGATGGTACAGTATGGACACCAATTGAATATACTCCTAATTAAATAAGTGACTACTATGAAGAAATATATATTTGGCCTACTGGCCGTTATGATTGCTTTAAGCAGTTGTAAGAAAGACAACAACGGCATCTCTTTTGACCAAAAAGCTCTTGCCGGTAAGTGGAAGTTAGCCACTTTGGATGGTAAGCCTGTTCAGACTAACCAACGTACTATCTACACCTTTGATGGTGTAAGTGCCGGTACGCAGACTATGGCTGATTTTATGGAAGTAATGGGCGAGCAAGTATGGTTTAACCAGAAAAAACTCAATTATACCCTACAAGGAGATGCGCTGCATACACGTTGGAGCGATGGCTCTATACGTATTGAATGGATGGCAAACATCACATCTATGTCGGATAAGCAGTTCACAACCGATCCTTCTCGTATGTTCAAGAACGACGACCCCGAGAAAGATATGATGCCTAAGGCTACGTTTGAGAAAGTGAATGTGGACTATACGGAGGATATCATCGGTTTATGGCAAGGTACATCCGGTGGAGGAGACTACGGAGATTATAACCACCAATGGTTAATGACACCCGAAGGCAAGTATTACTACTTTAGTCCGGATGAGAAGAACCTAGGTCAATGGATACTGAGTGAGAACACGCTCAATGAATATGCCGTTGATGGCGATTTCGTAGCATTCCGTTGGAAAGAGACTCCTGACGCAAACGAAGACCGTGAGTGGTGGGATATCACCATTCAGGACAAACAGATGTCTTGGACCGCTTTACGTGATAACAACGAACGCCGCAATTTCACAATGGCACGGATCTCTCCCACCAAAGACGAGGTCAATCAGATGCTGCCCGGCAAATGGAGAGTTACCAAAGAGAATGGCGCAGAAATCTATACCAATAAGCGTTCTGTACATACGTTTGATAATGCAGGGAACGTGTATTATACTATTGCCGATACAACTTTCTCCAAAACGGAATGGCATAATAAGTTACAACTCAATTATACATTGACCGGTAACTACCTGGTTGAAAGCGGTAAAGACAATACCGGAACTCTGGTTCAATGGCGTTCCAGTCTGATTAACATGACCAACAACATGTTACGAGTAGTAGCTTATTCCAGTAGTCGTGACGGAAAGGCTTCTGATCCACAACGTATGTTGGAATTAGAGAAGGTTACCGATGACTTCTCCGAAGCCATTCAAGGTAAATGGTATGGTATTGACGGTGGCGGTGCCCATGGTGATTACCACCATATTTGGGAATATCTTAATGATGGTACGTATTACTATTATAACGACTCCAGTGCAACTCCTGGCGTGGAAGATTGGAAACGTCAAGGCTTTGGACAACCTAATGATGGTTTATACGGAGTTGATGGTAATTGGTTAGTAACCAGTTGGGAGAACAATGGTCAGTTCTTCGAATGGTGGGATATTGAGATTAAGGAAGAAGGAGAAGAAACCATCATGGAATGGACAGGTTATCGTGAGAACGGCGACCGCAACTACTTCAAGATGAAGAAAATTGACAAGATCCCATAATAATCTATCATGAAAGATATCTGTTGGTTAGATGTAGTCATTATCCTGCCCCTACTCTTCGGACTTATTAGGGGTTTGATGCGCGGCCTAATCGCTGAGCTGAACGCCGTATTGGCTGTTCTGCTCGGCGTGATAGGTGCACGTATGTGGGGTCTTGCCTTTGCCACATGGCTGCAAAACGCCTTTGGATGGAACAGCACCATATGTACCATCCTTTCCTACGTCATTATCTTCTTTGCCATTGCGATTATTATTAACCTCATCGGTCGTGCTATGCAAAAACTGATTAAGGCAATCAAATTAGGATGGGTCAACCGATTGGTCGGTGGTATCTGCGGAACGATTAAATGGGCCGTTATTGTGCTGGTTATCGTCTTTATTATTGGTCAATTGGATCAGTCATTCAATATTATGCCCAATAATCTTAAGCAACAGAGTAAACTCTACCCTACTGCCCTTAAGACCGCCAATCGGGCATGGCTGGAAGTAAAGACCTTATAACATAAGTCATACAACAAAAAAAATGTCGTAACCCTGTGGCTACGACATTTTTTGTATATCAACAGTTCGTTTACTTAGCTACATTGACGGCTCTAACCTCACGAATAACAGTCACCTTAACTTGTCCGGGATAGGTCATCTCATCCTGGATACGTTTAGCCAAGTCAAAGGAAAGCAATTCAGTATCCTTATCGGAGATCTTATCTGCACCAACGATGACACGCAGTTCACGACCGGCCTGCAAAGCGTATGTCTTAACTACGCCCGGATAGGACATAGCCATATTCTCCAAGTCATTGAGACGCTTAACGTACGTCTCTACAATCTCGCGGCGGGCACCGGGACGAGCACCGGAGATAGCGTCACATGCTTGTACAATAGGAGCAATCAGCGTCTCCATCGGACATTCGTCATGGTGAGCAGCTACGGCATTGCATATATCAGGTTTCTCTCCGTATTTCTCGCACAACTTGCCACCTAATTCAGCGTGAGCCAGTTCCTCCTCGTTCTCGGCTACCTTACCTATATCGTGCAATAAACCTGCGCGACGAGCTTTCTTAGCATTGAGACCTAACTCGGCAGCCATCACGGCACAGAGATTAGCTGTTTCACGAGCATGCTGCAGCAAGTTCTGACCGTATGACGAACGGTATTTGAGTTTACCAATCAATCGAATCAGTTCAGGGTGCAGACCATGTACGCCCAAGTCGATGGTTGTGCGCTTACCGGTTTCGATAATCTCGTCTTCCACTTGTTTAGTCACCTTAGCCACCACTTCTTCGATACGTGCAGGGTGGATACGACCGTCCTGAACGAGTTGGTGCAAGGATAGACGAGCTATCTCGCGACGGATAGGATCATAGCCGGAGATGGTGATAGCTTCGGGCGTGTCATCCACTACGATTTCCACACCGGTGGCAGCCTCTAAGGCACGGATATTACGTCCCTCTCGACCAATAACACGACCTTTCACTTCGTCGTTATCAATATGGAAGACCGATACAGCATTCTCGGCTGTAGTCTCTGAAGCAACGCGTTGGATGGTTTGGATGATGATTTTCTTAGCCTCCTTATTAGCCGTCAGACGTGCATCGTCCATCGTCTCGTTAATAAAAGCCATAGCAGCCGTTTTAGCTTCATCGCGCATAGCTTCTACTAATTGTTTCTTAGCTTCCTCGGCAGACATACCGGACAGCGACTCCAATTGCTTCTGAGCCTGTTGGTGCATTTTCTCCACCTCTTGTTGTTTGAACTCAAGGGCTTTTTGTTGTCCTTCGATAGTCTGCTGTTGTTGGTTCAGCTCGTTTTGTTGACGTTGCAGTTCACCTTGACGCTGATTGAGTTCATTCTGGCGTTGGTTGAGTTGCTGCTCACGTTGCTGTTTACGTTGCTCATCTGCACGCATCGCGTTGTCGTGCTCAAGTTTAAGAGCAATAAATTTCTCCTTGGCCTCAATCATCTTGTTCTTCTTGATGACCTCAGCCTCTTCTTCTGCCTTGCGGATAATGCCGCTGGATGAATAGCGGAAGAAGAGATAACATGCCACTGCGCCCACAATTAAGGCGACAATAGCTATAACAATTGTTTCAAGCATAATTCAGTAAATTAATTTATATTATTGTTTAACTTATTTTCTATTTCTCGGTTGATGTCACGAATAGCTTTCAGATAGGGTTCTATATCCTTATCTCGCGTTTGTGCGAACAGGTTAACTGCCACCCAGAAAGCGACGTACATCCATATTTTTTCCGCTGAATCATTGGGTCTTTTGCGTTGATATACAGCGAAACGTTCGTTCAGCATGTTCTGCGCCTTACGGTAGTAAGGTTCGTCCTCTCGATTGATATCAAATGCTAAACGTTGTGCATTGAGGGTAATGATAATATGCACTTTATTCTCACTCATTGTTTCAGTAGTTCCAATGCATGATCCACTTGTGCAATCATGCTCGTGAGTTGATTTTTAGCTTTTTGGCGGTCTTCATCTCCGCCAACCATAGCATGCGCAAGCAGCAGTTTGCGATACTTTGTTTGTGTTTCCACTAATTCGCTATGCGCTTGCATCACTTCTTCTCTCTGCTCTGTATTAGTTTGGCGCAACGCTACGACCTCCTGCTCCAAATCGTCAATGCGTTGGAGCAAGAGGTGCACGTTATTTTGCAATTGCGCTAAAGGTTCCATGATTAGAAAGCGTAGCTAACGCCTAAACCAAGATTAGCCAGGAACTGAACTTTCTCTTTACCACCGTCAATCATTAAACCGTTGACATATTTGAGGTTTGTAGTGAGCGAGAGGTTGAGGCACTTGAGCAGTTGGTAAGACAACGTTACATCCCAATCTACATCAAAGTTACCGAAACGACGGTTATTATCACGATAACCTAAATACTCACCTACGTCAGTAGTTCCAAATTTTTCTTCCATTTGGGCCTTAGAGTAAATCATATTGCTCTCACCAATCTGCATAGCATACAATTTCGTTTTGTCCCAAGCATAAGGAGTAAACAGGGTGACATTAGTGATGACTTTGAGACCCTTGTACTCGTAGTTGATACCACCTTTCAAAGTCAGACCAAGTTCAGCTTTGGCATTCTTGTACTCTTTGGTATAACCATCATCACCATGGTCCGTGTATTTCCACGTACCATTAGCTTCTTGCAGAGCGCGACGCAAGTCATAATCGCCGTATGCAGAAGGCTCTTCGCCGTTGAAGATAGCTAATTCACGATTGTAATCTTTGAAACGGTCTTGCACATTGTCGCTCACATAAGCCGTGGTGATACGACCTGCTACCGGTGACAGATAAACGGAGAAGATGCTGTTGGGTTTCCAGTCAATACCGACAGATATATCGGTATAGGAAGGAGCCAGGATATTAGAAATCACCTTATTAGGAGCTGCTGTACCGGTGTAGTCACGACCGAGGTCAAACTGTGTTTGGAATCCGGCATTAACCGTTAAGTACCAGGTTTTCTTGAATGCCCAACCAAACTTGGTATTGAATTTCAGATGGTCACTTGCTTTTTGAACCTTGTCGTATTTTTGGTCCACGTAACTCATACCATATTCTACATCGAGGTTAGTTTCCCAACTCAGGTCATTCTTGTCGTACAAGCAACGAACTTTACCAAATACGGTACCGGTAACATTGTTCTTACCTCCGGCTGCCCAGTTAACCATACCGGTTGCGTTAGCGTTCAATCCAACGATACCGGACCATTTCCAATCTTTTTCTACAGGTGCTTGCTCTGCTGCATCTTGTGCCATCATCACGGAGCATACCATGATTGCGGCTAAAGTAAGAAGAGTTTTCTTCATAATCTTGTAATTTTGGTTATTTATTCTTTATTCTTTATTATTTAGAATCAGTACTGTGCTGCGTCATATACCTTATCGGCCACATCCGATCCGGCCAGTTTTTCTATGATGCAGAAGGCAAAGTCGGCACTTAGTCCGGGACCTTTGGCAGTAATGATATTCTTAGATTCGACCACCAATCCTCCTACATAGCTCTCGCCTAAATAAGACTCAAAGCCGGGGTAGCAGGTAGCCTGTTTGCCTTCTAATATACCTAAGCGTCCTAATACAGATGGCGCGTAGCAGATAGCTGCAATCATCTTACCCTGTTCGTTATGCTGTTTGAGCAAGTCGCAAAGGGCATTACAATTCTCTAAATGGCTGGCGCCACCGGGCAAGATAAGCATCTCGGCATCCGAGAAATCAACATCATCCATCAATCCGTCAGCCTCCACCGCTATGTTGTGGGCTCCTAATACCATTGCCTTGCCGGTAATAGAGACGGTAGTCACTTGGATATTAGCTCGACGTAACAAATCAACAGTTGTTAAGGCTTCTATTTCCTCAAAGCCATTGTCTAAAAAAAGATAATTCATACACTTTTAATTAGTCGGTTTGTTTATTTAAATTTGAAGTAATAGGTTATGTTACCCATCACTGCATTAGGATGATCTACCATGTTAAACTTAGCGCGGTAAGCGGCCTTGACGGCCAGTTGTTTAGTGGCTTCGTCCGAGATAGTGGTACCTTTGCCGGCACGAGCATTCACAACATTTCCTTCCTTATCCACTACTATTTCCACCACCACTTTACCTTCCTGATTAAAGGTCGCAGCCGGTTGGGGCAATGCACCAATCAAACGACGTCCATTTAAGTCCCATGTATTGCCTCCGGATGCCCCATGTCCCAACGGATTGCCGTTCTTAGCCGTCCCCTGTTCTCCTGTCTGACCATTGGCTCCTTGTGGCGATTCGGTATTGCCGAAGAGTGCTCCTAATTGGTTGGCCTTAGCTATGGCCTCCTGTTGTTTACGCTTCTCCGCAGCCAAACGTTCCTCTTCTGCCTTGCGCTGACGCTCCTGCTCACGCTGCACCGCCATAGCCGATTCGTCCTCCTGGGTCATCAGCGGTTCAGGCTTAGCCACTTCGGGAGAAGCAGCCTCAGATGATTCGGTAGGCTGATAAGGCTCCTGAGTGGGCAGTCCACCACCCATCTCTATCTCGTCACCAAAAGACACCATAATGCCTTCGTCCTCCTCGGGCTGAGGTACACCAATAAAAATGAACCATAGCAGCAGGAAGATAAGTGCCATCACAATGGCGGTACCTACCGAAGCGATGATATGTGATTTGTATTCTGTTTTCACTTCTTAGTAGCAATTACGAGTTTCATCTTGTACTCATTAGCGATATCGAGCACTTTAACGACCTGCTTATATGCTATATCTTCATCGGCATGCAGGGCAATATACATCGTCGAATCCTGCTGCTGAACGCTACTCAAATAACCTTCCAGGTCCTCCTCCATAATAGCAATGGGCTTTTCCTTACCTATTGCCACCGAGTACTGACCTAAGTTATCGATAAAGACCTTAGCCACTACTTGCTTAGTAGCAGTGTTGGCGCGAGACTGAGGCAGATTGATCTTGATGTCATTAGGTGCGGACATCGTGCTGGCCATCACAAAGAATAGCAATAGCAAGAAAATCAAGTCCGTCATGGACGACATGGCGAAGGAGGCCTCTACTCTATTTCGTTTTTTTAATGCCATAATAGACTCTCTTAAGCGGGTTCATTCAATAAATCCATAAACTCCATCGTCCGTCCCTCTAAACTGCGTACCACGCGGTCGATACGAGAAACGAGGAAATTATAGGCAAACATAGCCAATATACCTACAATCAAACCTCCAATCGTAGTTACCATCGCCTGATACATACCTTCGGACAAAGAAGCCATTTCAATCACACCGCTGGCGTTTTGGGCCATGTTATAGAAGGTCTGCACCATACCCAGTACAGTTCCCAAGAAACCTAACATAGGTGCACCGGCAGCAATAGTAGCCATAATGACTAAACCTTTCTCCAACTTACTAACCTCTAAGTTTCCTACGTTCTCTACAGCCACTTGCACATCCTGCATGGGACGACCTATACGGGTTATGCCCTTCTCTATCATGCGAGCAGCGGGAGTTTCCGACGCACGGCATAGATTAAGCGCCGAATCAATCTTACCTTCATGAATAAAGTCCTTGATGCGATTCATAAAGTTCTTATCCTCCTGCATGGCATGATGCAACACTACCATTCGCTCAATAAATAAATAGATAGCACCGGCCAATAAGATAGCCAATACAATCATAATCCAGCCTCCGTAGGAAGCCATAGTCCATAAATTAATCTCTTGAGCCACCTCTGCGATAGGCTCCTCTGCAGCCATCTGTTCGGCCACTTCCGTTACTAATGTATCGATTTGCAACATAGTTTATATTGTTTAATTGTTTCTTCTATTCCTAAATACAACGCATCCGCAATGAGAGCGTGACCTATACTCACTTCATCCACCCAGGGGAAGGCGGTGATGAAGGGACGCAAGTTACGCAGATTCAAATCATGACCGGCATTCAAACCAAGTCCTAACTCATGCGCTTTTTCAGCCGCCGGACGATAGGCTGCAAGGGCGGCATCAGGGTCGGTGTCATATAAAGCAGCATAGGGACCCGTATACAGTTCCACCCTATCCGCTCCGGCTTTAGCAGCATATTCCACCATGCGAGGGTCTGCATCTACAAACACACTCACGCGTATGCCTGCGCACTTAAATGCACGAATAATAGGTGTCAGGTAATCCAAGTTAGTCTCCGTATCCCAACCATGGTTACTGGTTAATTGAGACAATGCATCCGGCACCAACGTCACCTGTGTGGGACGAACATCCATCACTAAATCAATAAACGGTGGCTGAGGATTACCCTCGATGTTAAACTCAGTCGTCACCAACTGCTTAAGCGCATACACATCCGTGCGACGAATATGCCGCTCATCGGGACGAGGATGCACCGTTATGCCCTCGGCTCCAAATCGTTCACAGTCATGCGCAAAACGGGCTACATCAGGCAAATTACCGCCTCGTGCATTACGCAATGTAGCCACTTTGTTGATATTGACGCTTAACCTTGTCATGAGTTCAATAGCAAGAGTTCCGTTCGTCTTGATATACGCAAATGATTATTTTATTCTAATCATTGTTTTGTTCTCTTTATCATACATCAGATACCCCATGCGCTGTAACCGTGAAGTCACCGCAGATACCGTTCTGTTTATCCTTTGCCCTATGACCGCATAATCCTCATTAGCATCGTACATAGTTATCAGTATTCTCTCCTCCTCTCTGCGCCATTTTCTTCTTTTAATACCTGTCGCAGTTTCACCTCGCGCAACGTTCTTTTGTGGCTCTTTAGCGGCTGTTTTCTCTACTGGAGATGCCATGATATCAGTTTTTTCCATACCTTTATATATTTATTACTTTCAATTTTGCCCGCAAAATTATAAAAAAAATCTGATATATGCAAATTTTAAGCGAAAAAAATAAGATTTTATCTTATTATTATGTGTCGAGGGTCTCTCGACACTCTCGCGACCACATGCTGCTGACACAAGCCCCACCTAATCCCCACGAAAAGCAAGGTTTTTGGCAGGTTTAGGCGGGGGTTACTAGGGGCTTTTGTGGTCACGAAGTGATCCCGAAATGGTCACGAAACGTATATTATTTGTGGTTACTTTTTGATTTTTGGATGATAAAAAACAAACTTTTTTCTGCCCCGCAAGAGATGAATAAGAGGAAAGTTTAGTTGATTAGGCAGTGGCAAGGATACGATGAATGTTTTTGCTTGGTCGATTTGGAGGAGAGCAGATAGTAAAAGCGCACTCCCACACTTAGATAGTTCACCTTATCGGTATAGGTATCCGTCAAATAATTGACCTTAATATCAGGAACGGGATATTCCTTATTCATGATAGGTGCCACATCAATGAGGCGATGCCCGGCAGGGGTGTTGGAATAGTTATTCCATACACTATAATCGACATAAGCAACGAGCCCGATGTAAGCCGCATTGGACAAGGACCATTCATACCCTATTTCTCCTGCCAAAAGAACAGATAATTTAGGCATGTTACCGGTGCCGGATTGGTGGTCCTTGAAACCTGGTAATCGTCCTGTAGCCAAATAATCTATTGTTGGTACATCAAAATCGGGATAGTACACATTGATATGTGCATTGGTAACATCTAATTGTCTATTTTGCGTGAGTAAGTACATCATTTTAGCACCCACATTTAGCACCACTCCGTGTGTTTTAAGTGACAGCATGACCGGCACCATTAATTGCCATTGTTTTTGTTTCTGTTTATAGGTATCGGCGGTGATGGTATAATCCAAATTTTCCGGATAATAGTCCTGATTGGTGTATTGTTCGGTGTAGTTGGTTAATTGATGGGAAGCCGATGCAAATCCGATGGCGAGGCCTAATTTAGCACCTAATTCTGTGTTAGATGATAAGGCGGCACGTCCCACATAATCAATCTCAAATCCGAATGTAGCTCCGGGGGTATTGGTTAAATCGCCATTTGCTTTCCACCAAGATGCGCCACCAAAGATGCCGAAGGCAGCGCCATTGGTTTGTGCCAACGCAGCAGAACTCATTCCAAAGACAAGTAATACAGTTATGAAATATTTAGTTCTCATAGTCTTACCTCCCTTCCTTCTGCATCATAGATGCCTTGTTCTGTTCGGATATACAGATGCTCATTTAGAATAAATTTCCTAATTGGTACTTGTTGTTTCTCTGCCGGAGGTGTATCGTATTTGATTAGTCGAGAACGGATAAACTTCTGACAGAAAATACTATCGGCAGTTGTGGCATCCATCACGGCGTAATACAGTCCGGAGCCTTGTAAGTTAGCATCCATTGTGTACGAATAGCCGGAGGTCAAATAGATGTCATCGCCCGCAGGATCAGGTATGCTATCCGGTTCGCCCACCACTCTATACCATTTAATCTGTTCTATTGTGGGATCAAATCCCATTTCTTTGATGGCTTTGCGATGAATCATCAACACCCAATCAAATCGTGTAACGACAGGAATCGTATCAACGCATGTAATAACCGGCGGTAAAACGGTTAGATGCAATGTAACCACGCTGTCGCAGCCGGTTTGAGAAGTTAGAATTTGTTCATAATCACCGGATTCGGTGTATTTGACGCCATTCCATTTGTAGTATTCATCTTCGTTGATAGTGGCACTAAACTCATCTTCTAATTTAGGTAATATGGTTAGATGCAAAGTAGCCGTACTATCGCAGCCGGCATCGGTAGTGAAGGTTGCCTTATAGGAGCCTTCTTCCGAATACGTTTCGCCATTCCACGAGTAAGATTCACCATAACAAATTTGGATGTTTTCTTCATAAGAAGCGACGCATCGACCACCTATACCGAGGTTGAGGGTTATGATACTATCACACCCATTAGCAGCCGGCAATGTATCTCTATATGTGCCGGATTCGGTTAGGGTCTTGCCATTAAAATCATAGGACGTAACATCAGATACATTCAGCGTAGTAAAGGAACGGTCGTCCGTTAATGTGAGCCGTTCAATAGATACTATACCGGCATCGTTCCAAATGGTATCCATGTATTGTCCGGGCTTGGTATATGGTTTGCCACAAAAGATAAACGTATCTTCAAGGCAGAGTGACGCAGATACATCATGAATAGGCATTGGTAATACTACCAAATAAAGTGTGTAGTTAAGCGAACAACCACAAGCTCCTTCGGCAATGGTAGTATAGGTACCCGTCTTGTCGAGTAATTGCCCGTAGAAATCGTACGTAGAACCCTGTAAAATTGTATCATGAAGAATGACCTGTTCGCCATTTTCCATGGGAACAATCGCCAAGTGCATGCGATAGGTGGTACATAATTCTAAATCACGATATTCCAATGTATAATCTACATAATCGCGGTCTTTATAGTCATCAATAGGCGGCAATGTATAGTCATATCCTTTGAAGGAATACGTAGGACGATAGCAGATAGTGTCATACATATCCTCTGTTTGATCTACGAGTTCAAGATGTAGAATAGTAACACTATCGCAACCGGTGGAGGAAGTAAAGATATCGGTATATGTGCCGGCAGCGTTATACCATTTATAGTGCCAGCGGAAAGAAGTGCCGGTCACAATCGTTTGGTAAATGTCGGTTTGATAAGTAGGCAACACATTGAGTACAAGGGTGACTATACTATCGCAACCGCTTGCTGAGGTAAGTTTCACATCATACGTCCCCGATTCGGAGAACACTTCTGTTCCCACTTGGTAGGTCTCGCCCTGACAAAGCGTAGCGCGAATCGTATTATGTAGCACATCCACTAAATGAAGAACGGTGTGAGTGGTATCATTATTTTCATCACCGTATAGAATTAGGGTAACTGTGTAATCACCGGGGGCAGAATAGGTGTGGGTAATCGTTGATTGAGTGGAAATAGTGCCATCTCCTAAATCCCATTTGAGAGCATTGTAGTTGATATTAGCAGCCGGAGAAAAGACAACCGGCTTAAGGTAACAACGCTGTATGCCATCATCTTGTTCGTTGTGGGGTTCACCATCTACTACTATCTGTCCATCCAACCACATAGTGGCTGAACCAAACGAATAGGCATACGATTCGCACCAACCTAAACCATAGACGTGCCCAATGAAACCATCTGTGGTAGTACGCAAGGTGTGTGTGCCGTGGGATATAGATATTTGTGCAAAATAGAGCGACGAATTTCCCGTTAACGGAGAAAATAATTCAGCCACATTTTTTCCATCCAAGGTCATGTTTTCTGCGCCACTTTGGGTGGTTACTACGTTAACATAATGCGAGCGCGATACATAGGTTTGAAAGGTGGCAAAAGTAATCTCTTTGATACGCTGCTCCATTGGACTAATATGTACGCTACTGGGATCACCCATGTCGTTGTTGGCAGTGGCCCCCTCTAAATAGATGTAGCAAGCAGCCGGTTGGCTTGTTTCCACAAAAGCACTATTGTCCGTAAGACGGAACTCCCATGTTTGTAAGGCATTGAGGGTCGTTTGCACTTCTCCGTTCATTTTGACTTGTGTGTTGTCATAGCGGGCTGTGATAGCTACACGATCGCCGTTTTGTCCTTTTGTTTTGGTAAGGGCGAATTGTGTGCCCCATTGTCCTACAGGGATGGACTGTTCCACGATATGGTCGCATGCCATATTATTTGTTGGTACATTGATACATTGGTGTCCGGAGAAGACAGCCACAGGGGCAGAAGCATGTATTTGCGAGCCGGAGAAGTCATTATTGCCATCAGAGGACATAACTTGATAGGTTTGTCCTTTGTTGAGTGTAACAGTAAACACTTCGTTCTTGTCACGTTCTGTGGTTGTGCGTGCGTGAGGCGTAATAGATAAGGTCGTGTTATCGGTAGTAACTACTACACAAAACTCCTTGGACATCAATTCGTTCTCGTAAGTCTGAATGATATAGTCTTTACCGAGTGCCGTAGTAGGCAAGACGATAGTAGCATCGTAGGTGTATTCGTGATAGTTAGAGGCATAAAGGGAGATAGGCACAGTAGCAGTTACCTGCAATCCATGGTTCTCCACCGTCTCGGCTGCGTAGGTATAGGCTTGTTCGTTGGGGATAACCATTTCGCTTATTTGATTGGCAGTAACGGAGAGTGTATTGCTCCAACCGGTCTGCGGATTAGTAACTGTTATGTGACCACTTTGACGCGAAGAGATAATGAGTTTGAGTTGCATAGCACCATTAGTAGCCGAGAATATATAGTTTTTCATAAATGTGAGCCAAAACTCTGTACCCTCGGTAGTTTGTGCAGCACGGCTTAATAGAGGGCAACTAAATAGCAAGAAAAGTAATATGTATATGGATTTCTGTTTCATAGTAATACAATATTATTTCTGAATAGTACGTACCAATCGAACGGATGCCCCCGCACATAAAGAGCCCCAAGTCGCTGAATAAAACTGATAGTCATCAAAAGTATGTCTATATGCGCAAGCACTCTCGTTATAGGTGGATGCCCAATAGAAACCGCCTGATATAAGTACCTGTACCGTCCCCGTGTAGAAACGTATGCCGGTAGTGGGCAAAAAACATGCACCGGATGTTTCCATTTGTGCCCATTGTTCCTGTGTATAGGTATTTGTTGAAAAGCCACTTCCCATTCCTGCCGTAAACGACAAGCCACTCGGTATTTCCCAATTGTCAGGCAGGACAATGAGACCTGTAACCTCATTTACCGTAGCAAGCCCATAAAGTTCTGATGCATGAGGACGGAGTTCATAAAGATACACCCATTCATCTTTGGTCAAAGTGCGCCACGTGCCTTTGGAGTAATCGCCAATTTGATTATATACTCCCCAATCGTAGTTGGTGCCGGCAATGTCCTTGTCTCCATCACCATAGTCAGTAGCAGTAGGGGAGGTCATATAAGGATACTTATCATTATATCCGCTGGTGCCCCAACCGAAGAGGTCAATCCAGCCATCGTAGGTGGCAGAGATTTGGGCATTATCGCATTTAGTGCCATTGGCATAGACATTGCCTTGCGTAGCGTCACCCACGTAATCATACTGGTGCTCCGCAAAACGCCAAGTGTTGGTAGAAGCTTGGTATTGCAGGTTGCCCGAGGAGAACGCCACTTTAGTGGTGGCAGAGACAGAGAAGACGCCTTCTGTTTTGACTTCGCCGCATTGGATAGTTGGCATCTTATCCTGCATGGCGGTTGGATAAGCCAAATGAATAGGATTGGCTGCCGCCTGCTCAGGAGTGAGAGAAGTAGCATCGTAAGGGAGGAAGATGTCGGTATTTCCCTCCTCTGCAAGTTGATGCACCAATCGAACGGATTGACCATCGATGCGGATATAACTATACTGAGGGTCGAGGGCAGAGTTTGAGAAATCAAGATTATACGCCTTATCACTATTTTTGTGGGAAGATGACCAATAACTACCATATTCCTGCACCTTAAATACATTCGTACTATTGCGGTAGCCTGCAGCTGGCAAAAAGCATGCTCCTGCTGCCTCCATCTTCTCCCATTGTTCTGGCGTATATATATTCTCATTGAAATCTAATAAGGCATTGAATGATAATCCCGAAGGCAAAGCCCAATTGTCGGGCAAGATAATGAGACCATTAACTTCATTTACTGTGGCAAGTCCTACGAGATTAGATGCATCAGGACGTGTGTTACAAAGGTACACCCACTCATCTTTGGTTAAGGTGCGCCAGGTGCCCTTCGGGTCGATTCCTAATTGGTTATACACACCCCAATCGTATGGGGTATGCGTGATATCTATTGTTCCATTTACGTAATCAGAATTGGTAACAGAGGTCATATAGGGATACTTGCTATTAAAACCACTTGTCCCCCAACCGAACAGGTCAATCCAGCCATCGTAGGTGGCAGAGATTTGGGTATTATCGCATTTAGTGCCATTGGCATAGACATTGCCTTGCGTAGCGTCACCCACGTAATCATACTGGTGCTCGGCAAAACGCCAAGTGTTGGTAGAGGCTTGGTATTGCAGGTTGCCCGGGGCAAAAGTCACCTTAGTAGTTGGGGACACCGAAAAAGAGCCGATAGTGCTACCCCATAAAGGAAAAGTAAAAACAATAGTAATAAAAACAAAAATGTATTTTTGCATGATTGTTAAGGATTTTATATGGTGCTTAGAGCACTCCAAAATTATTTTCTTTGCAAAGGTACAACTTCAAAGTGACAATTTGGTGACACGGGGATAGCTTTTTACTATTTTTCTTCTATCTCGTCTATCCATTCTTTTAATTTTGCTTGGAGCAAATGCTTATCAGGAAGACAAAGAGCATATTGTTGTGCATAAATATTGGCATCCTTGGGCAATGTTAATTCTACTAATGCATCACTTTTCTCCTTACAAAGCAGAATACCAATCGTTGGTTTTTCCCATTCCTGGCGTTCATAGCGATCATAATAATTTACATACATCTGCATTTGCCCCAAATCCTGATGAGTGAGTTTTTTCGTTTTTAAGTCTATCAATACGTAACATTGCAACAAACGATTATAGAATACCAAATCTACATAAAAATTATCCTCATCAAAACTAAAACGTTTTTGTCTCGCTTCAAATAAAAAACCTTTGCCTAACTCCAACAAGAATTGCTGCATTTTATCAATAATAGCTTGTTCCAATTTGGTTTCACTATAAGCAGATTCTGTTTTAAGACCTAAAAATT
>JAKSNH010000011.1 GCA_024399955.1 Paludibacteraceae bacterium | reverse complement strand
GTAGGCGGTTGTTGTTTCTAATTTGCTACTCATCGTACATATTTTTATGGGTTAATACAATACAAAAAAGCCGTGACTCATACGAATCACGGTGCAAAGGTACATAAAAAGAAAAAGGTGGAGAAAAAATCCACCTAAATCCACCTATTATCCACCAAAATCCACCAAAAATGGTACTATTTTAGGAAAATCCATCCACCAAAATCCACCTTTTTCCACCTATTTATCAAGGCGGTTTCTCCGAACATTTTCATATCGAAACTTATCATTAAGAAATTTATGGATTATCTCTGTTAACTCTTTAGTTGATGTATAAGTATACTCCACATACCCCATTTGAGCTTGTAAATGGAGTTCTTTCATTAAGTCCGCACCCGAACCCATAGCTGCCGACTGTAATCAATTCCTTAGGAATAGAAATCGTTTCGTATGCCTCATCGCCTGGTCTTTCAGGTATTCCGGCACGAACGCCGCTACTATAATACGGCACTTCCACCCACTCTATCGGGCGAAAATCTTCTAAGGTAATATTAGATTTCTTGGTCATAAGATTTATTTTTGTCCATTTAAAGCACCCATTTTGCGGACAGGGGGTTAATGCATGTAACCCTTTCCTACTTTGCAGAATACCTTTTGCATCTTTTCAGTATTCTTAATATAGAACTTGGAGATTTCTTCCATATACCATTTTTAATCTAAATGAAGATTTCGGCATGTATCTTTCAAGGCAGTAGTTATAAAAGAATTTTCCTTTATAGGATAAACTTTTTCTTCAGTATAGCCTTGAAGATATTTTGCACGAATGTATTTGTGTAAAGATTTGTTTATATTTACACAAGACACTTCTTTCTCTAACGGGGAATAGGTGTGGTCATGATAGACAAAACACCCTGATTGAGCAATAATATTAAGATTGGTAATTGAAATATTCGTAGAAAGCGTATGTTCACCGACAGAGTAAAAATACCTTTTATTTTCAATTAAAATATTTCTTTGTGCCCAAACATTACTTAACATTTTATAACTAAACACTCTCCGGCATATCTCGTCAAATTCATTTTGCAACTGTTCCTCTGACATACCAAAACCATCCATCAGCACCTTTGAGGAAGAACCAAGCATTTTATTTAAACTCAAAGTGAATGGCGTTCCTAAATAATATATAGCAGAGTACTCCGACAAGTCATTATCAAATTTCATTACAGGATGATTGTCGTTGTTCTCTATAGTCATAAAATACAAAGCTATATTTATATCTGAAGTAAAGTCAATAAGTGGAGTTACACCTCCATAATGTTGAGCAAGACTAAGCAAAAACAAGTCAGAACACGATGTATTAATGGATTCGCAGTATTTTTCTAACACATCGCCAAACCTTAATTTTAAGACTCGGAGCTGTTCTTCTACAATGTTTATAGGGTTTCCTCCTCCGAAGTTCTTTTCAAGATAATACCTTTGTGCAGATGTATAGTTTTTGTATCGTGCCTCTTTCTGTCCCCTATAGACATATATAGGATGCTGACGCATTTCATTATACCAATCGTCAAATTGGGTTTCTGTCTCGATGTATTCTCCACCAAACACACACAACTTATCGCTTTTAGATTGGTACAAGAGAGTATGCATAAATTATTCTGTAATGGTTACTTGTCCATTCATCAGGAGGGGCAGAAGTTCGTCACGAAGGGAGGTTAGATGGTCGATTTCCTTCACGAGAACAAATTGCTCATCAAAGATTTTACCCACTTTTTGATTGAAAACCTCAATGAGCGAATCTGATGCCATTAGTATAGGGAATGGCTCCAAATCTTTTTTAGAAATCTCTGAAAAAGTTGAACCTGTGCCAAGTTTCTTTATCTGCTCCATATGAGTTTGCACACTATAATATAAGTATTTTGTATAGCGCATATCAATAGGCACTAAACTCTTAAAACCTTGATTCGTACAAAGGTCAACCATCGCAATGGACAACAACCCAATAGGAGCACGACTTGAAAGCAAAATAGTACCAGCAGGCATTAAATGTGTACTACATGATTTATAACCTTGTTCAGTAATACATCTACTACTAAAGTAAGTAAATTTTCTTTTCTGCTTTGATAAATCATCGGGAGTAATCCAAACGATGTCACCTCCATAATTTTCCTCCTCTCTTGTACTTGGAGTTGCACCATTTGTAATAACAGCAACATCACCTACTTTTCCCACTTCCCATCCTTGTGGTATTTCTCGTTTGAGTATGTCGTTATAGACCATTTTGCCGCCAGATGAACGGTAAGGGTTGCCATTAGCGTCGGGGAAGTCAAATTGAAGGAACCAATAATTGTACAAATCGCGTGCGGTCTGCTCTAACTCCTCATTCATTGCCCTATTTAACGCTATCTTGCGGTCGATATTCGACAATACAGATGCAATACGCTTTTGAGTCGGGAGGTCAGGAACGCTTATTTGAGTATTTCTAATGTCATCATTATACAACCTTAGAATGGTACTACCATTTGATATTTTCCATTGGATATTTTGATAACAATAATATAGATACTCATTCAAAACTTTAGTTTCATCATTTTCTATCCAAACTATATTCGAGTCTTGAAAATAAGCATCTTCACCATTATATATTACAGTGCGTCCAATAGTTCCTGCCGCGGAAATAAGCACTTCTCCTTTTTTGGGGAAGGCGTATAATTTTTTGTATCGTAAATATGTATCGGGAGAAATATATACATCTGCCATTTGTCCAAATGTGCTTATCTTGTAAAAAGGAATCCCTACGATAGGATTTGTTTCTTCTTTCAAGATTCGTTTACACATTCTAATTTGACCGATGTCTCCCAACTTATATTTCTTCCATTCTGTCATTTTCTCCTCAATTGATTCGGTTGGTGGTTTGTGTTGTTAATGTACATAATGCATTCCTTTTTCAGTGATAACATACTGCTGCAACTTGGAATTGGGTTTATCGGGAATGGTCAGTGCTATCAAATCAGCTTGCAAAAGCGGATTGAGACACAAATTGCGGAAACGAGTCCGATTCGTTTGCCCGAAACGCTGCATTAAATCTTTCATATTATGTGGCTCACGCAAAGCCATTAAGACCTCACAAAGCAGATTCATATCCACATCTTCAACTTGGGACACAACTTGGGACAGAGAATACATAAGTGCCTCTTTATCAATAGGGTTATCTTGGGACACAACTTGGGACAAGAATGCAGGGTGGCAAGGTATATCAATCATAAAATAGGTTCGTCCCTCGTCCGTTTCAATCGTTGCCGCAGGAGACCCGTTCAACCGCAAATGTCGTTGGATAGTTGGAATGCCCGTTGCACGTCCTTCTGTCAATTCCAGTTCTTTGAGGAACTCGCCCAAACGCCAAGAGTGAAGCATCATGTAGCCGTTAACGGAATGTATATTGATCATAATGAGTTGTTTTTTTTCGAGGGATCGAGGGAACGAAGTGTCGAGTTATCGAGGTGTCGAGGTGTCGAGGTGTTGAAGTGAGGAGAGTATCTCTTGTTCCAGTTGTCGGCTCTCGGCAAAGTGGGCAGAGAGAGTTTGTTGATATGCTGCCATCTTATCCGCAAACTCCTCCTGTGTAATCGGTGTGTACTCAATCTTGATATCAAAATACTGCCCAGCAGATAGGCTGCATCCTTTTTCCTGAATATCCGTATAACTAACAACCACGGAGAAATCCTCCACGGCTTGTTGCTGCAAGAAAGTATTTACAATCGTATCTATTTCGTGAGGCAATAAGCGGCGTTTCTGATTATTACCTTCTTTGTACTCCTCACCTAATTTAGAGGCATCAATAAGCGTAATCTTGCGTTGGCTTACATCCTCTCCTTTCTTGGGACGTTGCAGGAAGAGAACAGACACATTGGTGCCGGTAGTGGCAAACACATTACTTGGCATAGATATACAACCATACACGAGATGATTATTAACGATATGTTGCAGGACCTTGCCTTCAATGCCCGATTTAGCGGTAATAAATCCCGTAGGCACCACAATAGCTGCCTTACCACCGGGCTTTAATGAGTTAATCACGTGCTGCAAGAAACACGTATAGATAGCCATTTTGGGTTTATTGGGATCTATCTGCTTAGGTACATTAGGAACGCCAGCCCAGAAGCGAGCCGTTTGAGCGGCTACTTTCTCTCGTGTATCAGGAAAGTCAACCTTAAAAGGCGGATTACTAACGATATAGTCAAATTGCTTAAGGGCGTCTTTCTTGTCATTCTTATGATAAGGCGATACGAGCGTATCACCTTGAATGGCATTATCCAACGAGGCTACCAAGTTATTAAGAATAAGATTCAGTTTCAGCATTTTATTGCTTCGTTGGCTAATATCCTGCGAATAGATAAAGCATTTATTCTCCCCTATCTGATGAGCTAATGCCATCAAGAGAGTGCCTGTTCCGGCTGATGGATCATAGACATCAATAGAATGTAAATCCTTGCTATCACCCACCAATAAACGCGCCATGATAGTAGCAATAGAATGAGGCGTGTAATACTCGGCATACTTACCACCTGAAGCCGTGTTATAGTCCTTAATAAGGTGTTCAAAGATAGCGGCAAAGAAATCGTAATGCTCACTAAAAGTTTCTTCAAAGGAGAAATTAACCAACTTATCAATCAAGGCACGAGCAAAGTCCGCACGTTTGGCAGTATCTGTAACAAAGACGGTAAGCGGTTCAAAAATAGGAATACGCGTATTTTCGGTGGTCTGTGTAGAGAAAATATCTATGTTGTCGTGCGCTATATCCGTCATCGTATTATCAAACAGAACATCAAACTCACCTTTGGTCTGCTGATTCCATAGATATGAGATAAGGTGATGCGGTTGGAGTTTAGGCACATTGGGGTCCAATGCGTATAGTAACTCCTCGCGTTCCTCCGGTTGCAATCCTGCGTATGCTGTTTCCCAATTATCAGAATGAGCAATAATCATACTTAACTCGGAGCAGGAATGTTTGATGGCATAGCCGAATTTATCATTCAGAAACTTATACAAGAACATCTGGGTAATGATTTTGTACTCATTACCATCATTCCCTAATCCGTAAGAGGAACACGTTAATTTGAGGTCGTCAATAAGACGGAATGTTTGTTGTTTGATATCCATTAGTTGGGGTATGTTTGGTTATATTGGTCTTCATATTGTTTACAAATACGAGGTGTAATAAACGCCCAATCTTGTGGTGTAATATGAAGGTTAATAATTGCATTGGTTGTAGTACTTACTAAATGCTGAACCGTTTGGGTGAAGTAAGGATTTTTTTTCAAAACTTGAGCCTGGTTATACACCACCTCATCCACGCTATTTTTAATGGCTTTAAGTGCCATTTCAATCATTAAGTCATCCGCTTTAGCAATAGGTTCCTGATTGTTTTTCTGTCGCTCTATGTTTTGCTCACGTATGCGTTTATGGATACGGGCGTATTTGTAGTCACCATTATATTTATATGCCAATGCGTCATTTTTCATCTTGAGTTGGCGCAGCCGATGCATAATTTCATCCAGTTGTTTCTTTTGCTCCGTGTACTTAGCCATCGTATCTATTTCGAAGCCATATTCATGGAAGCGTTTGCGGAATGCCTCTCGGATGGTTATAAATTCGGGGTCCTCCATATCAACATAATTGGATAATTCACGTATAACATCCGCGTAAATATTATGCAATTCCTCTTTAGAAGCCATAGATAATTCTTCCTCGCCCACTTTAGAGAAATTAAACTCAATCTCCGCCATAGCTTCGTTAATCATAACGCGCTTATCGGCATCCACTTCAAAACTTTCACGAGCATTAATGAGATTGATACGATGCTGCACCTCAGAGAGTAAGTCGGGCAATTTGCTAATGTCCAATTCGGCAAACTTACGGCGTAAATCTTCATCACCAAAAGTGCGTACCATATTGCTCATATCACGGACAGACTGCAAGGCTTCTTTCAGTTCCATAAGCACACTCTTATCCTCCATTGTAGATATTTGGTCAGAGAAGATTTCGGCATTATCTAAGGTAAAGTCATATAATTGGTTGCGAATCTGTCGCATTTGTTCAATAATCTCATCCTGGCTAGCCATTACCGATTGGAATGTATGCACCAATGTTTCTTCTTCGGGAGCGTCTGGATCATCCACGCGAGCCAATTCACGAAGATAAGCCTCGTTGGTTTCCTCAAAGTTTTTCTTGATATTGGCAAAGTCTATAAGGTATCCATAACGCATGTCGTAGTATGGGCGATTGACACGTGTAATAGCCTGCAACAGGTTATGTCCATCCATTTGACGGCAGAAATACAAGCGTTTCAGCCGTGGTGCGTCAAAGCCTGTTAGTAGCATGTTAAAGACAAAGAGGATGTCGAGTGTTTCGTTTTTCTTGAAATCTTTAATTGTTTGTCTTATTCCTTCTTTGGAGTCACTATCATACAGAACTAATCCTGCCTTAAAGTGAGCCTTTAGTATGAATTTATCGTTATGTTCATTTTGTATCTGTTCAAAACGTTCATATAGCAACCTGGCTTGCTTAGATGTCTCGCAAATAACCATACCGCCCGGATTAAGGGTTGGATACCCACTACGGAAACGTGCCATATCGTGGATGATGTAACGAAGTAGTTCATCCGTATAGGCAGGATTCTCAATTACCATACCTTTTTTAACATCCTTCTTTTGAATCAGCCCATCTAACTTATCATATACGGCATTTAGTTTCTCACGATAGGATGTTTCTATATCCTCACGAATGATGCGACGCGTATAGCCGTCGGCAATAGAGCGGTCGTAATAGTAAGTGCTTAAATACTCACCAAAGACCTTGCACGAAGAACGTTCCTCTGCCAATAATGGTGTACCAGTTAAGGCAATCTTAATAGAATCTTGGTCGGCATCAAATAGATTAGCCAAGAAACATCCTCCGGGCTTATATCCACGGTGTGCCTCATCCATGATAAAGATACGTTGTAATCGTGTGGCGTATTGCGGTAATGTTACATGGTCGGTTGGTGCGAACTTTTGGATATTCACTACCGTTATTTCCATTTGTCCTGTATTGCCTTCAAGCGACTGATGGCTATTAAATTGCGCCATTAGTTCATCCTTTGAGTTGGCGGTATGTACATCTAAGCCACGAGCCTCAAATTCTTGTGTTGCTTGTGTTAATAAGTCCAAACGATCCACTATGAAATAGAACTTTGCTACCGTGTCGATAGATGCGTAATAATCCGTCAGGACTTTAGTTAAATAGTAACTTAACGCTGTTTTTCCTGACCCTTGTGTATGCCATACAATACCCGACTTAACACCTTCACTTAATTTACGGCGAATATCCATAGCCGCAAAGAACTGCTGGTAGCGCATAATATGTTTTTCGTCACGCACTATCAGTTTACCATCCTCATCTTCTTTTTCTTGCTTAACATAGACGATACCGTATTTCAGCAGGAAGAGCAAACGCTCAGGAGAGCACATAGATGTCAAGATGCGGTTGGTTGGAGTTGTAACTTTCTTATTCTCCTTATATTCCGGATCATGGATGATAACTTGGTTATTGTATTCCTTCAGTATCCACTCCTCTGTTTTATCAAACACGCCCTCATCAGCAAGAGGTCTATTTAGAATATAATCTGCTACGTCCTCGTTGGATTTCTTCTGCTCACGAAAGCAGTTAAATGGCACATTCTTTCGACCACCTGTGCAGTAGAAAGCACCTTCTACAGGAATAACACCACCACGATTATCATACTCCATGTTATTAGAGAAAATCATCAGTTGAGTGATGTTAATGAAACGTCGGAAAGCACGATTAGGGAAGCGTTCTTCATTCATACGTCGGCTCTCTGCCAACATACCTCCTGCATTATTTGGTTTCTTAACCTCAACAAAGACAAGGGGCAATCCATTTACAAAAAGCGTAATATCAGGACGAAATTCATTGTCACCATTCTTGCAAGTAAACTCAGCTGTAAAATGGTAGTCGTTGTTCTTAGGATTATCAAAATCAATAAGACGGATAGGAGACACAGAAGTAAGGCGTTTATAGAACGCTTTACCGAGATCATCGTAATCTAACTCCTCTTGTATCTTAGCCAAGGTAGAATCAAACTCTTTGATGTGTTTCGGGTTTAAAGCCTCAAACTTAGCACGGAACACGTTCAATAGTATATTGGTTTTCCCATCATACTTTGAACCTTCGGTGTCTTGGTGCATTTTGCCATAAAAATGATAACCAAGACGACACAGATGTACCATCGCTGGCATCTGTACGCGCGTTGCCTCATTAAAAGTTCTACTCATATTCTTATCCTATTTATTTTCCTATCATTTTCCTTTGCCGCTGCAAAGGTACAAAGAATTTTGCATATATGCAAACTTTTTGAATGGAAAATTGAAAGATGAGAATGGAGAATGCAAAAAAAATGAGAAATTTATGAATAATTTGATGTTAAAAAAATGAGAATTTATGAATAATTCGCACTTAAAAAATCGGAAAATTATGAATAATTAGGAATTAGCCGATGGTGCCTTCGAGGGAGAGTTGGAGGAGTTTTTGGGCTTCGACGGCGAACTCCATAGGCAGTTTATCCATGACCTCCTTGGCATAGCCGTTCACAATTAGTCCGACAGCGTCCTCTAAGCCGATGCCACGTTGTTGGCAATAGAAGAGTTGATCCTCGTTGATCTTGGACGTTGTAGCTTCATGCTCGATGGTAGCCGTAGGATTGGCTATTTGCATGTCGGGGAAGGTATGTGCGCCACATTGGTCACCCAATAAAAGTGAGTCGCATTGACTGTAATTACGCACGTTTTGAGCATGTGAGACGACTTTAACCAAACCGCGGTAGGAGTTCTGGCTATGTCCCGCCGATATACCTTTACTTATAATGCGTGAGCGCGTGTTGGAGCCCAAATGAATCATCTTGGTGCCCGTATCCGCCTGCTGGTAATTATTGGTGACTGCCACCGAGTAGAATTCGGCGGACGAGTTATCGCCTTTAAGGATGCAAGATGGGTATTTCCATGTGATGGCAGAGCCTGTTTCGACCTGAGTCCAACTCAGTCGCGCGTTCTCGTAGGTAATGCCGCGTTTGGTGACGAAATTATATATTCCTCCCTTGCCGTTTTTGTCGCCCGGGTACCAGTTTTGGACGGTGGAGTATTTAACTTCGGCATCCTTATGCACAACTATTTCGACAATGGCTGCATGCAGTTGATTTTCGTCCCTCATAGGCGCCGTACATCCCTCCAAATAACTGAGATAGGCTCCTTCGTCCGCCACTAATAATGTGCGCTCAAACTGACCGGTATTGCCGGCATTGATGCGGAAATAAGTGGATAATTCCATGGGGCAACGAACACCCTTGGGGATATAAACAAACGAGCCGTCGGAGAAAACAGCCGAATTGAGAGCTGCATAGAAATTATCACCGTATGGAACAACCGAACCAAGGTAGTTACGAACCAGTTCAGGGTAGTTTTGCACCGCCTCTGAGATAGAGCAAAAAATGATGCCTTGCTTGGCTAATGTTTCGCGAAAAGTAGTCTTGACGCTAACGGAATCCATCACGGCATCCACCGCCATATTGCCCGCCAAAGCAGCCCGTTCCTCCAAAGGTATTCCCAACTTATCAAAGGTCTTTTCAATCTCCGGATCAATCTGGGTAGAAGCAGGTTTATTGGCCTTTGGAGCGGCGTAGTACGAGATGGCCTGGAAATCAATTTCGGGGATGCTGAGATGTGCCCATGTAGGCACAGACATAGTGAGCCATTTGCGGTAGGCCTTGAGACGGAAATCAAGCAGCCAATCGGGTTCATGTTTCTTAGCCGAGATGAGCCGAATGACGTCTTCATTCAGTCCACGCGGGATGATATCGGTTTCTACATCGGTAGTAAAGCCGTATTTATACTCCTGCGAAGTTATGTCCTGTATCTCTTTTTGCATACAATTAGAGCCGCCATGAGGCGGCTCGTTGGAGGTCGGTAGCAGATTCGAACCGCTGTCCCCGGTTTTGCAGACCGGTCCCTAACCACTCGGGCAACCGACCGTCGTCGAAGCAACAACATCGCAAGGGCTGATTGCCACTCCGTTTAATCAACAGGCGAGTTGTGCTTCTCCTCTCCGAAAAACCTCTGATGAGCTTTTTCGGGGGACTCAAAGAGTCCGAAGGAATGGCTAATCAAAAAGTAATGTGCGCCTCATTCTCACGAAAGCGAGTGCAAAATTACAACAAAAAATTGGATTATGCAAATATTTTTGCAAATTATTTGTTTTTTTCTATATTTTCGGCCTCTTTTTGTGTTTCTCGCAAGGCTTGCACTTCTTGTTGATGCAATAATTGGCGTTCCAAATCCGCTCGACGCAAAGCCTCGGCTTCGTCCTTAGGCAAGGGTCGCGTGCGCATTAGTTCTAAATAAATAAGTAAGGTAGCCCAAGCGTCCGTAGAGGCATAACGTGCCTGCTCAGGTGTAAGATGGGAATTCTCCCAATTAGTGAGTTGCTGCGCTTTACTGATTTTCCGGCCAAAACAGATGGCAAAGATTTTTTGTAGTCCCAAATCAAGGATGCCATATCGTCCGCAAATAGACTGTATATCTACGCAGTTAGCCGGTCGAAAATCGCGTCTTCGTCGCAGTCCGTTCAGGTCGTCCTTGAAGGCCAGACCGACCTTACAGATGTCCTTGTTAGCAAAGAGATCGCATAGCGATTGTGGCATACCGATATGGGTAAGTCGGAACAGATAACAACGTTTTTGGGAAGCGATTTGGACCAAGGCGGTAGGATAATGAACGCCTCGCGTAAAACTGGGTCGCGATTCAGTATCTACCCCCAATACTTTGCACGACGAGAGGTAAGCGATGGCCTCGTCCACCTTATCCGGACTATCCACCACGATGACCTCCCCATCAAAGCCGACAACGGGCATTGATTGGATTAATTCTTTGTCGATTCGATGTATAAAAGTATTCGGTTTCACGCGTTTTTCTCAAAAAAACGGTGCAAAGATACAACTTTTTTTGCAAATATACAAATATATTTGCTTATTCCATTTTTTTTTTGTAACTTTGCAACCGATTATGCACAAAACGCTATTAGCATATTTGAAAAACCCCTACTACGTAGCCCTTTTGCTACTTGGTATAGTGGCGGTTGCGGGATTCTGCCTGCTCTTCTTTTGGCCGTATCGGCTTTACGATTGGGTTTTGACCAATAAGAATATTCTCTTTTGGTCAGAGATCGGTGTATTGGCCCTTATGGTGATGTTATTGGTGATGCAGATATCGCGTTTACAATCCGAGATTGAGAACATCCGCCGCAGCACGACGGACTCCAGCGAGAAGGCAGGGATGTATAATTTCTATGATGAGCGCGGAGAGTTGAAGTTATCGGCCAAGCCGGAGAACGTGTATTATATCGAGTCTGCGGATAATTACGTACAAGTTCATTATCGCAGCACGAATAAGCTACAGGTGCTATTGATTCGCAACTCGATGAAGAACATCGAATGGCGATTCAAGGACATGCACCTGGTGCGTTGTCATCGATCGTATATTGTGAATGTAGATTTGGTGCAAGCGGTAAGACGAATAGACGGAGAGATGGTGTTGGACTTTGAGGACACGGAGTTGCCCGTTTTGCCGGTCAGCAAGGCCTATAGTGAACAGATTATGCAATTTTTTACTAACTAAATAACTAACCAATTAAAACTTTTATAACAATAAAAAAAACTATTTTATTTGCAGCCGCTATGATGGTTGCCGTTTTCGCAAGTGCACAACATGTCACTCCTTTGGATTCGATTACTGAGTTCCAATTAGACAATATGCGCATCACCTATGCTAATAATGCCGCAGGTTTATTGATGGAATTGCAGGCGCTGCAAGCATCCGTAGAAGCTGACGCACAACCAGGAGATTCAGAATAAGGCTGCATCACTGAAGACTATGCAAGCGCAAGTTAAACTCAATAAAGACGCCATCAAGAACGAATTAAAAGTAGCAAAGGTGGCTGCAAAAGTACAAAAATAAGAATCAATGAAGGTTATCAATTTATCGGAGCACAATAGTGTTCTAAACCACTATTTGAAAGAAATACGTAGCATCTCCATTCAGCAGGACAAGATGCGCTTCCGCCGTAACATAGAACGGATTGGTGAAGTGATGGCGATTGAAGTGAGCAAGGCGTTGGATTATGCACCGGAGGATGTACAAACGCCCATGGAACTGACGCAAGTGAATACGATTAGCGATGGCATCGTAATCGGTTCGGTTATGCGTGCAGGACTGCCATTGCATCAAGGTTTTCTAAATATGTTTGACCATGCCGAGAACGCCTTTTTGAGTGCCTTCCGTCGCAAAAACGAGCAAGGACAGTTGGAGGTAGTGTCTGAATACATGGCTGCACCGGATTTGAACGGAAAAACTCTGATATTGGTGGATCCGATGTTGGCCACCGGTTTATCGCTGGATATAGTCTATCAGGCATTGCTGAAGAATGGAACGCCTAAAGCACTGCATATATGCTGCGTGATTGCAGCGCCGGAAGGTGTGGAGAACCTAAGAAAAGCGATGCCAGAAGAAAGTACACTATGGGTAGCATGCATTGACAGAGGTACCAATGCAAATAAATATATCGTACCCGGTTTAGGCGATGCCGGCGACTTATGCTTCGGTAATAAACTCTAATGGACGAACTAACCTACCAAATAGCGTGGACCTGTCTATACCCCACCCGATTGCGGACTATTAAGCAATGGTTGGAGCAGTATGGTAGTGCCTCCGCGGCTTGGGAGAGGTTAGAAGAGGAAGGCAAAGCAACCGCATTAGAGCGGGCGCAACAAGAGCGAGAATGGATAGACAAGCATGGGATCAGCACCTATTTCTATCAAGATGATAATTATCCTTATCGTCTAAGAGAATGCATAGATGCACCTATTTTATTGTACGGTAAGGGACATCTGCGCGTTAACGAGGGCAAGATGTTATCCATTGTAGGCACGCGTCAAGCCAGCGAACGATGCAAGAGTTTAGTTAGGCAGTTGGTGCTGGACCTCAAAGAGATGGTGCCGGACCTAACGATTATCAGCGGTTTGGCCTACGGAATAGATGTAGCGGCTCATCGTGCAGCCATCGAAGCAGGATTGCCCACTTGGATTATTCCTGCACACGGTTTAGACCGCATCTATCCCACCCTGCATAGAGACGTAGCCGTTCAAGCATTGGAGAAGGGAGGTATCCTGACGGAATATATATCCGGAACAGAGCCCGAGAAACTGCATTTCGTTGCTCGCAACCGTATTGTAGCAGGATTAGCAGATGCCGTATTAGTGGCCGAGAGCAAGCAACGGGGTGGCAGTTTGATAACCGCCAAAATGGCAAGGGATTACGACCGAGACCTATTTGCTTTCCCGGGACGTCCTTCGGATGATAGCATGACGGGATGCAATATGTTGATTCGAGATCAAAAAGCCCAATTGATTGAGAACGCACAGGACTTGGTGAATGCGATGCAATGGGAGCCGATTAGTCAACCGATACAAACAAGCATCTTCACAATGCCCGAAGACATAACGGCGGAACAGAAGAAGTTGCTGGAACTACTGCAAGAATCAGAGGACGGCATCCATGTTAATTTGTTGGTGATGGAGACGCAGCGTCCTTATTCCGAAGTGGCAGCCGACCTGATGATGCTGGATATGATGGGTGTGGTCAAAAGTTTGCCAGGAGGAGTGTATAGGATGAAAGTTTAGAGTTTAGAGTTGAGAGTTGAAAATTGAAAGATTAAAGATATTGATATGAAAAACGATTTAGGAATTTTATTGGTAATTGCAGGTGTATTGTGCCTGCTGGTGTATGTATTAGGCGTTCAGGTAAATGCTTTACTTGTAATTAGTTTAGTATTAGAGGTAGCAGGTATATTGGCATATATCCTCCTTAATCGCAAGCAATAGTGATTATTGAGCTGGAGGATATCCACTTTTATGCCTACCATGGCGTGTATGAAAACGAACGACGGGACGGGAATGATTTTCTCGTGACGGTTCGTTTAGACATACCAGAGACCAAGGCCGTAGAGACAGACCAACTGACCGACACCGTCAGTTATCAAGATGTTTATGCCCTTGTGGCAAACGAGATGGCTATTCCATCTCAGTTATTAGAGCACGTGGCCGGTCGTATTCGTAGTAGCCTGCAACAGGCTTATCCATGCGCCACTATACATGTGCGAATCAAAAAGAAAAACCCACCCGTAGGAGGAGACGTTGCTTGGGCAACGATAGAGATTTAGTATGGCAGATTTTAACGATTCGATTAAATATCACCTAACCGGTATGTACCAAGACTGGTTCTTGGACTATGCCTCGTATGTTATCTTAGAGCGTGCCGTTCCGGCCATAGAAGATGGTTTAAAGCCCGTTCAACGACGCATCTTACATGCGATGAAGTGCGTAGATGACGGCAAAATGAACAAAGTAGCCAATATCGTGGGTCAGACGATGCAGTATCATCCTCATGGTGATGCCAGCATAGGTGATGCATTGGTGCAATTAGGTCAGAAGGATTTGCTGATTGACTGCCAAGGTAACTGGGGAAATATATTAACCGGAGATGGTGCAGCTGCTCCTCGTTATATAGAAGCTCGACTGAGTAAGTTTGCGTTAGAGACTGTTTTTAATGCCAAGACGACCCATTGGATGCTGAGTTATGACGGCCGTAAGAAGGAACCTATTCATCTGCCAATCAAGTTCCCACTCTTATTAGCCCAAGGCGTAGAAGGTATTGCTGTAGGATTGAACTCCAAGATCCTGCCTCATAACTTCAACGAGTTATGCGACGCCTCTTTAGCCTACTTACGCGGAGAAGAGTTTCAGTTATTTCCGGACATGCCAACGGGCGGTGTGATTGATGTGAATAAGTACAATGACGGCGAGCGTGGCGGTACCATTCGTATTCGCGCCAAGATACAAAAAGCTGACGATAATCGCACACTTGTCATTTCCGAGATTCCATATGGCACAACGACCGGCAAGGTGATTGAAACCATTCTGCGTGCCAACCAAAAAGGCAAAATCAAAGTCAAGAAAGTAGATGATTTCACCGCCGAAGAGGCACGTATCGTTGTGCAATTGGCTCCGGGCTCATCCTCCGACAAGGCTATTGATGCATTATATGCCTTTACCGATTGCGAAGTCAATATATCGCCTAACTGCTGCGTTATTCAAAACAAAAAACCTATCTTCACGAACGTGAGCAACCTGCTCCGTATGAGTACCGACAACACAAAGGAATTGCTCAAATGGGAATTGGAGATTGAGAAGAAAGAGTTGGAGGAGCAGTATTTCTACACTTCGTTGGAGAAGATTTTTATTGAGAATCGTATTTATAAGGAGGAAGGTTATGAGACGGCTCCGGACAAGGATAAGTTGATTGCTTTTGTGGATCAAGCCCTTACACCATGGAAACCCCAACTGATTCGCGAAGTCACATCAGAGGATATTGAGAGATTATTTGAGATTCGCATGATCCGCATCACTAAGTTTGATAGTAAGAAAGCAGACGAGTTGATGAAGGACTTGGAGAAGAAGATCAAAGGATGCGTGAAGAACCTGAACCACCTGACCGAATACACGATTCAATGGTTTGAGCACCTCAAAGAGAAATACGGAGCGTTGTATCCTCGTAAGACCGAGGTAAGGAACTTTGCCAACGTGAACGTTAAGGCCGTAGTAGAGGCTAATGAAAAACTATATGTCAACTGGACCGAAGGCTTTATCGGAACAGGACTGAAGAAAGATGAGTTCCTATGCAACTGTTCGGACTTGGATGATGTGATTGTATTCCATAAAAACGGAACCTACAAGGTGGTGCATGTAGCGGATAAAATCTTTGTAGGCACAGACATTATTCATATTGACATCTTCCATAAGAACGATAACCGCACAACCTACAATGCCGTTTATCGCGATGGCAAGAATGGTGTTTTCTATATGAAACGCTTTAATGTGACGGGAGTGGCTAAGGACAAGGAGTATGACCTGACGCAAGGTAAGCCCGGTAGTAAAGTGGTGTATTTCACAGCCAATCCGAACGGCGAGGCCGAAGTGATTAAGGTGAGCCTCAAACCCAATCAGCATCTTAAGAAGACCGAACTGATTAAGGACCTGAGCGAATTGGCTGTTAAGGGTCGTACCAGTCGAGGCAACTTATTAACTAAATACGATATCAAGTCCATAACCTTAAAGGCCAAAGGTCATTCTACCTTAGGCGGTCGCAGTGTGTGGTTTGATCCGGATATACTGCGCATCAACTACGATGGTCATGGTATGTACTTAGGAGACTTCACCGAAGAAGATCGCGTATTGGTAATCATGAAGAACGGTGACTATATGCTGACTAATTTTGAGGAGACAGCGCATTTTGAGCCGGAGTGGTTACGCATTGAGAAGTTCAATCCGGATAAGGTATGGTCACTGGTGTTATGGAATGCTGAATTAGGTTACTATTATGCTAAGCGTTTCATCTTTGATGCTACCTTCAAGTCGCAAAATATGTTAGGCGAGAACGATGAGAGTCGTATTGAATGGTTAAGCGACCATGAAGATGCCACTTTCCTTGTTCATTATCAAGATGAGAGCCGTGAGGACTTGACATTAGTGATGTCGGAATTTATTGAACCTAAGTCTCCTAAAGCGAAAGGTAAGCGTATCACGACCTTGGATATTGCATCCATAGAAGATATCACGCCGGAAGTAAACGAGAACATGGACGGTGCCTCCGAGCACTCCGATAAAGATGACGTGGACGAGGACGAGAACGAAAAAGAAAATAAAAAAGAAACACCCATAGTGGATGTTCCTTTGACGATAACGAATGAGATTCCGGAAGACAGTCAACCGGTAGATAATCAGTTAAGTTTATTCTAACTGTTGACGCACTTGTTCGCGCAGAGTCTCGTCGGATATCTGGTCGATGATATCTTGCATAAAGGCATTGATTAGCATTTTGCGTCCCGTAGCAGGGTCTATTCCACGTTGTTGCATATAGAACAGCGCCGACTCGTCTAGTTGACCGGTCGTAGCACCGTGACTGGCCTTCACATCGTCCGCGTATATCTCCAATTGAGGTTGGGTGCGCATCGTAGCTTGTTCGCTAAGCAGCAAATTACGATTGGTTTGTAGGGCACTTACTTTTTGCGCATCGGGCAATATTTTCAATTCTCCTTGGAAGGTTCCTTGAGCCTGATCATCCAGCACGAATTTAATGATTTGTTTGCTGGATCCGCCTCCGATGTCGTGACTTACGCGCGTGCATGTGCGCACGCAATCCTTATCAGATACGTACGCGAGCGCGTATATCTCGGTTTGGCAATTAGTGCCGGCATGATGGATCTCGATAGTATGACGACTGTCGAGAGCGTGTCGAGAGGGTGTCGAGTGAGGATAATCAATCACCACGATGCGCAAGACCGAATCTTCGGCCTGGGATATAGACAGGTCGAGATTGGGTTCGTTAATAAAAACGAGTTCCTTATGTTCCCCTTTATTCAAACTCAGCATAACCTTTTTCTTCCAATTCAAGAGCTAATTCTTTTCCACCTGTTTTAACGATACGACCATTGGCCAGCACATGCACAAAGTCCGGCACGATATAGTCCAATAGTCTTTGGTAGTGGGTAATAACGATGGATGCGTTATCTTTTGTTTTAAGTTTATTCACGCCGTCGGCTACAATACGTAACGCATCTATATCCAGTCCCGAGTCGGTCTCATCCAGGATACTCAAACAAGGTTCGAGCATAGCCATTTGGAAGATTTCGTTTTTCTTTTTCTCACCACCGGAAAAGCCTTCGTTCACGCTGCGGTTATTGAGTTTATCCGCCATCTCAAGCATTTTCTTTTTCTCGCGCATCAGACGCAAGAACTCTGTGGCGGATAAGGGTTCTTTACCTTCATACTTGCGTTTTTCATTCACGGCAGTACGCATGAAATTAACCATTGACACTCCGGGTATTTCTACCGGGTACTGAAAACTTAGGAACACGCCTTCGCGAGCGCGTTGCTCAGGCGTCATCGACAATAAGTTCTTGCCATTAAGCCAGACTTCGCCTTGGGTAACAGTATAGATGGGGTTTCCTGTAAGGACGGCACTAAGAGTAGATTTACCGGCACCATTAGGTCCCATAATCGCATGTACTTCTCCCGGACGAATCGTGAGATTAACGCCACGCAAGATTTCCTTATCTTGGATAGACGCATGCAAATCTTTTATAACAATCAATTCAGACATGATAACACTGTTTCGCCCACGGCCTGTAAGGTGGAGCGATTTATTTGATTCATATTATCCATTGTGGTATGCCACCAAAATGGGAAACCGGTATTATTGGTAGCATCATAGTTGATGATATCCACGCATGGTATACCGGTGATGGACGATACATAGTAGTGGTCATCCGTAATAGGGTACGCATTGGCCGAAACGAAATATGATGAATATCCCAATTTAGCAGCTTTATGCCAGATGAGGTCCACATATTGTTGAGCATATTGGATAGAGAAGAATTCTTTAGGGAAGGTCGCATTGGGTGCCCCCACCATATCCAACAGAATGCCAAAGGCATATTTATCAGAAACGGGTTTATTATCGCCAAAGGCATATTCATTGGCCCAGAGTTGTGAACCTAAGCACCATGTATTCTCGCGTTGGAGTCCGGTATAGAAATCCGGTGTCCCCATATCTTCGCAATCAAAGAAAACGATATCAATCGGAGTGCGCAAGGGTTTATCTTGTTGTTGGAGTGCTTGGATTTGGCGAGCTATTTCTAATAGGACACCTACTCCGCTAGCCCCATCATTAGCAGCAGGCACGCCTTGAAAACGCATGTCATATTCTTCCTCTTGGTCGCACCACGGACGGGAGTCATAGTGGGCACAAAGTAGGATGGATTCTCGCAATGAATCGGCCGAGAAATGTCCAACCACATTAAAGATTTGTTGCGGAAGGCCGGCATAATTGGTCATTTTACCTTGTTGCAGCGTCACTTCTGCTCCGAAACGGCGCAGTTGTTCCACCAGATAGATGACGCACTCGGTATGTGCCTTGCTATCCGGTACTCGCGGTCCCATTTGCACTTGTTGGGCTATGTATAGATAAGCCGAGTCCGCTGAGAATGCAGGCCGAGTAATGGGTGTTGTCTTGGTGTTGTTGCTGCAAGCCATCAAGCCCATGATGAGACCTAATACTAAATAACGCATTTTCATCGTATTAACCCACGTTTTGTTCACTTACACTACGATGCTCTTGAATAGCGCGAATCGTTTCGGCAATCGGTTTAGCAATGCTGACGATACGCACCTTATTGCATCGTGTCTGATCAAATGGGATTGTGTCGGTGAAGAATAGTTCTTCTAACACACTATTGGTAATGCGTTGGCAAGCCTCGCCGGACATAATGCCATGCGTAACCATGGCTCGTACGGAACGGGCCCCATTCTCCTTCATAACCTGGGCAGCCTTACAGAGCGTACCGGACGTGTCCGCCATATCGTCCACCAAGATAACATCTTTATCCTTTACATCACCTAAGACGCGTATCTCGCTGACTTTGTTGAAGTCAGGACGGTGCTTATAGCAAATGACCATAGGTACTTCACGGTCATATATCGTATGCAGTTTCTTGCAGAAATTAGCGGCACGTTTACTGCCACCAATATCGGGAGATGCGATGATAAGGTCTTTTAGACGGAGGTCTTCCACATAAGGAGCCAGGACATTCGCACCATACAAGTGGTCCACCGGGATATCAAAGAATCCCTGAATCTGATCGGCATGCAGGTCTACCGTGATGACACGGTCAGCTCCAGCCGTTTGAATCATATTTGCCACCAGTTTAGCTCCGATGGAAACACGTGGTTTATCCTTGCGGTCCTGACGAGCCCAGCCGAAATACGGAACCACGGCAATTACCTTGTAGGCACTGGCACGTTTGGCTGCATCAATCATAAGGAGCAACTCCATCAGGTTATCACTCGTTGGGCAAGTAGATTGCACCAAATAAACGGACTGTCCACGAACGGATTCCTCAAACGCAACCGCAAACTCTCCATCGGAGAAGCGGTCCACCTTAACGGAACCAAGTTGACACCCCAAATAGTCACAAATACGTTGGGCAATAGCATGGCCCTGACTACCAGCAAAAACTTTGTACGGATTCGTTTCTGATACCATAATATATTGATTTTTCTGTTGTTCGCATTACGCAGAGATTTGCACGCTCCAACCTTCGGCGATGAGTGGCTGAGCTATTTGTTCCATTTCCTGACGGGATATTTTCTCTAAGGTAGATACAGGAGTAGCGCGATCGATGACGTACATCATCACTTGTTGAGGATGTAATTCGCGTATCACCTGATACCATGCCTCGCGTTCAGCAGGCGTTGTATTGTCAATACAATGCCCATTGTAAGAGCCTCGTAAGAAGCATGTTTGTAATATAAAATTGCCATCAAAGAGGCGTAGATAATCCTTGATTTGGTTGACCGTAAGTTGGGTATTAACCGGTTGGTCAATGAGTTGCATCGTCTCATCTATGGCAGAATCTAATTTAAGGATACGATTATTGCATAGCATGAGTGCCTCGCGCACATCTTTTCTACTTAATTGGGTTGAATTGCTCAATACGGATATCTTAGCCTTGGGACAATATCTATCTCGCAGCGCACACGTGACCCGCATGATGGCCAAGAAGTCAGGATGCAAGGTGGGCTCACCATTGCCTGAGAAAGTGAGTACATCGGGGCTGCCATCCATATTGGAAAGAGCATGCTCCAAGGCCGATTGATATTGAGCAACCGTAGGCAGAAGCGGTGCATTACAAGGACGATTGAATCCACATTCACAATAGACGCAATCAAAGGTGCATAGTTTATGATCTGTTGGCATCAAGTTGATACCAAGCGACACACCTAATCGGCGCGAATGAATGGGTCCATATATGATTTGATCAAACAACATATTACATCGTAATCACTCTATTTCCTAATGCTTTGCAGATGGCTGTTCGCACATCCATCAAAGTTGGTTGGGTTTGCAAGATGGTTTGAATCTTGTCCCAGTTCTGTTCACTTTGTGCTTGCAAAAGTTCTTGTTGCAAGGCATTGATGCGTTCGTTTACTACCGTAAATTTCAACTCCAACAACAAGCGGCTTACTAATTCGGGTAGATGGTCGGCATCGGTAGGAAGTTCCACGTTCTTGGATGTATTTTCGGATACATATTGCCGTGAATACATACGGCTAAGTTGATACTTATCGGCAACCAAATCCACAGCAAACTGACTAAGGGCCGGATTGGGATGACGCATAAAGAAATTCGTCGCCACGAATCCTGACTCCTTATAATGATTCATGTACTCAGACAGGAGCAATTGTTGGATATCTGTTTTAGGCAGTATCTCATCTCCCTGCAATTCAGAAATGATATATTCGCCTGCTAAGATAGGTGTTCCTTCTTCCGATTGGAACAGGATTTTTTCGCCATATCGCACAATCACTTGCAGCAAGTTCTGCATATTCTCGTCAAAGCGTGAAGGAAGCGAGGAAGATTCAATAGGAATGGGTTGAGGTTCTACTTTGTCAGGGGTCGTTTCTTCTGTCGGTTGGGCGGATGTGGCTGGAGTTTTACTATATTTCTCGCGTCTAAGTTTTTGTACCTCACGCGTGAGCACAATCTCCTGCATATCTAACAGGGATGCGCAATCCTTGAGATAGACTTGTCGAGTAATCAAATCCGGGATGACAGCTATACTTTGTACTACGGAGCGAATCAATTCGCTGCGGCGTAGCGGATCATTACCGGCCTCTTCGCTAAGCAGTTTGGTTTTAAAACGAATAAAGTCGGTCTGGTTGGACTCGATATAAGCCGTTAGTTCATCGGAGTTATGGCTGCGTGCGAATGAATCCGGATCTTCGCCTTCTGGCAGCAAGAGTACCTTGACATTGATGCCTTCTTCCAGAATCATATCTATACCTCTCAACGCTGCTTTGATTCCTGCTTTATCACCATCATAAAGGATGGTTATGTTATTGGTAAAGCGGTGCATCAGCCTAATTTGTGGGTTAGTGAGGGAAGTGCCGCCACTAGCCACCACATTTTCTATTCCGGCTTGGTGCATGGAGATTACATCCATTTGCCCCTCCACCAAATAACACCGATTAAGACGCGCAATGGATTGTTTAGCTTGGTAAAGGCCATATAGACAGTCGTGCTTTTCGAATAAAGGCGAGGTCGGTGAATTGACATATTTGCCGACCTTGTCATTATGCTTCATTATTCGGCCTGCAAAACCGATTACTTTGCCCGACTGACTAAAGAAAGGAAAGATAACGCGTGAGTGGAAACGATCATATAAACGACCGTCTTCACTTTTGAGACAGACACCGGTACCGATATATGGTTCATTCTGCGAATCGTTGACGAGGTATTTCTCGGTGAATCCTTGCTTTTTTGCTTCTATTGACAATAAACTCTTGTCCGGCGAATAGCCTAATTGGAACTTATGGATTATATCGTCTCTAAGTCCGCGTTCGCGCAAGTAGGATAGACCGATGGTTTGTCCCTCGTTGGTCTCCCATAACTGATGCTGAAACCATTTATTACTCCATTCGTTCACGATGAACATCGACTCACGGTCGTCCAAGTTCTGTTGCTCTTCGGGAGTGAGGTCTCTTTCCTCAACCGGAATATGATAGCGTTGCGCCAACATCTTGAGAGCCTCATAGTAGGAGCATTGTTCTATTTCCATCAAGAAGCCTGCTACGTGACCCGATTTACCGCAACCGAAACACTTATATATGCCTTTGCTGGGAGAGACAGTAAACGAACCTGTTTTCTCATTGTGGAAGGGACATAATCCAATGAGGTTAGCACCACGTTTTTTTAGGGTGACGTAGTCGCTGACGACCTCTTCAATACGAGCCGCAGAAAATATCTTATCAACAGTATCGCGTGGTATCATATTTACTTATCGGATTGCCAAAAATAAATACCCAAACTGATTTCCCATTGATCCATACGACCATGGGTAGATTGCCGCGGATCCTTCAGGTCGGCTTTAATTTCCTCCATATCTCCAAAAGAGTTGTATTTATACGGGTTAACCAGACCAAAACTATATCCGCCACGAATGAAATAGCGGTCGTATTGGAAGCCGACACCCATGCCCCAAGTTACATTCCAACGCTTGTAATATTTCTCCATTTCATCGGCATTGTAGCCATAAGTGCCAATAAACTCTGTTGGAAGTTTGGGTGAGAACTCGTGTTCTTTGAAATAGTCCGCTGCATTATATTGAGCTACATACTGAAAAGCAGGACCGGTATAGAGCATAATATAGGTATTATCTGCGATGGTGAATTTATACTGCATATTCAACGCCAACTCAATACGATGCGATTCGGCTCTGTACTTATAATCGTAGAGAGGATTAAATGATATTAACTTACCCTGAGCGTCATACGGATAAGACTCCCATTTAGAAGTATGTGCTCCATAACTATAGTTAAACGAGGAGGATAAACCGAAGCCTTTCACAAAGGTCACATCATAGATGAATCCCAATTTGATGCCATTTAATGGTTCTTTATGCAACTTAGATGGATCACCACTGATATTGTTCTTATCTATCGGGGTGTTTAGACGATAAAGTGTTTGATTAAATCCGACCTGAACACCTACTTCGTGTTTGATTTGAGCCGGTACAATACTTGTGATAGCTAGAGTGATTAAGATAATTAGAGTACGTTTCATTTTTTATATCTATTATTGGGTTTACTTGTTTTACGTGGTTTCTTCTCTTCTTCATTCTCATCATCGGTTGCCGAGATGGATTTTTGAATAGGTCGTACGGTGCGTTCCGGACGATTGAATATATCCTGCGGATTAGCCGGTCGTTCCTGCACCGCCCAAAAGAATCCCACCAAACGTGTTTCTTCGGGTTTGATTTGATCTAAAGGATAGAGCGTACCGGTAGTAGTGGTAGTGAATCGCACATGGTGAATATGGTTGTTCTCCAAATAGAGATTGACGTAACTGCTTTGAGATTTATTCACGCCCACATATGTGCTATCGTCATTACGCGGATAGAAAACAGTCTCTGCATTACCGCTGACTTGCACTTCCTTTAGTTCGCCATCACGTATAAAGGCTTTCATTTCTTTGCCGGATAATTGGTCAAATTCTTCCTCTCCTTCTTGCTTTACTCCCAATGCACTTCCTACGCCATGTACATAGTCAATGGTGCCATTACGAAGGTAGATAAAGATGGTATCCGCTGAAATCTGATTGTCATCACTCCAGCAGACGGGTTCATGGTACATAGTTGCTGTTGAATCCAAGCCTATATAAACCATTGAGTCGCAAACCACTTGATAGTCATTTGAGTAGGCGCGAACATGGAAGAAGGCTCGTACCCGACGATACGTTGAATCTACATACTGCGAATCGTATTGGGTAATGACCCATGCTGAATCTTGCAGAACACTGTCCCGAGGCAATAAAATCAGATGTTGATAAGGCACTTGTTCGGTGAATAACGTATCGGCATGAATATACGATTTATTGGGTTGTGACCAATCTAACATATAAGCACTATCGGTAGCAAAACCGCCTTGTTCCTTTTCGTAAACGATGCCATAGTTGCCACAAAGGCTCATTTTCTGCACTGTATCGTTTAATACCATGTGTCCATACACATTTCCCACGCCAATGTGTTTATCATAGAAAATGGTATCACCGGTTAGTGTTTTGCCGTTTCCATGAATAATTAGGCTACTATCTAACAGCATGGACTGTTCGGTTTCGGTATTGTACCAACCATTAGACGAAAGAATGGTTGTTTCTCCTTCGTACACAATTTCCGTTGGAGATACTAATTGCGCCACGTTTGTTTGGGTGTTGTAGATAAGAGTATCTGCATCCAAGGTGAATGATTCGTTTTGCAGATGCACCGTCTTACGGAATAAGGCCCGATAAGTGGCCGGTCCATACTCGCCCCATACGGAAGAAAGCAGGTTGACATCATCTTGGATAGTACCTCCGGCAAGGTAGTAAGCAAGATTGCGTGGACGGTCGTAATTCAGACTATCCGTATTTAGGACAGTATGTTTATGAATTAAACGCACGTTGTGGCGCAAACGTGCCAATTGCGTGTTACCATCGTAGTACAGCACATCTCCAAAGCCTTGCAATGTATCACCTTGCTCAAAGCGAACATGACCGAAAGCATCAAACGAGTTGGTCGCTTCGTAGAAATACGCTGAGTCGCAAAACATGAGAGCATCTTCATGGCGGAAGCGCACATTTCCTCGTAATATCTGCGCATCCGGCAAGCGCTTTTTATCAAAGTTCAATGTTTCACAATGCTCCAAATAAACCATCTTTTGGGCCATTGCAGGTATGCTGGTCGCTATGCAGAACAATCCACATACCCCATAGCAACACCATTGAGAAAATATGTTATGACTCTTACTCATAGTTGATTAGTCGTGAATCCATCCGGGATACTCAAAGTCACATCCCTTCCAATTATCGTCTATATGTACGTATGTTTCTTTTTGTTTTTTGCTAATCCATTGTTGAATGAACTCGGCACTAAGTTTTTGTTCTAACATTTGTCTAACCACTTGGAAGTCATCCACAAGGTTAGCCTTATGAATATCTTGGCGGGAGCGCAAGCGCACGATGGCACACACTTCTTTATTCTTCATTTCGTCCATCATAACAAATGGTTCAGATATATCGCCTTCTTTCATCGCATAAATCTGTTTGGCAATCTCGGACGGCAGGTCCTGATATTCAAATTTGCTGGATCCAGTGTTGGGATTCATCATAACGCCTGCATTCATCGCCGTTTGTTTGTCTTGGGAGAAGATAGCCACCGCTTGTTCAAACGTAGCATCGGCACTATCTCGAATGATATTAGCGATAGAGTCCAGTTTTTCCAGGGACTTTACTTTATCTTGTGCAGATACACGGGGACGCAAAAGGATGTGGCGGCAATTGATACGGTCACCTTTTTTCTCGATTAACTGAATGATATGATAACCATATTCTGTTTCCACAATACGACTTACTTTCTTGGGGTCGTTCAAGTTGAACGCCACATCGGCGAACTCACTCACTAATTGTCCCTTCCCAACAAACCCCAGTTCTCCTCCGCGTTTAGCACTTTCCGGATCCTCTGAATAAAGACGTGCCAACATACCGAAGTCCGCCTTGCCAGAGGTAATACGGTCGGTGAAATCGCGTAGTTGATTTTTGATACGATCCACTTCTTCACGAGGAACAGCGGGTTCAAAACTCAAAATCTGCACCTCCACTTGTGCAGGGATAGTAGGAATAGAGTCAGAGGGGATAGTATTGTAGAAACGTCTTATTTCTGCAGGAGTAGGTTTGATGTGCGATGTCAGTTTTTGCTGCATTTGTTGAATAATCATCTGATTACGCACCGTAGTCATCAGCTCCTCGCGTATCTCGCTCTGCGGTTTACGGAAGTACTCCTCCATTTTTTCTTTGGAACCAATTTGGGAGATGTAGTAATTGAGTCGCATATCCACTTGGTGGCTCACAGTTGATTCATTAGCCGTAACCGAATCCAATTCGGCCTGATGAAGGAATAATTTCTGAATAGCTAATTGCTCGGGAATAACACAATAGGGATCACCATGAATAGATTGCCCTTCATACTGAGCCCGCAACCGTTCCTCCTCTACTTCGCTACGCAGGATAGCCTCATCTCCAACTACCCAAATCACTTCATCTATGATATTATCAGCAACCAACTGTGCCGATAAAACAAGCCCCATCAATGTTGCTATAAAAACCTTATTTCTCATATATTTTCAGTTTATTATATCGTAATGCATCTTTATATAATTCTTCGCGATGTTGCTGCAAAAAAGTCACTTTCCATCGGTTAAGCAGCACCTCTTCAATCTCCTCCTTCGCATAGGAGAGAGGCATCTTTTCGCCGATAAAGTGTTTATCTGTTAATTGTAGCACATACACAGACATTGAATCCTCAACTATAATTTGGTTAGTACGTTTCATTTGTTGCTGCAGTGCTTCCAGTTCAAGTGGTAATCGCAAAGCAATCTGATTGGTTGTTTTCCACTCATTGGGGAAGTACTCATATCCGGTAGCATAGCGATAAGCATATTTTTCTATTTTCTCTGTATTCTTCTCATCCAAGTTAGTCAACCATTTTTTGAGGTTGGCTAATTGAGGAGTTTTAAGGGGCATAACCAACAAAATACCTTGTACAATATTGTCGTGCAACACAAACCGAGACTGTTGTTGTTCATAAAACGCAGCCACAACGGAATCTTGCCATGTTTGAGGACTATATTTAGTCACTAATCGTTGTTCATACTCATGAATATACAACGAACGACGATAATCCTCCACCATCGCTTCTAATTCATTCGAAGCACGATCTTTGGCCTCGGCATACTCAATGATTTGGGTTGCCCATTGACGAATATACGCATCAGCCACAGCTGCGCTATCCTCCATACCACGAGTTATGTCATCTAGTTCAGCGCACGTTAAGTATTGTCCATTCACTTCAGCCACAACCCCCTCCACCTGCTGTTTATGAAACACCGAGCAGGCAGATAAACTTCCGCATAGCAAAGTTATTAGTAAGATTTTAATGTTGGTTCTTGATTTCATACATATAATGATTATCTTGTATCGTAGTGGGCATGTACGGCAGTTTAACCGTGGGCGCAGGTACTCCTGGTGCGCCTAATTCATTATTGCTGATTTCAATATGCATTTCATCCCACACTCCGGATTGTATAATCGTTTGCAACACTTGCGCTCCTCCTTCCACGAGTACAGAATGTATGCCACGCGTGGCTAAATCCGACAAAATAAATGCCCAATCGGTGCACTCACGATAGACGATTGTTTCGGCATCATTCGAAAAAATCCTACTATTCATCGGTACTCGTCCCCGTCTATCTAATAGAACGCGAATAGGATTTCGTCCCGGCCAATGGGTGGTTAATAGACGCGGATTATCTTTTAGTGCCGTTCCTGATCCTACAAGTATAGCCATATTCTCGGCTCGCATTTTATGAACGATTTGCTTGGTCAATGGCGTTGAAATAACTAACGGGGACTGACTATCTGCTGCGTTTTCATCGCGCAGTTTATCCAAATAGCCATCTTTTGTTTGTGCCCATTTAAGCGTCACGTATGGTCGTCCTTTTTCCTGCAAACACAAGAATCGTTTATTCAGTTCACGGCATTGCTCTTCGCACACACCCACTTCCACACATATTCCGGCATCCTGCATCATCTGAACACCTTGACCGGCCACCTTGGGATTAGGGTCTAAGATACCTACCACCACATGCCCCACTCCTTTTTCTATAATTAACTTCGCGCACGGAGGCGTTTTACCGTAATGCGAACAAGGCTCAAGACTAACAAATAAGGTGCAGCGCTTATAATCCACCGATTGATTCCGTTTTTCCACATCCCGAAAGCACTCTACTTCGGCATGAGGACCACCATAAACATGGTGCCACCCTTCACCTAAAATAGTTCCCCTTTCGTCCACCAAAAGTGCACCAACCATTGGATTGGGCGCTACATAATATGCTCCTACGCGGGCTAATTGTAAAGTTCTTTCAATATATTTTGTATATTCCAACATTTTTTTGTACTTTTGCAGCGTGAAAGAAATTATTCAACATATTGTCTCGGACCTAAACGGTCTTTATTCGCCCCAAGAAGCAGAAGAAATTGCCTATTGGATTGTAGAAGAAACGACCGGTCTCACACGCACGCAAATCCTAATGGGCGGCAAAGTTACAAAAAATATTTCAAATTACAAAGTAATTTTGCAAAGAATTCAAAAAAAAGAGCCAATTCAGTACATTTTTGGTCATACAATGTGGATGGGATTGGATTTACGGGTCACTCCTGCCACATTAATACCTCGTCCTGAGACGGCAGAGATGGTTGAACATATTGACACTTTGATAGGAACTACAAACCACCCCTTGAGCCACTCTCAACCTATTCGGGTATTGGATATTGGTACCGGCAGCGGCTGTATCGCCATTGCCGTCAAGAAGAGACATCCCGATTGGGAAATTTGGGGTATGGATGTTAGTAAAGAGGCGTTGGTTGTTGCCAAAGAGAATGCAGAAAAGAACAAGGCAGATGTTCACTTTATAGAAGGGGATGTTTTTTCCGATGAAATAAGGAATTTTGACATGATTATCAGTAATCCGCCTTACATCCTTGAGCAGGAAAAAGGGGAGATGGAAGAAACCGTTTTGAATTATGAACCGGGTACTGCACTTTTTGTGCCGGATGACGATCCTCTACGTTTTTATAGACGGATTGCAAAGATAAAGAAAGCACCTATTGTCGTATTTGAAATCAATCAAAAGATGGGGGATGCCATGTGCGAACTGATGAAGAAAGAAGGATATGTAGATATTCAATTAAAACGAGATAGTTATGGAAACGACCGAATACTTACTGCCAGACTTGATTAAGAAGGCAGCACACTATGCCGCAATGGCTGAGCATTGCGAAGAAGATGTGCGCATTAAATTACGTCAATGGGGTTGCGATTCTGCCGATGAACAAAGTGTAATTGACGAATTAGTAAAGAATAATTTTATCAACAACAACCGCTATGCCAAAGCCTTTGCACATGATAAATTATTATATCAAGGTTGGGGGCGAATGAAGATTAAGGCAGGGTTGTTGGCCAAATATATTGACGAAGATGACATTGATGACTCCTTGAACAACCTCGATGAACAGGACTATTTTGCAATATTGCGCAAGGTGGTGAGCAAGAAGAAGACGGACAACCGCGAACAACTTATTCGATTCTTACTGCAACGAGGTTTTACATACTCCGAAATATCTTCCATTATTCCCTCATAACACACTTAGAACATACCCGGTAACCGGATAGAAAACTGCAAAAAAAACGGTGACAGAACGGAGTATGTTTGAGAAATTCTACATTTTTTGTAAAAAAATGCAGATTTTTTTGCGTATGTCATTTATTTTTTGTATCTTTGCACGATCTTACACATGTGAGCGCGTGAGCGGGCGCGAGCGTGGGAGCGCGTACACGATGTTAATTAAGGTAAAAACAACAAATAACAAACGTTATATGGAAGAACAACAAGAAAAGTATGATGGTTCAAGTATTCAAGTGCTTGAAGGATTAGAAGCGGTGCGTAAAAGGCCTGCGATGTACATTGGTGACATCTCGCAAAAGGGTCTGCACCACTTAGTGTATGAAGTAGTGGACAACTCAATTGATGAGGCATTAGCCGGTTTCTGTAATGAAATTGCGGTACACATCAACGAGGATAACTCCATTACGGTTCAGGACAATGGTCGTGGTATTCCTGTGGATATGCATCCCAAGGAGCATCGCAGCGCATTGGAAGTCGTTATGACTGTGCTTCACGCGGGCGGTAAGTTCAACAAGGACAGTTACAAAGTCAGCGGTGGTTTGCACGGTGTAGGTGTAAGTTGTGTGAACGCATTGAGTAAACACATGCACGTAGAAGTGTATCGTGATGGTCAGTTATTTACACAGAACTATGAGAAAGGTAAACCTTTGGCTCCTGTTCATAACATGGATGTGAAGGATGCAGAAGGCAATTGGGAACAGGGTAAGACCGGTACATTTGTGCATTTCTTCCCTGATGATAGTATCTTTACGGAAACCGTCTATCAATGGGAGATCTTGGCTAATCGTATGAGAGAATTGGCGTTCCTGAATGCAGGCATTAAGATTATTCTCAAAGACAAGCGTACCAAGACAGAAGATGGTTGCAAAAAAGAGATTTTCTTCTCAGAGAAAGGTTTGAGTGAGTTTGTTCGTTATATAGACCAAACTCGTATGCCTTTGATTAGTGATGTCATTCATCTGAATACCGAGAAATATGGTACTCCGGTTGAAGTAGCTATGATTTACAATAGCGACTTTAATGAGAATGTACACTCCTACGTTAACAACATTAATACGATTGAAGGAGGAACACACGTAGCCGGTTTCCGTTCCGCACTGACGCGTGTTATGAAGAAATATGCCGAAGACAGCAAGTTGTTGGAGAAGGCCAAACTGAAGGACAAGGATGGTAATGCTACGATTGATCCGAACGATTTCCGCGAAGGATTGACGGCGGTGATCAGTGTTAAGGTAGCAGAGCCACAGTTTGAAGGTCAGACCAAGACTAAATTAGGCAACTCGGAAGTAGCAGGTATGGTAAGTAGCGCCGTAGGCGAGGCTTTGACCAACTACCTTGAGGAACATCCGGATGATGCTAAGAAGATTGTAGAGAAGGTTATTTTAGCAGCTCAGGCTCGTATCGCTGCTCGTAATGCTCGTCAGAGTGTATTGAGAAAGAGTCCGTTAAGCGGCGGTGGTCTTCCCGGCAAATTGGCCGATTGCGCCAGCAAAGATCCTGCAGAATGCGAGTTATTCCTCGTTGAGGGTGATTCCGCCGGTGGTACAGCCAAAACCGGTCGCGATCGTATTCATCAGGCTATCCTACCATTAAGAGGTAAGATATTGAACGTGGAAAAAGCCATGGAACATAAGGTATTTGAGAGCGAAGAAGTTAGAAATATCTTCACGGCTCTTGGTATTACCTTTGGCACAGAGGACGACCCTAAGGCCTTGAATTTAAGCAAGATTCGCTATCATAAAGTAATCATCATGGCCGATGCCGATGTAGATGGTGCGCATATTGCTACACTGGTTATCACGCTCTTCTTCCGTCATATGAAGGAAGTGATTGAGCAAGGTCACTTATACATTGCAATGGCTCCGCTGTACTTATGTTCAAAGGGCAGTTATAAAGAGTATTGCTGGAATGATCAACAACGTAATGACTTCATCATGAAGCACGGCGGTGGTGATGAGAAGCAAATCAAGACGCAACGTTATAAAGGTCTTGGTGAGATGAGTGATGAGCAGTTATGGGAAACCACAATGGATCCAGAGCGTCGTATGCTGAAGCAAGTAACGATTGAGAACGCTGCCGAAGCCGACCGCACCATTGCTATGTTGATGGGGGATGACGTTGCTCCTCGTAGAGAGTTCATCGAACAAAACGCCACCTACGCTAATATTGATGCATAATGAATATTGCTGTTTATTGCTCGGCGAAAGATTGTATTCCTGAAGATTACTTGCAACTTGGGAATGTAATTGGTCAATGGTTAGCTAAAGACGGCCATAACTTAGTTTATGGCGGAGCCACAGGAGGATTGATGACTCGAGTGAGCGAAACGTTTAAGCAGACTAGAGACGGTGCAAGTCAGCCTCATGCTAATCAAAAGATTATCGGTGTTATTCCTCACTCTATTATTGCGTTTGGACGATTGGCTGATAATTGCGACGAGTTAGTGGAGGTGGCTAACATGGCTGAACGCAAAAACACCATGCGTCAGATTGCCGACTGTTTTATTGTTCTTCCAGGCAGTTATGGCACCTTAGACGAAATGTTTGATGCGGTATCCAGCGGCACAGTCAAAGAGCACAAAAAACGTATTTATGTACTGAATTACAATGGTTTCTATGATGGATTGCGAGTGTTATTTGCTCGTATGAAGGAATTAAGTTTCCTTCCGGAAAATGAATGTTATCGTCCATATTTCGTATCATCCATTGAGGAACTGCAAGAAAGAATTAACAAGAATCATCATTAAATTAATACCACTATTATGGATCTATTCTTTTTAAAGGCGTTAGTCCGCGGTCAATTGACCACAACGCCTAATTTTGAAAAAACACTGAACCAAGTAGCGATTAATGCCAAACGTTATCGTGAGGTAGAGAAAAGTGCCCTATTGGCGGAATACAAAGAATTGGAGAAAAAAGTTACTGCTCCTGATTTCATTGCCAAGAAAGAGGAACTCATCAAGACCAAGTATGAGCGCACTCCTGAATACAAGACCATGGCAGAATTCCAGAAATTATGCAGAGATAAGTACGTTCGTACCTACCTGCGTAATGGCAAAGAAGAGGAACGTATGTCTGTACAACGTTTCTTGGAACTAAAGGCTGAAACAGAAACCGCTGACTTCCACAAACGCAATGATTTCTGGAAAGACAAGAATCGTTGGACTTTGACCGAAGAATGCAAGTTAGAAGAGCGTTACAATGAACTCAAAAATGACAGTGACATAGTTTTCTTCTTACATGCAGACAAGAAGAATGTGGAACGTTGGGAGCAATTTGAATTAGCTTTCAATGATGATTTTGAGTGGGTTAACCTGCGCAACTCAGCATGGAAACTCGGTTTTATCTATCCTAATGACAAATTTATTAGTGCTCACTCATACGGCAACGAGCAACAAGCTTATTGCGATGGTAAGATGGTAGACACCAACAATAGTGTATTAACCATTTTTACCAAGAAAGAAGAGTGCGAAGGTCGTGCATGGGACATAAAAAAGGGTATGTACATGAAAACTTTCCCCTATTCATCGGATGCTTTGTACACCGATGCTGTGGCTATTGAGGAAGGCAGTGTAGTGCAAGTTAAATGTAAATGCAGCGGCACGTTAAACCACGGCGTTTATCTGCGTAGCCGCAATCACGTACCATATATTTCCATCTTTGATAGCACGAGTAAGAAGATTATGTGTGGTATTAAAACCGATATCAAAACCGAAGATTTACGCAAGATTTCAGAAACGTCATTACTCGCCTATACTATCTTTACCCTCTCGTGGCAGAAAGACGAAATCGTGTGGTTCGTCAACAATTTAGAGGTATGCAGAATGAAGAATACCCTGCCTAAAGGCGAAAAACTCTATCTGCACCTCTATTCATTCCAATTCGAAAAGGCTGCTATCAGTGAAGGCGAACTGAATGTAGATTGGATACGCGTGTACAACGTTAAGAAAAAATAATTGACCTCAAAAAGCAGATATTTATGTTTTTAATTGCCGGGCCTTGTGCTATTGAAAATAGAGAAATGGTAATGCAGACTGCAGAGACGCTCAAGCAAGTCTGCAACGAGTTGAACATCCGTTTGTACTTCAAGTCCTCCTACGACAAAGCAAACCGCACTTCGTTGTCCCAACGAGGCATTGGCATGGAGGAAGGGCTGAAGATTTTGCAGGAAGTGAAGCAAACCTTTGGATTGCCCATCCTAACAGATGTGCATGAGAGTTGGCAGTGCCAGCCGGTGGCGGAAGTGGCCGATGTGCTGCAGATCCCTGCCTTCCTCAGTCGTCAAACCGACCTATTACAAGCCGCAGCTCGTACCGGTAAGATAGTCAATATCAAGAAAGGTCAGTTTATGGCTCCTTGGGATATGAAAGGGGCTATTGAGAAGGTTAAGCAAGCATCTAATTCAAGCAATGAGATCTGGCTCACCGAACGTGGCAACAGTTTTGGCTATGGCAGATTGGTAGTAGATATGACCGGTTTAGTTGAAATGCGTAAGTTCGGTTGCCCTGTTATCTTTGATGCCACACACAGCGTACAGCAGCCATCCACTCAATCCGGTGTAACCGGTGGTAACAGATCGATGGTACCATACCTGATGCGAGCCGCCTTGGCCGTTGGCGTAGATGGTGTGTTTATAGAAACGCACCCCAACCCTGATATGGCCATCTCCGATGCTGCTAATCAAGTTCAATTAAGTAATATACGTGATTTATTGATTGAAGCTAAACAATATGATATACTCGGAACGCGCTAAAGAAATCTTCGCCGAAGAGATTCACGAATTTGAGCGTCTCAAAGAGACGATTGATGAACACTTTGACCATGTAGTTGAACTCATTTATAACTGCAAGGGCAAGTTAGTAGTGATGGGTATTGGTAAAACCGGCATCATTGGTCATAAGATGGCGTCATCCATGGCTTCTACCGGCACCTCTGCTATTTTTGTTAATGCTGCCGAGGCGGTGCATGGCGATTTAGGCATGATCAATCGCGACGATGTAGTGATGCTAGTTAGTAACAGTGGCTCCACCAACGAGATATTGAATGTCATTGATCCGTTGCGCAAGATTGGATGCACGCTCATTGCCATGACTGGAGATAAGTTATCTCCCCTTGCCCAAGGCTGCGATGAGGTTCTGTGGGTACATGTAGATAAAGAGGCTTGTCCATTAGGATTAGCTCCAACCACCAGCACAACGGCTGCACTACTGATGAGTGATGCTCTGATGGTTTGTCTAATGGAGAAGCGACACTTCAAGGCAGAGAACTTTGCCGTTTATCACCCCGGAGGCGCGTTAGGACGTAAGTTATTAGGACGTGTTAAGAACTGTATGACGACCAATGTACCTCGAGTACAGATAGATACACCTCTTCGCAAACTGGTTTGCGAAATGTCCGATAAACATTTAGGCATTACGATGGTTTATGATGGAGAGGCTTGTAAGGGTATTATCACGGATGGTGATTTAAGACGTGCTATCCAAAAGTTCAACGACCTGCATGTCACCGCCAAAGACATCATGACTCCTTCCTACAAGAAAATCAGTCAGAACGCCATGTTGACCGATGCACTGGCTACGATGGATAAGTACAACATTACCACGTTAGCAGTAACCGAAAAATCCACTACGGAAGCCATCATTGGCATCATTTCTATTCACCATATTATTGATTTTGCATAATTAAACCAATATGTTAGGCTCTATTCGCATTTATTGTAAAAACAACAAACAGTATTACGACATCCCTTGTGGCACGTCCCTGTTAGAACTGTACCACCAGATTGGGTTGGAACTGAAGTATCCCGTTGTTGCTGCACGCGTCAACTACAAGTTGCAAAACCTCAATTTCCTTATTTATAAACCCAAAGACATTGAGTTTTTGGATGCGTCCTCGTCCGGCGGAATGCGGTGCTATGTACGGACCCTATCCATGATTATGGGTTGCGCAGTAAAAGAGTTGAACGAGGATTACGACTTGCGTATTGAGCATCCTATTTCCAAAGGATATTTCTGCACGATTCGCGACCATAAGGGAGATAAAGTCACTATTGACACCCACTTTATTAAGGATCTGAAAACACGTATGAAGCAGATTATCGCCGAAGATAGACCGCTGATTACGGAAGAGAAACAGACCAAGGAGGTGATTCGTCTCTTCAAAGAACGTCACGAAGGAGAAACAACCTTGTTTGAGACCTTAGGCAATCCGTATTGCCGGTACTACCGCATGGGAGATTATATTGACTATTACACCGGTGCCTTGATGCCTTCTACCGGGTATGTTGATATATTTGATTTAGAGCCTTATTATAGTGACATGCTGTTGCGTATCCCAAGTCGCAAGAACCCTGTGGAATTAGAAGAGCGTATTCCGCAAGACAAGATGTTTGGCATTTTTGCCGAGTTTATGAAGTGGAATAAGTTGCTGCATATTCATAATGTAGGCGAGTTCAATAAAGCCTGCAAGGACAATCGTTCGTTTGAGATGATTAAGGTGAGTGAAGCGCTGCACGAGAAGAAAGTGGCACAAATAGCCGACCAAATCGCATCTCGTGAGCATCGACCTAAGTTTGTATTGATCTCCGGTCCCAGTTCGTCAGGTAAGACGACTTTCTCCATGCGTTTGCGCATCCAGTTGATGGTAAATGGCATACAGCCCGTACTGATTTCGATGGATAATTATTTCGTCAATCGTGAAGACACACCTAAGGACGAGAATGGTGAATGGGACTTCGAGCACCTGCATGCTTTGGACTTAGACCTGTTCCGTCAGCAGATGAGTGACTTATTGGCTGGCAAAGAGATTAGCCTTCCGCACTATAACTTTGAGACCGGTAAACGGGAGTATTTAGGCAATACAATGCAATTAAAACCGGACCAAATATGTATCCTTGAAGGACTACACGCTTTGAATCCGGAATTAACCAAGGACCTGCCGTCCGACGAGACCTTCAAAATCTTTGTCAATGCCTTAACCACCGTGAATCTGGATAACCATAACTGGATTCCCACAACCGATGTGCGACTGATTCGTCGTATCATACGTGACAATAAATCCCGTGGTTACAATGCCATAGAGACGATTGCCCGTTGCGAGAGTGTGCGCCGTGGTGAGGAAAGATGGATATATCCGTATCAGGAAGAGGCCGATGTGATGTTCAACTCAGCGTTATTATTTGAATTAGCCGTATTGAAACGCCATGCTGAACCATTATTGGACGCTGTGCCTAAATACGTGGATGAATACACTGATGCCCATCGGTTATTAAAAGAATTAAGTTATTTTGAACCCGTTCCAGAGAAAGAGATTCCGCCAACGTCCTTCCTGCGTGAGTTTGTTGGAGGTAGTTCGTTCAATTACTAATATGAAAAAAACACATTTAATCCTTCTTATCGTTAGTTTGGTTGCAGTCAGTACGATTACGGCCTTATGGACCGTTCGGGCACAAGAAGTGGATAGTTTGGCTGCACCAACCACACCCAATATCATGGATGAGATGCCTAATGCAACCATTATCCAGGACTCCGCTATTACGCGGCTCATGCACGATAAGATTCATGGTATCACACATGGTAAAAAAGAGATGCCCGGTTGGCGCGTGCAGGTCTATTCGTCCAATAAGCAAATCATTGCCAAGCAGGAAGCCGAGGCACTGAAGGCACAATTAGAGCCGGAGTTGGAAGAGCCTGTTTATATCCAGTCGGTACAACCAATGTGGAAAGTGCGTATTGGTAATTTCCTCACGCAAGAAGAGGCCCTTGTTTATCGGGATTCACTCATTAAACGTTATCCAGAATTGCAATCCGAAGCCTACCCAGTGCGCGACCAAATAGAGATTGAGCAATGAACCTACAAGATTTTCAACCATCCGACGCATTAACTGCTGGCATTGCCGAGCAGATGCGTCATATCCTACAGTTAACCGGTGAAGACATCCACCGAGACGGACTACAGCGCACTCCCGAGCGCATTGGTGAAGCTATGCAGTTCCTATTGAAAGGATATAAAGAAGACCCAGATGCCATTCTGCAATCTGCCCTCTTTGAAGAGGACTACCGGCAGATGGTAGTGGTGAAGGATATTGATTTCTATTCGTTATGCGAGCATCACATGCTGCCTTTCTTTGGCAAGGCCCACGTGGCTTATATCCCTAATGGCAAAGTGACCGGACTAAGCAAGATTGCTCGCATAGTAGATGTGTTTGCCAGACGGCTACAGATTCAGGAACGTATGACAACTCAGATTAAGGAATGCATCCAACGTACGCTTAATCCGTTAGGAGTCATGGTAGTGATTGAGGCAGAGCATTTATGCATGCAGATGCGGGGTGTACAGAAACAGCATAGCATCACTACCACTTCTGATTTTACAGGAGCGTTTAATCGTCAAAAGACGAGAGAAGAATTTTTACGACTAATCAAAGGTTGAACTTAGTGCATCACTAAGATTTTCACTACCGCATGTCCTCCACCCGGTTCGTTACATAGTGCGCTATACACACCACTAGCCACACGACGTCCGTCGCCTGTTTTGCCGTCCCATACGGCTTGTCCGCCATAGGATCGTGTCTCACAAACCAAATTACCTGCATTATCGATGATATGTACGGCACTCTCATCCATTAAGCCGGTAATGGTAATTACTCCTTCATAATCAGGTCTAACCGGATTAGGATAAGCATAAGCGTTGGAATAACTATCCGATGGCATGGATGCATCACTTTGATATACCATCAAACCGGCACTGGTGCCGATAAAGACTTGGCCCGTAATGGGTTCAATAGCCAAACTTAGAATCTCGTTACTGAGCAGAGGTGAGTTATCTTCAGTAAAATGCTCAATGGTTTCTAAACCATCTTCGGAGATAAGATACAAACCGGAGGCGGCTGTGCCTATCCATTTACGATTCGCACCATCTACAACGATTGCGTTGATTTTTTCCGTATTGAGCAGATAGTCAGCTAAATTAGTGCCATCATTACGTGGAATCTTGATGCGCTCGCAAGCATTGGATTTTTGGAAATCCACCTTGACAGGAATAGTGATTAAGCCATTTTCCAAACTAATCCACAGTGTCCCGTTTTTATCTTGCGCTACGGCATAAATGGCGGTTGGTATAATGGTATTACCATCTTGATCCACGAATGTGCCGTGAAAAACAGTTTTATCATCGCTGCGTCGATGTGGCGTACCACGATCGTCCAGCAGGAACAACCCTACCGGGGAACGCAAGCTCGGAATCCATTTCCAATTGGACTGACGATTATCCATAAACATCTCACCCGAAGTATTAATAACCATCACACCTTCCGTGGTGGATAAAGCCAACGTATCCCATTTAGCACGAGGAAGATGATGGGAGGCTACTATTTGTTCCGGGGATGCCACATGAATATTATTAGATACCTCGGTATTGATAAGCCACAAGTTATTTTGGTCATCAAACATAGCTGCGTCTGTGCGCACATACGCGTTTGCATAGGGACCCGGTGCAGCAGATTGCAATGGACTATTGGTATAGGTGTAGTAATGTAGCACCTCCGTTCCTTGCATCTCCAAAAGTCCTCGTCCATAACTGGTTACAAAGAAATGCTCGGGGTCTTGTGGATCAACGGCCACATTCATTAAATCAAGTATTTGATCCCCTGTTTTTTGAACAAGGGTAGCATAAGAAATATTGGTCCATTCATCGGCTATTATATCATAAATCATGATATTGCCTGGACGTTTATTCTGGGTCGCCCATCTGCCACCAGGAAGGACATAGAGTTTTTGATTAGCCACTTTCAATCGGTATGGCATATTCTCCAATGGCCCATTCACCGCAAATATCTGCGACTCGCCATTCGACAGCCGTACAGCACCAAACGTGCCCATGGCGAGCCAAGTGTCATGACTATGTTTTTGTACATCATATACCCTGTACAGGGAGTGCGTATAGGCGATGCCTTGATTGGTTAAGGCTAAATAACCCTGAGTTAATAATGGAATATACAGCCCATCCGTGCCCGGTATAATAGTCGAACAAGCCTCCTCACGTACCGTCTGCCATTGACCCGCAACACGTTTAGACAAGAGATCGTTCTTCAGCACATACACCGAATCATCGTATGTTCCTATTCCGGAATAAGTGATATCATCCGTTGCTTTTTCGCGTTTCCAATACGAGAAGTCCATCGGATTATCCTGACGGGAAATGGAGTAGATAGTATGTTCGCCATATGCAAAAATGGAATCCTTAGTTAGTGTACAGCCTAATATATTCACCTCGCTGCCATTCTCTCCGATGTAATATGTATCTACTACCTGACGTTTCGTGGTATTGAGTACCATCAATCCGAACGGCATCGATACATATGCCAATGAATCCACCATGAGGATGGCGTTGGCTTTTTTGCTGGCCACCATTTCTTTTTGGCTGATATCCATCATCGATATGATTTCGCCATTATCGTATAGGAAATCGATTAGACCATTCTCATACATAATTACCAAACAATGGTCATAGTTGGAATAGGCTATTTGCGCAATGGAAGCACCATGTAGTCCGTCTTGTTTGCTATAGGTGATGGTCTCCTCGGTAGTCAGATCCACGGCATACAACGCTGTTCCTGCCTGCACATACACCATCTTAGGCGCCACTTCCACACTGATTGCATTGCCGTAGGCTAACAACGAATGCCAACTATACATCTGCGCGTCGCATACGCAGCATAATAGAGATAGGAATAATATGCACAGACTCTTTCTCATCAGATTAGTATTTGTTTTAGGGCCTCCATGGCACGAGCACGGTGGCTGATGGTGTTCTTTACCTCGGCAGGCAGTTCGGCAAAGGTCTTATCATAGCCTTCGGGCATAAAGATAGGGTCGTAACCAAAGCCGCTATTCCCACGTTCCTCGGTAGCGATTTGTCCTTTTACTTCGCCACTTACTTGCTGCACTTGTCCGTCACGGATGAGTGTGACTACCGTTCTGAACCGAGCAGCACGATTGGTAATACCTTGTAATAGAGTTAATGCTTTGTGGCGATTGGCAGCATCGTTGTGCGCCTCTCCTGCCCAACGAGCCGTATAAACACCCGGTTCATTATTGAGCGCAGCTATCTCCAAACCTGTATCGTCCGCAAAACAATCTACGTGGTACTTATTCCAGATATATTCGGCTTTGATGCGCGAATTAGCTTCTAAGGTTGTGCCATTCTCCTCTATATCCTCGGTGCAACCCAATTCGGATAGTGAAATAACCTGAAAAGTCGAAGGAAGTATTTTGCGTACTTCCTCCAATTTATGTGCATTATTCGTTGCAAAAACAAGTTTCATCGGCGTGGTTGAATATCAAGTTTAACGGGACGAATCATATTTTCCGGAGCCAATATAGTATCTAACTCCTCCTTAGTCAGGATGCCATGTTCCAGCACCAGTTCATACACTCCTTTGCCGGTGGCGAGGGCCTCCTTGGCAATCTTGGTGGAGTTCTTATATCCAATAATGGGATTCAAAGCAGTCACTATTCCGATGCTGCCTTTGATGTAGTCTTCGCAGCGTTTAGCATCTACTTGGATATCGTTGATGCAGAACTCACGCAGCACGTCAAAGCCATTCATCAGTATTTCGCAGCTCTCAAAGCAGCATTGTGCCATAGTGGGTTCCATGGCATTGAGTTCCATCTGCGCCGCCTCGTTACACATAGCCACGCATAGGTCGTTACCTATCACTTTATAACTGATTTGGTTCATCACCTCCGGGATGACGGGATTCACCTTACCCGGCATGATGGAACTGCCCGGTTGCCGTGCCGGCAGGTCTAATTCATGCAGACCGCACTTGGGTCCCGAACCTAATAGGCGCAAGTCGTTACATATCTTATTCATCTTGGTAGCGATGCGTCTTAATACGGACGAATAGCCTACCATACAACTGGTGTCGGATGTAGCGGCCACCAGGTCGTCGGCAAGGCGAATGTTCCAGCCGGTGATTTGTGCCATGTACGTAGTGCATAGTTCAGCATAACCGGGTTGCGCACAGATGCCGGTACCGATGGCAGTGGCACCCATGTTAATCGTCAGGAACTCTTCGGCAGCCTCGTTGAGGTGTTTAATCTCATCACGCAGAATAGATGCAAACGCACCAAAGGTCTGTCCCATAGTCATGGGTACAGCGTCCTCTAATTGGGTGCGACCCATCTTAAGCACATTCTTGAACTCTTCGGCTTTTGTTTCAAAGGATTTGATGAGCAGCTCGTAATGCTTAACCAACTCAATATGGGTAGCATATAGTCCCATGTGGATAGCCGTCGGATAGGCGTCGTTGGTGGATTGGGAGCAGTTAACATGATCGTTAGGCGAGCAGTACTGATACTCGCCGGCTTGATGTCCCATGATTTGTAAGGCGCGGTTAGCAATCACCTCGTTGGCATTCATATTGGTGGTGGTGCCGGCTCCGCCTTGAATCATATCCACTGGGAACTGGTCATGCCACTGACCGTTAAGTATCTCGCGGCAGGCTTGTTCGATGGCGTGGAACTGCTCATCCGTGAGCAGGTGTTGGTCATGATTCGCCATGGCTGCACCTAATTTAGTGTAGGCTAAGCCGTTGATGAATAATGGGTAGTCCTTGAGTTTGAACTTAGAGATGGGGAAGTTCTCCATTCCGCGTAAGGTCTGTACGCCATACAGAGCCTCGGCTGGAATCTCTTTTTCTCCTATCAAATCACTTTCAATACGTGTTTTCATAATCAATTCTCATTTCTCAATTCCCTCAATTGCCTCGGCAATCGAGTTAGCAATAGTGCACATCTCATCACTACTCAGCGACAGTTTAGGATTGGTGAATACCAAGTCTTTTTCTTTATCTAGCGGCACGAGATGCACGTGTACGTGGTTCACTTCCATACCTAACACGGCTACGCCTACGCGCTTGCAGTTGGTGGCTCGCTTGATGCCGGCTGCCACTTTCTTGCAGAACAGCATGAGGCCCGCCAAGGTCTTATCGTCCAAATCAAAGATGTAATCTGCCTCGGGTTCAGCCAGTTTAGGCACCACTAAGGTATGGCCCTTTTTGAGGGGATTGATATCCAAAAAGGCATAGTAATTATCATCCTCAGCCACTTTATAGCTGGGTATTTCACCATTGATGATTCGTGTAAATAACGTCATAGTGCACAATGATTAAGGATTATAAACCAATCTCCAGCACTTCAAATTCCAGCACACCGGCAGGCACTTTCACTTGGGCGATCTCACCTACTTTCTTGCCTAATAAACCTTTGGCAATAGGTGTTGTCACGGCAATCTTGCCTTCTAATATATTGGCTTCGCCTTCGGTAACGAGTTGGTATGTTTTTTCCTGTCCGTTGCTGCGGTTTTTCACGCGCACTTTAGTCAGGATCTGCACCTCGTCAGTTTTGATTGAACTCTCGTCAATGATGCGAGCTTCCACTATTTTACTTTTCAGCAAAGCTATTTTGCTTTCCAGGTGTCCTTGCTCTTCTTTAGCAGCGTCATACTCAGCGTTCTCGCTTAAGTCACCTTTGTCACGTGCTTCTGCGATTGCAGCAATCACGCGCGGGCGCTCCGTTCCTTCTAAGAACTGTAATTCGTCTTTTAATTTTTGCAGACCTTCTGCAGTCATATACGTTGTTGCCATATATAATGAATTTAATATTTACGTTTGAATACTTCCGATGCGATAAAGGCACGTCGTACTTCGTTCTCATCCCGCCAATCAGGCATTAATGATTCGTCCTCTTCCTCCATTGTTTCGATGATTGGTTGAGGCTCATGCACTTGGATTTCCTGTGGTTTTACGCTATGATCAACCACCTTGGACTGATCTGCATTGTTCTTCTTTTTACTCATATAACGAAAAAAGTCCATAGCCGAGGTTATTGAAAACATCAGGAAACTTCACAGCCTCCTGATGCCATTAAACCTAAACCTTAACTATGAAAATTTATTTGTTTTCGAGTGCAAAGGTACTGCTTTTTTTTGGATTACGCAAATTTTTCTGCAAAAAAATACAAAAAAAGATAGATTCTTCATCAAGTTGCCATTTTTAGTCAACGTTAATTGTTTCTCTTTTCGGCAGCTTGCAGCCCTCGAAGAGGTGCTTATTTTTTGATTTTTGACAGAATCTTCTTAATAATCGTACATTTTATATCAGAGGAGAATCAGAGAAGGATGAGACAACAGGTTTGTAAAGATTGATTGCCGAGAAGGAGAGGTACATGCTCAATGATTGAATCCCTATAGTAGCCCTGTCAAATCGGGAGAATAAACAAGAGATGCCGCTTGTGGCTGCCTTTGGATAAACATCAGCATATAAATTGGCGCATAAATCACCTTATTCACCACTTTTATATTGTCATTACACAACACAATGGCTTTCGAAATGTTATAATCCTTATTTCTCAGCAGGTTGTCCAAAGCCACATGGCGGGTATAATTCTTTCCCGACTTGACCTCTAATGGAATAACCTGTGCATCTTGCTCTAAAAGAAAATCTATTTCGCCTTGCGTTTTACTAGAGAAATAGTACAGACTCCACCCATGAGCATGTAGTTCTTGAGCCACCAAGTTTTCATATATAGCCCCAAAATTGATAGCAGTTTCTCCTTGTAGAATACGCAGTTGTATGCCATCCGCATATTGAGAGGCTAACAAACCAACATCATTTTGAAATAACTTGAATAAATTACTGCAACGACTAAGTAATAGCGGCACACGGGGCTCGTTAGCATTAAATGTAGGCAAAGCCATATCTGCATCCTTTAACCATGTAAAACTATTCTCATGACGGCTGAACTTGAAATGCTCATTAAGGTTCTTAAGTATAAAACGTTTATTCTTAGCATTCAATTCCGGCGGAATCAAATCAAAGATGTCGTTGATATACAACTTCTCGTTAGTATCATATCGGGCAATATCCATTTTATATTGAGACAATATGCTTTTTTGAACCTCTATAACGCGCTGCATGTCATTGGTATCCAAATAGGTTTGCACAACCGCCGGCATACCACCTACCAATAAATATAGATTGATTAAAGACATCATCTTTTGATGAATATAGTCATCCACCTTCTCTTCTTTATCCCACGATTCACGCAAATGGTCAATGATGTTCTTTTGAACACCAACCGCTTGAATAAATTCCTCAAAGTCACATGGGTACATCTGAAGTTCATCCATATATCCCACGGGGACAGATCGAATGTTCTTCAATTCCACACCCAATAATGAGCCGCTCAGAATTAAAGGATAAGAGCCATTTTCTACGATAGCCTTCACCCATGTGATTACATCCGGATATTCTTCTACCTCATCAAAAAAAAGAAGTGTCTTCCCTTTTTCCAATGGACGCTTTGCATATGCAGAAATACGCAAAAGTAAGTCTTGAATATCTTTTGCTCCTCGAACAATATCGATTGTTTCAGGTTGCAAAAGGAAATTCATCTCCACTAATTGCCATCCCTTACGCTCTGCTAATCGCCTTACAGAGAATGTTTTCCCGACTTGACGAGCACCTGTGAGCAGTAGGGCTCTGCCTGTTTTTTGATAATGCTCATCAATGATTCTGTCCGTTTTTCTAACTATCATATAAATCAAAATGTCCGTTTTTCCAACATTTCAGACTGCAAAATTACAAAGAATTTTTGGAATATGCAAAAAAAAGTGAAAAAATAGCCCAAAATGCACTTTTTGATGCAAACGCAGACTAGGGCGCGTCTAAAGTTCCGTAGCATCTCCGTAGCATATAAAGACCTACTAAGCCCCGCCTACCCCCCCGAAAAGCAAGGGTTTTGGCAGGTTTAGGCGGGGGGTAGGCGGGGCTTACCTTAGCTGCATGTGGTCCCGAAGTGGTCGCCTACTTTAGACGCGTTGTGCTTACTTTTTGATTTTTACGTCTATGCGCAACGGGTGCAAGTAGGTGCAAGTGGTGCAGGTTGTTTTGTATATACATATACGCGCGTGGGTGTGTATTAGAATGTACCTGCACCACCTGCACCTACTTGCACCAAAAGTTGAATGATAATAAGTTAATAATCGTACATTTTGAGATGCAGGGTGTTTGCATATGCACGGAGGATGCGAGGCAGAGAACAAATTGTTTTCTGCCTCGCAAGAGATTAATAAGAAGAAAGTTTGAAAGTCTTGGCTACTGGCAGACCGGTCGAACGGACTGCCCGTAGATGCGATTGTAGTTGCCGAGCCAATCCGCGGGGCCACCACCATGGACGAGGATGTACGCGCCGCTCGAGTAGCCCGAGCGGAGCGAAGAAGACCAGTAGCCGCCGTAGTAACCGACATTGCTGAGCGACGAATTGTGGCGGCAGCCGGAAGCGGGCAAAAAGATGGAGTTATTATTCTTCTTGCTCTTAATAAGATAACCATTAACTCCATTTTTAGTCGTCTCTGTCAAGGTGCAATTATCTCGCAATTCATCTTGCTCAGCCTTGGTCGGCATACGCCAACTACCTCCCCAATTAACATGAGCAGCATCGTCAGCGAGGTCAAGAGTGGTCTTATTGTCGCCAATAAAAGTGTCTCCATTGTACCAAATACCGCTCTTTTGACCATCGGGGATGGTATATTTGGTGATAGATGCCCAACTGCTGCTGCCACTCCGTATAAATTTGTAGGTGCTAAGATTGTATGTCGTTTTAGGACTTGTTTCACCCCAAGCGAAGTAATCTCCATATCCTTCGGGGTTAGTAGCACCTACGTTACAGGTCGCCCATTTTAAACCACTTGGCAGACCAAGATCTACCCATTCGTGACCATTCTCCGTACCATTTTTTTGATTTGGTTCATTTTTGGAATCCTTCTCACATGCAGCAAAAAACACTACAAGCATTGGTAATAAAAATAAAAGTTTTGTTTTCATAATTGTAAATTGTTATTAGAGTTAATATTTCTATTATTATAATTTATTCCCGTTTAAATCGAGAATACACAATAAGTTATCCCCATAACTTTCTTTTAACATAGAGATTAGTTGATCTTTCTGACCACATAATTCTTTTTCCAAGATAAGCAAGGAAATGTTATGACAGGCTGGTGGATTTCGGGTAATAACAATAACTTTTTCTACAGATTGAACGTTTGTTTGTGAATGAAATACAACATCATGTGTAGAACAAAGAACAACACCCTTACAAAATTTTTCAAAAATACAGTTTTCCATAACGTGATATTATTTTTTGCTTGTAAATTCTGCCAAGCGTGGTACAATAATAGTAAACTTTGGAGTTACTTCACTCTTGCGCCGGTGGCGGTGAAGAGGTTGCCATTATGGCGGATGTACAACTGATTGCCATAGATGAATTTGTTGCCTACTTTTCTGTCTATAGTCAAATTTTCCAGTCCTGAGGGCAATAGTGTACGGAACGTGCCGGATTGGGAATCTATAACATTATCCGTTTCATCATACGCGACAATACTATATGTATATTCTGTGCCAGGCTCCAAATCTCGTATAACATAACGCCAGCCGGTAGCCGTTTGTTCTGCATCCGTAGTTGATGTCAACAACTGTGCTCTTTGTGGAGCATAATACTGTGACGTTACTAATTGTCCTTCTGCATTAAATGTCAATTTGCATATCGTATCTTCACCTTGTTTGATGACGATAATATAATTATATGCATTCTCTACAGCACGCCAAGCAATAGAAACAATATTAGCAGATGGATTAACTTGTGTTTCAGTTACTATCACCTCCTCTGCCTGAATAAGAAGAATCGTTTTGAAATTTTTCCATACCTCTGCCAATTTATACCGATTAACACCTTTGGCAGGGACATATAAAATGCCACTATATGTACTGAAAACTTTGTCCGAAATTGCTAATGGTTTTTCTATTTCACAAACTATCTTCTTTAAGTTTGTACAATTATTGAACGCATTACTCCCAATCGCCGTGACAGAAGATGGTATAGTTACCGAGGTCAAACCGCTGCATCCTGCGAAAGCTTGAGTTCCAATCGTTGTCACAGAAATTCCTAGGATATACTCCGGCACTTGACTCCCAAAGCTAAAATTTATTCTACCATCATAATCGTTTCTACTACATATTGCATTGGAATTAATCGTTACCGAAGTTAGCCCACTGCAATCATAGAAAGCATACCATCCAATCGATGTGACGGAATTAGGAATAGTCACTGATGTCAAACCGATGCAACCACGGAAAGCACCACCTCCAATTGATGTAACGGAATTGCCAATAGTCACTGATGTCAAACCATTACAACCCTGAAAAGCATTATATCCAATCGATGTAACGGAATTGCCAATCGTTACTGATGCCAAACCGCTGCAACCATAGAAAGCATAACTGCCGATTGATTTTACATCTTCAGGAATAATTAATTTTTTCACCTCTGCATCATTGATGAAAAAATTATGACTATATAATATTGGGTTTGCAGTAGAATCATTAAAACTTATCTTGCACCAATCTGTAACGGTACCGATATAGTTAGTCTTTTTCAAACCGCTGCAACCATAGAAAGCCTTATTTCCAATCGTTGTGACGGAATTACCAATAGTTACCGAGATCAAACCATAGCAATTATAAAAAGCCTCCTTCTCAATTGATGTAACAGAATTAGGAATAGTCACTGATGTCAAACCGCTGCAACCATAGAAAGCCTCCTTCTCAATTGATGTGACAGAATTAGGAATCTCCACCGAAGTCAAGCCCGTGCAATAAGCGAAAGCATTCTCTCCAATCGTTGTAACGGAATTGCCAATCGTTACTGATGTCAAATCGGTGCACCAACAGAAAGCATTCTCTCCAATCGTTGTGACAGAATTAGGAATAGTTACAGAGGTCAAACCTTTGCAACCATAGAAAGCACTTGAGGCAATTCCCAACGTTCCATCTTTTATGATAATATGTGTATTCTTGGGCATATCACCTTTATACGTATATGCAACCTTTCCTATATATAACACACCATCCGGTTGGTCTAAATACCATAATGTATTTGCAAATACACCGCTACCCATTTCTGCAACATTTTGGCAACCCTTTACTTCTTCCAAGTTGATACATCCACAAAAAGCATACTCTCCAATCGTTGTAACAGAATTGGGAATAGTTACCGAGGTCAAACCAGTGCATTTATAGAAAGCATCATCTCCAATCGTTGTAACAGAATTGGGAATCGTTACAGAGGTCAAATCGGAACGACCGTCGAAGACCTTATTCCCAATTTGCTTGATGCCATCGGGAATGATTATATCTCCTCCTCCCCCAAAATATGCTGTCAGTAATGTATCGTGTTTTATAATAAAATCTCCTACAAGTATGCCATTATACACATTTAAAGCATAATATGCAACACAACCATTATCCGTTGAACCCTTTACAATATTTAAGTTAGAGTTATTATATACGGTTCTCAAATTTGTGCAACCACCGAAAGCCCCATCTCCAATCGTTGTGACTGAATTACCAATAGTTACCGAGGTCAAACCGCTGCATTTGTAGAAAGCAAGATCTCCAATCGCTTCTACACCTTCAGGAATAACTAAATCTTTTACTTCCCCATCGTTGATATAGAAATTATGACTATAATACATTGGATTAGAAAAACAACCCTCGTAAGAACTTGCAAAATTTATCTTGCACCAATCTGCAATAGTACCGGTATAGTTGGTTTTTTTCAAATCGCTGCAATTATAAAAAGCAACAAGTCCAATCTCTGTGACAGAATTGGGGATAGTTACCGAAGTCAAACCGCTGCAACTACGGAAAGCAGAATTTCCAATTGTTGTGACTCGATATGTAGTGTCTAAATATGTTACTGTCTCAGGAATAGTGACAGAACCAGAATAACTATTATAGTCATAGCTTATTGCGTATGTAACAGCCACACTATCACCGCCTATTTTATTATAGAAGATGCCATCTTCTTTAAAATCGAATGCGAATAATTGTCCTGCACACATTAGTGTACATAATAAAGTTAAAAGTTTTGTTTTCATAATTGTAAATTGTTATTAGGGTTAATATTGTATTGTTGACGCAATTTGGCACGCTTGGTTATTAATTGCTGATGCCAATTATCTGTATGTTGCCGTAAACAATGCTGAATTTCGGGTTTAAGAATGTTTATCAGCCGTTGAATTAAGAATATAAGCCAATTTGGAATTGGAGCTCCATGCAAACATGCATAATCTGCTCCTAATTGCACAGCAATGTTTGTAACATCAATTGTTAATGCGCTTAAATTATTAACATTGCAAGGGTCTGTAAGAATAATAGCAACTGATAGCGCAATATCATATAAACGGTTCTTAATGTCAAGATTCGAAAGATTAGTTTCATCAACGCAAAATTTGCGAATGCTAAAATATAAATCATTAATCGTTTGCACTACATCCCCAACTATTTGCAAATTAAGGTGCTTTGGAAGAACATTGTCGTTATGCTTTAGAAAAAGATTAACAATATTATCAAATTCTGCAAACTTATCAGGCTGGTGCAGAGCGCATAGTTGTAAAACATTGGACAACTGTGAATGCGTTATATAATTCGTCCTCCCATAACAATTCGCAAAAACTCGACAGATATCTTGTACAATTGTTTGATCTCCTTTTTCAATACGTTGGTCAATGTTGTTAATTTCAATTATACCACGGGCAATAACGTCCACTCTATGTTGGGCAGAACCATTGTGCGTAAATTGAAATAATTTCTGCAACTTTTGTTTTGTTACAGAAAAATCTGTGAGAGATGGATTTTCTTGAAACAGAGTTCGCAACTCGTTTCCTTTCTCCTGGGTGTCTTCGTAATTGAGCAATATCTCAATCCACTTTGGAACATTCGGTTGATTTTCTAACATAGTGTTGTTTTTTTGCTCGTGAATTCCGCCAAGCAGGGTACAACAAAAAAGCGTGGAATCCTTACCATTGTCATTCCACATCTGAGGTATCTCGCATAACCTTCACAAAAGAATGACAACGTAGAATCTCACGCTGGAATATGCGAACTAATCGGCATACCAAGATGGTACAACCAATTAAGGGATATTCCCCATGAACATCTACCTTTGTCTTATTCTTGATTGTGAATGAAACTTGCGAGATTCCAGATGTCAAGAACAAGCGTCAGTAAACGCCTTTTATTATGTCTGAACCCCACCCCGTAAAGAGACATAATCCCCTCCAGCGTGGAATTCAAGTGCAAAATTACAAAGAATTTTTGGAATATGCAAACTTTTTGAATGGAAAATTGAAAAATGAGAATGGAGAATGCCGTTCTCAAAGAAGAGACACTGTAAGACGGCGATGGTATCGCCGGAAATGGACGGGACGGGAACGGCGATGGGGACATTGTCGAGAAGGGACATGAGAAAACAGACAATCTGAAGAACAAAAAGTAGCAGCATAGGTTACGGATAGTCCTCGCAGGGTTGCAGAATAGTCTATTAATCGTCTATTAATAGTCTATTAATCCTCTATTAATCGTCTATATAGCACAAGTAGCCAAGTAACCAATTAGCCAATTAGAAATTAGAACTTAGCCAACGGACAAGGACTAAGAATGGTAGTATTGCATTTTTTTTCTGTGAAAAACAAGAAAAGCGCACCGAATGCGCTTTTCTCTTGTTTTTTGCTTGCTGTCCCAGAATTAGTCTGCGTAGATATCAGCACCAGTTGTTATGTTTAGATATTTATAACTAGGTGTATAACTACTAGCAAGTATCTCTGATGTTGCACTTACTTTGATTTCCTCACATAGAGGACATACATATTGTTTTTTCATATTTGATAATTGATAATTGATAATTATTTTACTTCCATGCCTACAACATTGTAGGTCTTGCCATCTTTGACGATGATGAGCTGACCGTCCTTAATCATCTTAAATGATGAATTGATGGAATGATGCAATGATGGATTGTCTGTGGCTTGTCCACGCGGAACACCCATGCAACGGAGAGGAGCGGACGTGGGTTGATACACCGTAGGCACTTCTTCCATATTAATATACGCGCGACACGCGGGAATAGTGATGGTAGAATATTCCTCAGCGACAACAACCGACCCACCGGAGATAGCGGCTTGGCTGCCATCGGACTCAATAACCTTTCTTGCGAATGAGCCGTGCAGACCACGTTCGGTTTGTTCTTCACCATTAGTTAACGTGGCATCTTCGTGGTCGATAGTAACCGTCTCTGCCGTTGCTTCAAAGATGTATGGCATACCTGCCTCAAGGGTTTCCACTTCCTCGATATAGAGTTTTCCTGCACCATCGGAGTAATTGATTTTGTAGAAATTAGCGCCTTCAAAATAAGTCGCTGCGTAGGGCAGGCAAACGGTAGCCCATTGACCAATGGTCATACTGCGAGTATAAGGAGTAGCTAAGCCCTCCATCTTCACGTATTGTTGTCCCGCCAAGGTCATTCCCAAATCTTGAGCTGAAGAGTGAGTTACGATGTCATCATCTGTCAGCGTTTCGTTTGCGCCTGCGTAGAGCACATACGCGTCAGAGATATAAACGTCAGAAGCATAATACCCATATCCTCCAGCGATACCGGCAGCATAATCTCCACCGATTGCAGTAACCGTACCACCATTGATGATGATATTCTGAGAGCTAGAACCATACGCTCCTCCACCAATACCGGAACCTAACCTTCCACCGGTTGCTATAATCATACCACCATTGATGGTAATATTAGAACCTGCTTCTGAAGATTTACCACCAATACCAGCGGCAGCATATTCACCGATAGCAATCAGCTGACCGGATTGAGCGGCTTGAGCATAGATAGTGAGTGAGTTGTCTTCGCCAACTACTTGGATACCGGCATACCCCATATATATACTTTCATCCAACCATCCCATAGCGGTGAGTTTAGCCCCATCGGCAAGGATGAGGCGGACGTCGCCTTGGCATATTGCACCTTTAGCAAGTTGCACATCAGCACCATTTACTACATACCAAGTGCTTTCACCTTTTATGCCCCAAGTAACAGAAGAAGCAGAGTCGGCAACCATATAAGCAGCAACATTGCGAGACACACCATTCTCGTCAATATACGCAGTGGGAACCATAGCCGGACCAACTACTGTTGCATATCGCTTACCAACCAAGAGGTTTGCGATATCGTCGGCGGAGGTGTGATTGACAATATTGTCGTCAGTAAGAGGTTTAGTCGTACCGGCTTTCACGACACCTTTAGTGGATACAAAGATATTAAAAGCGGCCTTTGTAGCCTGGTATCCATTTCCTATAGCGACAGCATTATTTCCACCATTTGCTGTGATGGTACCACCATTGAGTAAGATGCTCGAACCAAGACCTCTATCTCCGCCACCTATACCAGAGGCACAATCTCCTCCGTTTGCTGTAACCTTACCACCATTGATGGTGATGTTAGAGCCATTACCTCTATCTCCACCACCTATGCCGGCACCAAGTCCTCCACCGGTTGCCGTCACAGTACCGCCATTGATGGTAATGTTGGAGCAGTTGCCACCATAACCTCCACCGATACCGGCGGCTGTGTAACCGGTAGCCGTAATTTTACCGCCATTGATGGTGATATTGTTGCCATCAGCGCCTTTCCCACCACCAATACCGGCAGCCCATTTCCCTCCTTTAGCTATTAGTTGCCCCACTTGTTCGCCTGTAGATTGCGCATAAATAGTAAGGGAGTTAGTTTCACCGGATACTTGGATGCCAGGGGTAAAATGTGGATCACCCTTCCCCGTGGCAGTCAGTTTAGCCCCATCGGCAAGGATAAGGCGGATGTCTCCATTACAAATGAGTGTGCCGGCTTGTACATCAGCACCATTAACCACATACCAACCAGCGTCCAATGTAGTGGAGGAGTTTATGATTTCGGTCACATTATGAACCGTTTTTTCTTGACCATCGGCATCAATGTAACGTACATTGTCCAATGCCCATAGTCCTGCGCTCAGCGTCAGGGCTGCAAATAATAAACATACTTTTCTCATACTTTAATTTTTTTGTTTAAACAGACTGTTCATGCTCTTCCTTTTTGAAAAGCGGTGCAAAGGTATAGAATATTTTTTTATCCACCAAATAGTTTTAGTAGCATACGCGCCGCAGTTGTCGCAATTGGCACTTGTGTTGTTGCATCCGCGCCATTTGTGTAGCATGTGCGCCGTTTATGCTATCCCTAAACGCCCGAAAAACCACTTTTTAACAGTTTTTTTTGGCATAAAATTTGTATATATTAAAAAAAAAGTAATACTCTTGCGTCCTTTTTAGCGTTAACATTAACATGAATATATCTTTTAATTATATCTTCACTCTTTTTACGGGTATTCTTTTCATGACCCAATTAGGTTGGGCAGTTGTTTTTCTTTTTGGTCGAGAACTTTTTCCTCGCGAGGAGTATGAGCGCCAACCATCAGTGCCCTTGCGCCGTTGGAGTGGCACTTTAGCAGCGTTGTTAGCCATACAGTTCTTTACGGCTTTTGTTATGCGCTCTTTTGTAGAGGGGAATTGGTCAATGTTTCTTATTTATTTTGATTCTTGGGCTATTCCTATTGGTGCTATCAATATGGTATTATTAGTACGTCCACAACCCATCACAAAAACACGTATCTTGGCCAACGTGATACCTTTTGTTGTGTTATCCACCTTGGGAGTTATCATAGGAGAGAAGTGGTATTTATTTCTCTTTGGCATACTTTTGATAGGTTATGTAATAGCAATGATTATTTATATTCTCATCTACGGCCATCGTCATGAAGCAGAACTAAAAGACTATTATTCATCGTTGGAAGGTCGTTCCGTGCGTTGGTTCTATGTCATGCTATTTATGCTTTTTTCCCTAATCATTAATTATATCTTTTATTTCACCAGTAAAAATCCATTAGAGCCCCTTTTCTACTATGGGTTATCATTTTTTGTTTGGCATTTTGCTTATATCCATGTTTATCGTATGATTATGGTACAAGAGGCAGCCAATAATAATGATGGCCTTATCAGTACCCAACAAGAGAACGTGAATGAGAACGAGGACGAGAACGCGATTGCAAACAATGCATTCCTACTCAAGTTGAAAGAAGTATGTGAAGATCAGAAACTGTATGCACATGCAGACCTGACACGAGATGAGTTGGCTCACCAAATGGGCATTGGTCACACGGCATTCACCTTGCAACTAAAACAAACCACGGGGTTGAATTTCTATGACTATATCAACCAATTGCGCATTCGCAAAGCGACTGCGTTAATCGAAGAAGGAAAAATGGACATTAGTTCAATAAGTCAGCAAGTGGGATACCGCTATCGCAGCACGTTCTATCGTGCATTTGCAGCGGTACATGGTTGTACCCCAACAACCTTTGCGGCTAAAAAAGCCAAATAGCGACGTTTCGGGTAGGTAATACACAATAAAAAAAGGGCATCCATCGGATGTCCTTTTGCTTTGTATTGGTGTGCTCTAAGCACTAAGTAGGTTCATTAAGCCAACTTATTGATGTAAATTGCCAAACTGGATTTGAGGTTAGCAGCTTTGTTCTTATGGATGATGTGGCGTTTAGCCAGCTTATCCAACATAGAAGCAACCTTAGGCAGCATAGCAGCTGCAGCAGCTTTCTCTGTAGTAGCACGCAGGTCGCGAACGGCATTGCGAGCAGTTTTTGCGTAATAATGGTTATGAGCCTTACGCGTTGCAGTTTGACGAATACGTTTCAAAGATGATTTGTGGTTTGCCATCTTAGTTTTGTTTTTTGTTGTTTAACAAATGTGTTACCTTTTGAGGAAGGTCGGTATTTTGTAGCGGGTAGGAGAGTCGAACTCCTCTTTTTAGAATGAAAATCTGACGTACTAACCGATATACGAACCCGCCATCGTCGCGCGAGCGACGAGCTTTTTCGAGTTTATTCATATTAAAGAACATACTTCTTCCGTAGAAAAAGCGTGCAAAATTACAATAAAATTTTGAATTGACCAAATATTTTTGTAAAAAAATGCATTTTTTTTGCGTATATTAGAAAAAAAGTGTAATTTTGCAGTATGAAACAATACCTTATTATATTTTTTGCGTGCGCGATGAGTCATCTGCTCTTTGCCCAAGATGCCCTACCATTCTTTGATCCAAACAAGATAGAAGAGGAGGAGAAATATCAGTTTAAGGTGGAGTATCGAGTGGAAGCCGGCTTTACGCAACACTGGCAGCACTCATTGAAGAAGAACAAGGCCGACATGTACCTGAATGGTGCGCGCTTAGGTATGACCTTCGACTTTATGTTGCCCAAACGCTTTAGCGTGCAAACCGGATTACTCTACACTGTCACGTATGGCACTAATTCACAGAGTTTTGGCATTACGGATGCCGAGGAATCATACGCCCATGGCGATAACCTGACTAATCGCGTGACCGAGCACTGGTTCGCAGTACCTATTCGAGCATATTACAATATTCATGTTTGGAAAAAACTCAACCTGATGCTGTACACCGGTCCTCAGTTGATGATAGGATTGGCGCAGTATAACAACGTGAAGAACAACATGCCACCACAACAAACGGCCTTCTGTCAGGCTATGAATATCCCCACCGAACCATACGATAGATACAAAGAGAAAGAGTTATATCCTGTGAATATCCAATGGGGCGTGGGTATGGGTATCGAATGGGATTGTTTCCGGCTATATGGCGGATATGATTTTGGGCTCAATAACCAAGTTCGCAACAAGGTAGTGAGCAATCAACATCTGTGGGAATGGAGTTGGTACGTGAGTTTTGCGTACAAACTGCCCATCAAATAAGATTTAGATTCAGGGGTGCCGCAAGGCTGAGATTACACCCTTTGAACCTGAACAGGTAATGCTGTTAAGGAAGAACAATATGATAGATTCATTATTTCATTTATCCCTTCATCAACTGCGCAAAACAGCGCCGGTGGTACATTGTATCACCAACTACGTTGCGATGGACTTGACTGCCAATGCGTTATTGGCAGTAGGTGCTCGTCCGATTATGTCGGCTGCTCCGGCAGAGATGGACGAGTTGGCTCAGGTAGCCGATGCACTACTTATTAACATTGGTACTTTAGACGACAGATGGATTGAGGCGGCACAGATAGCCGGGCGGGCAATGTCTCGTTTAGGCAAGCCCATTGTACTGGATCCGGTAGGAGTACAAGTGTCCCATTACCGATTACAAGCTGCCTTAACCATCATCAACACATGTCATCCCACAGTGGTCAAAGGTAATCAAAGCGAGATGGAGGTGCTATTAAGGCAGATAACACAGCCTACTTTTGTGGCAGTTACAACGGGCAAGAAAGACACTATCATCGCTGCCAATCGCCAAGAGCAGTTGGAGGGCGGTTCGGAGATGATGACACAAGTCACCGCCATGGGATGTACTGCAGGAGCTATGATTGCAGCAATGGCAGCCATCGAACCGGACCCTTTCTTGGCATCATGCTATGCGATGCGGCTCATGAAAGAAGCCGGAGCCAACGCCCAAACGACTGTGGGATTAGGCACTTTTCGTCAACGATTTATTGATTATTTATCCCATGTTTGATTTATCTTTATACTTAGTCACCAATAGTGGGCTATGCGGCGAACGGCGTTTAGAAGACATCGTGGAAGCAGCCGTACAAGGAGGTTGCACGATGGTGCAGTTGCGCGAGAAGGACTTAGACACCGGCACGTTCATCGCGCGTGCGCGTATATTAAAAAAGGTATTAGCACCTTATCATGTACCACTGATCATCAACGACCGAGTGGATGTAGCTTTGGCTGCCGACGCTGATGGTGTTCATTTAGGTCAGAGTGATATGAGCATAGCAGATGCACGACGGTTGGTAGGGAATAAGATCATCGGATGGTCGGTGGAGAGTATGGACGATGTGCGCCGCGCCAATGAGTTAGATGTGGATTACATCGGTATATCTCCGGTTTTTGCTACACCCACCAAGACCGATACCGCCCAACCCTTTGGTATAGAAGGAACTCGTCAAGCGGCAGCCATCAGCAAACACCCTGCGGTAGGCATAGGCGGCATCAATAGAAACACGATTGATTCGTTACGCAACTGCGGATTAGCCGGAGTAGCCGTAGTGAGTGATATCATGTTAGCCGATGATCCACGCATGGTGGCACATGTTTTATTGAGTAAGATGCAAGAAAGATGAAAACGTATAAACGTGTTTTAACGATAGCCGGCAGCGACAGTGGCGGAGGAGCCGGTATTCAAGCCGACATCAAGACTATTTCGGCATGCGGCTGCTATGCAGCTTCCGCCATCACCGCCATCACAGTGCAGAACACATTAGGAGTGCATGACGTAGAACCTATCTCTATTCCGACGATTGAGGGACAGATCAAAGCGGTCATTGATGATATTGGTGTAGATGCGATTAAGATAGGAATGCTATTTGATGCGCAGGTTGTTCAAGCCGTTCATCGCACCCTTGCGCCATACGGAATCCGCAATATAGTGCTGGACCCGGTCATGGTTTCGACCAGCGGACATCGACTGATTGAGCAGAGTGCTATTGCATGTTTGATTCACGACCTTATCCCTATTGTGCGAATCATCACTCCTAATATCCCGGAGGCGGAGATTCTATTAGGGGAATCGATTCGCCATCAGGACGAACTGCGAGAAGCCGCCCGCGCTTTAGGTAAGGCAAACCATGTTTCTGTACTGCTGAAAGCAGGACATTTAGCAGACGACCAATTAACAGATATCCTTTATGATAACGAACAAGACAAGATTATTGAATTGCCCTCTATTCGCGTGCAGACCAACAACACCCATGGTACAGGATGCACTTTGTCCTCTGCTCTTGCAGCCTATCTGGCACAAGGACTGAGTTTGACGGACGCTACCATAGCAGCCAAGCAGTATATCACTCAGGCTATTATAGCAGGAGCCGAATACAAAATAGGCCACGGGTTTGGTCCCGTAGCCCATTTTAACCATTTATGATGTAGTACCAAAAGGCACACATTGCCAAAGCAATGATGGAAGCCAGCCATGCTCTAAAGGTCAGTAGATGGCGTAACCATAAACAAATCCACACGCCAAGCACGAGAACTGCCACATAGGGATAGAACCATGCGGCGATGCCTATCCAAAGTGAAGCACAAAAAGACTGCTCCACCGCACCATTGTCTAATATATCCAAATCGCTGATGCGCAGTTTACGATACGCTGTGCGAATAGGAAAGATAGCCAGTGCTGCAATAGCTAAAGCTACCGGCAGTCGCCACGTTAGGATGTAGGTAGAGAGAAAGTCCATCAGTCGATAAATCCTTTGCGACGAAGTAAGTACTCGGGGTTAGCCTCTTTACCTCGGAACTCTTGGTATAGTTCAGCAGCATCGCGAGTACCACCTTGTTCAAGCAGGCGACGGAAACGCTTAGCCACTTCGAGATTGAATATATCACCGGTTTCTTTGAATGCAGCAAAGGCATCTGCATCCAGCACAGCAGCCCAAGTGTAGGAGTAATAACCTGCCTCGTAGCCGGTTGTGAAGATATGATTGTAGAACGTAGAGCGATAACGCACAATGATTTCGTCAATCATCTTCATCTTAGCCATGGATGCAGCCTCAAAAGCATTAACATCAATCGTATCTAAGGTAGTTAATTTATGATAATCCATATCCAGGATGGATGCCGACAGTAATTCGGTCTCCACAAACCCTTGGTTAAATTTCTTAGCCGCATTGATCTTCTCCACCAGCGAATCGGGCATCACTTCACCGGTCTGGTAGTGGAAGGCATACGTGGCCAATACTTGCGGTTCGTAGCAGTAATTCTCCATAAACTGAGACGGCAGTTCCACAAAGTCACGAGGCACATTGGTGCCGGCTAAGGACTTATAGGTAGCCTTACTCATCAGTCCGTGTAAGGCATGACCGAACTCATGGAAAAGGGTCTCTACATCGTCCATCGATAGTAGTGACGGATTGCCGGCAGTAGGCTTATTGAAGTTACCCACATTGATAATGACGGGACGATGGTCCACGCCGTTAGCATCTACGTATTGATGGCATATATCATTCATCCATGCTCCGGGACGTTTGCCGGCTCTTGGGAAATAATCGGTATAGAGAATACCCACCAATCCGCCTTCGGCATCGGTTACTTTGAAGACCTCTACTTCGGGGTTATAGACAGGCATGTCGTTCAATTTCTCAAAGTTGAGTCCATACAAGTTATGCGCCAGGTTGAACGCCCCTTTACGAACGTTACTTAATTCAAAGTAGGGTTTGAGTTCCTCTTCGTTAAGGTCGTATTTGAGTTTGCGCAGTTTCTCGGCATAGTACCACCAATCCCAAGGCTGGAGTTTTTCTCTGGGCATATCCTGGCTTAGCAATTCTTGCAACGCAGCAGCCTCGCGTTTAGCGGCAGCCAATGAAGGTTCCCAAACGGATTGCAGGAAAGCATCCACGGTCTTGGCATCCTTAGCCATACAGTCCTGCAGGATATAATCAGCAGGGCATTCAAATCCAAATAGTTGTGCCTTCTCAATACGCAGGTGCATGGTCTTATTGATGAGGGCCTTGTTATCATTGGCATTATCATGGTTAGCACGCGTGGTATAAGCGAGCAATAACTGACGGCGCAAGTCGCGGTTTTCGCAGTATTGGAGAACCGGAGTGAACGAAGTGCGTTTGGGCGAGAAGAGCCAACCTTGTTTACCGGCAGCCTCAGCCTCTTCCTTAGCCGCAGCCTTGGCGGACTCAGGCAGTCCGGCCAATTGACTCTCATCGGTAATAAGCACTTGTGCCTCTTCGGAATTGGTTTCAGCCACTACGTTCTGACCAAACTGCAAGGACAAGATAGACAGTTCTTGATTGATCTGTTTGAGACGCTCTTTCTTATCAGCCGGCAGGTTAGCACCATTATTGACAAACTGTTTATACGTCTCAGTTAACAGACGCAGTTGCTCGGAGTTCAAGTTCAGGCTATCCTTCTGCTCATAAACAGCTTTGATACGAGCAAAGAGCGCATCATTAAGCAGAATACCATCACTTAACTCGCTCAATTGAGGAGCCACTTCATTGGCGATGGCATCCATCTGTTCATTACCATCGGCCTCTAAGATATTAAAGAACACACCTTGCACTAAGTCCAGCAGACCGCCACAGCGATCCAAGGCAGCAATGGTATTCTCAAAAGTAGGAGCATCGGGGTTATTGATGATAGCATCCACTTCGTCCTGATACTGACGCATCGCTTCAGCAAAAGCCGGATGATAGTCGGAGAGTTGGTACTGTTCAAAAGCAGGTACACCATAGGGGGTATCTTGTTGAGTTAAGAACGGATTTTGTTTATGACAAGCCATAAGTGTGAGGGCAGCGAGGCCCAATAAAAGAGATTTTTTCATTATGATTAAATTTTAACGTTTTTGCGCATTGAATTGCGAATTGTTGCACGTAGTTCAGCCGATTGGGTATCCACCTTACCATGGAAGAGCGGACGGAAATCCTTAGCATACCGGCAAGGAGCGAGTTTGATATTCAGGTCATCAAACGTGCCGGTCACATCCACACCTAAGTACAATGGTTTGAGCAGGTTGACATGGTAGTCGAAAGACATATCTAAGTTATGCCGTCCACCTAATGCAGCCATGTAGTTATCAATGGAAACACAGAACGGATAGACATCTATTTCGTCCTTATAGAGCGTTATCTCAGCCGAGATAGAGTCCACTATGTTCTCGGTTTTCTTGTTGAACATGAGCAGTTTACTGATGGTTGTGAAAGTCTCACTATCCAGTACGACTAAGTCTTTACCAAAGATTGAGCAAGCGCCACGCAATGTAGAAACCTTAGGTTCGTAGTTCGCCTTCAAGTAGGTTTCTGCAGCCAAGTGGAACTCAGCATCGCCCTTGAAAGACTTGAGCATCGGTACCATATCTACTACGTCCGGCACCATATTGACGAGTTCCTGGATATTGACATCCAACATGTGGTAATCAAAGCCGAGGTAGAGGTGGTTGCGGCGCGGAGTACGGTACATGGCGGTGAGTTGGAGTTTAGCAGCACGGCATATAAATCCAACTTCCTCCAGCACCAATTTGCCATCTTGTATATAGATGCGTCCTCCTAAGTTCCGTGCATTCTGATTAAAGACAACCGTCTCATCGATATGGGTATTGAGGGTCAGATCCACATCGGTTGGCACCAAAAAAGGATTGGCCTCTTCGGTAGAAGTAGACGTAGAAGTAGAGGTAGCAGTCGTATCGGTAGCTGTAGCCCCTTCTGTTTCTTCGGAACCTTTGTCCGCCGAGAACCATTCCATGAACTCATTCACATCGGTGCGCGAAGATGTGAAATTGAGCACACCCACCAAGGTATCTTTCTTTTGCAGCCACTTACCTATATTCTTCACTTCGCCACTCAAGCAGAAATCACTATTGCCCAAGACGATACGGCTGGTATCGATGACGAAATCTTTGTTGGAGTAAGAGAAGCGTATCTGAGGTATCTCAATCAATGGCGGCAGGGAGGATAATAAGGCACGTCCATCCTTTAGATCCACATCCAAACGTGGATTCCACTTGAGCAGGATTTGGTCGGCTTTGCTGTTGTAACGCGCTTTAGCAGAGATGGACAGAGCACCTGTTTTAGCAGCCAAGTCTTCACCTTGACTGGCCGTTAGGGACTTAGTGGTTATCTGTGCACTCATGACAGGAACGCTCTTGTTGCGTTTGCCACCGGTGATGGATGCCTTAAGAGTAGATTTCTCCAAGTGGGCTAACCAGTCCGTGTAGTTACCCTCCAGGTCATCAAAGTCGAGAGTAGCCTTGAGAACAGGTATATGCGTAGCATCCTTGGTGTCATACTCGGCATAAGCAGTTAAAGCGGGCACCTGCATCGTAGCAGCCATGCTATCCATCTTAGCCACTAATTGCCCCTTTGAAGACAGGTTTATATTGGCATATAGAATGGGGTCATTGCTGAGTACATTGCCGGCTTCAACTTTGAGTACACTCTCGTCTATATTGGCGGCTAATGAACCTGTTTGCTCAAAAGCCAATGGGGACATAGTGAGTGTAGCGGCTAACCATCCTAATTTCTTATGGGACGGAGTGGCATTCGGCAGGGTGAACTGCAGACGCATCTTATCCAGATTAGCCAACATACTATCCATTTGGAAATGGATATCGTTCAGCATTAAATCGCCGCTGATATGCCCTTTGTCTAACTGCATCTCGGTGAGGTCAGCCAATTTGATTTTTGCTGCCAGGTTGCCTTTGACTGCCCCTGTCACCTGCATATCCTGCGGTATCCAGCGTTCCACATCCCAGATGGGGACATTTACATCAAGGGCCATATCTAAATAGAGGTCATTGAGCACATCATCCACTTCGCCTTTGGCAGACACCGAACTATGCCATACGTTAGCGTCTAATTGATGAATGGAGACATGGCTTTTATTGGTTGCCATATCTAATTGAGCCGCAGCAGAGAGTTGGATGTCTCCTTTGAGACGGAATGACTGAAGGGATTGGGTAATGGAAGCAGGCAGAAGCGCCAATAGGGGTTCGATCTGCCAGTTATTCGTTTGAATGGTAGCATCTACAGCTAAGTCCGGTTGCAAATCCACAACACCATCTATGCCTAATTCAAATTGGTTGATAGCGAGTTGGGCTTGGTGCAGCACAAAGTGCATACTATCTAAGTTCACTTCGGCAGGCAGCGTCAATCCAACCTGCAGACCATCGGCGTATGGGGTATCTCCCAATGTAGCAGATACAGATGCCGATTGCAAAGTAAGAAGCACATCATCCCATCCTTTTACCGTACCATTAATAGCCGTGTTTGTAAGAATGGCAGATAGGCTATCTTTCTTATCCACAAAACTGAGTTGAGGAGCGGTGAGTTGGAGTCCTTCCACGCGAATATCTTGGAAGGGCAGCGAGAAAGCCGTTGTATCTTCCTCGGTTGAATCGGGCGACGAGACAAAAACCGAGAAGTTATTGTCACCTTGCTCGTTAATGAATATATTGGCCTGCACCTCGGGCAAAGACAGCTCACGAACGATGAGGTTTTGGTTGCGTAGGAACTCCATCACATTAACCACAGCCACTACTTTGGGTGCAGCCAGCAACGTATCCGACTGGGCTCCTTCCATAGGATTAATCAGATACAGGCCATCGGCGCGGAGGGCAAACTCAGGGAACGTAGAGAAGAAAGTGAGGTCCACGTTGCCTAATTCATGGTCGCAAGTAATGAACTTATCTGCCACTTGACGAGCCACCGGCGTGAGACGCTCAGGTGTAAAGACCCACCAAATAGCCACCGTCGCTGCAATGATAACTACAGTCAGAAGCGAACCAAGAGTAATACCAAGTATTTTGAAGAAACGTTTCATAATTAACGCTTTACTTTTATGAACGAATAAGTAGATAGATTATCTTTATAAATAAGAGATTGCGACGATGTAGAAACAATCGTATAGGTTTTTGGGATTGTAGCACCTTGGTTATCCATGAAATGAAGTTCATGTAAGATGGTATCGCTTTTGCTCTTAGTGGTCATTTTATACTTAAACCATCCATTTCCATGATATTGCTTCTGTATATCACTTTCATAAACGTCATCATCTTCGTTCCATTCATAACCAAAGAGATAATCACCATCGCGCATATCTTCTTGTTCAGTCATAAAACGCAAGTACTCATTTCCTGTTGTTTTTTTCCAATAGCCGTACAATGGATCAGAATCGACTAGAATCTCTACTTCATCTTTCTTGTTACAACCAGTGACGACAAGCATCAACACAATGCCTAATGTCAATAAATTACATACTTTTTTCATATTTATGCTTTTTGAATGTTAATACGAATTTGTTGGTTGTTAATTTCCACTTCTTCGCCATCGGTCAGTTCAGCCACTTTAACTTGTGCGGCGAGCACTTGTGCAGCGATGTAGTCATTGAAATGTTCAACGGCAGGAGCGATAGCATCATTGGTGCTGATGGTTACGAGGATACGGTCGGTTATTTCCAGACCGGACGATTTACGTATATTTTGGATACGATTGATGAGTTCGCGAGCTATGCCTTCCTCTATCAGTTCCTGAGTCAATTCGATATCGAGCGCGATAGTAAGAATACCTTCGGTAGCAACGAGCCAGCCGGGCATATCTTCGGTAAGAATCTCTACATCTTCGTCCACTAATGTATATCCCTCAACTACAAACGTGCCGTTCTGTTCAAAGGCAGTTATATCGGCTTGAGACATCTGGGCGATAGCCACAGCGATGGCTTTCATTTGTCCACCTACTTTTTTGCCTAACACTTTGAATTGCGGTTTTATTTTCTTAACCAGTTTGACTTCGCTCTTGTCGGCCGTTGTGATAACTAATTCTTTGACGTTAACCTCAGACTTGATGAGGTTCTCCACATGTTTGAGTGCTTCTGCTGTTTCAATATCCGGAGCCGGTATGACGGCTTTTTGCAGAGGTTGACGCACGTTCTTTTCGGCACGTTTACGCAGCGACAGAATCATCGAAGTGGCTTGTTGAGCCAGCATCATCTGACGTTCTAATTGCTTATCCATCAACGCATGATTGGCGATAGGCCATTCGCTCTCATGCACAGTCTTACCGGTTAAGTCGCGATAGAGGCGGTCGGCATAGAAAGGAGCATTAGGAGCCATTAGTTGGGCCACTATCTTGAGACAGGTGTAGAGGGTGGCATAAGCAACTTGCTTGTCTGCATTCATCTCGCCACCCCAGAAACGCTTACGATTAAGACGCACATACCAGTTACTGAGGTCATCCTGCACAAAGTCCGAGATAGCACGTCCAGCCTTGGTAGGTTCGTAGGCTTCGTAATCCTCGGTTACCTCCTTGATGAGTGAGTTGAGTTTAGACAGAATCCACTTATCAATCTCCGTATATCCTCCATTCTCCATTCTCAACTCTCCATTCTCCATTCCCCAACCATCTACATTGGCATACAGAGCAAAGAAGCCGTAGGTATTGTAAAGTGTTCCGAAGAATTTACGGCGTATTTCATCCACTCCTTCTGGGTCGAATTTGAGGTTCTCCCACGGAGATGAGTTAGTGAGCATATACCAGCGTACGGCATCTGCACCATATTTATCCAAAGCACCGAATGGATCGATGGCATTGCCTAAACGTTTACTCATCTTATTACCATTCTTATCCAATACCAAGCCGTTAGAGATAACGTTTTTGAATGCCACGGAGCCTTCAATCATGGTATGGATAGCATGAAGGGTAAAGAACCATCCGCGTGTTTGGTCCACGCCCTCGGAGATAAAGTCCGCGGTACGCGGTTCATCTATATTCTCAAAAGGCAAGTGGTTTTGGGCATAAGGCATGGCTCCGGAATCAAACCATACATCAATCAGGTCTAACTCACGTTTCATTGGTTTGCCGGACGGGCTGACAAGGATGATATTGTCCACATACGGACGGTGCAGGTCAATGATGGATGGGGCGTAGTTGGCTTTGCTATAGTCGCCAACGATATGTTTGGGCCACGGATTAGACTTCATGAATCCGGCAGCGATAGACTTATCTATTTCTTCAAATAGTTCTTTGATTGAACCTATGCACAGTTCTTCTTGTCCATCTTCGGTGCGCCAAATTGGCAGCGGTGTTCCCCAGTAGCGGGAGCGAGATAAGTTCCAGTCATTGAGGTTCTCGAGCCACTTACCAAACCGTCCGGTACCGGTGGATTCGGGTTGCCAGTGGATGGTGTTATTGAGCCGAATCATATCCTCACGCGCCTTCGTAGAACGAATGAACCAACTATCCAGCGGGTAGTACAAGACCGGTTTATCGGTGCGCCAGCAATGAGGATAGGTGTGCACATGTTTTTCGATGCGGAAGGCTCGACCATCCTGTTTGAGCATAATGCAGAGACGTACATCTATGTTTTCGGCTTTCTGCGCAGCGGCTTCGTCGTACTTGCCGTTAATAGTGAACTGTGGGTCGTAAGCATTCTTAACCCACTGGCCCTGCCATTGAGCATAGAGGTCGGCATGAATATGTTTAGACACAAACTCTTCGTCCAAATCATCCATTAAGAAGAACTTACCCGTCATATCTACCATGGGTCGTATCTCGCCTTTCTTAGTAAGGAAGGTCATACTTGGGATGCCGGCTTTTTTGGCCACCGACGCATCATCAGCACCAAAAGTAGGAGCTATATGCACGATGCCGGTACCATCCTCTGTCGTTACGTAGTCCCCCAGGATGATACGGAATGGTGTACCGTCATTCTCGCCACGCATCGGTGAAGCAAATGGGATGAGTTGATCATATTCCATGCCTTCCAGTTCGGTACCTTTGCAACGATATAGAATAGTGGGCTGTTGCTGATTTCCTTCGGCATCAACCGGGTATAGTTCCTTAGCATACGCTGACAAACGTGCTTCCGCCAAGAGATAAAGGGCTTTTTCGTGGGTGTATGGATTCTCGCCTTGCACCACTACATAATCAATCTTGGGCCCCACACAAAGGGCAGTATTGGATGGTAAAGTCCAAGGCGTTGTAGTCCAAGCCAGCGCATAAAGCGGCAGGTTCTCATTTTTATGAACGATGATGCTGCTTTCCTTGATACGGAACTGCACAGTAGCAGTGGTATCTTTGACATCGCGATAGCAACCGGGCTGGTTCAGTTCGTGCGAAGATAGACCTGTTCCGGCAGCCGGCGAATAGGGCTGAATCGTGTAGCCCTTATAGAGATAACCCTTCTTATAGAGCTCTTTGAGCAAGTACCACAGGGTCTCGATATACTTATTGTCATAAGTAATATAGGGGTTCTCCAGATCCACCCAATACCCCATTTGTTTGGTGAGGTTGGTCCATTCCTGAGTATATTTCATCACTTCCTGACGGCAAGCGGCATTGTACTCATCTACGGATATTTTCTTACCTATATCCTCTTTGGTGATGCCCAGCATTTTCTCGACGCCCAGTTCAACCGGCAATCCGTGAGTATCCCACCCTGCTTTACGACGTACTTCGTAGCCTTGCATGGTCTTGAAACGGCAGAAAGTATCTTTGATAGTACGGGCCAACACGTGATGGATACCGGGCATACCATTCGCGGAGGGAGGTCCCTCAAAGAAAATAAATTGCCCTTTGGCATCCTGACGTTTCCCTATGGCTTTTTCGGCCAAATGTTCTTTTTCCCACTCTGCTAAGATGTCCTTGCTCATTCCCGGCAAATCCAACTGTTTGTACTCATTAAATTTCTTCATATAGTGTATTTTTTAGTTCTTTTATTGATTTCCAATAGTTACTATTGGACCTATTTACCAATTTGGGCACAAAAGTACTATTTTTTTTGCATATATGCAAATATTTTTGTACTTTTGTAGTCTATTTAGAATAATCTGTGGTATATGACCCCTAAGACAGAGGCGATTATATTAAGTTTGCACGCAAAAGGAGACACTTCATACCTTTTGGAAGTGTACACCCGAAATGAAGGTCGCAGTTCGTATTTGGTGTATGGCAATAAGTGGCGCAGCACGTTGCAACCAATGGCCATTGTGGAACTTACCTCCCAAGGTAATCCTGCTCGGGAACTTCGTACCTTATCCTCTGTAACAAGACTCTTTGTGCCCAAAAAGAATGACATCACGCATACCTGTTTGATGTTGTTTATGGCAGAAGCGCTTGAGAAGAGTTTGCGTCATCCGATGGAGGATGAGACGCTGTTTGATTGGCTGATTAATCAAATAAAAAAACTCGACCAAACGGACGAGTTACAGATGTTCCCCAATGATTTTTTAGTTGCTTTAAGTGAACAACTTGGCTACGGAGGGGTTATCTTAGACGAGTGGAGGAGCCTGAAGAGTTTAGATATTATTCAGACCGTTCTGCTTCAATAAGCGAACGCTCCGACACCCATTCATCCACCAACATACTATCCACAATCGAATAGGTTCTGACGCGTAACGCATCGTCCGTTACCTCCATCAGTTCATAAAGGTTATGCGTATGCTTGGTGCTAATCGGCATGTAGTATTTCCGTTTATAACTCTTGGCGGAGCTATTGGTATTGATGAAATGTCCTCGCCGAGCGTAGCAATGGTCATGTCCGGCAAAAACGACATCGGCCTTATGTAAGATAGGATGGAAGAACAGCCACATCCCCGGATTGAAACGTCCCTTGCCTGATGAATAAACAGGGTGATGCATCATGACGGCAGTATATCTATTGCCGGCACTATGGATGGCACGTGTCAGCCATGTTTGCACGATGGTAAAATCGCTTAGACGTTGTAATCCATTACTGTCAATCACAATGAACCGCAGGCGTGGGAAGTCCACATAGTAAGTAGTACCTAAGAAGCGGTCCGGTCCATTAAGCGGATGTTGGAACATGCGATACCATTGTTCCGGTAATGTTTTACGAATCCCTTTGCGGTACTCGTGGTTGCCTGGGCAGTTGATGACAGGCACATTTTCCCAACCGGTTTGGTTGATTTGGTGGTATAGATGTTGTTCGTAATAGAAGTAACTGCGTTCCATCCAATCGCCTAATTGTGCGTAGCAATCAATGGAATCGTGGCGATTCCAGATAGAGGCATATTGGGTACTGTCCACCTGGTTATGTACATCACCGAAGATAACTATTCGTAATGTATCGGGGTCAGATACATCGCGCCAGCCATCGGAGGATAGTTGGAATCCGGGAACACTATCTGCACCAAAAGTCCAGAAGCGGTATGTTAGTGTATCGCCTTCATAGACAGGTTCGACAGGATTACCAAACCAAGCCTGCCAGCGGATGGCGCATAGTAGTGCGCCACCCGCAAGCAGCAATATACCTAATATCCATTTGAATGTTCGCATTAGAAGGGCAGATCAGTACCTTCGTCAGCTCCGGCAGCGGCATCAAAGGTCTCCACATTCGTAGCGGGAGCAGGTTGTGCAGCAGGTTGAGCAGGAGCAGCGGCGGGAGCGGCAGGAGCAGCAGGAGCATCAGGAGCTTCAGCTGTCACATCGCCTTGTTGGATGCGCCAAGCACGAATACTGGTGAACCAACGGCCATTGACTTCGCGACTCTCGATATCGAACGATACGGTAACGATATCATCTACGTTGCAACTATTATTTTTGATTCGATCTTCGCCAAACACTTCGAAGCAAACCTTACGAGGGTATTGGTCTTGTGTTTCCAGCACGTATGATTGAATCTTCCACGCATTACCTGTGCGTGCACTTACGCCTTCCTGCAAAGGAAGAACTTGAATTATTTTTCCTACAATATCCATAATTGCGATGTTAGTAATTATTCACCTTTGATAGCAGCTACGCCGGGCAGCACTTTACCTTCGATAGCCTCCAAGAGAGCGCCACCACCGGTAGAGATATAACTTACTTGGTCAGCCAATCCGAATTTATTTACGCAAGCCACGCTGTCACCACCTCCGATTAAGGAATAAGCACCTTCAGCGGTAGCCTTAGCAATAGCCTCAGCGATAGCGCGTGAGCCACCGGTGAAGTTATCAAATTCAAATACGCCGGCAGGGCCATTCCATAGAATCGTCTTAGCGCCATCAATAGCCTTAGCAAATAACTCGCGGCTCTTTGGTCCGGCATCCAACCCTTCCCAACCTGCAGGAATCTCGGTGCTGGGGCAGATTTGTTGATTAGCATCATTGGAGAAGTTGTCGCCACAAACGGAGTCAATACCAAGAACGAGGTTGACACCTTTTTCCTTAGCTTGCCTCATAATATCCAATGCTAAATCGAGTTTATCATCTTCGCAGATAGAGTTACCGATTTGTCCACCTTGAGCCTTGGCGAAAGTATAGGTCATACCACCGCAGAGGATGAGGTTATCCACTTTATCCATGAGGTTTTCGATAATACCAATCTTGGTAGAAACCTTAGAACCACCCATGATGGCGGTGAAGGGACGGCGGATGTTTTTAAGGATGTTATCCACAGCTTCGCACTCTTTCTCCATCAAGAATCCGAGCATCTTATTGTCTGCATCAAAGTAGTCAGCGATAACGGCAGTAGAAGCATGTTTACGGTGAGCGGTACCAAAAGCATCGTTTACATAGCAGTCTGCATAGCTGGCGAGTGTTTTTGCAAACTCTTTCTGAGAAGCCTTCATGGCTTTTTTAGCATCTTCGTAACGAGGATCTTCCTTCTCGATACCAACGGGTTTACCCTCTTCTTCTCCGTAGAAGCGCAGGTTTTCGAGCATCAGTACTTCACCGGCTTTCAGTGCATCAGCTTGTGCTTTAGCCTTGGCGCAATCGTCAGCAAATTGCACTTTTACACTCAGGGCAGCAGATACAGCGTCCACGATTTGGCTCAAGCTATATTTAGCAGCCACTTTACCTTTGGGTTTACCCATGTGCGACATGATGATGAGGGCACCACCATTATTGAGGATATGCTTCAATGTAGGCAGAGCACCGCGAATGCGGGTATCATCTGTAATTTTTCCGTTTTCATCCAATGGAACATTAAAGTCCACACGTACGATTGCCTTTTTTCCGGCAAAATTGTAATTAGAAATTGTCATAATTGTATATATTTAGTTTGTTAGTTCAAATTGTCGCTGCAAAAGTACAAAAAATTTTTGATATATGCAAATTATTGTTGTAAAATGCAAAGTGAACTTGACACTTTCAGCGTCGTTGGCTTACCCATCCATAGTGGCATATTGCGTTCAACATGTCCTGCGGGGAAGTCAAAGAGCACCGGATAATCGTAGTCTTTTACGGCGCGACGAATCGTTTCGTATATAGACTCATGCATACCCGGATCATCATCGCAGTCTGAGAACTGACCTACTACAAGACCTTTTATTTGGGATAAGACGCCACTCATTTTGAGGTTCTGCATCATACGATCAATATGGTAGTGTCGTTCTGCTATATCCTCGATAAAAAGAATCGTGCATCGTGCATCGTGCATCGACAACCCATATGGTGTGCCTTGCAGTCCGTAGAGAACGCTTAGGTTGCCTCCTATCAGAGTACCTTGTATCTCCCCTGCCCTATTCAGCGCATGCGCAGGCACTTCGTATCTAAGCGGTTGATTATCAATGGCTTTGCGCCAATTAACAATCATTTCGCTATCTTCGGGTAATTCAGTTAGATGCTTACACATAAGTCCGTGCAACGATGTTTGGCCTTGGGCTAAGGACCATTGATGCAGTTCGGTTATATCGGAGAAGCCGATGATAGTAGGGTGTTGAGAGTTGAGAGGTAAGAGTTGAGAGATGATACGTTGCAGGCCATATCCGCCGCGGGCGCAGAGAATATAATCGATAGTAGGATCTTGCAGGGTGTGAGTTAGGTCGTCTAACCGTTCCTCGTCCGTTCCACTAAAGCGTCCCCAGCTTCCTCGAGCATGTTTACCTTCGCTCACGCGAAAGCCCCAACTGCGCAAACGAGCCGCAGCGCCATCTATGTAAGAAGGGTCAATTGCTCCCGAAGGAGATAGAATATGAAAATGTTTCATGCCGCAAAAGTACAAAAATATTTGCACATATGCAAAAAAAATAGTACTTTTGCAGTCGAAATGAGAAGAATCTGCTTATATACGGCTTTATTGAGTTCGCTGGTGATGTTGGCGAAGGCACCTAACGTGAATATTATTGATTCGTTTTACGTAGCCAAAGATAGTATATTGAATGTCTATGTTCTAAGTGATGCTGCCGGCCGGTTGACGAAGGATAGTGTGGGCTTTGGTTACTGTAACCAATTAGGCAGTCGTCGCACGCATGTTGTGATGGTTGACAGTACAACAAGCCTTGTTTTTCAATATCGACTATTGAATACATGGAGTGAGCCGGACACATTAGTTTTGAATAATACCGGTAGTACGATATACACCTCGCCCTATTGGTTATCCGACGGCCTGACGTTGTATTACGCCAGTAATGATACGACCGGTCGTGGCGGATTGGATATCTATGTGACGGAATATAATACGACAACCGATCAATTCACTCGTCCCAAGAATATCGGTGCGCCATTTAATTCGGCCGGTAATGATTACTTGTATGTATTGGACGAGACGCAAGGTATAGGCTATTGGGCAAGTGATGATAGAGCCGGAACGGACTCGGTGAAAGTATATAAGTTTGAGTCCCGGGAACCGGTTTTGTGGACTCCAACGTTGGAACGTTGAGGTCCGAATCACTCGGGATATACCTCCTATCAGGTTTCTTGTTTCCAGATGGGAAGGTTACAGATGTTTTAGGTCATTTTTCTGTGACATTCACAAATTTCGGGTGCAAAGTTATTCCTTTTTTTTACATATTTGCAAATCTTTTTCCGTTTTGCTTTGTACTTTCGAGTTTTTTTATCATTTATCCTACCTTATAAGTAGTCCTGCGGGATGGTATATATGCCCATTGCGGATGATGATGATTTGCCCTTGATAAAGAAGTTTCTGTGTTTTCAATTCCGATTGGTCAACCACAGATAAACTCGTGGCAGGCCCCGGTTGTGGCTTCGTCAATTCATCTCCCTCATAAAAGCGAACAGCCACGTCGTCGTAGGCAAAATATGCCGGTTGTGAGAATCCGTAGCCGTTGTCGCTGCTACCTGTAACATTAAATTCGATGCGAACGACACGCCCAAGAGAAGACAAATCAAACTTCGTCCAGTCATGAACAATATTCTCCGGACCATTGCATAAATAAATCTCTGCGGTATCGGTTATTTCATCTTGGTCGCCGTATCCTATAGCCAGCACTTTGACCCAGTCACTGTCACTAATTTTGGCACTCAAACCATTCCCATTGCCAAACACGTTGATAGCGTAGCAAGTGTTCGTAATGTACATGTGGTCCACAATACGTGCCTTGCCGTCAAAGAAATGTATATCGGGCAACACATCCCCAGACCAACCGGAATTGTCCGTATATCCATAGTGGACGCCAAAGTTATTAGATTCATTGTGTCCGCCTTGTGTGGTTTGAATGCCCAATACGCCCTCCTTGTAAACAGTCAGTTGGCTATTATAATCACCATAAAGAGAGTCTTGTCCTGAGACGTAGTGGCTGACAGCATGTCCCCCACCCCAATAGCAGTAAGATCCCCAATTGTACGGCAATACATGGCTCAAACCTGTTTCAGTGGAGTCAGTCCACTGATATGCTTCTTCTTGTGAATAAAAACCCATGCCGTCACCATAAAGCAACGGACCTCCGTACTGCTCTTGGTCAATTTGGTCAGACAAATTCTCAAACGTGAGTGTTTTTAGTTGATAATCATGTTGTTGTGCGTACGCAACAGAGGTGACAAGCACTGCTGTTGCAAGAATCATTGTTTTTTTCATAATGTTTTTGTTTTAGTTAATTATGTTTATTTATGATACGACCTAATATGTCGTATGTATTTGCTCCGCGGAGGATGCGTATTGAGCCATTGTGGAATATTTTTACACCTTGCCCAACAGGGTTATTGGCTGAGAGAGTGGCATCCTTGCTATTTTCCTCCAAAGAAGTAGCGCAAGGGTGTAAATCAAAAGCATCCAAAATCTCCGTACTGCATTCCCCAAGCCAGCCGTTATATTGATTGATAGCGGTATAGACTTTAACGAACTGTATGCCGTCAAGGTAAACAGGATTACCATCTGCATCCACAGCCCAGTCTATTTTGAATTCTGAAGCGTGCATTTCCGGTTCGTCGGGCAGTTCGTTGGGCTGGTCATCGGCATATCCCCAGTCAAAGCAATAGGAAACATAATAACTGCCTGTGCCGCTTTCATCTACACCGTTATTTGCCATGATAGTGCCTGTAAACGAAATACTATCACCCAACCAAAGAGGGAAGTAATCCTGTTTATGAAAAGTGTTTTTAGGCATATACCCTTTTTCTCCCGTGGAAGAAGACCAGGCAATATAGGTGGTATCGCAGAGAAATTTATATTCATTATTTGGAGTTGCTTGATGATTGGACGGAGTGCGATAGTAAGTGATGGTATAGTTATGGCGAGTAGTTGGTTTATAGTATTCGCTTCCTGCCAACTCGTACCATGTATCATCGGGCAAACCGTTGTGGTTGTCATCGCGGCTGACCATCACAATACCGGGTTCGCTACTGCCACCTCGTTGTGTTGTTTGATTAGGATTGGCATTCGCATAAAATGAGTTACCAAGAATCTTAAAATCGTATGCGCCTTCGATATTTAGAATTTCGTGGTCAAAGCCAAATACAATATATCCGCCATAACCGCCCAACGAAATCATCTCTTGATTATGATTGGTAATAGCAGAGTCTGCCTTGGCAGCCATAGAAGCAGGCGTATCTTCGGCAGTAGCCTTTGGCATTGTGTTAACAAACTGCCCGGGAGCAGGACAATACTCATACACACGATCAATGTACGGATTAGAACCCCACGCAAAACAAAGGGGCAAAATAGCAAAAACGATGGTAAAATGATGTTTCATATATTTGGAACGTTATATTTTTTCGGTTTTAAATCTAAAGCAAATATGTGCCGGGATATCACCTGTACGCACAGACCATTTTGCCCTACCATCCTGACCGATACACCATAATACTCCCGGAGAGACATAATTTTTGGCATCGGTTACATAAATATCTTTGGTTATGGGATGTACGGCTATTCCGTATGGTACATCAATTTGGACAATTGGGTCCTGAATGAAATTACGTGTTACTATTTCGTGTGTTTTGACATTGACAATCGCGTATGTAACTTCCGTGTCATAGGTTATGTAACTAAATTCGGTAGCACAAATATAAAGTGAGTCTCCATCAATCCACATATCACTGACAGCAACCATCACAGAATCTATTACTTTGTCCGTCTTGGTATCAATACAATACAAGCGTGACGGTTGACCATAGTAATCTCCGCGAGATGACACCCAAATTTGTCCATATCGGTCTGCACGCAAACGGTGGAGATTGTTCACCACGTCAATGGTTTTTCTGCTTTTATTGTCTAAATCAATTACGGAAATGGTATGTTCATAGTTAGGCACCATATATCCACCCGAATTAGCCACATAGAGTTGATTACCTACCACCTCCAACTCGTCCGGCTGGAAGCCGACATGGCAGGTATCGACGATTTGGAGAGTGGTAGTATCAAACTTTGCGACATATCCTATTTGCGCCTTTGTGGCATCAACGACCACCGGACCTGCGTACGAAGTCAGGTATCCGTAACCATCTTTGAAAGCCAGATAACGGCAGTTAGGGACTTGTATAGTGCCGATATGTTTAGTGGTGGCAGCATCCATCACTTCTACCAAGTTGGAACAGTTAATTACCGCATACAGGCGCGAACCATAAATCTTTATGTCGTTACCCACATCCCCTAATGACTGTTTTACTTCGGGATTAACCGCTTGGTAGATATTGCGCGTGTAGGTGCCGATGGATAAATCATAATAATCCAACGAAGCTTTGTTAGAGCCCATATTGCCTTCGTTCAACAGGTAAAAACCAATTACTTCCGTATGGGTTGTATCACCTATTGACTCCTTTTCCGGCTGTATAAAGATATCCGGTTCACGACATGCGTTAAATAATAAACTTAACAATAAGTTTACCATTAATACCCGGCATCGGATAGTTGAGGATAATGTCATATTGCTGATTAAAAATGTTATTTATTTCCAACGAAGTATCTATATCAAATGATGTATTGACTTTATTCTTGGCAGGGCGTATCTTGAAAAGGTATCCCAAAGCCACATCATGTGTGTACCATGGTTGCTCATAGTTGGCAAGTATATTGGCAGAGTTGTGATAACGCTCACCCACATAAATGAAACTATAATTAAAACTTAGCCCATTCCATTTTAGGTTAGCAAGAGCCGAACAGGAATGCCATGGTATATAGGCGATTTGTCCGCCGTAGGTTATCGGATTGTTGGAATCCGTAAAATCTTGTGCTTTTTGATAGGTATAATTGCCGCTTACTTTTAGATGTAAGGGAAAAGATGTTGTGGATAACGGGAATGTGAAATCCAAACCTGCATTCACATCTACACCGCGTATTTCCACATATCCTATATTCATCATCATCCACCTGTATTGAGAATTGCCTTTGGGTATCGCCACTATCTTATTCTTGACCTGATTGAAGTACCCGTCCACTTTCGCATGCAAGCCAATCTTTGTGCCTTGTGCATCGTGCAGAGTGAACTGCTTTGAGTATTCCAAACTGACATCATACTGCTTTGTCTCTTCGGGTTTAAGTGCTATATTACCGACATCCGTATAATATAAGTCATTAAAGGTAGGCATGCGGAAAATCTGCTTATAGAAGGCACGTATAAACCATTGTTCCTTCAATAACGGCTGATAACTCAAGAACACCGCCGGAGTAAAACAAGGTTTTTGATTGTTGGTGGTTGATTGATGATTGCTTATTCTATCTTGGACAAAGTTTCCTAATACACTAGCTTGGGCTTGTATCCATTTGTAATGAAACGAGGTTGCCGCTGCAACCAAAGCAGTATGACGAATAGGATAAACGAAGTTCGCCATATTAGACGAAAGAGTATTATAAATATAATCCCCGCTCAGTGTCAAATTCCACCAATCAAACAGTTCCACCTGATTAGCCCAACTTATGTAAACCTCCTG
>JAKSNH010000010.1 GCA_024399955.1 Paludibacteraceae bacterium | reverse complement strand
AATTAACGCTACACCTTATATATAACGCGTACATGCGTACATGTGCGCGTGAGAAAAAAAGCCTACCCCGACTCTCCCTAAAGGGAAGGGGGGAGCGAGAATAAAAGGTTATGCTACCATAAAAGGCAAAGTGAACATTGACGTACTGAATATTACCGCTTAAAAAGCGAAATTTTACTTAAAAGTGAAGAAATTTACTTAAAAGTGAAGTTTTTTCTTGCAGGTTCAAAAAAAATGTTGTATCTTTGCAGCAAATTTTAGAACCGATACAATGAAAACTGCAGAATTAAAGGTTGTTGCTCAGAGTGACAATGTGAGTTTATACTCCATTTGTTTTGATGGTGCACAAGAGACAGAGTTTGAGAAGTTCATTGCGAGATTTAAAGATAACGCGACGGTAAATCATGATTTCCGGACTATCCTATTGGCCTTGGAACGTATTCTTGGTACAGGTGTGTTAGAACGTTATTTTCGTACAGAAGGTCGAATGAACGATAATCTATGTGCATTGTCTATTGACTCCCGAAAATTGAGGTTGTATTGCCTTCGTATCTCGGATCAGATTTTGATTGCTGGTAATGGAGGCATCAAGGAAACAAAAACATACCAAGAGAGTAATGAACTGAGTGGCTATGTAATGAATCTTCAACAATTTGATCGTATTCTCAAACAAGCACAAGCAGAAGGAGCGATTACTATTGAAGAGAATATAATAAAAGGAATAGAAGGAAAGGTTTTTGAAAAATGATGCAGATTCAGAGTGACATGTTTCGCACGGAGTTGGAGAGGATTCCAGCTGTAGAGCGTGCTGAGTTTGAGCTTTGTCAACAAATTGCAGATAAGATTGATGCTGTGCTTAAGAACAAAGGCATGACTCAGCGTGATTTGGCCCGACTTACTGGAAAGCGTGAGTCGGAAGTGAGTAAGTGGCTTACGGGAAGGCACAACTTCACAATGAAGACCCTGGCTCTTATCTCAACAGGTTTAGGACAGCCCATTGTGATGTCATAGTTGTAATCACATACACCATTTAAGCGGTAATATCAGTAGCGATATTATCGCTTTTTTGTGCGTTGTGGCATAAGGAAGCGAAACATCTGGCAGTAGCCATTGGTTTGGGTACTGCCAACAAAACAAAGAAAACTAAATAAACTAAAATATAAATTAAAAATTGGAACAAACAATTATTAACAATTAAAATTATAACACTTATGAAAACAAAAAACTTTAAATTCAAATCAATGGCGCTGGTGCTCTTTGCCCTAGTGCTCAGTAGTAATGTATGGGGAGCAAATCCAACGATAACCCTTACAGCTAGTTCGTTGGATATGGATGGTTCTTATGGAACTAACGAGACAGGGACGGTTGATGATATAACGTTTAGTTATACAGACTTAATGAAAAATAGTAATAATATACAGGCAAAAGCATCGTCAGGTGAGATTCACAATACCACCGCTATTCCGGGTAATATTATTAGTGTAGCAGTTACTCACTCTGGTACGGCACGATCTACAACCATTTCATTTGGTACAACGGCTGAATGTGGTAGTGAGTCTACAACGTGGTCTGGTACGGAAACCATAAGTCCTTCAGGTGATTATACATATTTTAAAATCACACGTGGAAGTAATGCTGCGTATTGGACATCTATCGTTATCACTTATGAAGAAACTTCTTCTAAAACAGAAACTGTAACATCCTTTGGCGCGGGTGTGGATGATCAGACTTTTGCTGCCGAAGTAGGTGGTACTTTTGCAACAAAGACGGCTACTGTTAAAGCCAATGGTTCGGCTGTTGCTGGTGCGACGGTGACATATTCAAGTAGCACGCCTGCAGTGGCTTCTGTTAATGCAAGTACTGGTGCTATTACTATCAATGCAAAAGGTACAACGGATATTACTGCTACTTATGAAGGAGATGCAACCTATGCAAGTTCTTCGGCTAAATATACCATCAACGTTACTAATCCCAATGAGGTGGTTTTGTGGAGCGAGGATTGGAGTGATGGTACAGACGGATATACATTAATTAATGGAGGCTCTGATACAAAGTTATATAATGAGACATTAGCCGGAGGTACTTCTCCAGAATTGTTAGTCGGTAAGAACACCGGATCAATGACTACTCCGACTATTTCTTTGGCAGAATCCACAAGCCCTTATGTGCTGACGTTTAAATCAAATAAAAGTGGTTTGACAGTGTCATCTGCGACAATGGGAGTATCTGTTGGAGAGGTTTCTTTGGTCAGTGGCTCTACCTATACATGTACTATTACAGTACCAGCGAATACTCCAAGTATTACTTTAACTTTCTTCAATACGTTAGGTGAAAATGCTCGTCTAGACGATATGGAGTTAGTTGGAACGGCTGCTTCTTGCACCAAGAAGATTACCATTACCAAAGGTGCACCTTCCAATGGTACGTTTAATTTGAGTCAGACTGGTGAGGTTTGTATTGATGAAGGCAATGCAACGGTTGATGTAACGGATATCCAGCCAGCAGAGCATTACCATTTCAGTCAAATAACTGCTACTAATGGTTCGGTGGATAATGAGAATAAACGAGTTACTAATATCTCTGTTAACACCACCATCAACGTGGAGTTTGCAGAAGATACCAAATACACGATTTCCTTCTTGGATAATATCCAATTGGAGGATGTGGAAGACATCGAAGTTTATGATGGTGCAACGTTTATCTTCCCGGTTCTGACCGACAGAACGGCTGCAACAGAGGGTACGTGCGAGCAGGTGCACTATCACTTCATGGGATGGGTTATCTCCACTCATACCGGTGAGATTGCAGTGGGAGATATCAAGACAGGAACCAGTGGTGCTGTTTATGCCCCTGCAACCTATAAGGCCGTTTGGGCTGCAGAGGAACAATAAGGCACACCTTATATATAACGCGTACATGTGCGCGTAGGAAAAAAGTCTTATGCTAGACGTTAAAAAGGCAAAGTGAACATTGACGTACTGAATATTACCGCTTAAAAAGCGAAAAAATGCTAAAAAATTAGCGTTTTTGTTGCATATATGAAAAAAAAGTTGTACCTTTGCGTCGCAAACGCAAATATATACAATTATGTCGTATTTACAAATGGCACAGTTAGAGGTTTTGAATGCTGTCAAAGGCATTCATAATCAGGCTGATTTTAATGACTTCCGAGACATGATTGCTCGTTACTTTGCCCAAAAAGCCCAGCAAGCCATTGATGCGATGTGGGATCAGGGCTCTATTAACGAGCAAGTAGTTGAGAACTGGGGAAACGAACACATGCGTACACCTTATCGTCATGCGATTCATCGTTCTTGATACGAATTGTCTTTTACAAGCACTCCCTTCAAAGAGTCCGTACCATAAGATATGGGAAGATGTTCTTGAGGGAAAAATCAGTTTGTGCGTTAATACGGACATCTTAGAGGAGTATGAAGAAGTGATAGCTCGAAAGAGTTCTCCACAAATTGCGCATAATGTGGTTGAAGCAATCGCGCGTCTCTCTACAACAACTTATCAAGAAGTATATATGCATTTTGAGTTGTTGACAGAGGATGTGGATGACAATAAGTTTGTAGATTGTGCTGTTGCGTCGAATGCAGAGTACATTGTAACTAATGACAAGCATTTTGCTCCGTTGGAGCAGATACAATGGCCACGGATTGCTATTGTGACTATTAAGGAATTCCTGAAACAAATACAATAGGTGGGACACGCAGCCCTCTTGTAGTCCATCTTAAGCGGTAATATCAGTAGCGATATTATCGCTTTTTTGTGCATGTAGCGCAAGGAAGCGAGCACATCTGGCAGTAGCCATTGGTTTGGGTACTGCTGACAAAGAGAACTCAGTGGAGTTCGAAGCGATCTTTGACAGACTGATTCCATAAGGAATAATCGAAAAAAATGTGATTTCTTGCATTTTTTGCTTGTTATGTATTGCATATATCAGATATTTTTTGTAATTTTGCACTAAATTTAAAAGAGTAAAGATTATGGCAAGGATTACAGTTCAGGACGCAGAAATTACAATTCTTAATGTTGATGATCAAGATTATATTTCTTTGACGGACATGGTCAATGCACGTAGAGATGAAGCACGTGCTGCTGATGTTATTAAGAATTGGATACGTAGTCGCAGTGCTATTGAATTCCTCGGTACATGGGAAATGATTCACAATCCAAATTTTAAAGTGGTGGAATTCGACCACTTTAAAATGCAAGCAGGATTGCATACGTTTGTGATGAGTGTTTCCGAATGGGTTACCAAAACCAACGCGATAGGTATTGTTGTTAAGAATGGCAGATATGCTAAATATGGCGTTGTTTGGAATGACGGCAAAAGACTGGCGGGATACCAATTCGGGAGTCAAAGGCAATATCCGAGATTATGCGACAATCAACCAACTCATTTGTTTGAGTAATTTGGAGAACTTAAATGCAGTCTTTATCAACAAAGGAATGTCTCAGAGGGAGCGACTGATTGAACTAAATAAGATTGCCATCCAGCAAATGCAGGTACTTGAAGCGACTTCGGAACATAAAGTATTGAAAGCATAAGATAGTATAAGAAATATATTGAAACGATTATTCCAAGGAAACGGAGTAATCGTTTTCTTTTTATGGAATCAGAGTCTATTGCACATAATCATAGGTAGATAAAACTACCTTGACAAAATAGACGTGATCTTTGACAGATTGAATATATAAACTGAAAAAATGTTGAAAGGGATGTGAAGTTCCGTAGCATCTCCGTAGCAAATGCTGGGGAGGTAAAGACAGGCTTCGTCGAGACAGCAGGTTCGTAAAGGTCAATTGCCACTCCGTTTAATTGACAGACGACCTGAGTCTCTCCTCTCCTCATCGGTGTTACCACCTCTTCGGGGGTGGCTGCAAGCAGCCGAAAGATTAAGGAGAAAAAATGGGGGTGCGCAAAAAGTGTGCCAAAGGGGGAGGAGAGAGGTTGGGAGGAAGGACGTGATCCTCCGTGCATCCTCCGTGCACCCTTCGTGCATCGTATATGGAAAACTTTTTTACAAAAAAATGCAAAAAAGCCCCAAATTACAATTTGCGAGAGTGCGAGAAAGGATGGCTGAAAGTGTCAACTTTTTTTCATGTTTATAAATTTAATTTGTTAATAAATATATTGTATTATAGTTTATTCTATATATAGAGTTATGCCACTCTAAAAGGCAAGGTGTTATTTGACGTAATGTACTTACAGAATTAAGCAATTCTTCCAAAAATGAAGAAAAGTTGCTGATTTTATCGTTTTTTCTTGCATATTCAAAAAAAATGTAGTAATTTTGCAGTCGAAATGCAATCATTATGAATACACAACGATGTCAAACCTATAAAATTATACGATTATGCAAGCAACTATGACAGTCCGTACGGACGCTGAATTGAAAGCGACTTTTACTCAACTTTGTCAAGAATTTGGTATGAGTGCCAACACCGCCATGAATGTTTTTATGCGTGCTGTAGCAGAGGCCAAGGCTATTCCATTCCAGATAGGATTCAAGAAGAAAGATCGGGAAAGAGAACGTCTTATTCAATTATTTGAAGAACATCGTTTGTCTCGTCAGAATGAACGCGAATGGACATTGGATGAGATTAATGCCGAGATTGCTGCCAGCCGCGCAGAAAGAAGAGCTCGAGAGGAAGGAGCACGTTTATGATTTACGCTGTCATTGATACCAATGTTTTGGTGTCTGCCTTAATGGCAAAGAACGATGATGCAACAGTGAGACAAGTTGTAAACGCGATAATTGATGGAAAGATAATACCTATGTATGTTGATGAAATTATCAACGAGTATATGGAAGTTTTATCCCGCCCACAATTCCACTTCCCATCGGAACTTTGTGCAGGGTTGATTGCTCGCATCAAGAAATATGGAGTTTCTTCTGAGCGTGCTTCTTTTCAAGAAGTTATGCAAGACGAAAGTGACCGAGTTTTTTATGAGGTAGCATTGAGCCGTGACGATGCTTATTTGGTTACCGGTAACCTCAAGCATTTCCCTAAGGCACCCATTGTGGTAACGCCAGCGCAGATGTTGGATATTATTCGCCAGCAAGAAGCGTAGTTTTAAGCCATATTAATTCTGTAAGCAGTAAGTGAAAACTTGCTGCTTTTTTTGTACATTATTTCAAAGAGAAAAGAAAAAATAGAAAAGAAACAACACTAATACCCGAAAGGGAGAAAGAAATGGCAAAGGGCACAGACATAGTAAAGTCTAATGCAGCGGAGGTTATTCCGGAGCGCATTCAAGCGATGATACACATCATTCGTGGCGAGCGCGTCATCTTGGATCGTGACCTGGCGGCATTATATGGTGTGGAGACGAAAAACTTGAAACGTCAAGTGAAGCGTAATATAGAACGTTTTCCATCGGATTTTATGATGGAACTGAGCCGTGAAGAGTATCAGTCTTTATGGTGCCAAAATGGCACCTTAGAACATGGACGAGGAGCGCACTCCAAGTATTTGCCGTATGCTTTTACGGAGAATGGAGTCGCAATGCTGAGTAGTGTGTTGACATCAGAAGTAGCCATCAATACTAACATTCAGATTATGCGTGCTTTCACTATGATGCGTCGCACCTTGTCTGCCATTAGCCAAACGGCTATGCGTCAGGATAAGTTGGAGATAGAAGTGGAGAACTTGCGCAATTATGTAGAGAATATTTTGCATGACCAAAATGATATGAATGAGGAATTGGCAAGTCAAGTGGAGGCTGTAAGTCAGTCGTTGGCAGAGTTGAGTGTTAAGGTAGAAGAGGTTACCTCTCGCCCAGCTCCTAAAAGAGCCCCGATTGGTTATGAGGCCATCGCAGAGAGAGAAGAAAAATAAGGACATTGACAAGAAACTAGAAATAAATATAATTAACCTTAAATATTAACAAATTAAATACCCGAAAGGGAGAAAGGGGAAAATATGCTACAGCTTATTAAAGGTCAGAATGGTGGTGGAGACTGTCTTCAAATCGATTTAGATGATTTGGTAAATTATAAGATTAATCTTATGAATTTCCAACAGGTATTATCAATGGTACATCCTCAAAGAGAAAATGTTGCGTCTAAAAAAAGAGTGTGGATAATGTACAAAGGAAAACCAATATGTGAATTGGGGTTACAAGAAATAAAGGATGCATTGGATATGGATAAGAATCAGTTGAACAAATGGCAAAATGAGGCAATATATAACCTCAATACATTTATTGCAGCAAATAAAAGTAATATAGAACCTTTGCTGGGATACAAAATATAGAAGTGTAATAACTATAATAAAAATGTTTTATATGTCAAGCGAACAACAATTGGAAAACTTTAGGCATTATATTGAAGAGCACAATATGCTGATGGGGACACAAGTTGCCCTATATTTGGGCTATGAACATGCTGTGTTTCACGATAAATTGTATCAATTGGTACAAAGACAAGATGATGCCCCTAAGATATATGGATTTGATGGCAATCACTATATTCTGGCAGTGGATCCATTCAATAATCCTATTCAAGGTATGGAAATGTTTGGAACAGCAACATATGGCTTAGAGAAAAAAGATATTCCTTTATTATTGGAGGTCTTTCCTCAAAAGAAGGAACAGATAAAAGCCTTGCAAGATTGTTTCCAATCCAATAGGCAGGTGTAATGTTTTAGTGAAATTAAAATTACTATTGCACAGAAAAATAATTAACCTATTTAATACTAATTAGAAGTTGTGTCCGACACGGATTAAGGGTAAAAAAGTATGGCAAAAGTTTATAATTTATCATTTGACATTTCGGAGGAGTTAATCAAGAAAAATCAGGCAGATCAATTAGACAAGTTTGATGTAATTAAAGCAATGATACAAGATGGGCTAATCATCACTAATGAGGAATTTTATATTTATCTTAATAAGAGAGTAAAGTCACGACATATTATTGTATATCCAGTTCGTACAACGATGATTTTTCGGTCTGATAAAACTCTAGATGACATTGCGGCATGCCTTAATAAGTTCGGCAAACAAATGTATTATGTAATAACTAATGTTGAGGAGAATGTGAACACATATTTAGCTCGTTTACATGGAGATGAGGAATTACAAAAAAACTTTGATAATCAGTTAAACGAACTAATCTACAATTTAGAATAAATAAATGAACTTTGGCAGTAGCCATTGAGTTGACTACTGCTAACAAAGAACTCAGTGGAGTTCGAAGCGATCTTTGACAGATTGAATATATAAACTGAAAAAAATGTTGAAAGGAAGGAATGCTAGTGGACTAGTTTACTAGGACACTAGGGGGGGGTAGCCAATTAACCAATTAGGAATTAGCCAAGTAGGGGCTATAGCAAAAAGTGTGCCAAAGGGAGAGGAAAGAGGTTGGGAGGAAGGACGTGATCCTATGTGCATCCTATATGCACCCTTCGTGCATCGTATATGGAAAACTTTTTTACAAAAAAATGCAAAAAAGCCCCAAATTACAATTTGCGAGAGTGCGAGAAAGGATGGCTGCAAGTGTCAACTTTTTGTCCCGAATAATTGACCGTATAAGTGGACGGCCCACAACTGGTTGCATAGTTGGTGTAAGTTGTGCCACCAGATGAACGCTTGTATAGATAACCTGTGTTATTAGAGGAATGTGCATAAGTACGGAAAGAAGTGTTATTACTATAATATGAAAATCCGCGAGCACTGTATGAGACGCTCTTAACTTTCCAAATATTGTCAGTACTAGATGTTCCAAAGGTGAAATATACACGATCATTGCTCAATGCTGCATCAGTTGAACTCGTTCCTTTTATACTTGCGTATGTATTGGTAGAGTTATTCTTCAATGAGAACTGGCCGCTTGTTGTTCCTTCTTCAAATGTCCAAATCAATTTTGTATTGGTTACAGTGACCTTGTTGTTAGATGGCGAAACAGAAACTCCTTTGAATTCACCTGATGTACCAGAATTAAAATCAGAAGACATGGCACGATTTCCATCAGAGTTGATGATAACGTAATCACCAGCAGTAACACTACTTGAAGTTGATAACATCTCAAACACATCTGAAGTTCCTCCACCACTACCTGCATCTGCAAATACGGCATAGTAATTTGTTCCACCTTCTGGAATGGTCTTAGTGGTCGGATCTGTGAACAAATCAGGCGGAGCTGTGGTAGCATGTTCATAGTCTTGTGTAGCAGTCCATCCAACAAACACCTTACTTCCATCACAATCCGAAGTAGTTGGCGTAGTTGGAGCCGTACAAGTTGTACCTTGATAATTGGTCTGAGTACCTTTTAACTGATCATTCGCATACCAATTTACCGTATATTTTGCATCCTCTGTAAAAGTGACGTTGACAGTTGAATTAATATTGCTGCCTTTGGTATAGGTTATGGTATAATTGCCACTACCATCAGGGCCTGTTACACTTGTAGAATTGGAAGCGGTAACACCTGTGCAATGATAATGACTATTTGCATTAGGCACGACTACAATCGTAGCATTGGCGTCGCAGTTATCTACTGTACCTCCACTTGAGATTTCGGCTCCACTTGCCGAACCTGCCTTGAGAGTGTAAGAACCGCCTGTAGCAGCACCTTTGGTAACAGTAACCTTGTTGGTGCAGGAAGGAGCAGCATCTAATTTGTATACTGCAACCAATGCTGTTTTGTTACCAGATGTGTTGTAACAACGGAAACCAGAAGAACTAACCCATTTGATATAGTATCCGTCCGATGTTTTAATATAACTTCCATCCATTGTCCAAGTCGAACCTGATGATGCAACAGACATCGCACTCTTGGCTCCATTTGCCTCACCATTAGGACCTACTAACTTGAAACTACCATTACTATAATCGCTAACAACCCAAACGTACTGTTTGTTGTCGTTCGCAATAGTAATTGAAGTGGGAGCAGAACCATAGGAATATTGGGTCACATAGTTCGTACCTGCATTTGTGTTACACAGGATATAATTCCCCGAAAATAACAAAATGTAGGAGCCATCTTCCGTAATTGAGGTTCCGGACTGCTTCTTGTACGTTCCTGTCGTAACAGTGGCAGTCGCTCCCCATACTTGGTTAACACTCAGCAAGACACCTATCAGCATCATTGCTAAAAATCGAATTTTGTTTTTCATAATAGTTTGTTTTTTAGTTATTATTTTAGTTTATATATTTTCAATATCTGTCGATACGAATTAACAATGCAATAATGTATAACGATATATATATTTATTAACAAATTAAATTTATAAACATGAAAAAAGATTCAACTCGAACAGGAGCAACGCTTTGCTCATCGATGAGACCAAGGTCTGCCACGACCTTATGGCTCAAGTTTAAGTTATTAGCATTCGCCTTCATGGCCTTGCTGAGTGTTAACCAAGTGTGGGGTGCCACTGCTCCAGTAAACACGGTCCTTTGGGGTGAAAATTTTGCTCACTTTGGCACAAAAACCCCTTCTAGTGCTGGCACCGGTACGGGTACTACTATTTATGATAACGCGAGTATCACGTATGACCAAAATGATACTGGAACAAAAGGTTATAATGAAACATTAGCAGGCGGTACAGCCCCCGAGTTATTGCTCAAAAGTGGTAAGACATGGACAATTTCTGGAATTAAGACTGGTGGGGCAAAAACGTTATCACTAGAATATCTATCAAACAATACAAAATCATCGGTTACATGTTCTACATCCGGAGTAAGCGTTTCTGGAAGTTCTAAATCTTACACCATCAAATCATCTACAACTGGTGCTGCATTACCAGAGACAATCACCTTGGTGTTTGGTTGTTCGGGTAATACTCGACTTGATAATATTGTCTTAAAAGTTACGGAGGCAGGTGCGTCCACTTATACCGTCAACTGGACTATTAATCCGGCAGCAGGCGGCACATTGAGTGCGACAAGTGGTACAAGTACAACCGTTACGCCCAATAGTGCATATACTTATGGATCTCCTGCGTATACTGTTACATCAGGTTCAGCAACAGTTTCACAAAGTACGAACACATTTACAGCAACTCCGTCTGCCAACTGTACGATTCGAATCAACATGGTTGAGAAACCCAAATATACAGTTACGCTAAAAGATGACAACAGCACATTGACACAAGCATCTGTAGGGGCTAGCGTTACACTTCCTTCTCGCACAGGATGTACAGGATATACATTTGCAGGATGGACTAAGTCTTGGACAAAAGAGCAGTCTTCGTGGACTACTACGGCACCGACAATTATCTCAGCTGGTAGTTATACTCCAGAAGGGAACGAGAATCTCTATCCCGTTTACACAAAGGAGGAAAGTGGAAGCGGATTCAGTAAGTACGAAAAAGTTACTTCTGCTCCAAGTGACTGGAGTGGTCAGTATTTACTTAGTACAGGTACGTATACTGCCACTGGTGCAATCAGCTCTAGCCATTTAACACGTGACACATACACCTCATGGACTACAGAGGCGACCTCTCGAGAATTTACTTTAGCAAAAGTAGGAGATGTCGGTTACTCTATCAAATTTGGGAGTAATTATTTAGGATACAGTTCCGGCACAAACTTTAGTACAAACACTACAGCACCGACAGCTACTTCAACTGCTTACCTTTGGACGCCTTCAACAAGTGGAATAAACAATGTCGGAACTTCGGCTCGTAAAATTTCAGATGGAGGTAGCGACTTTAGGCCATATAGTAATCCTTCGGATGGAATAGTTTACTTATATAAGCGTATAGAAGGAGGTTCTACAACTTTTTATATATCTATTCCTTCTTGTGGACCGTCCACTTATACGGTCAATTTTGTGGCTGGAAGTAATGGTACTGTAAGTTCACCGTCTATTGAAGGCTTATCGGGTGAGCAGACGATTACAATCAATGGCAATGAATTGACAATTGGTAGTACAACAATCACCGCTAATCCAAATTCGGGTTATAAATTCAATAACTGGACGAACGGTGGTAGTGTGGTTACTAATGGTCAAAAAGTTAGTGGGACTTGTACTATTACTGCTAACTTTGTTGATATTCCTAAATTAACAACGCCAACAGGGTTGTCTGTAAGTAATATCACATCATCTGGAGCAACATTGAGTTGGAATGCAGTTTCCAATGCAACAAAGTACACCGTTACGATAATTGATTTAGGTGACTATAGTCATGATTTCACCGATATCACTACAACAAGCACAACGATAGACGTTTTGTCTCCAAGTACTGATTATATGTGGACAGTAAAAGCTATTGGAGATGGTAGTAATTATTTGGATAGTGAAGAAAGTGATGCAGGAGAGTTTACGACGTTGGGCGCTTCTACTAAAACCATTTATTTAGAGCCTAATGTTTGGGATATCACATCCGCGAAATTCTTCGTTCATGCATGGGGTGGAGGAGATGCTGATGTCGAAATGGCGACTACTGTTAATTGCGAGAGTAAGATATTACAAGCAGATGTTCCTCTCGGAACGACTGATGTGCTGTTTACACGTCAAAACAAAAGCACATCATCCTTGACATGGGATTGGAATAACGGATTGTGGAATAAATCCGAGAGTGTCTCTTTAGGAGATAATAACTATGTTAAGATCACCACTTACGATGGTGATGAATGGGATGGAAGTCACCGGTTATCGGGAACTGAGGCAAAATCCTATTCGGGACCGAATTGGAGTGTTCGGGGTACGTTTAATGATGAGAATTATGGAACGGCTCACACTATGGTTAAAGGGGATGGCTGTGACGGAACGGTTTCATTAACCCTCGCTGCCAATACGACATACTATTTCAAAGTCGTAAATGAGACATTGGGTTATTGGTATGGTTGCACGCCGGATCCAACTCCTACTGCTAGTTTCTCTAACTACGATTTTGTACAAGGAGAGAATAACAACTGTCCATTTACAACGACAGTTGCAGGAATATATACTTTTGCTGTGGATTATTCTAATCCGGATGCTCCTAAAGTTTCTGTAACTTATCCTATCAAATATACAGTTACTTATGATGGTAATGGCAACACATCCGGTTCGGCTCCGGCAGCAGTGGATTATGCTAAAGGTGCAACGGTAACGGTAGCAGGTAATACCGGTTCGTTAGCAAAGACAGGATATGATTTTGATGGGTGGAATACAAATACTTCCGGAACAGGAACTAATTATACCGCAGGTTCCGGTACGTTTATCATCAATGCGAATACCCCTCTTTACGCAAAGTGGACAATCAAGAATTATGTTGTAACAAAAGGAACAGTTACCGGAGGTTCGGCAACTGTACCAAGTTCGGTTAATCACGGTGGAGATGTCACTTTAACAGATTTGACGCCAGATGCTAATCATAAATTGCCTTATACAATTACAGTAACAGGTAACTATGGCTCCATTGATGGCGCAACAATTAAGAATGTTACTTCTGCCATTACGGTCAATGTTTCCTTTGCTGAAAAAGCACAATATACGGTAACATTTAAGAATAATGGTACTCAAACCAGTACGGAATCTGTTGTTGAAGGTGGTACGGTTAGTTCTTTGCCGACGCTGGCTGCGAGTCAGGCTCCGATTAGTGGATATACGTTCATAGGTTGGGTTAATCATACTAATGCATGGAGTGGATTTGAGGCAGAAATGACTCAAGCACTTATCACCGGTAATGAGGTTATCAATGCTGACGTTACCTACCATGCTGTTTGGGCAAAAGTCACGAATAATTATGAGGTCGTTCGCGAAGCTGCCGGTTTAACAGCAGGTAATTATGTTATTGATGGCTATGATGATGATGATGAGACGGAAGAGGCTATGGATAATACCTTTGCTGGAAAGACTTTCCCGACAGAAGATCATGGTGTTATTTCAACGACAGACAACTCTATTATTTGGAATGTTACCATTAAGAATGGTCAATATGCACTCAAGAATCTAAGCACGAATACATACTTTAATTTTACAAATACGTATGACTTAACGCTTTCTTCTACTGCTGTTTATTTGACTATATCAGGAGAGGTGGTAGATGAATTGTATGAAGTGGATTTGAACAATAGTTCAAAACACCTTGAATATGATGGAGGCAAGTTTGATGGTTGGAATTCTGCATATAATACTATTTATTTCTACAAACAAAAGATTAACAATTACTTTGTTACTCCGCCTGCACAGATTACGGTGACATGGCATATTGGTAATGGAACACAGGCAGCTACTACTTATGATGGAACAGCGTTTAGTGATGTAGATGCTCCTTCGGTTGCTGACGATGCGATTGGCGATTGCGTCAATAAGTTCATGGGCTGGGCTACTGCTGCTATCACTAAAGATGAGGCAACAGCGGACGATGTTGCTTGGGCTGACGAAACGACAATCTCCAATTCTAACAAAGACTTCTATGCAGTGTTTGCACAAGCGGGAGGAAGTGGACCTGGATGGACGATTGTTACAGATGCTTCTTCGCTGCAAGCGGGAGATCAACTCATTATTGCAAGTAATGAAGTGAATAAAACGGCAGGCGATATAACAGGAACGAATGTTTATCTCTCAAGTGTGGGTTCTACATTCTCCAGCGATAAGAGTGCCATCTCTGAAGTTGGCTCTGGAACTATGATTTTCACACTCGGAGGTACAAGTAGTGCTTGGACATTAGAGAACGCAGGCGGAGACAAACTTGGCGCAACTGAAGTCAAGAAATTATCATGGGTGAGTGGAACGAACACTTGGACGATTTCTATTTCCGATGGTAACGCTACGATTGCTAATACAACAGACGCTAATGGACGTTTCTTGGGAAATAACAACTCAGGTGGAGAGCGTTTCACCACTTATGCATCTACAACATCTCCAGGTGAATCAAGTAAGATGTACAACGTCCAGTTGTATCGTAATGGTGGCTCTTATTCCAACTACGTAACCAGTTGTCCGGATTTGAAGTATGCAACGATTCACTTTGATGTAAATGGGAAGACGTTGGCAAGTGGTTCGATGCCGGCAGATATAACAAATGCTGTTGTTGGTAGGGCTAATACTCTGCCTGGATGCAGTGCAACGGTTACCGGATATACATTTGCAGGTTGGTCTGCTACTCAGTCTGGTGAGGTGATTACAGAATACACCCCTACTGATGAAGGTCAGACATATACGATGTATGCCATTTGGACTCCTAAGACCGTTACTATCACATGGAACGCTAATGGTGGTTCAGTAACTCCGGCATCATCTTCTTATACATACGATGGTGCAAGTGTTGAACTGCCGACACCCACAACTACCGCTGAACAGAAGTTCGTTGGTTGGTTCACAGAGGCTACCGGTGGTACACAGATTACCGAAATCGGTACAACCAATAAGCCTGTTGCTAATGTAACATACTTTGCTCAATGGCGTGATATTGTTTGGACGGATTATTTGACGGATTGCTCGGCACCATATACTTGGACGGTTTGGGCAGACTTTGATGGAGATGAGAATTGGTCTGATTATACCATCACCGATGGAGTTGTCGTTGTTAGTAACGTGGCTAAAGAGTCCATCTTTGACTTCAAGATTCGTAAGACCAATAACAACACAGAATACACCTACTATGGTGCAAGTGGCGACGGTAACAGATACACCACATCTGATGAGCCATGGACATTGGATCATCTCAATGAGAATGGTTATAATGTGCATGTTCATGCAGGTGCTGCTGGCGTTTACACCATCAATGTAACGAACATGACCGGTGACGCTCCGCAAATCACCGTTACTTATCCAACGGCATATACGATTACGTTTGATGGCAATGGTGCAGATGGTGGAAGCATGACGAATGTAACTAACATCGCAGCCGGTGAGGGTGTCACTTTGGATGCTAATGCTTATACCAAGACCGGTAATCACTTCAAAGGTTGGGTGGCTGATGTAGATGTTAAGATAGGTGGAGCGACGGTAACAGCAGGAACGCTGATTGCTGATGCTGCTACGATTCAAGATATCAATAGTAATATCACATTGACTGCTCAATGGGAAACGGCTGTAACTGCAATTACTATTTCAAATGCGGACGATTTACATGAGTTGACCGTTGGAAGTACATTACAATTAGATATGACATTGACTCCTGCGAGTCCTGAGTATGGTGGTCCATATACATGGTACACCAGCAACGGAGCGACTATGACGGTAGATCAAAACGGTTTGGTGACCGGTGTTCAGGCTAATACGAATGAGTACATCTATGTTCGTAGTGCCAGTGGAATAGAGAGTAATCACTATATAATCAATGTAAAATCTTCTACGTGTGATGAATGGGGATTGCACTATTGGAATGATGAACATTCATCCGACGGAGACTTGTGCTTCGTTCCTGTAGCAGGCGGTGCCGCAGATGAATACCGTACCGAAGGTCTCTTCTCATTACCGAGTAATAGCGATTCGGAATGGATAAAGGTTCTGTATAATGGTATGCCTCGAGAATGGTCCAGAGAGTGGCATCCACGTTGGGTACCAATGATTGGCTTACAAGGAGCAGGTTGCGGAGGAGATAATGGTGCACAGTATGCCGGTCAAGATGCTATCGGTTACTTCCGTATAAACACGGGGTATGGAGAAGAGAACTACCATTTGGCATTCCAACCTGTTTACGCAATGACCTTTGGTGTTGACGGACAAGCCGGTTGGGTAAGTGTTGACTTTGCTCATACTAATGGTGCAGAATACGGAACAGAGATTGTAGAGATTCCAAGTAACTTTAGTTCGTTAAGTGTTTACGTTGGAACTAAACGTGCAGACGTTAATCCGGGTGTGAACTTCATAGGCGGTCGCAGTAAGACGGTACCGATGAACACTGTACCTAATATGACATCGGGCGAATTTGCCGGCAAGTTTGGTAAATTCTATATCCACGATAACTATTGCAACGAGAGTAACTTCAATTTGAGTTTCATTCGTTACTATCGTTTGCATTATAACTTAGATGGTGGTGCAGGAACAGGCGACTACAGTGATCAGTTCGCATTACCAAGTGCAAGCGCAGCAGATCGTACCTTCACGCTGGCAACCGCTCCGACAAAGGATGGATTTACTTTCCGCGGATGGAGTGTATCGATTGGTGGTGGCGAGGCTACAACCAAGCAAGCAGGTGAGACCGTGGAACTGACCGAAGATGCAGTAGTAACTGCTATCTGGGCACAGAACTACACGGTGACATACGACTTAGACGGTTATAGCACTTTGTGCAGCAGTTCGACTGTTCACTACTGCGGTGAAGAGGTGACTGTTTGCCCGGCTCCGGATAATAAGACCGGTTATACCTTCATGGGTTGGAACACCGACGATATTACCGGTTCGCCTGCGGACTATACTCCTGAAGAGACCTTCGAGATGCCTTGCAATGATGTAGTCTTCACGGCTCATTATGAGGCTAACGAATATGCGATTACGTATGAGGGCTTGGAAGGTGCAACTAACACCAACCCCGCTAATTATACAATTGAGAGCAATATCACATTCGTTAATCCTGGTACTCGTATCGGTTATACCTTCACCGGTTGGACGGAGAATGGTAATCCTATTACCGGAATTACTGCTGGTACAACCGGCATTAAGACGATTACGGCTAACTGGAGTTTGAATAGCCATGACGTAACCTTTAACGCTAATGGTCATGGAACAGCTCCTGCCGGATATACGGGAATTAGTTATGGTGCAACGATTACCGAACCGACCGCTCCGGCTGATGTAGAGGAAGGTGGAAATATCTATTCCTTCATTGGTTGGTATAAAGAAAATACATGCACCAATGCGTGGAACTTTGCAACGGATGTAATGCCGGATAATGACTTGACACTGTATGCTAAGTGGTCAGGTGTGACGTACGAAGACTATCGTACTCACTGCTGTACGCCATTGGATGCTCCAACAGGAGGCGAAGCGAACGATGTCCACATGATAACGGCTACGTTGAGTTGGGGCGAAGTTACCGGTAACAACGGTTACCAAGTAAGTGCAGACCAAGCAAGTTGGGTAGATGTACTGGATGGTACAAGTTATGACTTGACCGGTTTGACAGCAGGTACACATTATATATATTACGTACGCGCGAAAGGTGATAATGATGAGTATTGCCAATATGGTACAACGGCTCAGATTGAGTTCACAACCAAGGCTGCATTGCATATTACCTATAACGCTAATGGCGGAACTGGTGCAGATGTAGTAAGTGAAGTCATCGAAGAAGGCGCTTCGGCTACAGTAGCAGGTAATACCTTCACTGCTCCGACCGGTATGACCTTCAACGGCTGGAATACCGCTACTGATGGCACCGGTACTGCATACGACGAAGGTGATGTAATCAATCCGCTGAATGAAAACCTGACATTGTATGCACAATGGATAGGAGCAACGTTTAATGTAACATACGATTTGGCTGGAGGTACAGGCGATTGCGAAAGCACAACGGCTACGTACAACTCTACGTTCACTATCTGCTCGGCTATCCCAACCAAGGGCACAAATGCCTTCACGGGATGGAGTTCTAATGTTGAGATTGGTGGCAAGAGTACCTTCCAACCAGGTGAGACCTTCACGATGCCGGCAAGCAATGTAACGCTGACTGCACAATGGGCTGCGTCTTACACCGTAACGTACGTTATCAATAATGTAGAAGTTAGTGGTCCTAATCCTGCAGGAGATGTTTATGTGGCACAAGGTCAACCGACCACCTTGCCAGACTTTACGTTCAGTTGCGGTCTGTACAACCAGTTCATTGGTTGGGTAGATGCTACGGTGGCTGAGCAAGATGAGAAGATTCCTTGTCCGACATTAGTAGGTAAGGCTGGTGATTCGTTCACTCCGACCGGAGATATCACGCTGTATGCGTTGTTCGGTCACGATGCCGAGAACCTCGGTTGGGTTAAACAGACGACGATTAGTAGTGGTAAATACTTGATGTCCGACGGAACTCGTGTGATGACGGGATTCCATAATGAATCAACATCTTCTAATTACTTAACTGCAACTTCGGCTTCCGACGATGGCAATGGTCAATATGCAACCAAACCTAATGATGCTGCAGAACTTGAAGTCAATGTTTTAGGAGATGGGAAATTCACAATGATGTTGCTTTCTAATAACCAATATCTTGCAGCAGCGTCGTCGTCGGGTTCATTGAATCCATCCGCAACAATCACTGACGCTTGTAAGTGGGAGTTAATGGATGGCAGTACGCAACCTACGACAGACTTAAATCCGATGCCACAAGGATCTATCCATAGTGTTGAATACACTTCTCAAGGTCTGTTAGGTAATACCTCTCAAGTGCGTTTCACTTGTTATGATAAGATATCCGGAAAGTCTGTTCCTTACCTCTACAAGTTGATTAACGAGGGTTATTATACCACGAGTCCGACTTGCGAGATACCGACTTCTGTAACGGTTACTTACAACAAGAACACCGAAGGTGATGTAACGATGTGCGGGAATGCTACGTTAGAGTTCACCACTTATCCGCATTTGACAGAGGCTTACACGCTGTGCGCTGCGGCTAATGTAGTTCGTGAGGGTTATGTACTTCGCACATGGAACACCGCTGCTAATGGCACCGGTAAGAACTACACTCCAGGTACGGTATTTACTGAGTTAGGTAATAACCTCAACCTCTACGCACAATGGGATCGCGTTTATACAGTAACGTTCCACGATAAGTATGGTTCGGCTGAGGCAACGGCTACTGAGGTTACTCAAGCATCGTTAGGTAGTACGATTGATGTGCCTGCTGCTGCATTGGATGATGATTGTATCACCTTTGTTGGTTGGACGTCTGAGTCCACAGTACAAAGTGGTAATCCTGTTCAACCGAATATCGTGATTGCTGCAGGCACTGGTACTTACACTCCAGAGGAGGATATGCACTTATATGCTATCTATAGTAAAGAAGGTAGTGCACTTGACTTTGCTCCTGCTACCGAAGGTGTTCGTTCGTTCTACTTGGCTAACACAGCATTGACTGCATACGCCACCGGAACAATTGGTACATCAACTACAGGAAATAAGTTCTCAAGCGAAGCAACGACAGACAATGCAACGCCAATCTTTATTGATTATCAAACGAGTCACGTAGGTAACTTCAAATACACGATTCGTACAGCAAATGGCTATTTGGCTCCTGCTTCAGGTGGTACTGCAACTAACTTTATGAGTCAGGCTGAGCCTTACTATTGGAATATAGTTAGCGGTTCGGATGGCGGATACAATATCAAAGTAAGTAGTCCTACCGATCGTCAGATATCTATTTCTGGATCGAACTTTGGATTCTATCAATCTGCAACCTCTGTTAAGTTAGTTCCTTGTGCAGCATCTACCTTCTGGTCCAACCCGACCTGCGCTGAGTTTGTAACGATTACGTTCCAAACCGTAGGTGATATAACGATTGACTGGACCGATAGTAAAGGATCGGCAGAAGATTATAAAGATTTGCCAATCAATACGTCTATAACGCAATGGCCAACGGCACAATACGAAGGTTGGACGTTTGCCGGTTGGAGTAAAGTGGATTATAGTAATTCGTCCAAGTATGCAGGTAGTTTTGCAGAAGATACCAAGAATGGTACTATACAACCAGACCAAAGTGATGGTTTGTATGCAAACGAGAATGCAACGCTGGAGTTGATTGCAAATAACAACTACAACATGTATCCTATCTTTACGAAGGTAGAGGAGACGACTCAGTTTGATGAAGCAATAGGTGGTGACTACTATATCTACTTCAGAGGTTCCGGCACACGTTATAAAGATGCATACACCGATTTAGATGGTGAGTATCTGCGTGTATATGCAACTAACTTTGATGGTAGCAAGTTCACCTCTACAGCTGTTTGTGCTTCGGCAGCTACGGTAACGTTCTCTAAACGTGCCGATGGTAACTGGAATCTCCAGACTAAGAGAGAGAATAAGACTGTTTATCTGACCAATGCTTCAGGCAATGACTTTGCAACTCAAGCAGCAGAACCTGGGTATGGTTGGACAATGGAGAAGCAAGGTAATGATTCGTACCAGATTCACTATGTCGCCAATAGCGATACACGTAATTACATTCGTGTATTTGATGATGGTTCTAGTGCAATCACAGCCAGCACCTTCAAGTGCTATAGTCAAGACCAAGAGCACTCGAGTATGTATATGCCAGTCTATATTGGTTCGTGCGTAGAGCGCACATACTCGTCTGAGCCGAGCAACAAGGCTAAGTTGCAGATTAGTGGTGCAGCATACATCACTTCTACTGCCGGTCAAGGCGTTCGTTCGGCAATGGCTTATAAGGTGAAGGGTAGCTTCCTGAAGGCTAATACCACGATTACGCTGACGGATAACGCCGGTGTTGCCATTACCTATTTGGCACTCGTTGATGCAGACGGCAAGGCTATCAAGGCTGATGCTAATGGTATGTTGGAAGAGACTACGGCATACGTAGTTTACAATCCGACCGAGACGACCGATGGTATTGAGAATAGAGAGATTTGCGTAAGTGCTCTTGACCGTTCAGACGTTGCTATTACCAATGAGGCTAAGGGTATCAATAATATCCACTTGCGTCACTTACCTGCTAAGTTCTTGATTGCACAAAAGGTAGGTGATGATTGGTATGCTCTGCCGAATAATATGTCGAATAATCAAACTAATCCTGCAGCAGTTAAGTTGTTGTCCGTTAACGAGGCAACGGGTACAGCTACTATCTACTCGGATGTAGAGAATATCTACGCATACACGCTGTTAGCAGGTAAAGCAAGTACTGCTAATATGGTATTTAATAGTCAGGCAACAGGTAAGACCGGTTCTGCATTGCGTTCAAGCACTACTGAATCGGAAACGACGATGGGCTTGTATGCAATGAGTACTTGGAGTTCAACTAAACCTGAGTACGAGTTTACTCCGGCTACGGAAGACCTGAAGGATTACACGTTGACGAATGCTTTACAGAATGCCGACTTGGGTATTGCTGACGGCAATTGGGTAATCAGTGGTGACCAGACGGTACGCTTCTTTGCAATTGATCAAAAGCCTGCTGTTAATCTGACGTTGAGTGGCGATGTAGTATTGACATCGGCTAATGGCATTGAGGTTTATGGTAACCAGACCAGCAACCTGCTGCATATCAGCGCTGACTACACCAACGTAGCTAAGTTGAGATATACCTACAACGATGGCACGAGTGATGTGGCTGTAAGCAATAGTGTCTTCCGTCTGAATTACTACAGTTTCCCAGATAAGATTGATTATAACTATGCTGATGCTACAACGGCTAATCATACGATTGATGTAAGTTCGTTGACCGGTGAAGTGAATCAGACCTTCTCGGTAAGCTTGAAGCCGACGGCAGCTAATACGATGTATAACTACACATTGACTATTGCTGCATTGGATGCAAATAACAACGTGATGGAGGAGAAACAGATTACCTTGAAGGGTCGCAGCCTGCCAGAGCGATTCGTGATTGCGATGAAGAGCACCAATGGTGATAGTTGGTATGCATTGCCGAATGATTTGGCAACCAGCACATCAGAAGGTTCATCTACGAAGGCTCCAATCATGATTAGCGTGGATAACACCACTACTCCGACGAAGGCTCTGATGGCTCCGAAGAACACATTGTATAAGGGTTACAGTCGTTATGAGGCTACTAAACACCGTAATGCTATTCGATTCTTGAGAGCAGATGCAACAAGCAATGCTTGGATTACCACCTGCAGCACGTCGCAACTCTTTATACCTAATTATGGTGCAGACAAACAACAATTCAACCTGTTGAGTAGCGACTTATCTGCTTACACCATTACGCAGGATGAGGACACCAGGACTATCGCCATGTATGGTGGAACGATTGGTTGGTACGACAGTGGCAACAATAAGACCGTTTATCTGTTGCCGGTAGATGCAAGTGCCGAGCCAGCAGTATTTGATATCGTTGAGTGGTTCCCGACTAAGCTGTTGATTGAGAGCAGTCAGGCTATCACGAATACGTCGGTTAAGGTAGGTGATGCTGAAGCTGTTGCAGGAACTGCCGGCACGACTACGTACGGAACCAACTTGTATGAAGTACAGACGGGTGATTTGACTGCTAAGGCAGGTCAAGCAATGTCTGTAAGTTACACGATTGAGGCTACGACGTATGCTAAGGTAGTGACTGTACCTATCATATTGAGTAGAGGTACGTATGCTACGAGTACCGATTTGTTAGGTGGTCTGTCTGCACAATCCAAGTACCAAGATAATGACTTGGTAGTTCGTGACGGTGCAACACTGACCGTGGATGCTGCAATAGGAACATGGAATAAGTTTGTTAATGTAACTATCTATCCGACATCTAAGGTAGTTGTTCCGGCACAAACAAGTGATGAGAAGGATGTTACGATGACGACTACGACGATGACGTTGTTCGGTGGAACAGACGAAATCTACAATGGTAGTGAGTACACGCTGACTAAGTACGGCGTACCACAATTGGTACTGAACGGCAAGTTGGTACACAATGCGACCACGAGTGGTTTGGTATATGATGTTCGTCTGGATGCAACACAGTACTACAACTTTGCATTGCCATACACATCTAAGTATGAGTTAGTAACCGACAATAAGGGCGGTGAAGACTTCACCTTCTGGACTAAGATTTATGACGGTGCTACTCGTGCTGCCGGTAATAACGGTTGGGTATGGTACAATTGGAATGCTGATCCATGGGCAATCAATATTGGTACCGGATATATGTTCGCGGCTCAACCATACGGCGGTCAGAACTACATCATTATTCGTCATCCGATGGGATATGACGCAACGGAGAATGCCGATGGTCACAGAACTAGTACCGCAGAGGCAACGAAGGCTGCCGTGGATGTATATGCTTACCCGAGTAAATACGACAACAATGCCGGTTGGAACTATATTGCTAACCCATTCATGGCTAACTTCACGAAAGACTTAGGTGATGGAAGCACAGGAACTATCCAAACCGGTAGATTGGTTGAACATAAGGTTAATGAAAAGTGGGATGGTCACTACGAGTGGGAAGAAGGAAGTAAGATTGTTCGTTATGTCACCTTGTATGACAACGGCAGCGATACTTATACGCAGTTACCAATGAGCACTGCGGTATTGGCTCCGTTCACCGGCTTCTTCGTTCAGATGGCTGAAAATGGTACAATCGTATTTGACATTAGTGGTCGCACAAATGAAGCTCCGGCTCGTATGTTGGGCGAAGATGAGTTGCCAAGCGAGATGGAAATCTTCTTGCACGCAACTTGCCAAGGTCAGAAGGATGACGCCGTTCTATTCATCAATGATAATCTGCATCGAGACAATGCTAAGGAGTTCCCGAACGAGATGACCAAACAAGAGAATGCGAACACGTTGAACTTCTACACCTTCGGTGGTGATGACATCAAGATGTACGCTAACGGTATGAGTTACGAAGATGCACAAGGCTGGAGCAAAGCCGGCGTCAAAGTAGCAACTGCAGGTGAATACACCTTCAGCGTAGCAAGCGACCAAGCGGATTACATACAGCAAGTGATTCTGAGGGATATGGATTCGAACACCGAATACGACCTGATGAGTAACGATGCTAAGATTTACCTGGATAAGGGTGAGATGAATGACCGCTTCTATGTGAAGATTGTCTTTGGTAAGCACAACATCGGAACCGGTGTAACCGAACGGTACGATACGAGTGGACCGGAGAAGTTCATATTGAATGACCACATGTATATCCGTGCAAATGGAGTTCTATTTGACGGAGTAGGTAAACGAGTAAAGTATTAAGTTTAGAGTTTATAGTTTAGAGATTAAAGAAAGGAGAATTAGATATGAAAACAATGAATAAGATATTACTCGTAGTAGCAATTGTAATCGTAAGTGTAGTAAGTATGGATGCTCAGTACTTGGCCGAACAGCCAAGTACGGGCTTCCAGTCCACCTCGGCTATGGTGGGTTCAGGTTCCACATTCCAAACGGGAGGTGAGTTTATGAGTGCCGATGCCTATTATGATAATGCCACCGGCAGTCATCGTGGTTCGGCTCGTAGAGTGGGTCGTGACGGTGGCGGTGGTAGCACCGAAGGTGGTCCGGATGATCCAAGTAACCCATTCCAAGATCCGATAGGAGATGGCTTGTGGGTATTGATGGCGATGGCAGCAGGCTTTGCGCTTCTTCGGAGGCGCAAAGCTGCCAGCGCAGAGCGTTAGTGGACTAATTTACTAGTTTACTAGGACACTAGGGCACTAGGGGCGAGCGAGGGGGTCGAGAGAGGGTCGAGTGACCCTCGACCCCAAACTGGAGCAAAAAAATGATATATAATGGGCAAATGATAAAAATGTTAAAAAAAATTTGCGTATGTCATTTTTTTTTTGTATTTTTGCACCGCAAAAGAAAGGTGGACCGATTAGCCTCGCGTTCAGCAACAAGGTCGCAAAGGTTGATTGCCGCGGAGCTTAATCAACAGGCGACTTGTGCTTCCGCTCTCCCCATAACCTCTTACGAGCTTCTGGGGACCCCGAAAAACAGGAAGAATCTAAAACCCAAAATATAGTAAACATGAAAAAGATTTTAAGTACGCTGGTGTTAGCAGCGATGGCGATGAGCCTGATGGCTGTGCCGGCAAGAAGAGGTTGGCAGACTAAGACCCAACCGGATGGAACGACGATTACCGTACGTCACATGGGTGACGAGTTTTACCATTATTGGGAAGACCAGAATGGTAATCAAGTTAAGCAAGACGCCAATGGTTATTGGCAAGTAGTAGGTGCCGCTCCGACAGGGGAGCAGGCCGTTCAACGCATGACAGCCCGCCGTGCAGCACGTCCTAACAGCGTTATGCCTCGTATGGCAACCAAACCCTCGACTCTGCCGACTAAGTTATTGGTGCTGGTAGTCAATTTCAAGGACATCAAGATGAAATCTGCTCACAATGCAGCATATTTTGAGTCTGCATTGAACACGGGTAGCAATTCTGCCAAGGCTTTCTTTAATGAATCATCGGACGGACATTATGTTCCGACCTTTGATATCTTTGGTCCATTGACCTTAGATAGTAATGAATCGACCTATGGAGAGAATGAAGGTGATGAAGCTGGTGCCGATAAAGATCCCGCCAAGATGGTGGTAGATGCTTGTGCAAAAGCAGCAGCCGCAGGATGTAACTTTGCCAATTATGATACAGACGGTGATGGTGTAGTAGATAATGTGTATGTCATCTATGCCGGTAAGGGCGAAGCTGATGGCGGTGCAGAAAGTACAATTTGGCCTCACAGTTGGGATTTAAATTCCGCAGGATATAGAAATGTGAAATACAACGGCAAGACAGTTAAACACTATGCTTGTTCGTCTGAGTTGGACGGAAGTGGCAACTTTGACGGAATAGGTACATTCTGCCACGAGTTCAGTCACGTAATCGGTCTGCCGGACTACTACGATACGGATTACGGAACGAACTATAAAAACGGAACGACTCCGGGTGAGTGGACATTGATGGATGGTGGTTCGTATAATGACAATCCTCCTTTGTATAGTATCTTTGATAAATACTACATGGGTTGGGCAACACCTAAGATTTTGAAAGGAAAAGAGACGGTAACTTTGGGTATCGGTTCGGAGTACGCTCGCCAGATAACTTCCACGGATGCGTTAGTGCCATATAGCAATACGAGTACGGTGTATTACGTAGAGAACCGTTCGGAGAATGACCCATTTGACCGTTCATTACCGGGTAAAGGTATGTTGATATGGAAAGTGCAATTTAACCAAACCGCATGGAATAACAATAACTTGAATAACACAGCCGGTACGTTGCGTTATACAGTGGTATCTGCATCAGGTAAGACGACTAAAATAGGAACGAGTACTGATGCTTTCCCTGCAGGAGGAACCAGTGTGTCGTTATACAACGATAATAACCATAAAATAACTGAGGTTACACGCAACAGCTCAACCGAAGTGGTAACGTTTAAGTACAATGGCGGTTCAGAAAAAGTGACTATTACCTTCAATGGTAATGGCAAAGGAACTCCCAGTTCGGCATCGTTGACAGAGGCTACAGCCGGCGCTGGTGTGACATTGCCCAATGTGACGGGAGTGACCAGTGGCTATACGTTCTTAGGTTGGGCCACCAGCAGCACGGCGACTACGCCGGATGCAGGTACGGCAGGGCAGAATTTCAAGAGTGCTGTAAACTGCACATTGTGGGCAGTGTATAAGCGTGAAGGTTATGTGAATGTAGAATATAATTTAGAAGGAATTACGAAGGTAACCGGTCCTGCGGCAGGAGAGTTCCTGAAGACAGGAGGTTATTCGGCTACGTTCACAGCTACAGAAGGCAAGTATGAGCCATTGACAGTGGATAACTGCTTGTACGAAGTGACGGTGAATGGCGTAGATAAGACCAGCAATTATGCCAGTTTGGCAGGCAATACATTGACTATCACGATTGCGGCAGCGAATATCACGGGTGACATCGTAGTGACGATTATTGGTACAAAGATTAAGGGTAGCAATACGTTTGAACTGATAGAGAGCACAAGTGAATTGAGTGCCGGAGATGAAGTGATTTTTGTATGCGAGGGACAAAATGTAGCTGCCACTAACTTGGTGTATGAAAAGACGTTCTTAGGTTCAGAAGAAGTGACCATCACGGATCATCAGATTGACTTAGAGGATGATAGTGAGGTGCAAGTCTTTACATTAGGAGGTACGACAGGTAATTGGACCTTTGCTCGTGAAGATGGTACTAAATTAGGTGTGACGGGAGTGAAGAACATTTCGTTTGGAAGCAGTGCCACCAATACTTGGACCATTAGTATTAGTTCAGGAACAGCCACTGTAACCAGTACGACGTCAAGTTACGGTACGATGAAGTACAACAGCGATGCTCCGCGATTCACAACGTACGCCAGCGGGCAGAATAACATTCAACTCTATCGTCGTGCTGCAGCCATCGTGCAAACAGACGGAACGGCAAGTTTTGAGAATAGCAGTGTGACGATGACTGTAGGAGACGTACAGGGTCAAGTGGTGCATACTAATTCCAATGGTGAAGTAACGTATTCGTCCAATAATTCTGCTGTTGCTACAGTAGATGCCACGACGGGTGCCGTAACGGCTATTAAGCAAGGTACGGCTACTATTACCGCTAATGTGGCAGCGAATAAACGTTATACGGCAGCCAGTGCATCTTATACGGTAACAGTTAATCGTGCGACGGCAACAATCACGTCGGTGGATAATTTCACAGTGAAAGTAGGAAAGACGTACACATTAGATGCGACGACGACATCGGATGCAACTATTTCGTATGCGATTGCGGATGGCAGTAAGTTGTCAGGAAATGGAAAAGTCTTCACGGGTGTGGCAGCAGGCAATACGACCGTGACGCTGAGTACAGCTCAAACAGATAAGTATGCAGCAGCACAGAAGGTAGTGAATGTAACAGTAGAAGCCGTAGTAATGCATAATGTCAATTGGAGCGCGAATGGTATCGTTAGTACAGTCAAGTACGAAGACGGTGAAGCCTTGGTGGCTCCTGCTCAACCGGCTAACTGCTCGGCAGACCGTATCTTCCAAGGTTGGACATCCAATAGCACTTATTCGGGCGATGTGGCTCCAACGTATATTACGTTAGGAAATGCCGTAACTGCTAATGCTACTTATTACGCTGTTTATGCGACGGTAGAGAATGGTGCATCGGCTCCGGTGGTGGTAAGTAAAGATAACTTTACTAGTGCAGCAGGAAATTTAGATGCGAATATATCTTATAATTCTGCTAAAGGTAATGGTACATCTGATCCATACGTAACGAATGGATTCATACGTATTTATCAGGGGGGTGGTATCTTTACAGTCAGTGCCAAGAATGGTAAAAAGATTTCATCTATTACGTTAGGCACTCATCAGAGCACCACTATTGATGTTAAAGTGGATGGAAGCAGTTATGTGACGGGTCAATCTATGTCCACCTCCACACCATATACGGCTTCTGAGTTAGATGCAACGACTATTGCATTCTATTGCATGGGAGATAAGAATCATCGTTTAGAGGTTAATCAATTATCTGTAACATATCAGGATGCCGGTGCATCGGTTGTTAAGTCGGACTATTCGACTACTTGTACAGCAGCGGCTGCGGTAGATCCGACTTTGGCGTTTGAGCCAGCCAGCGAGACGATGACTGTGGGTGAGAGAAAAGTGGTTGCAGCTACGTCCAATTCGACGGGTGCGATTACGTATGCTATCACTTCGGGTGATGCAGCCACGGTGAATGTTTCCACAGGTGAGGTAACGGCCGTTAAACAAGGAACGGTCACCTTACGTGCAACGGTAGCAGCGACGGCTAAGTATAATCAGAAGACGGTAGATTGTACGATAACGGTAAACCGTGCGACAGGTACGATTACGGCTAATGATGTAACTGTGAAAGTAGAAGCGACTAAGAGTATTGGTGCAACGACCAATTCGGATGCAACGATTAGTTACACTTCCGCTGCAACAGGCACGGCTACTGTTAGTGATGCAGGTGTAGTAACAGGTGGGGCAGAAGGTAGCACCACGATTACGCTGAATGTGGCTCAGACGGATAAATATACCGCTGCACAAAAAGTGATTAACGTGACTGTAACGGCTGCGGCTGTAGCACCGACTATTAGTTTTGCAGAAAGCAGCGTGACGGCTAAGTATGGCGATGCAGTTGAGCAACAGGCTACCACTAATTCGGATGGAGCGGTTAGTTATAAATCGTCCAATACGAGTGTGGCTGATGTGGATTCGGAGACCGGTGAGGTGACGATTAAGACAGTCGGAACGGTGACGATTAAGGCTACTGTAGCTGAAACGGACAACTTTACTGCCGGAGAGGCTACTTATACATTGACCATCAATAAAGGTCAGGCAGTGATTACGCTGAATACATTGACTAACACGGTTCAAGTAGGTGGTATCATTGCCGGCGGTTGGGCAAGCACTAATATCGGAACCATCAGTTATAGTTCAAACAATGCCGGTGTGGCTATTGTAGGAACGGATGGTAAGATTACAGCGAAGGGAGCAGGAACGGCAACGATTACGGCATCTGTGACCGGAACCGCCAACTACAACGGCGCCAGCGAGACGTACGTGATTACGGTAACCGGTGCGTCGGGTATTGATATGCAGGCTCACGTGGCATCTCCGGAAGGACGGTCGGCTTATACTGACTATGTAGCAAAACAAAATGCATACTACACAGGTGATGCTGCATACGCCACGATGATGACTCAGAGCGGTGCGGGATTATTCGGAACGCTGAATACGAAGATGGGACAGACTAAGCAGAGTGGTGGTAGTTATGACGATTTACGTGATAAATACGTGAACGTAGATAGAGACCTGAATAAGGCTGGTAATATTATCGGTTACTACAATGGTCAAAGTATGAATGGTACATGGGATGGCGGAACAACCTATAACCGTGAGCACACGTGGCCACAATCGAAGGGTGCTACTAAAACTATTCCGATGGGCTATGATATGCAGTCGGTTCGTCCTGCCAGTGCCAGCGTAAACTCCAGCCGTGGAAATAAAGCATACGGTGAGGGCAATTCGACCTATTACTATAATACGGATGATATTGCTATCAACAATGCGAACTATAAACCCGAGAATATGGGTTCGTATCATGGTGATGCTGCACGTGTCATCTTATATGACTATATCGTTTATGGTGAGATGGGTGGACATAAGAACAGTTATTATAATGGTAATGCACAACTGCTCAGTAAGTTAGGCAGTAGTGGTGTGTTTGAGAGTTTGCCAATCTTGCTGAAGTGGCACATGGAAGATCCACCATCATTGACGGAAATGGTTCGTAACGACGGTGCACAAGCGTATAAAGGCAACCGAAATCCGTTCATTGATTATCCGGAGTTGGCAATCTTGATACTGAAAGATGAGGCCAGTGTGACCGAATACACGGTGACGAATGCCACGAATAACTGCACGATTACTCCTAATTATACGTACACGTTGAGCAGCGGATTTGTGACATACGTATATAATGCCGACGGAGTTACTCACCCAAGCGAGGTGTCTGTAACGGCTACGAGTCCATCCAATAGTCCACGTGCATTGCGCAAGGCTGCGGCTAATGACCCAGAATTTACGTATAATGCAACAACGGGTCGATTGATAGTAAGCGGTGTAAAGGCTCCGATTAAGATTACGTCAGTAGTGCAAGATGACCCAGTGGTGAACTTCACGATTACGACTGCGGTGAACGATGCTAATATGGGTAGCGTAACAGCCGGTGGTAGTTATCCGGAAAACACTCCGCTACACTTGACGGCTACGCCAAAGAGCGGTTATCGATTCGTTAAATGGTTGGAGAACGGTGTTGAGTACTCCGTTTCCGCCTCCATCAATATCACCGTTACAGCTGATAAGACCTACACAGCTGTATTTGAGTTGATACCTATTGTGGATGAGCATCACACGGTAATCTGGGTATCGGATGGTCAGGTGATTGAGGAGCAAGACTATGTGCATGGTGCTGCATTGGAATTGCCAAGCACGACGCCTGCGGACTGCGGAAGTAAGACGTTCCAAGGCTGGACGGGAATGACTAATTACTTTAGTCCGACACAGCCGCCAAGTGATATGTTCATGGAGGCGGAAGGTAAGACCGTGACTGAGGATAAGACGTATTATGCAGTGTTTAAGTAAGGACATAGACGCAGATGTAAACAGAGAGCCGGGGGAGACCTCGGCTCTTAGTTTTTTTGACCTATAGACCTCACCTCTCACCTCTCACCTCTCACCTCTTCCCTCTCACCTCTCACCTCTCAATTCTAAACCCCTTCATTTCCCGACGGTCGCCCGACGGTCACCCGACGGTCACCCGACGGTCGCGTGACGGTGGGACGACAGTCATCCGTCAGTCATCCGATGGTCAACCGACGGTCATGAATGACGTGCGTCTCCCCTGCATTTACCATTCGGGCACCGGATGGTGTGTTTTGTTGTAACTTCGAGGGCACCGACCTCGCTTTGCTCGCCCACCTCGAATGGTAGGTCGCATGTTGTAAATTTCGGCACTCCCTTGCTCGCAAGCTCGCAATTCCTCCGAAATATTTGTAACTTCGGACGCCGCCTGCTGCGATGCAGCATTCCCCCGAATGGTAGGTCGCGTCCTTATTAAAATGAGCAAATTTTAAGGAATAAGACTGATGTCTTTCTTTATATATTTTAGGGCTATTTGTTATGTGTAAACACCTACAAACTGCCCCAAAATGTATAAATATGCATGCAAAATTCATTTTTTTTCCTTAAAATTTGCTCATTCCAAATATTTGTTGTATATTTGCACGCTTTTTCCGTAGAACGGCTAATTCGGAAGGGGTAATAAGAGAGATAATAAATAGATAAATCATTAAAAATTACGAATATGAAACGTACATTCCAACCTTCACAACGCAAGCGCCGCAATAAACACGGTTTCTTGGAGAGAATGGCTACTGCTAATGGTCGTCGTGTACTTGCAGCTCGTCGTGCACATGGTCGCAAGAAACTGACTGTTGCTGACGAAGGTCGCCACAAATTTTAATCAGACCAGCGTTATAGCTTAGGCTGTAATAAGGGGGAAAGATATTTCTTTTCTCCCTTTTTGTGTTTCGGTATATTCCGAAAAAAACGCGAAATAGACAAAAAAATCACAATAAAGTGTGAAAATACTTGCATAAATGAAAAAAAAGTAGTAACTTTGCATGCGAAATCACAATATAGTGTGAAATTATGAGGCAAGGGAAAGTATATATTCATGGTAAGTATGCGGGTTTATTGACGGAGGTGAATAGTCAGTATTATACGTTTGAGTATGATGCCGATTATCTGCATAAAGAAGGAGCTGAGCCGGTATGTTTGACGATGCCATTGACGGAGAATCGTTATGAGTCGAATGTGTTATTTCCTTACTTTTCCAATCTATTATCAGAGGGGGAGAACCGTCAGTACCAAGCTCGGTTATTGCGTATAGATGAGCAAGATGATTTTGGGATATTGTTGGCTACGGCCAGTTATGATACGATAGGTTGTGTAACTATAACTTCGGTGGACAATGGCATTTAGTAAGAAGATACTGCAAGAGATGTTTGATGGGCGTATGGTGTCGGATGTGTTGCCGTACCCCAATTTAAGTTCCCGTCCGGTAATGGAAGAGATTGCCAGTGGCAATGGACATATATCCATTAGTGGTGTTCAGCCTAAGTATGGCATGGTAGTGGATAATGGCGTGCTGCGGTTTACCAAGGATAAAGAGCAAGGGACTTATATGCTTAAACCAGCTCCCACAGCGACCTATATATTAGATCGCGCGTATTGTCCAGCCAATGAGTTTCTGACGATGCAAATAGCCAGCCGGGTATATGGCATAGAGACTGCCAAGTGTGCATTATGTCGATTTGAGAATGGAGAAGAGGCTTATTTGACCAGGCGATTTGATGTTCGTGAGGATGGTGGCAAATATGCTCAAGAGGATTTTGCATCCATTGCTCAATTGAATAAAGATAATGCGGGACCTGATTATAAGTATAATCGGTTGAGTTATGAGGAATGTGCGGATTTGATTCGTCAACACAGCAAGGCTGCTCCTATTCAGATATTGAGATTTTTTCAATTAGTGGTGTTTAATTATCTTACGTTAAATGATGATGCGCACTTGAAGAATTTCTCGCTCATTCAACGTCGTCCAGGAGATGCTGTTTTAACTCCGGCATACGATTTAATGAATACCAGTTTGCATCTTTCTCAACCTACTATTTTTGCATTAAGGAAGGGGCTATTTCGTGAAGGTATGATTATTGATGATACGCATAGTGTAACTCGTGCATCCTTTGAGGAGTTTGGAAGAAGGATGGGATTAGACAAGAAAATTGTGAATCGAGAGTTAACCCGTTTTGCAACGGAGTATGTATTGGCAGATCAAATGATAGAGGAAAGCCACTTATCGGAAGAATTGAAAGTTCATTATAAGAGTAGTTATCATTATCGCAGACATAGTTTAGAGCAATGAATACACATGAAATAGGCCAGCAGATTAAGCGTCGTAGGCAGGAGTTAAATATCAATCAACAGACCTTATCGGACTTGAGTGGAGTAGGTATTAACACGATAGTTGCCATAGAACGCGGTACGGGTAATCCATCGATGGAAACCCTCATGAAGATTATGCAGATATTAGGTTTGCAAATAAAAATAGAAGTATAAAAGAAAATCATTATGGAGAATACAAGACAACAAAAGATTGAACGCCTTATTCAGAAGGATTTGAGTGATATTTTTTTGCGTTACGCTCGTGGTATGCACGGTGTGCTGATATCGGTGAGTGAAGTGCGTGTATCGCCGGATTTGAGTATAGCCCATGCGTATTTGAGTGTTTTTCCCACAAACAAAGTAGCCGAAGTGATGGCCAAGGTGGAGGAGGATACGCATAAGATTCGCTTTGAGATGGGTAACCTGGAGAGGCATCAGTTGCGCATCATTCCTGAGTTGACCTTCCACTTGGATGAGACTTTGGATAAGATGGAGCGCATTGACCAGTTATTGGGCAAATGACCAAAGTAGAATTGAAAATAGCCTGGCGGTATTTATGGGGCAAGAAGAGCCATAATGCCATTAATATCGTGAGTGGAGTGAGTGCCGCTGCCGTGATGGTAGTGACGGCTGCGATGGTGTGTGTGCTAAGTGTGATGAATGGTTTTGGTGTGGTGATTGAAGGCATGTTCTCGCATTTGGATCCGGACTTGCGCATTGAGCATCGGCAGGAAGCCAGTTTCATGACCGAAGGTGCGGCATGGGATTCGATACGAACGATGGATGGTGTGGCGGTGTATTCGGAGACGGTGATTGGCACGGCGTTGGTGGAGTATAAGGACCAGCAGATTCCTGCGCAACTGAAGGGTGTGGACTCGGTGTATGAACAGCTGACGGAGATTGATTCAATCATTGTAGATGGTCATTACGAGGTGTTTGATGGTAAATTCTACAGCACGGTGATGGGCATTGGACTGAGTAGTCAGTTGAGTGTAGGGGCGCATTTCATCCATGGTCTGCACCTGTATGCACCTAAGCGTCGCGGCGAGGTGGATATGTTGAGGCCGGAGGATAGTTTCAATCGTCAGACATGCTTTATGGCCGGTATTTTTGCGGTCAATCAGGTTAAGTACGACGATAAGATGATGCTGGTGGATATTCGTATGGCGCGGCGTATGTTTGATTACGACGAGCATGAAGTGACAGCCGTTGAGATTGGTGTTGACGGCGAAGTGGGGAAGGTGAAGAGAGCGATAGAGAAGGTGCTGGGCGATGAGTATAAGGTGATGGACCGATACGAACAGCAGGCGGATTTCTTTAGGATACTGAAGATAGAGAAATGGTTGACGGCATTGCTGCTGGTGTTTATTTTGTTGATAGCATCGTTTAATATAATCGGTTCGTTGACCATGCTCATTATAGATAAACGTGCGGATATACGCGTGCTGCGCGACTTAGGTGCCGACCGCCGGCTCATCCGTCGGATTTTCCTGATTGAAGGCTGGTTGATTTCTACGCTTGGAGCGGTATTGGGGCTGGTGTTAGGTGTAGTGTTATGCGTTATTCAGGAGCGATATGGTGTGTTGCAGTTAGGCAATGGCATGCAGTATGTGCTAAGTGCGTATCCGGTGCATGTAGAGATGATGGACCTGATATGGGTGATGGTGATTGTGCTGGGATTAGGGGGCATCGCGGCATGGTATCCTGCTCATAAGATAGAGATTGAGAACGAGTGATGAAAGATATACGCAAGGAGTATCATATTTACCTGAAGTTAGAGCGAGGACTGAGTGAAAACTCGGTGCTGGCGTATGAGCAGGACCTGCAGAAACTGGTGGACTACTTCAACGAGGCACAAGTAGGTCATCCGATAGAGGATGCCACGTATGAGGACTTGGAGGCTTTTGTATATAGTCAGTTCTCCGGCAATACGTCAGCCCGCAGTCAGGCGCGTATATTGAGTGGAATACATTCGTTTTATCGCTTTTTGCTGTATCATAATTACCGCGATGATGATCCGAGCGAGTTGATTGAGATGCCTCGTAAGGAGTTGCATTTACCGAGTACGCTGACGTTAGAGGAAGTGAATAAGTTAGTGGAGGCAGTGGATCTGAGTAAGGCGGAAGGTCATCGCAACCGTGCGATGATGGAGATGTTGTATGGCAGTGGTCTGCGCGTGAGTGAGTTGGTGAATCTTAAACTGAGCGACATGTACCGTCAGGAGCAGTATATGCTCATTCATGGAAAGGGTAGCAAGGAGCGGCTGGTGCCTATTTCTCCGGAGGCGGATAAATGGTTTGATTACTGGTTGGAGGACCGGGGTCATTTGACGATAGAGACGGGTCAGGAGGACTATGCGTTTTTGAACTGCCGCGGGCATCAGTTAACGCGAATGATGGTATTCACTATTATTCGTCGCTTAGCGGCTGCGGCCGGAATCAAGAAGACTATTTCTCCCCATACATTGCGGCATTCGTTCGCGACACATCTATTGCAGAACGGAGCGGATTTGAGGATTATTCAGCAGTTATTGGGGCATGAAGATATAACGACGACGGAGATTTATACGCATGTAGATATCCATGATTTACGCAAGGCTATCTTGCAGTACCACCCAGCTAATCAACAGTGAAGAGAAGTCTTGTCATAGTATATGCGATGCTGATGATGGTGAGTATAGCGGCTCAGAACACCACCATTGTTGGGGAGATATACGACAGTCAGAGTGGTGAACCATTGCCGAATGTATCGGTGTATATCCCCGGTACGCAGGTAGGCACGACTACGACGGCGGAGGGTGTTTTTTTGTTACGATGTGATTTAGTGCGTAGTGCTCGCGTCACTGTTTCCAGTATAGGGTATAAGACAACTCATTTTAGGATTGAGCCGGGTCAGTCGGCCGGCATTGATATTCCGCTGCAAGAGAAGAATACGCAGTTGGAGGAGGTGTTTGTGATGCCGGGTGAGAACATGGCATTGCCACTGCTGGAAAGAGTGAGGAAAAATAACGCAAACATTGACGGTGCCTCCGGGCACTCCGATAAAGAGAACGGGGTGACGGAGACGAATGTGTACTTGAGTGATATAGAGGCGAAGCACTTGAAGAGACATTTATGGAAGAGTTTGCAAGCAGGTATGATTGCGCAGAGTGATTCGACGTATTTGCTGCCTCTTTATCGGCAAAAGACCGTGAATGGAGTGAAGGAATCGCAGGCGGTAATGATGGCCGAAACGGACTATGAGATTTTGCTGAGTGGGATGGATGAGACGGTGGATTTTTACAAGAATATTATTCCTATTTACAATACATCTTTTTTGAGTCCCTTAGCAGGGGATGGCAATACGTTTTATCGGTATTACTTAGTGGATTCGGTAGCGACGGCGCAGGGTAAGACGTATCAAGTAGATTTTAAGACGCGCAATCCGTATTATAAGACATTTGATGGACGGATGTGGATTGACTCGACTTCGGCGACATTGGTGGCTATTGAGGCGAGTGTACCTCGTCAGGTAAGTGCTAATTACCTGCATCAGATGCGTATTGAGCAACATTTTGACAGTCTTAGTCATGGTGTGCGTAGCGAGCACCGCAGTATGTTGTTGGATTTTGCTATCAAGTCGGACTCCAGCCATTTCTTTCCAACGGTGCTGATTGAGCATAGGAAGGAAATGAGGCACGAGAAACAAGAAACGAGAAAAGAGATACAAGAAACCCAAAACGAGAACGAGGATTCTTTGATGATGGCGAAGGTGGAGGATAGTCCGATTATGCGTACAGCGCGATTCTTTGCGTATGTGATTCAGAATGCATATATCCCGACGGGTACGAAGGTAGAAATAGGTAATGTAAGTGAGATTATCCACGTGAATGACCAAGAGCGAGTGCGATTAGGTTTGCCGTTACGGACAGCTCCGAGTTTATGGAAGAATGTTTGTTTGGAGGCCTATGCGGCATACGGCATAGGAGACCATGCCTGGAAGGGGATGGGTATGGTGCATTGGAATATGCCGACGCTCAGACGTAACATGCTGCGTTTGCGTTATGCCGATGAATACGTGTATTCTGAGGTGTCGGACTTTGACCGGTTGATGCGTGAGAATGCGGTGTGGAGTCCGCAGATGGGCATTACCACAGCAATGATGAAGGGGCTATATAAGGGTCGTTATACATATAACTCTGCCGTTCGTAATCGTGAGATACGATTGGATTGGGAGAGTGATTGGACGGACCATTTAGAGACGCAAACGCGGGTGAGTATAGGTAGGATGGGTTACGGTGAGCCGAGCAGGAATTACAACGCACAACCGTCCTTTAGGTATGGTAAGTTGAGTGCCATGTTCCGGCTGAGTTGGAACGAGAAAAAAGTGGACTTATATTGCCGTCGAGTGCATATCTATAATCACTTGCCGGTGCTATATATAGGAGGTGAGATAGGTAGTGTGCGGAAGGATGGCGAAGAGGGAGAGCATGTATATGGTAAGTTGAATGTCATGCTGCGTCATCACCAGCCATTGGGGGCAGGTGGGCAGTTAGATTATTTGATAGAGGCGGGCATTATCTTAGGTGCGGTGCCTTTCCCGATGCTGAATATCTTTGATGGTAACCAATCGTATGCGTATGATCCCTATCGATTCACATTGATGCATAATTACCAGTATGCTGCTGATCGTTATGTGCTGATGCATGTAGATTGGAATGGTGGAGGTTGTTTATTCAATCTTATTCCAGGAATACGGGTATTGCGACTGCGTGAGTTAGTTAGTTTTAAGATGGCATACGGAGGGTTATCGAGCAAGCATAATGAGTTGTTGACTTTTCCCGATGGACGCTTGAATAATTTGACGACACCATACGTGGAGATTGGAGTAGGAATAGGTAATATACTGCGTATAGCTGATTTGATGAGTGTATGGCGATTGACGCACCGCGATGATCCGGGTGCACCTAATTGGTCCATGCGTTTTAGGTTTCATATAGATAGTTAGTATGTTAGTAGTTTGTCTTGCATTATTGATGCAAATCTCCGGATTCATCGAGACTTTCAGTGATACTGCTGCGGCTCATGAGCAATGGTTAGGCGATTGGTCTAACCTGACGATTAACCGAAAGGGACAATTGCAGAATCATGTAGGTGGCGCAGCAGAGAGTTTGCTTATCCGAGCTTCGGATGCCTCGGTGGATGCCGAATGGAGTTTTTGGACGCGCATTTATGGTGTTTGTTCTGCGTATAACTTGACGCGGTTTTATCTGATGGAAGATGAGGAGTTGCAGGAGGGCTATTATGTTCAAGTAGGTGGCACGAATAAGAATGTGACGTTATATCGTCTGCATCGGGGCGGAGGCACAAAGGTGATAGAGAACGAAGATCGTGTTAAGGGGTTGGGTTCGGACGCAAGAGTGAATGTCAGACTGACTCGTTCGACAGAAGGTAAGATGCAACTATATAGTTATGTAGAAGGTCAGGATACGGCGGAAATGTGCGAGGGTAGTTACTGGATAGATTGGTTACAACCGCAGTGGGTGGGGCTGATGATTAAGAATAGTAAGGATAGAGGAACGGATATGTATTTTGATAGTATTGTGGTGAGGGGAGAGATGCAGCAGGCACCTATACCTGAACCGCAGCCGGAAGTGGGTGAAGTGACATTGGTCTTATCCAACGAGTGTTTATCGCTGAATGGGGACGGATATGAAGACGAAGTGAGGATTGATTATACGATAAGAACGGAGGAAGAAGAGACGGGGTATTGGTACACCGCAGCTATCTATGATGCAGATGGTGTTCTTGTGCGTGATTTAGGTCGTCATTTGCCGATGGATGCGAGTGGTTCTATCGTTTGGGACGGTAAGAATCGTTTTGGTCAAAAAGTAACTATTGGTATCTATATAGCGGTTGTAGAGATTACAAACGAGCATGCGCGTCCGGTTAGGGAGCGCTTTACGATAGCTGTTTTGCATTAGATTTATTTGAGTTTGGGATGAACGACCATCAGCATGATCGCGGCGGTAATGGCTGAGATGGTATCGCTTATGGGCAGTGCCCACCATACACCTTGTATGGGGTCGGATACGAATAACTTAGGCAGTATTAATGCCAAAGGAATGAGGTATAGCACTTGTCGTGTAAGGCTGAGGAAGATGGACTTACCTGCCATACCGATGGATGTGAAGAAATTGACGGTCACCATTTGGAATCCAACGAGGAGCATGGAGCAAGTGAGTATGCGGGTAGGCAGGATAGTGAGAGAAACGAGTTGTGGGTCATGGGTGAACATCTTAACCATGAGGTCGGGCACCAGTTCTCCAAGCAGGAAGACTCCTCCCATCACGAAGGTGGCGCAGATGGAAGTGAGATACATAGCCCGCCACATACGATGATACTGTTTGGCTCCATAGTTATATCCAACAATAGGTTGCATACCTTGGTTCAGACCCATCACGATCATGGCAAAGACGAAGGTTAGTCGGTTAATGATACCGAAACTGGCTTTAGCCATATCTCCACCGTAGAACATGAGGCAGTTGTTGATGATAACCACTACAAAACAATGGGCTAAGTTCATGAGGAAAGGAGAGGTACCGATGGCGAGTGCGCGGCGTGTAATGGCTGCATCCAATCGCCATATTCCTCGATGAAAGTGGATAATTTCTTTGGGATTGCAGAAGATCATCAATTGCCAAATGACAGCAATTGCCTGGGATATGATAGTGGCTAATGCTGCGCCGCGCACGCCCATATCGAATTTGAAGATGAAGATAGGGTCGAGGATGACATTCACAAATACAGCTACGATGGTGGCAGCCATAGATGAGCGTGGGTGACCCATTGAGCGCAAGACGCTATTGAGACCAAAATAGATATGGGTGAGTATATTACCATATAGTATGATTTGCATATACTCGTGTGCATACGCTATATCCGCATCGCTGGCGCCGAAGGCATAGAGGATTGGGTTGAGGAAGGCGAGGCCGATGATCATGACCAGGGAGGATAGTAGGACGTTGAGGACAATGACGTTGCCCAGCACTTTATTGGCACTCTCGTAGTCTTTCTCACCTAATTTGATAGCCACCATGGTGCTTGCACCTACGCCTACCAGACTGCCGAATGCGGCACATATATCCATGAAGGGTTTAGCCACGGTTAGTCCGGACAGCGCCATTGCTCCGCAACCATGTCCGATAAAGATAGAGTCCACTATGTTATATAGTGAACTGGCGGTCATTGCGATGATGCCGGGCAACGCATATTTGACGAGCAGTTGGCGTATGGATTGCGTTCCTAATTCGGTAGCTTTGATATTGGACACGGGCGGTATGGGTTAGGCAGTGATTAGTTGTTGAGCGATGGCATCAAAGATGGCTGCAGCGGGATGTCCCTCTTGCATAGCAATAGGAGCGCCTTGGTCTCCGGCTTCGCGGATGGATTGCACGAGAGGTACTTGTCCTAATAGGGGTACTTGTAGTTCATTGGCCAGGTTTTTGCCTCCGTCTTTACCGAATAAGTAATAGCGATTGGATGGCAGTTCAGCGGGAGTGAACCATGACATATTTTCGATGATGCCGAGTACCGGCACGTTGATTTTTTCGTTTTGGAACATATCCACTCCTTTGCGTGCGTCCACGAGTGCGACGGGCTGAGGGGTAGTGACGACAATGGCACCGGTTAGGTGTAGTTCGTTCATGAGGGTGAGGTGGATATCCGAGGTGCCGGGAGGCAGGTCGATGAGGAAGTAATCCAAGGCGCCCCAATGACCATCTTGTATGAGTTGTTTGATAGCATTGGATGCCATTCCTCCGCGCCATACAACAGCCGAGTTTACATCTACGAATAATCCGATGCTGAGCATCTTGACGCCATATTGTTCAATGGGTTCGATTAGGGTTCGTCCATCCTCTTCCACGGAATAGGGTCTGCAGTCCTCGATATGGAACATCTTGGGTATGGATGGTCCATGTATATCAGCATCCAGTAGTCCGACTTTGAGTCCGCGTTTAGCCAGAGCAATAGCTAAATTAGTGGCGACGGTGGATTTTCCTACTCCGCCTTTCCCGCTATGGATGGCGATGATATGCTTGGCATTGAAGGTTGTGTGTGTCGCGTTGGGTGTAGTTGTTTTCTTGAATTTAGTATGAATCGTGACGGCGGCATTGGGTTCGGCATAGGTATGAATAGCCGTTTCTGCAGCCTTGAGCATAGATGCGAGGAAGGGGTCGTTGTTCTTGGGGAAAATCATGGAGAAGGACACCTCAAAACCTTGGATGCGGATATCGTCTTCCAGCATCCCGCTTTCAATTATATCTTTTCCTGTACCGGGATATCGCACATGGCGCAGAGCATCAATTATTTGTTGAGGATACATATTCGTTTAGTGTTTAGCGTTTAGCGTTTGGTAGTTGCGTCCGTAGGAGCGGTAGGTGTCCTTTTCGATTTCGATTGTTGGTTCGATGAATTCGGACTTTTTTGTCAGTTGCCAAGTGATGTAGTTGATTTTGAGTCCCCGGTCCAGCCACTGCTTTTCATAATGTGTTTGCAGTGCTTGTGCCTCATGAAGCAATGGTTGGTTGGTATTGGAGGACGCATATAAATCGGCTGTGTCGGCAATGAGTGGGTATTGGTTGATGCGAATCATTTCGCGCGTGTACGTGGATAAAAAAGGACTATCGGTTTTGAGGTGAATGAGTCCGTTGGGAATCATCACTTCTTGATAGCGTTGCATAAAGAAGGAGGAGGTGAGTCGTTTGGTAGCTTTGTTCATTTGCGGATCGGGGAAGGTAATCCATATTTCTCCGATTTCATCGGTTGCGAAGAAACGTGATAGCATTTCGATGTTGGTGCGTAAAAATGCCACATTGGTTAGGTTTTGTTCAATGGCTTGTTTGGCTCCGGCCCACAGTCGTGCACCTTTAATATCCACTCCGATGAAGTTTTTATCGGGATAGAGGGCCGCCAGTCCGACAGTGTATTCTCCGCGTCCGCACCCTAATTCGAGTACGATAGGATGGGTGTTGTGGAAGTATGTATCGTGCCAATGTCCGCGCATGGCTTGCACGGATGTGTCTTCGCGACTCTCAAACTTACCTTCGGCATTGAGTTGTCCGATAGCACATTGGAAAACGTTGGAGAACGTCTCCATTTCTGCAAATTTCTTGAGTTTATTCTTACTCATATTATTACGGCTGAGTTCGGACTATTTCCACCCCTATATCAGAAATCCCATGCAACATCTCATTGCGCATACCATGCTGGACGGTGAGGGTATAGATAGTATCGGTGAAGCGCATGTTTTCGCGATACAGTACCGGCATTTCAATGACGGATTGTCCATTGCCGAGCCATTGTCCGCGGTCATTAGCCAGATAGAACTCAATGGTATCGTAATGCACGGTGTTTTCTCCGATGAATAGCCACATATTTTGGTACGGATAGGCATCGGTATGTCTGACATGCAGGAGTACGTTGTAGGTATGTGTTGTATCATCAACGGGGATGTCAAAACGGAGTATAGAATCCTCGTTCCAACCGGTCATTGGAACAGGTTGGAAGTCGTTGTACAAGGTGTGGTTATGGCATGCGATGAGGCACAAACTACTGATTAGGACGAGAATGTTTCTGCGTATCATGGCGGCGGTTGTGTTTGTTTTTGTTGTTTTTGCGGTCAAATCGTGTTACATCCCCTTCGGCCACATCGTTTTGGAATCCCAATTCGGGTTCGGTCTCTTCTTCAATCACGGGTGAACCTAATATTATACCATGTTGTTTAGCATCCTCGTAAACAGGCACTTCGTAGTTGAGACAGCATTTGAGTTTAGCGCATTGTCCGGCCAGTTTTTGTGGGTTAGGAGAGATATGTTGCAACCGTGCAGCACCGGTGCCGACACTATTGAATTGGGTCATCCAAGTGGAGCAACACAGTTCGCGTCCGCAAGGGCCTGTACCACCAATACGTCCGGCTTCCTGTCGGGCACCGATTTGCTTCATTTCGATACGGATGCGGAACGTCTCGGCATAAACTTTGATGAGTTGTCTAAAATCCACGCGTCCATCAGCAATATAGTAGAAGATAGCTTTGTTTCCATCGCCTTGATATTCCACATCGCCGATTTTCATTTCGAGTCCCAATGACTTGGCAAGTCGTCGTGCATCAATCATAGTGGCATGCTCTTTGGCGTGCGCTTCGGCAGCGCGTTTGAGGTCCTGTTCTGTAGCCAGTCGATAGATAGTGCGAATCTCATAGCGTTCCAAGTCAATATGGTATTTCCGTATTTGGTTAAGTACCAGTTTGCCTGTCAGGGTTACTTCGCCAATGTCGTGTCCTGGATTGCCTTCAACGGCTACGAGTGTACCTTTTTCAAGTGGTAAATGGTTTTCATTGCGATAATAGCCCTTGCGGGTATTTTTGAATTGTACCTCCACCAAGTCGGTAGCTGAGATGTTTTCCGGCAGGTCGCTCAGCCAATCCACCACGGGCAGCATGTGCGCAGAGTTGCGGCGGCAGGCTTTGTTGGAGAATTGGCAGGACTCATTGTTTAATGTAAACTTATCATTCATAAGGATATATTATTTCTTAATCAATACAATCATTTGCAAGCATAAATCAAAGAAAATGATTTTAGCATTTCCGTTTTGGGCTATTTGTTGTTCTGCTCGGTCCAGTTCATTCATAATGGCTTCAACGTTACCGTTATGGATGAATGGTGCGAACTTGGTAGAGAACGCATTTTCCTCAGCCGTTTGGTAATTCATTTGCGGCTGTTGGAGGTTATAAATATAGTTTTCTCTTACTTGCCGTTGGGCATATTGTAGGAAGGCTTTTTGTCGTTCGCGACCGACTTTAGCGTCCGCCATGTCATTCGTCCATTTGCGCAGTTCTTGCAACGCTGCGTAATCTTTTTGCCGTCCCACTTTCCATGCGCGTCGCATCAAGGCCACAAAATCGTTGAAGAACTGGTTGTTTTGTTCGGATTCATCGGCTAAACGCTGAGCGACCAGGTAGCTGCCATTGGCGATATGAGCGATATCGGGGGAGAATAGTTGGCTCAGTTGTTGGTCATCTAATCGGGGTACTCGAATTTGTTGCACGCGACTAAGGATAGTAGATAACAATTCGTCGGGGTGCTCACTAACGAGCAGGAAGAGTGTTTTTTGAGGTGGTTCTTCGAGCAGTTTAAGCAGTTTATTGGCGCAGGTTGTATTCATTTTTTCCGGCTGCCAAATAATCATTACTTTGTAGCCATCGCCAAAGCTTTTAAGTGATAGTTTGCGCAGGATTTCACCGCTTTCTTTCTCGTATATCATCCCTTGTTTGGTTTCTACCCCTAAGGCATGGTACCAATCGTCCAGGCTAAAGTAAGGGTGAGTAGTGATTATTTCTCGCCATTCGTCCATGAACGCATCGCATGTGTCTCCGGCATCTGTTTTGACGATGGGGAAGGCAAAATGGAGGTCAGGGTGCTGTAGTTTTTGGAACTGCATGCAGCTGGGGCACTGACCGCAGCTATCCTCTTCGGTACGATGAGGGCAAGCCACGTATTGGGCATAAGCGATAGCTAATTGCAGTTTACCTACACCTTCGGGACCGGAGAGTAACTGCGCGTGTGGAATGCGATTTTGTTGCACACTCAAACGCAGTTGTTGCTTAACCGATGCTTGACCTATTATATCTCTAAAACGCATATTAACTCAAATTACGATGCAAAGGTACAATTTTTTTTTCAGAAAAGCAAATTTAATTCAAGCATTTGTCTATTTTTTTATGAAGAAGGTCAAAATTAGCACATAAAACGTCAAAAAAATCAAAAAACTATACAATTTATTTGGTTAATTCAAATATTTATTGTAATTTTGCACGCCTTTTCGGTCGAGGTGTTTCCGAACACACCGATATTCCGAACTGCCATTCGGATGACGGGTTACCGATAGAAGGCATTATATAATATTATTAACCCGGGTGTGGATACGTGTTATCCGAAGCCCATAAACAACAAACAACATGGCAACAAAAATTCGTTTGGCTCGTCATGGTCACAAAGACTACGCTTACTACCATATTGTAGTAGCGGACAGCCGCTCGCCGCGTGATGGCAAAATCATTGAACGTATTGGTTCTTACAACCCCAATTTGAATCCCGCTAAAGTTGATTTGAACTTTGAGCGCGCTTTGTATTGGGTAGGTGTAGGTGCACAACCTACGGACACCGCTCGTTTCATTCTCTCAGGAGAAGGTGTGATGCTGATGAAGCATTTGCAAGGTGGTGTTAAGAAAGGTGCGTTTGACGAAGCTGAGGCTCAAAAGCGTTTCAATGCTTGGAAGGCTGAGAAGGATGCCAAGAACGGCAAGGTTTCGAAAGCAGAAGCCGACAAGAAAGTAGCTGAGGCTAAGAAGGCTTTGGCTGCTGAGGTAGAGGCTAACAAGGCAAAAGCTGAGGCTGTAGCTGCAAAGCGCAAAGCAGAAGCTGACGCATTGGCTGCTAAAGCACAGGAGGCTGCTCAAGAAGCTGCTGCTGCCGAGGCTGAGGCCAATGGTGAAGAGGCTCCCGCAGAGGAAGCTGCTGTCGAAGAAGCTGCTCCAGCTGAAGCTTAAGTCGGTTACACCAAACAGAGAAGTCCGAAACGCGAGTTTTGGACTTCTTTTGCACTATAGAAGAATGCTAAACGTCAGTATTGTACTATATGACCCTAATTGGACGCAGGTGAATAACTTGTGTGATGAATTATTGCGTGCCAAGTGTGTGCGCAGGATTTTTCTGGTGGATAACTCGTCAAAAATGACGTATTCATCGGGGAAAAATGAAAAGATCACTTATCAATGGAATGAGGGAAATAATTTAGGATATGGTGCGGCGCATAACATTGCCATTCGTCAGAGTGTAAGGTGGAATACACCATTGCATTTAGTGATTAATGCCGATGTATGGATTCAGGCGGAGGATTTAGATTTGTTACATGACTTTATGATGGATCATGGCGAAGTGGGTAGTCTGATGCCTAAAGTTGTTTTTCCCAATGGTGAATTGCAGTATTTATGCAAATTGTTGCCTACGCCATGGAATGTGTTTGCTCGTCGTTTTTTGCCGATGAAATGGACAAAAAAGAGCAATGACCGGTATGAATTACGCAACATGAGTTATGACCGTCCGATGAATGTGCCTTATTTAAGTGGCTGCTTTATGCTGCTGCAAACAGAGGCTGTGCTGAAGGCGCGATTATTTGATGAACGGTACTTTATGTATCCGGAAGATATAGACCTAACACGTACTATTCATCGGGATTATTTGACTTTGTATTATCCGGCCGTCATGATTATTCATGACCATGCCAAAGCCTCTTACCATAACTGGAAGATGACTTGGGTACATATCGTCAATATGTGCCGTTATTTCAATAAATGGGGGTGGTTGTTTGATAAAGAGAGACGTCTCTTCAATTGTCTTACATTGTCTCAATTCGATACGTTAGATAAGTAGCGTATATCAGCACCAGTATTATCCCATGCCAACGTTTAATCTTATGCTTAGGATTGGCATAGACAAACAGCATCACGAGGATGCTGCTCAGTGCTACCATGGCTGCATCTAACCATAGTCCGGGGTAGATGGGCAGTGGGTGGATGAGGGCACTGGTGCCGAGAATGAAGAAGATATTGAAGATATTGGAACCAATCACATTACCGATGGCTATGTCGGTATTATGGCGATAGGCTGCGATGCATGAAGTGGCCAGTTCGGGCAGGGATGTACCGAGTGCCACGATGGTGAGACCGATAATAGCATCACTCACGCCTAATTGATGGGCGATGGAGGTGGCAGAACGCACAATGACTTCGCCACCAATAACCAATGCTATCAATCCAATGATGATGAATAGAATGGCATGGACGAGGCGCATTGTTACTTTGTTCTCGCTTTTTTCATCGGGCAAAGACTTGGCTACGCGCAAGCTGTGCCACATAAAAATAAGGAAACATAAGAGCAGAATGCATCCACCAATAGCCGATATAAATCCGCTTTGTAAACTGAAGTGTCCCCAATGAGATAAAGTTAACTCCTGCGGATGGGTATATGTGGCAAATAGCAATACAAGTAGTCCTGCTAAAAGAGACCAAGGCATATCAAACTGTCGGCACGAGCGCTGCGAAGATAGAGGATAGATGATGGCAGCAAGGCCTAAGATGATGAATGTATTGATGGAGTTACTGCCTAAAATATTGGTGATGGCAATTTCGGTATTATGGTTGATAGCAGCTACGGTGCTGACTATGAATTCTGGCATGGATGTGCCGAACGCAACGACGGTCAGGCCAATTACTAAATCACTAATTCCCATTCGGGTAGCAATAGCGGAAGCACCGTTGACTAACCAATCGGCGCCCTTGACGAGCAGCACAAAACCGACAATAATAGCAACTGCGGCAATCCAAGGATTAGCGAAACATGCTTGTAAATCCATAGCTGTGAGATTAAACGTTGAAGAGGAAGTGCATAATATCGCCGTCTTGCACGAGGTAGTCTTTGCCTTCAACTCCTAATTTACCTGCGGCACGGCAAGCGGCTTCACCTCCTAAGGTGATAAAATCATTGTATTTGATAACTTCAGCGCGAATGAATCCTCGTTCAAAGTCAGTATGGATAACTCCTGCGCATTGCGGTGCTTTCCATCCTGCGCGGAAGGTCCAAGCTCGCACTTCATCGCTACCGGCCGTGAGGAAAGTACGGAGGTTAAGCAATGCGTAAGCGGCTTTGATAAGACGATTGACACCGCTTTCGGTAAGGCCGATTTCTTCTAGGAACATCTGCCGTTCCTCATAGCTCTCCAATTCGGCTATTTCGGATTCTATCTTAGCAGCTACTACAATCACCTGCGCATCTTCGTTGGCCACTACCTTTTTGACGCGTTCTACATACTCGTTACCTGAAACAGCGGAACCTTCGTCTACGTTGCAGACATAGAGGACAGGTTTATTGGTGAGTAGGCACATTTCTTTAGCTGCTGCTTCTTCGTCTTTGGAGTTCAGTTCCACGGTGCGAGCATTGAGGCCTTGGGACAATGCCTCGTGGTAGCGTTGCATTACTTCAAGGGCCAGTTTGGCTTGCTTATCGCCACCGGCTTTAGCTTGTTTTTCGGTTTTTACGATGCGACTTTCAATGGTTTCCAGGTCCTTGAGTTGCAATTCAGCATCGATGATTTCTTTATCCCGAATAGGATCAACGGTGCCATCCACATGCACTACGTTATCATCATCAAAGCATCGCAGAACATGGATGATGGCATCACAGTCGCGTATGTTACTTAGGAATTTGTTTCCCAGTCCTTCACCCTTGCTGGCTCCCTTAACAAGGCCGGCTATATCTACTATTTCCACCGTTGTGGGAATGACGCCGCGTTCAGGGTGACATAGTTCACCTAATTTAATAAGGCGTTCATCAGGTACGGTGATTACACCGACATTGGGTTCAATGGTGCAGAACGGGAAATTAGCCGATTGCGCCTTGGCGGATGATAAACAATTGAATAGGGTTGATTTGCCCACATTAGGCAGCCCCACGATACCACATTGTAGAGACATTATAGTGAATTTTATAGGATTAACATCGTTAATTGCTCAAATAAGTGTGCAAAGGTACGAAAATATTTGCATATATGCAAAAAAAAGAGTATTTTTGCATGCATAATCGTGATTATTTATCGATGTTACGCATATTAAGTGCCATATTAGATGTTTTTTTCCCGCGAACGTGCCCGGCTTGTGGGCGATTATTGGAGGAGCATGAAGCCATTTGTGAAGAGTGCCTTACTCATTTAGACCGCACCCAGCAGGCGTTATATAGAGATAATGTGGTGGAGACTATTTTTAAGGGAGAGCAGCATTTTAGTTATGGCGGCAGTTGGTTGTGGTATCAAAAAGGCACGTATTTGCAGAAGATGATTCACTTGGCCAAGTTTGGCCGTGGTAATCCATTGTGGTTGGAGCAGATGGGGCGAGAGGCTGCGAAGGAATGGGATGAATACGGCTTTTTTGATGGTATAGACGTAATAGTGCCTATACCTTTGCATCCCAAACGGTTGAGAATACGAGGTTTTAACCAATCCGAGGCGATTGTAAAGGGGATGTCTGATGTGCTGAATATCCCGATGAATACTGACCATTTGACGCGTGAAGTGAATAATAAAAAGCAGTCCCAGTCGTCCAAGGTAGAACGAGAACATCTGAAGGAAGGTTTGTTTAAGGTCAATCATCCTGAGGAATGGTATGGCAAAACGATTATGTTGGTGGATGATATTATTACGACGGGATCCACGTTTCGAGCAGCGATGCATGCAATGAAGGATGTCTATAATTGTAAAATTGTGGTATTTTCCCTTGCAAAGTCGAAATAGATTTGCATGAATGCAAATTATTTTGTATTTTTGTGGCTGTTTTTTGAAATAACGTAAAAAACATATAGGTATAATGACCAAAAAGTATGATTTTCTCATTATCGGTGGTGGTGTAGCCGGTATGAGTTTTGCTTTAAAAGTAGCACGCACCCAGAAGTACAAGATTGCTTTATGTTGCAAGACGACGTTGGACGAAGCTAATACCGCTAAGGCGCAGGGCGGCATAGCCAGTGTAACTAATCTATTGGTGGATGACTTTGAAAAGCATATTCACGATACGATGGTAGCAGGTGATTGGATTAGTGACCCGGCTGCCGTCGAGCAAGTTGTTCGTAATGCTCCCAAACAGATTATGGAGTTGGTGCAATGGGGTGTTAATTTTGATAAAAAAGAAGACGGTCAGTTTGATTTGCATCGCGAGGGAGGTCATAGTGAGTTCCGTATTCTGCATCACGCCGATGATACGGGTGCCGAAATCCAACGAGGACTGATGGAAGCGGTGCGTCATAATCCGTTTATTGATGTGCTGGAAAATCATTTTGCGGTGGAGATTATCACCCAGCACCATTTAGGTGTGCGCGTGACAAGAAGAACTCCGGATATTGAGTGCTATGGTGCATATATCTTGAATCCGGATACGCAAAAGATAGATACATATTTAAGCCGAGTAACCTTGATGGCGACGGGTGGTACAGGAGCCATCTATGCCACGACGACCAATCCTAATATTGCTACCGGAGATGGTATAGCGATGGTGTATAGAGCTAAGGGACAAGTGCAAGGTATGGAGTTTGTGCAATTCCATCCAACGGCGTTGTTTCATCCCGGCGAGACGCATCCGGCCTATCTGATTACGGAGGCGATGCGTGGATATGGAGGTATTTTGCGTTTGCCCAATGGAGAAGAGTTTATGCAAAAGTACGATGAACGCTTGAGTTTAGCCCCACGTGACATTGTGGCTCGTGCCATTGATAACGAGATGAAAATACATGGTTTGGACCATGTCTGTTTGGATGTAACGCATAAGGATGCCGAGGAGACAAAGCACCATTTCCCCAATATCTACCAAAAGTGTTTATCCATCGGTATTGATATCACGAAGGAGTATATCCCGGTGGCTCCGTGCGCGCACTACATGTGCGGTGGTATTAAGGTGAACTTGGACGGAGAGAGTTCCATTCATCGTTTATACGCCGTAGGTGAATGTTCTTGCACAGGGTTGCATGGTGGTAACCGCTTAGCCAGCAATAGTTTGATCGAAGCGGTGGTATATGCCGATGCTGCGGCCAAACATAGTTTGAGTGTCATAGAGAATTATGATTTCCATCCTAATATCCCGGATTGGGATGATGAGGGCACGATGAGTAATGAGGAGAAAGTGCTGATTAGCCAGGATATGCGTGAGGTGGGACAGATTATGTCTACGTATGTAGGTATTGTTCGTAGTGATTTGCGCTTGAGACGTGCTTGGGAACGATTGGATTTGTTGTATGAAGAGACCGAGGACTTGTTCAAGCGCGTGAAGGCAACTCGTGATATTTGCGAATTGAGAAACATGATTAATGTGGGCTATTTGATTACACGTCAGGCTCTAGAGAGAAAAGAAAGTAGAGGCTTGCATTACACGATTGATTATCCAAAGAATCCGAATAATAACACGCAAGAAGTGTGGTAATATGAGAAAAGCTATTGTGTTACATAGTGTAGTGCCTGTTCGTGCCGAAGCGCGAGAGACGGCCGGTCAAGAGACCCAGTTAGTCTTTGCAGAAACATGCACTATCATAGATGAGAAAGACCGATGGATGCAGGTTAAAAACGATGCTGATGGTCAGGAAGGATGGGTGGATAGTAAGATGATTACCGAGATGAGCGAGGCCGAATGGCAAACCATGCAACAAGTGCAGCAGGGTGTGAAAGCGCGAGTTAAGATGCCCATGGCTTATGCGGTAAGCATGAATAACGGTCAAACGATCCCCTTAACAGCCGGAACGTATTTGCCGGATTACCAAGATGGACGATTTTCTATCTTAGGTGTTCCCTTCCAAATTGATCCAACGATGGTGGCCGAGCAACCGATGGAGATGACGGAGGAAAATATGCTCAATACGATTCGTTTCTTCTTGAATATCCCTTATCTATGGGGAGGTAAGAACGCGATGGGCATGGATTGCTCGGGATTCACGCAATGCATTCATGCTTTGTTTGGACATCAACTCTTGCGTAATGCCGGTGAGCAGGTGCAACAGGGGCAGGAAGTGAAGAGTCTGGCCGAGGCACAGATAGGGGATTTGGCTTTCTTTGATCATGAGGATGGCAAGATTAGTCATGTGGGTTTGTTGTTAGATAAGGAGCGAATCGTGCATTGCAGCGGTCGTGTGAAGGTGGAAAAGATAGATGAACAGGGCATTTTTTCGGTGGAACGGGGTAATGTGTATACTCACCATTTGGTGGCCATTAGACGATATTGATGTTTGGAGCTTTTTTCTTTGATTTAGACGGAACGCTATTTGATAGCATGGCGCATCATGCTCAGGCGTGGGAAGAGGTGATGACTCGGCATGGGTTGTCGTTCTCTGCGCATGACTGTTACGTGAACGAAGGTCGCACGGGGCAGGATGTGATTCATGAGGCGATATGGCGTAAGGAGCATAGAGAGGCTACCGAGGAGGAAATATGGCGTATTTATCGGGAAAAGACCGAGGCTTTTCGGCAAAAAGGCGAAACGGGTCCGATAGCCGGAGCATCGGATGTGTTGGCATATTTACAAAGTAAGTCGCAGTTATGGATTGTGACCGGCAGTGGTCAACAAACCTTATTTGACCAATTGGATGGTGTGTTTCCGGGAGTCTTTACTCGTGAACGCATGATTACGGCATACGATGTGGTGAAGGGTAAACCGGATCCGGAACCCTATATCCGTGCATGGGAGCGGAGTGGCTTAAAGAAGGAAGATTGTTGTGTGGTGGAGAATGCTCCGCTGGGCATCATTTCCGGTAAGGCGGCAGGATTGTATGCTGTGGCCATCAATACCGGAGTCTTGGACGATGATTTGCTTTGGAAAGCCGGAGCAGACCAAGTGTTTAAGTCAATGGCAGACTTTTTGAAGTGGCTGCAGGAGCAGTAACTATTTTTCTAAAGACAGGTAAGGCGTTAGGCGCATGAGTAAACTATCATTCATTGATGGTAGTGTGCGTATTTCGTCAATATGCTTAATGCGAATTTGTTTTCTGCGTAAGGTGTATATTTCTTTGGCTAAGGTCACAGAAATATACGGATGTCTTTGTAATTGATCTATGGAAGCATGGTTGACGTAGATAGGCCGAACGGAATCGACATTGACTGTAAAATGCTTTAGTACGGAGTCCGGAATGCAGTAACGCGATTTGGTAGAATGTCCGTATTGATCGGTGTACATGGCGTCGTCTTGCAGTTGGTCTGACGAAGTAAATCCACCTAATTGGCGACGGTATCGAATGATCTTGCCGGCTGTGTTACGACCTATACCGCGAATCATCATCAGAGCCGTAGTGTCTGCTGAATTGAGTTCAATGATGGTGTCTTTTTTTATTGGACGATTAGCCATCATGGGAGTGTAATAAAGCGAGTCGGCATGACGTACACTATCCCACCATAGGCTATCTACGACACGTGTGCTATCGCGTCGTTTTAATAGGGCTTGATGTAAACTATCACGCCGAGCGAGCCGAAGACTGTCATAGCACGCATTCCGCGCAGAACGCAAACTATCATAATAGGCTTTTTTATCGATAACGATGGCTACTTTGGTGGAGTCTATATCGGTGACTTTTTCCGATGGATGCGGCAAAAAATGCAGGGCGATGAATAGTGCTGCGGCTATAAGCAGGATGATGATTGCCCCTAATCGTTGACGGCCGGATATATGTGATGATGAACTCATTGAGCAGTGGATGTGAGTGTACCATCTTGTAGATGGGTAGTGAGCGTATCCCCGGGCTTAACATCTGTTATGCTGCGAACGATTTGTCCGTTGGCGGTAAGTAAACTATATCCTTTTCGATAGATGCGTTCGGGCGATTGCATCTGAATGGACTGCCGGAGCAGTTCGATGCGATGTCGGCGCAGCATGATTTGTCGATTGGCTGTTTGTCGCAATTGGTTACGTAATTGGTTGATACGTTCCTGTTGGAAACTGAATCGATCAATAAGAAAAGCAGCCACGGCGGTAGGTGTTTTGAGGGCGGTATGAACGACCATATCCATGATGCTGATATCGCGCGTATGTCCGATGCCACTAATAATAGGTAATGGGAACTGAGCGCAATGGCAGCAGAGGTTATATTGATCAAAACAACTCAAATCAATGGATGCTCCTCCGCCACGAATAATAATCACGGCATCAAAGTGGTCGCTTTGTTCAGATACTTGTTGTAGGGCATGTATGATAGACGCCTCGGCTTGCTCGCCTTGCATAACAGCGGGGAAGAGGGTAGGAGAGAAGGCAAAGGGAGAGGAAGATAATTGATGAATAAAGTCCTCGTATCCGGCGGCTTGTTGCGATGAAATAACGGCTAATCGTCTGACTAATGCAGGAAGAGGCAGGGATTGTTGGAGGTCATAGATACCTTCTTGTTGCAGTCGCTGAATGACTTGTTGCCGTTGCTTGGCCAAGTCCCCGATGGTATAGGATGGGTCTATGTTAACGATGTTCAGACTGAGTCCAAAAGATGGATGATAGGTTACTTCCACCTCAAGGAGTACTTGCATACCGACTTGGAGTGGTGAACCGGTTTCTTCTTGGAAATAAGCCTTTAGCAATGAGTAGACATTGGCCCAGCAGGTGGCTCGCTGCTTAGCGGCGAGAGTGCCATCCGGGGCTTTTTCAACTAAATCAAAGTAGCCATGGCCACCGCGAGAAGAAAGGGAGGCTATCTCGGCTCGTACCCAGTAGGTGGAGTCAAATTCCGTCAGGATAACTTCACCAATCAGGTTGCTGAGTTCAGATAGAGCGATAGATTTCATTGCTTCATTTGACGAATCGTCTCGATGGGATCTTGGGCATGGAAGACGGCACTACCGGCTACCAGTATATCGGCGCCGGCCTCAAATAACTCGGCTGCATTGGAGGTATTAACGCCACCATCTATTTCAATCAAAGTATGTAATCCACGAGCCTGAATTTCCCGATGAATAAAGCGAATTTTGTCTATGGTCTCCGGAATGAACTTCTGTCCGCCAAATCCGGCAAAAACCGACATGAGCAGTACCATATCCACTTTGTCTAAGTAAGGCACTAAACGTTTGACATCGATATCAGGATTGATCGTGAGGCAAGTGCGCACTCCTTTGTTACGAATGAGCTGCAGGATAGGTTCGGGGTCGTCTACGGCCTCCAAGTGAAAACCTACACTCCATGCGCCGGCGTCGCAGAAGCGTTCCACGTATTTCTCGGGATGCACAATCATCAAGTGTACATCCAGGGGCTTAGTGCTGTATTTGCGCAGCGCCTCCATGATGGGGAATCCGAAGGATATATTTGGTACGAAGGTACCGTCCATTACATCGACGTGCAGTAGGTCTGCGTCGGAACGATTGATACGATTGATTTCGTCCTCTAAATGAGCGAAATCTGCGGATAAAACGGAAGGAGCTATTTGTTTCATGTCGCAAAGGTACGGAAAATTTCGCATATATGCAAATTTATTTGCAAAAAATGCAAAAAAATCAAGGGCGCGTTTCCCAACGAACCCTTGTGAAAGAAAAACACTATTTATTAATAACACAATTGAAAAAAATGCTTTTTCGCATTTTATGTATATATTGTAATCAAGATTTATCTATTCGTCCACTACAATTTTATATCCTCTACCATGCACGGCGATGATCTGCACGTGGGGGTCATTAATGATATTACGCAGATGGTTGATATAGACGGATAACGAACGGGAGGTAAAGTAGTTATCTGCGGACCAAAGTGATTTTAGGATATGGCTACGTTCCACCAATTGTCCTTGCTTGCGGCATAAGATGAGCAGCAGTTCGTTCTCGCGACTACTGAGCCGTTGACCATTGAGGGTCTGTTGCCTTGAGTCAAATACGGAATTACCTAACTGGAAGCAGACATCTTGTTTCTCGATGTTTAATTCTGCTCGACGCAGGATGGCCTGTATCTTATAGTAAAGAATCTCCATTGAGAATGGTTTGATGATATAATCATCACATCCGGCTTTGTAGCCCAAGATGATATCTTCGCGAGTGGCTCGTTCCGAAACGATAATAATGGGCATATTTTTGCCACTTTCTCTCAGTTCCTTAATCATCTCCAATCCCGTCATTTCCGGCATCAACACATCAGTAATGCAAAGATCGTACGAACTTTTTAGGGCAAGTTCTAATCCTTCTCTTCCGTTGCTCACGCAATCCACCTTGAAGTTTTCCTTCATAAAGAATTCTGTCATCAACGATGCTACATTGGCGTCGTCGTCACAGACCAGAACCGATAATTTGGCTTTCTGCATAAAATTTGTTCAATTGTGGTTATTCTTTTCCTGTTTTTTTAATCTACTTTTTGCATACAAAGATTGTGCCAAACTAATCTAAATTGAAATTAAATTATGATTAAAAAAAGATAAATGTAAGATTTATTTGCAAGATTGCGAAATTTTTACTATCTTTGCAGTCGTAAATCAAAATCATAAGGCTATGCGTGTATTGCTGATATTTACCGGAGGAACGATTTCGATGGTTCGTAATCCCAAAACAGGTTCGTTGCATCCGGCATCGATGGAGACGTTCAAGAGTTATGTTCCGGAGCTTATATCTTCGGAGGTGGAGGTGGATATGTTGCCGTTTGATCCGCTGATTGATTCATCGGATGTTAATCCGGATCATTGGGTTAAGATGGCCAAGACGGTGGTGGATTGTTACGATGACTACGATGGTTTCGTGATTTTACATGGCACGGATACGATGTCTTATTCGGCTTCGGCATTGAGTTTCATGTTGGAGAACTTATCTAAGCCTGTGGTCTTTACCGGCAGTCAGTTGCCTATTGGTGTGCTGCGTTCGGATGCACGTGAGAATTTGCTGACGGCGATTGAGATTGCTGCAGCGCGTAATGCAGAGGGACGAGCTATGGTGCCGGAAGTGACTATTTATTTTGAGGGCCGGTTATTTAGGGCCAATCGCACCACCAAGAAGAATGCAGAGCAGTTTGAGGCATTTGATTCGTATAATTATCCGGCATTGGCCAAGGCAGGAGTGCATTTGACCTATCGTGAACATCTGATTCATTATAACGAGCAGAACTTACCTTTGCGCAGTCATCTGAAGATTGATCGTAATGTGGCGGTACTGAAGTTATTCCCAGGCATCACGGCTCCGCTGGTGCAGTCTATTTTGCGCACGCCCGGATTACGCGGCGTTGTATTAGAGACCTTTGGTTCAGGTAATGCACCTTCGTATAAATGGCTATATGAGCAACTGCGCGATGCGGTAGATAGAGGTATTATCATTGTTAATAAAACGCAATGTAGCACCGGTTCGGTGGAGATGGGACGATATGAAGTGAGCCTGAATCTGATGAAAGCCGGTGTGCTGAGTGGGTATGATATTACCACGGAGGCGTTATTGACTAAGATGATGTTGGTGCTGGGTGAGAACGATAATCCGGATACGATTCGTCAGCAGTTACTGACTCCGTTATGTGGCGAGTTTAGTGTGGTGGAGAATGCATAAATAGATATGTATAACATTTAAATGATAGTATGATGAGAAACTTAGAACCTAAAGGTTTGTGGGAGAATTTCTACAGCCTGACACAGATTCCCCGTCCATCGGGTAAGAAGAAAGAGATTGCTGCTTTCTTGGTTAATTATGGTAAGAGTCTTGGTCTGGAGACTATTCAAGACGAGATAGGTAATGTGATTATTCGCAAGCCTGCTTCGGCCGGTTATGAGAATCATCCCGGTGTTATTTTGCAGGGACACATGGATATGGTGCCTCAGAAGAACAGCGATGTGAAGCACGATTTTGAGACCGACCCTATACGCGCGTACGTGGAAGATAATAAGGAGTGGGTGACGGCAGATGGTACTACGTTAGGTGCAGATAACGGTATTGGTGTGGCCGCTGCGATGGCTATCTTGGCGGATAAGAACGTGGTGCATCCTCCGTTGGAGGCTTTCTTTACGGTAGATGAAGAAACCGGTATGTATGGCGCCCATGCCTTAGAGGGTGGTGTGCTACAAGGTAAGGTGCTGCTGAACCTGGATAGTGAGAGTGAAGGTGAGTTATACATCGGCTGTGCCGGTGGTGTAGATACAACGGCTAAGTTCCCCTTTGAACCGGTGGCTGTAGAGGAAGGCGATATCGCTTTGCGTATCAGTCTGAAGGGACTGAAGGGTGGCCACTCCGGATGCGATATCCATCTGCAGCGTGCCAATGCCGTGAAACTCTTATTCCGTTTCCTCAAGGTAGCGGTATCCGAGTACGAAGCTCGTTTGGCAAGCGTAGATGGCGGCAATCTGCGCAATGCTATTCCTCGCGAAGCAGAGGCGGTTGTTACTATTCCTCAGGAGGGCAAAGATGAGTTTATTGAACTCGTAGATGAGTGGGAAGATTTGTTTATCAAGGAGTATGATGGTGTAGAGGATAATATCCATCTGACTGCCGAAGAGGTGGCTTGTCCCAAGCAGGAGCTGCCGGAGGATGTGCAGGACTTCCTTATCCATGCCATTACCGCCTGCCCGCATGGTGTTTATCGCATGATTCCTGAGATGCCGGATGTGGTAGAAACCAGTAATAACCTGAGTGCCATCAAGATGAATGGCAACAGTGTAGAGGCTTTCTGTCTGACTCGTTCCAGCGTGGAGAGTCGCAAGGAGGAATTGGCACAAATGATTCAGTCGGCTTTTGCTGTTGCCGGAGCAGATGTTGAGTTTAGTGGTTCCTATCCGGGATGGAAACCCAATACGAAGAGCCGTATTCTGCATGTAATGCAGGATATCTATGAGAAAGAGTTTGGTTCTAAACCTCGTGTTATCACTATCCATGCCGGATTGGAGTGTGGTATTATTGGTCGCAATTATCCGGGAATGGATATGATTTCGTTCGGTCCGACCATTGAGCATCCGCATAGTCCCGACGAGCGTGTTAATATCGCCACTGTGCAGAAGTTCTACCGCTATATCTTAGCTACGTTAAAGGAACTATAATCAATACTTAAAAATGGCAATTTCTACCCGAAGTTGCCATTTTTATTTGCATATATGCAAAAAAAGTGTTACCTTTGCAGTGGCAAAGGGAAATGATAGGAAAATAAATAGGATATGGATAATGTTCAGTTATTAGTATATCAAGCAGAGAATGAAAACGTTTCGGTTGATGTTGTCCTGAAGAATGATACTATGTGGGCAACTCAAAAGGCTATGGCAAATTTATTCCAAGTGAAAACGCCAGCTATCAGTAAACACATCAAGCATATTCTTGAGGAAGGCGAATTGCAAGCAGATGCGACTATTTCCAAAATGGAAACGGTCGTAAATAGGGGCATTCGGGGTGAGGTTCCTGATGAAGTTGTGTTTTATAATCTTGATATGATAATTGCAGTGGGTTATCGTGTGAATAGTTTACGGGCAACGCGATTTCGCCAATGGGCAACAAGCGTGTTGCGCGATTATATCCAAAAGGGGTTTGCTATAGATGACCAACGTATGAAACAAGGGGGGCAATTGTTTGGGCGAGACTACTTCCGTGAAATGTTGGAGCGTGTCCGTTCTATCCGTACAAGCGAACGACGCATTTGGCAACAAATTACGGATATTTATGCCGAGTGTAGCATAGATTATGATAAGGATTCTCCAACTACTCACGATTTCTATGCTATGATACAAAATAGTTTTCATTATGCTATTTGTGGTCAAACGGTGGCAGAAATTGTATATGATCATGCAGATAGTGCTAAAGAGTATATGGGATTAACCACGTGGAAAAATGCACCGAATGGACGTATTCTTAAATCCGACGTGTCTATTGCAAAGAATTATTTAGATGCGCAATCCATCCGACGTTTAGAGAGGGCTGTAAGTGGATATTTTGATTATATTGAGGATTTGATTGAGAATGAGCAAGTATTTACAATGGAGCAGTTCGCTGCAAGTGTAACAGCGTTTCTGCAATTTCGCAAATTCCAAGTCTTGCCAAGTAATTACAAGGGGCTTGTGTCTCACGAAGAAGCTCAACATAAAGCAGAGGCAGAATACGATAAGTTTAATCGTACACAGCGGATAGAATCAGACTTTGATAAGGCTATCAAGCAATTGAAGATGTTTGAGAAAAACTAATATAATTGAGATATGAGAAAAGTAATTGCATTGGTTGTTGTTATGGCATGTGCCATGAGTATGATGGCGGAAAGTCGAACGTTAGTGGTCTATTTCTCTGCTACAGGTCGCACTAAGGCTGTTGCTCAGGATATAGCCAGGGTCAATGGATTTGATTTATGGGAGATTGAGGCATATGAACCTTATACAGAGGCAGACCTTAACTGGCGTGATGCTCAGTCGCGTTCTTCTATTGAGATGGCCGATTCTACCGAGCGTCCTACTATTCGTATTTGTACAGACCTTCGTCCGTATGATACTATTTATGTTGGTTTCCCTATTTGGTGGGGTATTTGTCCGCGTATTATCCAGTCGTGGGTGGAGAATAACATATTGGATGAGAAAGTGTTGATTCCGTTTGCTACTTCTGGCAGTAGTACGATTGATAAGGCGGTGCAATTCTTGCGTTCAACCTATCCGCAATATAATTGGCAAGATGGGCTCTTGTTGAATAACTATACGGAGGAAGCAATCAAATTCTAATAAAGGGGATAACGGATAATAAAAGAATCAGATATAAGTAACGAATTGCAGATTAGGAATAGTACATCAGACTTTGATCTGTTTGCCCAATCGTTAGAATCAAATCGCTAACCCCATGGATTTCTAATTGTGCTGAATGACGGAGTAATTAAAGAGAACGAAATAAACGTGTTAACTAAATTGATAACAGATTTATAGAAGATATTATGGCAAAAGAAGATCAAGAGCAACGATTTAGGGCATTTGTGCAGGGAGATAACTTTGCCCAACGTGTGCAGAATATACATAACGGATACCCAGTCCTCGTGCGCCCTCATGAACTGAATGAACCATGGCAGCTTACCTCCGCAGAACTGCAGTCCATCGTTCGTGAATACCATCCCGACCTTTCTGCTACAGCCAGTGGCTCTGCTTGCGTCATCTTTTGTGAAAAGAAAGGTCCAACCGATGCATCTGCAAATTAAATTTGCAAATATGCAAAAAAAATAGTAATTTTGCAACGTGCAAAAAAACATAACGTATGGATACATCTAAATACATAGGAGAAACTACGGAATACGACAAGAAACAAGAAGTTGAACGCCGTAAGGTGAAAAGTTGGCTAAAAAGTGTTAGCGCATTTGCTAATGGGAATGGCGGGACACTATTATTCGGTATTGCCGACGATGATAAGGTGGTAGGATTATCTGATGCTAAATCCGATGCAGAGTTTGTTAGTCAAAAAATAAAAGAACGTATAGATCCTATCCCTCAAATAACAATCACTATAGAGCATGAAGATGGGAAGGACTTGCTTCTTCTTCGTGTTCAAGGCGGTGAAGACACTCCCTATTATTACATTGGAGATGGTGTTATGGAGACGTTTGTTCGTATAGGAAACGAATCCGTTATTGCAGACTCTACAGAACACAAGAGATTGGTTCTTAAGGGGAACAATGCGTCTTTTGATGCTCGTCATACGAAAGAGGCTTTTGCCGACTACGCATTTACCAAGATGTGCAGTCGTTATTATGCGTGGAATGGAATTAGTTTTGACAATAAATTATATCATTCTTTTGGTTTGGTGGGCTCTAATGGCATGTTGACAAATGCGGGATTATTAATGTCTGACGACTGCCCGATACGACAGAGTCGCGTTTTTTGTACTCGTTGGAATGGTAATACGAAAGCAAGTGGAGATGTAGATGCTTTGGATAGTCAAGAAATCTCAGGTGGCATAGTTACCTTGTTGGAAGATACTATGGCGTTTATTCGGAGGAACAATCGCACGATGTGGTACAAAGAATCTATGCAACGAGTGGAAGTTCCAGAATATATCGAACGAAGTGTAATGGAGGCGGTTGTAAATGCAATGGTGCATCGTGATTATCTTATCCAAGGAAGTGAAGTACATGTAGATATGTACAATGATCGTCTTGTTATCTATTCTCCTGGTTGTATGCCGGAAGGGCGTATTGTTCAAGAGATGAAGATAGAAGACATTCCATCCGTTCGACGTAACCCTGTTTTAGCGGATATATTGGCTCAATTGGGATATATGGAACGTAAGGGCTCCGGTTTGGGCAAAATAGTGACTCCAATCAAGGGATTACCTTATTTCACAGAAAGAATGTTACCTCAATTCTTTTCTGATAGAGCACAGTTTACTATCACTTTCCCCAATGTTCTTTTAGCTTGGCAACAAAATCATCCCCAAGTAGATGCTTATCCTATGGATGATAGTGATACTCAAGATGATACTCAAGGTGATACTCAAGGTGATACTCAAGGGGTTGTTTTAGATGATTGGATTGTTGGAAATATAATTAAGAATCCAAAAATTACAACAGAAGAATTGGCAACAAAGGCAGGAGTTGGAATTATAACTATTAAACGCCACATCGCTAAGATGCCCCATGTCCAATATATGGGTAGCGGATATAGTGGTCATTGGGAAATAATCAAATAGTTCCCTCTGGATTTCTAATTGTGCTGAATGACGGAGTAATTAAAGAGAAGAAATAATATGTTGATGTTATTATTGATTGAAATATTGCTGCTGAGTATTGTGGTGGAGCCGGTATTATGGTACATCCTTGGCGGTATAGTGGTTTTGTATTTGGTATATCTTATTTGGATTAAGATTGCGTATAAGATGGCCAAGAACCGTCATCGTGACCCGTTAGGGTGGGTGCTTTTGTCGATATTTGTATCTCCTGTTTTAGCATGGATTATCCTTGCCCTCGCTGGAGACCAAAAAGTGAATAATTAAACGGACAATAAAAACATCTCAATAATAAATTTGTAAGATTGAAATAATTTTTGTAATTTTGCTGTCGCAAAGGAAATGCACGGGGCATTAGCTCAGTTGGCTAGAGCGTAACGTTCGCAATGTTAAGGTAAGGGGTTCAAGTCCCCTATGCTCCACAAAATACAATAAAAAAGTAATGTTTAAAATAGTTTGGGATAAAGAATATAATGGTGTCCGGCTCACTATGTCATCGGCAGGTGAGGCGCTCAATATTGCTCCGCGTCCAGTATTCTCGGAGGAGTTGGATTTTCTCGGTATGAGTAAATATGGCTGGCGTTATCCAAGGACTGAGGCTCCATTACTTTGGGCTTGTGAACGTCGTTACTTTTACAAAGGAGAAGTGGTGATGGAGGTTAAGGGTGGCAATCTTTTGGATAAATTCATGGTGTCGGTCGTAGACGAAGCGAAGAATTTACATATTGAACCTGTGGATATAGAACGTCTTCGTAAAAAAAACGAAGATACGTTGTTTATATTAGAGCATGAAGCTATGAATTTTATTAACGATACATATCGTCGCTATAAAGGTCTTGCTGAGGCAACTAAAAAAAATCCAGATGCGGATTTTCAGGTTCTTGCTGCTCTCCAAACAAAGAAAACAAAGGAGGAGCACGTGGTGATAAAAGAGTCGTGTGATAGTTTTGATATTATGCCTCTCTCTTTGGCCGAAATGGAAGGTAAGGTGCCCATTCTTACTAGTAAGATTGAAATGTTCATTTCTTCCTATTCGGGAGGGAAGGACAGTCAAGTTGTTCTGGATTTAGTAACTCGTGTGATTCCGCCTGAAGATTTTAAAGTATTTTATTCTGATACAGGGTATGAACTTCCATCATCTCTTGAATTATATGAGGAAGTTGAAAAATTTTATAAAAAAAATTATCCTAGTTTAGAGTTCTATACAACCAAAAATCATCAAGAGGTTCTGTATTATTGGGACGAAATGGATTCTCCGAGTCGTGTACATCGTTGGTGTTGTGCTGTTATGAAGACTGCTCCATTGTATAGAAAGTTGAAGGAACTTCATGGGACGGGTAAGCAGCCGTTCGTTATGGCGTTTGAAGGTGTACGTGCGGAGGAAAGTGATAAACGTGCACAATATTCAAAAATAGGAAAAGATGTCAAACATAATAATGTTCTGAACGTACGCCCGATTTTTGAATGGAATCAAACGGAAGTGTGGCTATACATTTTGCTTCATGGTTTGCCATATAATGATGCATACCGACGAGGATTGAATCGTGTTGGGTGTGTCCTATGCCCTATGAGTTCTGAATTTGGGGATTGTCTCGATTATCGTTTATACCCAGAGGCTGCTCAGCCATTTGTTGACAAGCTTCGCGAGATGACGGTCAAAGCGGGTATACGCAATGTGGATGAGTACTTAAAAGAGCGTAAATGGAAAGTGCGAGCAGGAGGAGATCGACATATTACATCATCACAAGTTGAATTCTTATCCTCTACGCCTGACTTTAAGGCAAAGGTAACTCATCCTAAGGAAAATATATTAGAGTGGATGAAGGTTTTGGGAAAATATAGTTATGTCCGGATTGGCAATGTTATTCAAGGAGATGTTCGCTATGAGCATGAGATATTCCAGATAACTCTAAATTTTGATACTGAATCAGATTCTTTTACCATAGAAGTTAAAAATACGTTAGATAAATCTCTTTTTGTAAGCCATCTAAAGCGTGTCTTGCAAAAGGTTACACATTGTGCACACTGTGAGGTTTGTGAAGTAGAATGCCCAACAGGTGCTCTATCTGTTGTTCCGAGAGTGTCAATAAATGATGCAAAATGCATAAAATGTCATAAGTGTTTAGATTTTATTGATAATGGATGTGAAACAGCCAACTCCATTCGTACCACACAAGGCAATAAAAAATTAAGGAATATGAATAAAACGACTATCAACAAGTACAATACCTTTGGCCTCCGTGGCGCATGGGTGAAGACCTTTATGGAAAACCATGATGTATATTATGAAAATCAAGGTTTTGGTATTAACGTGAAAAAGCAATTGCCAATATTCCTCAACTGGATGCGTGATGCAGGCGTTATTAACTATGGAGAGAGAACATTATCAACTGTGGGACAGTTGCTGGTTGACGCGTATCGTGTTAATATAATTCCTGTTTGGGAAATTATGTGGATTAATTTATGTAATAATACCGACATTTGCTCTTGGTACATAAATACCGTTGATTTTACTCGTTCATATACTCGTGACGAACTAGATGCTTCTTTCTCTGACGAATTCCCAGAATATGTATCTACAGTTCGAGAAAATTCAATGAAGGCTTTTCAAAATACATTTAAAGAAAGTCCTCTTGGCGAAGAAATCCCAATCGGAATAATAAGTAAGTCTGGAAACAAAGTTTCTTTCTCACGAATGCCATATGCGGAAGTATCACTTGTTGCCGTTGCATACTCTATGTTTAAGTATGCCGAGAAGGTCGGTCGCAAGTCGCTTACTGTTTCAGAGTTCTATAACGAAGCACAACAAGATGGTATTTACCGTCAGTTTGGACTTAGCAAAGAGACACTCGAACGCAAATTGCGTTCTATTCAAGAAGAACAGAACCATGTTCTCTCTGTTGAATTAAATATGGGTCTTGATAATATTATTCTTCGTGAGGATTTGAACAGTACCGACATCCTTAAAATGATGCTCTAAAACCTTGAAATACTACTATTATTATGGCTAAATATTCTGATTATATTACGATGCAAAACTTCATCGACGTGTATGATATCACGGCCGAGAAGAATAAAGAAGCATGGAAGTCGTTCATCCCAACTAACCAATTCTGTGACCTCTTACGTCGTTCGCTTGATGCTCTCACTTCTTCTGAAGAGTCTAAACGTAAGGGCGTATGGGTGCGAGGTACGTTCGGTACAGGTAAAAGTCATGCAAGTGCCGTTATAAAGCATCTTTTCTGTGACGATGAGAAGGAAATAGACGATTATTATAATTCTATTGAGGATAAGGCACTTCGTGAGAGGATTAAAGCATTTCGTGCATCTAAACGCTACTTCCCGATTGTTATTAAGGGTGTTGAAGGTGCCTATGATGTGCCACGTTTTAAACTAACGATTCAGCGAGAAGTTAAACGTGCTCTTGCCGCTGCCGGCTACAAAAATCTGCTTGTCCCTTCCGACTTTGAGACTGCTGTAGAGTGGATTCAGAATAATCCTCGTACCATGGAGGATGTTCTTGATATGAACGATAAACTCAAAGCTGTAGGTAGCACATCTGAAAAAATAATCAATCTGCTTCGTGCTAACAACATGAATGCATACATGTCGCTTGAAGAGGCACTTAATAAGCGTTCTATATTCCTTACTCAAGACAATATCTCAGACTGGCTTGTTAAGGTTGAAGAAGAACTGGAATCCAAGAAGTTAGCTGATGGTATGATTATCTTCTGGGATGAGTTTACCTCTGTCATGGAGACTATCAAATCTGACCGTATTAATGTGCTTCAAAATATTGCAGAGAAGGCTAAGAATAGCAACCTATTTTTATTCTTAATTTCTCATCGTGTTGAGCAGCAATTGCAATTAGCGAATGATAAGGATGTTACCAAAATGAATGACCGTTTTGATACCATCGATTATAAGATGGATGAAATCTCAACATATCTCATTATGCGTCATACGTATCTAGCTAACGAAGATGATGATGCAGGCGGATTTAAGTATCGTCTATTCCATGAGTCGAGAAATAATGAGCTAAAGGAAGTGATGGAGTTTATTTGTAAACAAGGGTCGGCAGAAGAGCGGTCCAGTATTGAAAAGTTATTCCCATTACATCCATATACGGCATACTTGTGTTCTGTACTCTCTAATTACATTGGTTCTGCTAATCGTAGTGTTGTTCGTTTTATGCATGACGAGAATGCAGGCTTTGCTGCGTTCATTAATAATGATCATATTTATTCCGAGAAACTTCTGCTTACTCCGGAATGGCTATGGGACTTCTTTTCGGCAAGTTTTGAGTCGAATACAAATTGTTCACTATTTGTTACTACGTACAACAATCACCGTCAAAAAGTAGCAGACCGTGGCAATGATTACCTCCGTGTGTTTAAAGCCATTCTATTACTTAATGCCTTAGGCGTAAATTTCTCTGACCCGAACTCTCGTTTGGTTCCGAGCGAGGATGTTATTACGTATATGTTTGGCGGTGACCAGCGTCTTAATGACAAGGAATTGATTGCGCGTATATTAGAGTTCTTTGATGAGAATGATATTATTCGTCGTAATATTTTGGGCGAGTACAAGATTTCTGTGGTTACTTATAATCCGCAAGAAATGCTTAATGCCAAGAATAAACTCCAAGCAGAATACAAGGTTGCTGCTGATTTTATGGCCTATAGTAGCGAGATACGACAATCGTTTATAAACAAGATGAATGTGGCAAGTACCGCTAACACTCAAGGTCTGCTCTACCGTCCTTGCGAACTCCAAATTTATTCGTGTGAGGAACAGGAGGCTGTTGTTCGTAGCAAATTGATGAAGTATGCAGCATCTAAGCTAAACTACTTGCACGTATGCTTGTTTTTATCTATTGCTGACAGCACGCGTGATCAATGGTCTCAGTTATTGTTTGATTTCTCTAAACAGATTCCTAACGTAATTATGATTCTGCCAGATGAGGTCCTATCTGAATCAACCCAAACTAAGTTTATTGATGCTTTGGCTACTAAACAGGTTGCTAAAACTCATTACAATGAGACTCAAGAGGCAGAAGCAGAGAAGCAAGCTAAAGCATATATTCAGCAATGGTTTACACGTATCGATGGTGGCACCCAACGTACATATTGTGGAGGCGAAGTTTTTACGGATGGTATTATGAATAATGTATGTACATATATCAATCGTTCGCTTTCATATCGTTTGTTCCAGAAGGGATTTGAGCATGTAAAAAAATATAGGTTCTGCGGTGCAGATGTTCCTGCAACATTCTTCAAAAGTGGAGGTGGCAATAAGATTATTGAAACAATTATAGCGGCACAAACTCGCGACAAACTCATTACTTTTGGCAGTTCAAATGCTCCGATTAAGTATGTGTTTATGCAGGATTTGAACAATCTTGTAAATGATGTGTGCGAGTTGACAGAGGAAGCAAAGAACTCTGAGGCGTGGTTAAATCTTGTTTGTCAAGAGGTCGACAAATGTATGACTTCAGCGAAGAAAAAATATCAAGATCGTTTCTCTCTTTCAGAGATTTTGGAGTCATTTGTTCGTCCACCGTTTGGCTTCTTCCAGTCCCCTGCCAACTTTGCTGCCTTAACTTATGCTCTGCGTGCGTACAAAGATGATTTGTTTGTTCCTTCTACTTCACAACCGGCATCAGACGAGAAACTTGCTGAAATGATAGCAGATTTGTTTAAACTGTGGCAGGGAGGAGAATCTCCAGCAAGCAATAAACTGCTACTGCGTTTTGGTTCTCCTGAGGAGAGTAAACTTACTAATCTTCTTAAAACCATCTTTGATTTAAAAAAGGTTCCGGGTGTTAACGATGCAGACATAAAATCTTTGTCGGGTTCTAAATGGGGTATTCAGGAGTTCTGTAAACTCAAGGCAAAGCAACCTCTATGGACGCTTAAGTATTGCAGCAAGATTCAGTCTTCGCAGAAAGAACCTCTAGAAAAATTGATTACCATTTTTGAGCAAGAGACTCCGACCATAGATAAAATAAAGGCCTTAGTTCCTCTAATTGAGAAGAATCAAATAGACTTACATGATTTGTTTATCAAGTCTGACAATTATATAGATGGCTTCAATGCTTTCCTGAGGTCAATAGAGGACGTGGATATAAAAACAGAATGGCTGGATGAATTGAATACGCATCTTGCAAACTATCTACCTTCAGAAATTGCTTTCTGGAAAGAGGCAGATGTGCGTAGCCAAGTTATGTCATTCTACCTGAAGAAAACACGTGTTGATAAACATGAACGGATTATTGATGATGACGATGATCAAGATTCGTCTTTGATTCGTGATTCAAAATTTGATGAAGATATTGTCGAGCAGGCTAAAGGTAATATTCACAAGGCAGTTATGCCGAATATGTTTTGGCAGAAATTGATGCTTGACCTTTTAGAGGAATATCCAGAAATTGCTCCTTTTATAAAAGATAATCTTAACATGTAGTCATGAATGCTTCTGAAAAAATAAAGGAATTTGCATCTCTATCTTCGCTAATGAAAGAGATTCAGCAGGATGCCGCTAGTAAGGAGACAATTGCTCAACGCTATCCCGTACGCTTTATTATGTTGGATAACTTCGATACCTTTCGTGATTTGTCTAACGAACTAACTAGTGCTGGTGTTGAAACATTCCCATTGGAGAGCATCTTGGAAAAGAATCATGAGGATGATGCTTGGATAACGACGGACGAACTAAAAGATGCTATTTGCCAATGCACATCATCCACCATGATAACTCCCTTTTCTGAATTAGCTCGTTTCTATTCGGATGAGGAGTTCGTTGGATTCTTCAATGAGATTATTCTTCACGAAGATTTAGCGCATCCGGGTAAGCGTATTTATATTCCGCTTATCGGTCTAAAAAATCGTGTTGAGGGTTTTCTGAGCCGATTTGGACGTATAACAGAGAGCGCTCCTATATGGCGATTAAATTCGGGAAATCAGTCTGTGCAGGTATATCTTTCAAAATACAAAGGATTTGATATTCCGGAGCAAGACAATAAATGTGTCATCACCAACTTCCGTGAGTGGCTTCGTTTTTGGAAAACTAATGCCCCTAAACCGAAGATTATATGCACTTCTCTACCTATCCGTGCGTTCCGAGAAAACTCCAATCCTGACAATATTTTTACGTTTTATGAGATAAGTAATGCATATGATTTTCTGCAAGATTTTCTCGATATACACCTTCCTTTTGTATATGGTGAAGAGGAAACAAAATATTATGAAGAGTTGCTTAAAAACGTAGATACGTCTCATCCTGCTGATTTCTCGTTTGATACATTTGTTCGCTCACGCTTCAATCGTGTGGAAATTACTCCACAAAATCTATTGCAAGATTGGGGAGGTAATGCTACAAACTTTGATCGTTGGTTGTTGAAAAAATATGTTTGTGGACAAGATGGATATATTGCTAATTATCCATATTTACTTCTTTGCATTAACCAACAGGAAATAGAGAAATCTACTTATCGTTTATTTGAAGAAATTGCGCAGCATATTTTCTTCTTCTCTGACGATAAGCAACAACGCCTTTATACCCAAGAGCGTACTATGCTTATGCAGTCGGGCCGCGAGCTGTTCCGTCAGTATGTTTCATTGGCTATTCAAGACTCGCTTCGTAAATATGTGGTTGAGATATTCCAGCAACAAGGGGATTTAAGGTTGGCTATTGAACTTTGTACTCAGACATTTGACTTTGAAAAGCGCTTAGCGATGGCATGGTATGTCAACTACAACAAAGATGGTTTCTATACCTTTGATAAGCTTTCTAAACAATATCCCGATTTAGGTTCTTATCTCAGCGCGTTTGTTGTGGACAATCTCAAACCTGATGAAAAGTGGGTAGAAGACTATTTACATGAATATCGTCAAGCTAAACTCAAAGACGTATATACAGAGCGTTTGGCTAGCACGATTGCTCAATATAATAAAGATGCTGAGTCTTTTTATCATTGGTATTATCGCTTTAAAAACTCACATAGTAGGTTAGCGGAGCAGACATTCGACAGGGTTTATTGGATTGACGGATTAGGTGCAGAATACATACCATTAATATCTACAATAATTGAATCCTCCGCTTCTGGTTTTCGCATGGTTTCGAGCGAGATTACACGTTCTAATATTCCATCATCCACTTCCTTAAATCGTTTCGATGGCGACAATGTGGTTAAATATGGCGCATTGGATGAGTTGGGACATGATTCTCATCATTACAAAAAGAATGAGACTCTTATAGAAGAAATAAGTTTAGTAAAGAACATTATTGAGGAGATATTAGAGAATAATAAGCACCAGCAATCCACTATCGCTATAGTTTCGGACCATGGCATGAGCGCAATGTCTCGCCTTTGTGATTCGAAAAAGTATAGTAAAGAAACGGAGCATGAAGGCCGATATAAACGGATGTCGGACGAGTTTAAATCGAATGATTCAGATTTTATCTCGCATGTTAATGAAACCGATCGACAAACATATATGGTTGCTCTGAAACATCCTTCTCTGGGAACAAAGCCTACTCATGAGGTACATGGCGGATGTACACCAGAGGAGGTTCTCACACCATTTATTGTGCTTTCTAATATTGATCAAGTAATTCCATATGTTATTCAAGTAATCCAAAATAGGCTACCGTTATCCAAACCAGTTGTTTCTATGCAGATTATTCCGAAACCAGACTCATGCAAATTGATGGTAGATGGAGTGGAGTATGATATGGTAAATACAACTAAAGACATTTGGGAAACTACTATTAACAACCCCGAAGAAAGAACATATAAATGCATTGTTAAACCCAATAAAGGTACCAATCATCCGGTTGATGTGGAGTTTTATGGTATCGGTTTTGGAAGCAACGATATTAATGATGATTTTGAAATTTGATTATGAGTGACTTAGGACAGAAAATAGAGCGTGTCTTTCATAATGTAGCTGTATTCAAAGACCCTCGTAACTATGAGGCCTTTAATGGTCGCAACCTCCCTTCTTTTATTAAGGACTATCTAATCTCGCGTCATATGTCGCCTGATGGTTCTCTTAATCGTGATAAACTGGATAAATTCCTTGCCGAACATATTCCGGCTGATAATAACGCAGTTAAATCACGCCTTATGCAGGGCGAGACTCTTACTGTATTAACACGGTTTATTGTAAGCACAAACTTGAAAGCTAACAGGACGGAATTCCAAATACCTGATATGGGTATTAAATTTAAAGAAACGGAGATCCCATATTATTTAGTGAAGGACTTTCCGAATGATTTAGTTGATGGCGAGAAGTGGGGTATTCTGAAAATGGTCTATATTCCACCAAGTGATGAGGATATGGGACATGTTGAGTTGGTCGGCTTTAAACCATTCCGCCCACTGGAAAATTTGGATATTGATTATTTTCGTCGTTGTCGTGAACAATTCACTTTTGACGAATGGATAGATGTGCTGCTTTCTGCTATGGAGTATGAACCATCATCCTTTGAAAATAAAACAGCAAAACTAGAATTCCTTACACGCCTACTTCCTTTTATAGAACCTCGCCTGAATATGATTGAACTTGCACCTAAGGGTACGGGTAAGTCTTATGTTTTTGGTAACCTTTCAAAGTTCGTATGGCTTGTAAGTGGAGGTAGAGTTTCTCGTGCTAAGCTCGTTTATGACAAATCTAAACAGGCTCCTGGGATTATGCGTTTTTATGATCTTGTGGGCTTTGATGAAATTCAATCAATCTCGTTTACAGATGCTCCGGAAATGCAATCTTTCCTTAAAGGTTATTTGGAATATGGAAAAGCGACGGTGGATAACTATGAATTCATGTCTGAGTGTGGGTTAATTCTGTTAGGTAATATTGATCTCAATCGAGATGGTTTGCCGATAGAACATAACTATTTTGACAAGTTGCCGAATATCTTCCACGAGTCAGCCCTTCTTGATCGATTCCATGGTTTCATTGAGGGTTGGCTCATGCCACGTATAAATAGTGAAATGGTGCTTCGTGACTGGACACTTAATGTAGAGTTCTTCTCTGAGATTCTTCATCAACTTCGTACCGAATCTATTTACAATCACATAGTTAATGAGTTGCTGATTATACCTAAAGCCGATGAACGGCATAAAAAGGCTATAATCCGCATGGCTACGGCATATTTTAAACTCTTCTTCCCTCATATCACTTCTATTGAACAAGTTAACTTAGAAGATTTTGATACCTACTGCCTGCAGCCTGCTATTCGTCGTCGCGACATTATTCGTCAACAATGTTACAATATCAATCCGGAACCTTCGTACGCGAAACCGATTCCGGATATTAAAGTTAAGGGTCTTTAATGTGTTCTGCTGTTGAAATAGACCAAGAAGAGCTGTTTCGTGATAGACAACTTACGCCCTATGTTCAGGATATCATTCCAGGATATAGTGGTTTTCTCTATTATCATGAACATACTATTTTTTTAATCGACAACCCTGCACGCAGTAGTAAGCAAATTGAGCCTAATATTGTAGGATTAATGCTTTGTGAGACGGAGATGTTTGCTAATTTCCATGCTATGTGTCTTTCTGCTCGTGAGAAAAATCTATGTCTTTATGATATAGACTTTTATTCTACGACAAAGATATTACCTATCTGCTTTGATATAGTTGCCGAGTCAATCCTTTACGCTATTGAAAAACTTAATCCTTCTTTTGATGGATTACAAATGCGATTAGAGACTTACATGGAGTCATCTTTCAAGTTCTTTCATTCTCAAGCTCTTCTTGATTTTCGTAAGTTATCAGCCAAGTCTCCTGTAGTAGGTATTTTAAAATCGTTCATCCAGGCAAATAATCTTGGTTCCGTTGAGATAATTCTATCAATGGCGAAAGACCGCGTGTCTACTATTTGTAAAAATGCGATTACAGGCCTTAATGTCCGTTCTAAGATGATGTTGGGTATATGCCTTGTTAATCCTGCCATTTCTTGGCTAAATCCGATAAACTGGACAGAAGCTCTTTTTATGTTCCAAGACGCCGTAGATGAAAATGAGGCACTGAGATATCCATTTATAGATTTCTTAACAGGAATCTTGGCGGTTACAACTTGGCAACACTTGCCCGATATATATTCTGATAGTTTACTTCCTGATTTTTCTTCTGAGGTTCGTATATCTTTTGAGGAAAAAGAAGCGTTCTTCCGTGAGTATATCTCCCTTCGAGAGAAACCAATACGTAAAAAACTCAATGAGGAACCAAATCGAAGTGAACCTGTTTCTGATGAAGATTGCTATCAGATTGTGTATGAAAACGAGGTGCAGCAATATGCTGAGTCTTTACAGAAGCAAGATGCTGAACTTTTGTGCTATATGGAGCCATATTGTCAGTCATTCTTTGACTATTTCAAAAAAACATATCATATCAAAGGTGATCGTGGGCCAACCATACCTGTTACTCCATCCTTTATTATAAACATGTGTAAGTCTAAAGCAACCATTGAACTTATGCGAACCTATATGTCTGGTAAGAAAACTCCCAAGGATATAATGATGCCCGTTCGTGCTGCAATTGATGCTGGAGTTATACGTCGCCCAACTGATAGTGAATTTAGAAAAATATTCCCAGAAATATCTGTGCCAAAATCTTCGTTCAGCAATTATACAAATCCTGATAAAATGCCATACTTTGATGCAGCCTATAAAACTCTTGTTGCTAAATTTGAAGAAATATAATAGATATTATCTATAGTTTTATTAGTCGAACTCGGTCATTTTCGGTCATTCGGAAATGACCGAGTTGTTTTGTTGTGCACCTCGTAAAAAACCAGTATCTTTGCACTGCTTTTCCGGAAGTGGAGTAGCTACCACCATAAAGAAAAGCCTGGCTAATGAGTGTTACAATAATTAAGTATTGAACATGATTTAACCAGGACAGATGGATCCAAATGTCATAACCTAATATTTATTTAAAATTTTAGAATTATGGCAAAGAGAAATGTAAAGAAAGCCGTTCTTAGTAAGAAGAATGGGAAAAAGGGAGTCATTAACGCAGGTAAGGCAGAGGCAATGGTATTGATTACTGTTCCTGGGCATAGGAGGTCTCAAGCAACACGTGTGATGGATATGCTTGGGGTAGATGCCGTTGTGCGTTTATGTATTTGGACCAACACCGAGAGTAATCCTCGTGCCGCGACAGAGGAGCAACTAAGTGCATTGGATGAGTTTATCCAACCGGAAGTGCTATGCCGCATGCCAATGCGTGAGGGTAGAGGACAGATCATCTACTGCAAGTGCAACTTGTCCTTAGGCGAGGAATGTATCCTGTTTAGTTATCAGACCGTTTTGGATGCGACCTTTGGAGTAGGATGTCGGTGTCACGCACGTATTTATAAAAGAGGATAAACGCTATGAAGAAATCCAAGAGCATAGTGATTCATGATTTTATCATGGAGAATTTTGAGAACGGAGGGGCGTTTAGGTTTGATGTGCTGTCCGGGAAAACACAAATGCGGGCTACGCAGCTGTGGGAGGATGTGACGGATAGGGATTTATGTACGATAGCGTACAGGTGTTCGGAAGAGACCAATATGAACGTCAGTCCGAAGGATATCCTGAATGTGCTGCAGAGTAACGACGTGGTGGCAGCGGTGCATCCGTTGCGGGACTACCTGGAGCGACTGCCGCAGTATGACCCGCAGTGTGGCATGGACTTTATCGAACTCATGTCGGATCACGTGCGTGTAGTAGGTAATGAGGATGCCCAGCAGATGTGGAAACGGTGCTTTAGGCGTTGGTTCCTATCGATGGTGCAGTCCTGGCGCAAAGACGAGGTGGTGAACCATCAGGTTTTAGTGCTAATCGGTCCGCAAGGTATTTACAAGACGACGTGGCTCGAACATATCCTGCCTCCTGAGTTACGTGCGTACCAGTGCAAGCAGGCGTCCTCGCGCGAGTTAAGTAAAGATGATCGCATACGTATAGCGGAGAATGCGCTGATTAACTTGGACGAGATAGATGCTATGTCTCCGAGGGAGTTGAACGTGCTCAAGTCGGTGATTACGGCAGCGGACATCAACGAGCGTGCCGCGTACGGTTACACCAAGCAGCGTCGGGTGCGTTGTGCGTCTTTTTGCGCGAGTGGCAATAACAAGCAGTTCCTGAACGATGACACGGGTAACAGGCGTTGGCTGCCGTTTGAAGTGGAGAGTATAGACTCGCCTTTTGATACGGATATGATGATGCCTTATCAGATGTTATATGCGCAGGCCGTGTACGAATTGGAGCACGGAGCGGCGTATTACTTCGACCGAGATGAGACGGATGCTCTGTCGCAGCATAATGAGACGTTCCGCATGCCGCGTAACGAGGAGGATCTGCTGCCGGTTTATTTCCGTGCCGCCACTCGAGAGGATGCCGAGGCTAAGTTCATGACCGCCAGCGAGATACATGGACGACTGAAAGTAGTGGGCAATATAGAGAAGCTGATGCCAATCAATAAGTTTGGGCTCCTATTGCAGAAAAACGGATTTGTACAAACGGCATATAAAGGTATAAGAGGCTATATTGTAGTGGAGACTTCCACGCCTATGCAGTCTCAAAAAGAAATGGCTCAAGAGTTACTAACTAAAAACAATGTGGATACATTTTAATGGTGTAGGTGGTGTAGGTGGTGTAGGTGGTGTAGGCTGTTTCCCTAAAGTATATATAATTATACACCCCTCACGCGTGAGCAGGCAGTATATATTTATAAAGGTTTTCCCAAAATGCCTACACCACTTACACCACCTACACCCCAAACGAGAGTGGGCTAGTTGGCTAGAGCACTAGAACACTAGGGGGGGTAGATTCTAAATAATAAATAATAAGTAATATGATAGCAAGGAGTGTATATCCGATAGCGCAGATACGCGGATGTTTGTCGGATAATTATTACAGCAGAGTAATGAATGGTAAGATTATACTTCAGCGCAAGCCTAAGTGCAGAAGCGAGAAGCAACGTGCGATGCGTAAGGCGTTTGGAGCGAAGTACGCAGGTAAACGGACCGAAGGTGCATGTCCGTAATGGTACGGCAGTGGTACGGGAGTGGTAGGGGGAAGGGAAGGGGGAGTGATGCAGTAAGGGCGACCGCACGCATGGTGGTTAGTGTTGGTAGTACCAACGAGCGAGAGAGGAGTGATGCAGTAAGGGCGACCGCACGCATCATACCCGCTCGGAGACCAGCCGACCCATCGGCTCCTTCCGTCCAAGCCCCCTGCTTGGAAACCACGGTCTCTACGGGGTACAATGCTTAGCTTTCCTCGCAAACGCCTAAGGGCGTTCTGCATCACGAGGAGGAGAAAGGGGAAGCGGAGGTGCACTTATGGTACATACCAACTTGCAAAAGCCCCAGGGGGCTTGCGGTCTTTGCTCGCAGCTGTCTGGAGACAGCCTGCATCACGAGGGGGGAGAAAGTGAAGAATAAATAATGAATAATGAATAGTGAATTATGAATTATGAGAAGTATGTATAAGTATGAATTGGCAAGGATGATGGGAGTGAGTCATTCGACGATGGCAAGGTACTTGCGAAAAATGGAGCACCTATTGCCACACTATGACAGGAATCAAACTCTATTGACTCCAGACCAAGTTCGGATTGTTTGTGAGCATTTTTGCATAGAAATGAGTCCTTAGTTTGTATCAAGTTGTATTAAGTTGTATCAGATTGTAGCAGGTCGTATCAGGTTGTATCAGTGGCATAGAAAAAAGTAGTAATTTTGCATCGTCAAACAAAAAATCAAATACTATGTTACTGAAGATACAACGCAGACCAAGTCAAGGAGAGAGCCAGTTGGGCATTTTACGAGTAGATGGCAGATTTTTCTGTCATACATTAGAGAACAACTCATGTAAGATTGCTCCTGGCTTTTATCCTGTCCGACTGACGAAATCTCCCTTATGGGGGGAAGTGCTCCCTCTGATAGACCGTGTGATTGGTCGTTCCGGCATCCGTATTCACCCGGGAAATACGGCAGCCGACAGTCAAGGGTGTGTGTTAGTTGGCGAGGCAGATGGTCAGCGTCTATTAAGTTCTAGGCGCACGTTTACGTCCCTACTCGAGACTTTACGGCAAGCGGTCCGAAACCGCGAAGAGATTTGGATAGAAGTGAAAGAGGAGTGATGCAGGAGGAGCGAGCGACCGCAGGTGGTTTAGTGTTGGTAGTACCAACATGCGCTTATTCTGGGCGAACACAGAGTTTCGGTGAAACCGAAATTGTGTTACCGTGCGAAGGCGTACTTATGGTACATACCAACTTGCTAAAGCCCTAGTGGGCTTGCGGTCGGTGCTCGCAACTGTATCACGAGGGAAGGAAGGGGAAAGGAATAAGGAACTATAGACAACGGTGATGGGGACATCGCCGAGAGTAAACAATTAATTATTAACTTTAAATCATTTTTATCATGGCAAAGATTAGACCATTGGAAATTATTTCCACGATGAGTGGGAAGGTGTGCATGCACAGTAAGATGTACTTCCGCACGAATCCGATGAATAGCACCGTTACCACGGGTAAGTTGTGCTATCCGTCAACCAGCGAGCCTACAGCGGAGCAGCAGGCAGCAAAAGATCGTTTTGGTATTGTGAGCAAGGCAGTTCGTGAGCGTATTGCGGCAATGACGGACGCAGAGAAGAAAGCGTTGAAGTCAGCAGCTCGTGCAGCGCAAGCAGGCAGCACGTTCGGTTATGCGTTCCATAAGTGGAATGACGAGTACGATGCCGAAGGCAATTTGATTAGCGCAGATCCGGAAGCCGGTGAATAAGCGAGGGAGTGATGCAGGGTGAGCGACCGCCCGCATCATACCCGCTCGGAGACCAGCCGTCCCAACGGCTCCTTCCGTCCAAGCCCCCTGCTTGGAAACCACGGTCTCTACGGGGTACAATGCTTAGCTTTCCTCGCAAGCGTCTAAGGACACTCTGCATCACGAGGAGGGGGAAAGGGAAAGCGAAGGCGTACTTATGGTACATACCAACTTGCTAAAGCCCTGATGGGCTTGCGGTCGTTCTGCATCACGAAGAGGGAAGGAGAAAAGAGGAAACACTAAACACTAAACTTTAAACCTAAATCTTAACTATTATGGCAAAATTAGAGTATGCTTATCCAATTACCGCCGTTCATGGCGTATTAGAT
>JAKSNH010000001.1 GCA_024399955.1 Paludibacteraceae bacterium | reverse complement strand
GATGTTTGCATATACGGTGCATAATACGTGCATATAGGATGCGAGGCAGAGAACGGACTGTTTTCTGCCCCGCAAGAGATTAATAAGAGGAACGGGGGATTATTCCATTTTTTTGTGTGAATATTACCAATTTAATTAACATGATTGTCTATTCATAAAAACGTAACAAAAAAATGTTAGAGAGAAACTCTCTCATGGGAAGCCACCTTTTTTATATACTCCATTTAAAGGACAATCCAACGCTCCAATCAAAGAAGTGCCGCAAGTCACTATCTACATCCACGAGGAAAGAGTCGGAGCCAAGGAGTCCACTGGAAACATAATATTTTTTCGAGAATGCCAAACCATAACCAGGCTTGAAATCTAAGCCCAAAATAAACTTATTAAACACGAATTCCAAGCCGGTTGCAGCATTGATGCCAAACTTACCATAGAAAGGAGTTTCGCCAACAGACAAGATTGCCAAATTATGCCCTAAGCCAAGCGAAACGCCACCACCTCCATAAACACACAAAGAGCCACGACCTACAGAAGCCACTGCTTTTTGATATACCACATTGGGATTGACCTCAAATGTCCATACTGTCCAATCATAATTCTCTGTAATAGAATGGCCATCTTTAGTAACAACTTCTTTAGTTGGTACAGACATCATCTTAAAGCCTAAATCGGCTTGCAGCGCTAGTCCATCCACGCCAAAGATAAAACCTTTGTACGTCAGTCCAAGTTCATTACCGACTTTGAATCCCAAAGCATGGGTATAATCGCCCCCACCTTTGCTACCTCGATACTTGGCTGCACTCATGCACGTTGCACTCATCACAACAAGTGCCAATAAAATAATTTTTTTCATAAATTTATTGTTTTAAGTTTTGCCTACTCTGTTATGGATTTTCGGCTTACTCCGTTTGATATTATTATTTAGTTATAGACATAAAAAAAAACGCGGATTTCTGCTCTGCTTATCCGCTATCTGAGGTCCTGAGAAAACCATAGTCTCGAATAAGCATTAGAAATCCACGCGTGCGTATATAGAATAATGCATATACACCCATGGACATCTACCACTTACTTGTTTTCGAAGACTAATTTTGAAATTTCTCAGGTTTCAGATAGTCGATAACAAGCGTTAGTAAACGCCTTTGCGATAAGTGCCAAAGGCACGTCTCGCTAATATGTCCCGAAATCTCACAGTGGCGAGTTTTCGCAAGAGGGACGCTTCCCTCCCCTCTCCCAGCGTGGATCTCGTTATGTTCCCCTATTTAACGTCAGAGGGTGACGTCTTTTGCAGTTTTGCGGTGCAAAATTACAAAGAATTTTTGGGATTTGCAAATAAAAAATGCGGATTTCAGTAAAAAAGCACATTTTTGATGTAAACGCAGACTATGCCAATGAGGATTTAACCCATGTAGGGGTTGTAGTCAATTAATTTTAAAAGAGCATGATTAAGCTTTTTAAAAAGCCATTTTTAATAAAAAACTAACTTTTGGAAAAGTTTTTTTCGAAATAATTTGCACATATCAAAAAAAAGCAGTACATTTGCAGCAAATTTAACTTTACAAAATAATATTTAACAGCAAAAACTCACTTTTGAAAGTTAAAAAGTCATCTTATATTTAATTAAATAGTATGAATTATGGAACAATTATTTGCTAATTACAATCGTTTATTAAATGTGTATGCTCAATACTCTCAAATGCGTTATCTATACCAAGAAATCAATTGGGATGACCGATTGATACTTATTCGGGGCCCCAAAGGATCAGGTAAAACAACGATGCTTTTCCAGCATATACGGCGTACATTTGCAGACCATACGAAGGCAATATATTGTTCGCTTGACCATATTTGGTTTGCATCTCATACTTTATTGGAGTTAGCAGAGTATGCCTATACACACGCTATCACGCACCTTTTCTTGGATGAAATACACCGGTACAACACTTGGGCTATTGAATTAAAAAACATATATGACTCTTATCCCAATCTGCATATTGTTGCTACAGGTAGTAATGCGTTGGACATTATCCATCAAGTAGCTGATTTATCTCGGCGGTGTATGGTATATACCATGCATGGACTTAGTTTCAGAGAATATCTCAAGATGGAGGGAGTGGCTGATTTGCCCGTTATTGCATTAGAAGATATTCTTTCCAAACATACCCAATTGGCAATAGATATCACCACAACACAAAATATTAAAGTGTTACCTCATTTTGAGCGTTATCGTCAAGAAGGTTTTTATCCTTTTTATCGGGATAGCAATCAGAATTATTGGGATCGAATAAGTCAGGTAATTGATACGATTATCTATACAGAGATACCTGCTGTTTCCAAATTAGAATACGATTCTGTATATAAAGTGAAACCTTTGTTGGCTATCTTGGCTCAACAGAATCCATATACCATAAACATTGCTTCCTTATGTAAGTCCTTAAGCATATCTCGCAATGCGTTAGTCAAGTTGATAGATTTGTTAGATAAAGCAGGACTTATTAGACGACTTTATGCAGAAACAGAAGAGTGGAATCAGCTGAATAAGCCGGAGAAAATTCTCTTCAACAACACCAATCTTATGTATGCCTTGTCTTCCAATACAGATGCTGGTACAATGCGTGAAACATTCTTCGCCTCTATGCTAGCGCAAGGGCATAAATTGGCGATGCCACAAAAAGGGGATTTCCTTATCGATAAGAAGTATCTGTTTGAGGTAGGCGGACGCAGCAAGGGATATAAACAAATTGCCGGTATAGAGAATAGTTTTGTTGTGCGAGACGATGTGGAATTTGGTCTTGAAAACAGGATTCCCCTTTGGATGTTCGGACTGCTTTATTAGTCTTTTTCTCTACAAATCAATTAACCAAATTTCCTTAGGATTTGGATCATGCCGAGGAGGGCTTTGGTGCAGGCACGGGTAGTAATCTGTTCCCTACCCGAACCTAAATGGAAGCACTCAGCATAGGTGCCATCGGGTGTAGCCCAAGCCATCCAGACGGTGCCGACAGGCTTATCCGGAGTACCTCCTGTAGGTCCAGCTATACCACTGGTAGCAATAGCATAATCGGTGTGGGCTAAATTGCGAACTCCCTCTACCATATACCTTACCGTCTCTTCGCTAACCGCGCCGTGCGTTTCTAAAACATCTGCAGGAACGCCCAAGACGTTTTGTTTGACGGAATTATCGTAAGCCACTACGCTGCCCCAATACCAAGCCGAACTGCCGGAATGAGCATTGAGTAGAGCTGCCAATCGTCCACCGGTACAACTCTCCGCCGTACTGATGGTTTGTCCCTTAGCCAAGAGCATCTGACCTAACACCAATTCCAACGGTTTATCTTCATCTACAACCAAATAGTCCTGCACCAGTTCCTTGAGTTGATTCCATTGCTCATCTAAGACATCGATGGCATCTTCATAGAGGCTAAGACGCAAACGGATAGTGCCATCCTTAGGCAGATAGGCCAAATGCAAGCAATCCGGCAGCGCATTCTCCCATTTCTCCAGTATGATAGCTAAACTGCTTTCGGCTATTCCACTCACCAACAAAGTGCGATGGGCAATCGTTTGTGCCATATCCGGCAACTGCTCCGTTAACCACGGCAATACTTGCTCCTGCATACCAACCTGCATCTCATGAGGGACACCGGGGAGGGAGATTAAACGTTTAGCGTTTAGCGTGAAGGCCATGATGGGGGCGGAACCGACACGATTGGTGAGGACAGTGCAGTTCTCAGGCACCAGCCACTGAGTAGCCGTGAGGCGATTGAGTACATCGGGACGGTTTTTATACAATTTTCTCACATGCTCTTCCACTTGCTTAGACGGCACTAAACGCGTGTGGAAATAGTCGCACAGCACTTTCTTGGTTATATCGTCCTTGGTGGGACCCAGTCCGCCGGTAGTCAGCACTATATCGGCGCGATTGAACGCCTCGTCAAGGGCTGCCGTGATATGTTCGGCATCATCATGTACGGACGTGATTTGTTTGAGCACTATACCGCGTTCATTCAGTCGCTGCGCCATCCAAGCCGAATTGGTATCTACGACCTGACCGATGAGCAGTTCATCTCCGATGGTTATAATCTCACAGTTCATTGTTTACATTGTTTTTCCCATTCTGAGGCGGTTAGGCATAGTTCGTCATACCATTCCTGACCAAAACGACGAATGAGCGGTTCTTTTAGAAATTCATATAATCGGATGTGGTTCTTCTTGCCCAACACACGAGCACAATGGCATATATCCCAGCGATGGTACTCTACCCCAACCTTGTCGCCTACTTGGGTGAGTCGCACAGGATAAAGGTGGCAGGAGATCGGTTTCTTGAACTTTATCTTGCCTGCATTGAAGGCTTTTTCGATTAAGCAATAGCACCAGCCATTATGGTCGGTTCGCGCAAAAACACAGTCCTTATCATTCACGATGGATGTAACTCTTTCCCCACTGGGATCGAGGTATGATATGCCTTGTTGCTGCACTACGGCACGTGCCTCAGGCGTCATATCCGGCAGCAGAATAGGCAGAATCTGCTCTACTTCACGGCACTCCTCATCCGAAATAGGAGCTCCTGCATCGCCTTCAATGCAACAGCAACCGTGACAGGAGTCCAGGTTGCAGCAAAAGTCCTTCTCTAATATATCCAGACTGACTAATGTATTTTGAATCAAGAACATAATCCTTCAATAAAAATCTTTGCTCCTATTCCAATTAAGATAAGTCCGCCTATCAGTTCGACATTGATTTTGAACTTACTGCCCACAAACACGCCAATCAGGTAACCGGCAAGGGAGAAAATAAACGAACTCAAAGCGATGATACTGATGCCGAGCCATAGACTATTCGGATACGGAATAAAAATAACCCCTGTAGCCAAGGCATCTATGCTGGTAGCAAAGGCCAAGACGATTAGATTTCGAGCAGACCAATCAACAAGTTTAGGCTCGTCTTTCTGGAATGATTCGTAAATCATCTTGCCTCCAATCCATCCCAACAAAGCCAACGCTATGATGCCAGCATAACGACTAAAGAAATCGCTAAAGAGCGTACCGGCATAGTAGCCGATTAGTGGCATGGCCCCTTGGAAGAGTCCAAAGAGAACCGCCATCAACCAAGGGTGCTGACATTTAGCAAAGACCTCATGGATGTCCACCACGAGACCTTGGGATATACTGACGGCAAAACAGTCCATTGCCAGTCCAATCCCTATTAAGATAATAGATAGACTATCCATTAATGTTTATAACGATAGCGAGCAACCGTCTTGCCCTTAGCTATATTCGTTAATTTAGAGCGCACAAACTGCTTGCGGATAGGCGAGATACGGTCGGTAAACACATGTCCCTCGAGGTGGTCGTACTCGTGCAAGACGATACGTGCCTTAAAGTCCGTGTAGGTATCTTCATGCCATTTGAAGTCAGCATCCTGATAACGAATAGTAATCGTTTTAGGACGCACTACATTCTCGCTAATGCCCGGTAAAGACAGACATCCTTCGCTATAAGTTGAGGTCTCATTACTTTCCTCTATAATCTCAGGATTGATAAACACTTGTTGGAAATCAGCGCAATCAGGATAGTCCTCTCCTAATTCCGAACCATCTACGATGAATAATCGTTTACTGAGACCGACTTGCGGAGCAGCCAGACCGCATCCTTCAGCCTGTGTAAGGGTCTCCTGCATATCGGCAATGAGTTGCTTGACATCCATTTCGCCTTGTACCACCTCGTCGGTCTCTCGACGCAAGGCAGCTTGACCGTATAAATATATTGGGAGTATCATTTTTATTGCTAATTGCTAATTGATGATTGATGATTAAGGTAGTCTTCTAAGATGATTGTGGCAGCTATTTTATCCACGACGGCCTTGTCTTGACGTTGTTGGCGTTTCATTCCACCATCAATCATGGCCCGATATGCCAAAACGGAGGTGAACCGTTCATCATACTGAGTGAGTTTGATATGCGGGAAATGGTTAGTAAACCACCCCATGAAAGGCACAATATACTGAACCGACTCACTATCTTCTCCATTCATCTGAGTGGGTTTACCAATCACCACCTCATCTATCTCTCCTTTTGCCAGTTCGGCAGTTAACCAGGTTGGCAAATCATTTGTTGGTACGGTACAAAGAGGATTAGCTGTAATCCGAAGTACATCGGTTACCGCTAATCCCGTTCGTTTCTTACCGTAATCTATTGCTAAAACACGTGCCACAATTACAGTGCCTCGTACTTATCCATCATTCCTAAGCGATAGTAGATGCTCTTAAGAGCACGCTCGCAGTCGTAGTTGTCAGGATCAATGCTGCGTGCTTTCTCAAACAAAGGCAGAGCCTCTTGGTAAGCAGCCTCAATCTGGTTCTTTACTGCCTGATAAGCAGCATCATCCAAGTAACCGGCCTCGTCATTGAGTTTTTTAGCCTTCTCAACAAATACATAGCCGTAGTTGGTGTATAAGTCAGCATTATTGGGGTCGATAGCCAAACCTTGTTTGAAGACCTCGATAGCCTCGTCGAACTTATACTGCATACTCAGGATAGATCCTTTTGAGTTATAATACTGAGCCTGAGGATTTTGAGCAATAGCCTTATCGAGCAATGCAATAGCGTTGTCGTAGTCGTTAGCCCCCACGTATGCGTTGATACGTGTTTGAATGAAGCGTTCCTCTTGCGGGAAGAGTTCAATGCACTCATCCATAACGGCATAAGCCTTAGCACTATCTTTCAGGTTCAAATAGCAACTATAGAGGTACTCTCCGGCAGAAGCAGCTTTGTAGTCACCATGAACTAATTCCTGGAAGAGAACAATAGCGTCGTTGTATTTCTCGGCAGAATAAGCCAATTGACCTGCGCTGAAGCGGATATCTTGGTAAACGGTATCGCGCACCATCTTGTTCTGCATTTTCTCATCCTGCATCATCGGCAGATTAGGTATGTCGGAATACAGTTTATACAACTCATAGGTGGAAGCATAGTCCTGTTTCTCATAGAAAGAGCCGGCATAGCCTAATAGACCTTGGTTCTGGTAGTATTCCAGCATCTTATCGGCAATGCTCTTGCGGATAGAAACGTTCTTCTTATCCATCACCATGTTGCCCTTCTTATCCATAACGAGCACTTGCGCCAGTTCGTCAGCCTTGAGCCAATATTTATAACTCTCTTGCTGAGCCGCACCAACTACGTTGTAGTCAACCGCCTGACCCATATAGACCTTATTGAGTTCGGCATTAGCCTCATTATAGCCAATCAAACCGGCTACGTACCATGTATTCGCCAAGTCCTTGGTTTCGTCATTGGTCAATGCACCCTGGATGAGTTCACGCGCAGCAGCAAAATTAGCTCCTTCGCCACCAATCATACCTTGAACTTTCTTAACGTCTTTGATTTGCCCCATGCCGGCAGCACTTATCAGCACCACTCCGGCCATTAAAAATAGTTTTTTCATATTGAATATTGAATATTGAATATTGTATATTGAAGCTTAGTTTGCGTTTTCGTTAACTTCTGCGGTTGCTTCTGCATTATCGTTAGCGTTGTCGTTTACGTTAGCGTCGTTTTCGTTCTCTTCGCTCTTAGGAACGGTGCAACCGAACATAAGCGTATCGTTACGTTTCTGCAATTCAATCAGTTTGACGCCTTGTGTAGCACGACCCATGACGCGGATAGTATCGATTGCCATGCGGATAGCTGTGCCGGACTTAGTGATGAGCATCAGGTCCTCCTCATCATCTACAGCATGCAGACCAATCAGGTTACCGGTCTTATCGGTTAGTTGCATCGTCTTAACGCCCTTACCACCACGGTTGGTAATACGATAAACGGGTTCGCCATCTTCGTCATCCAGGCGAGTACGCTTACCAAAGCCCTTCTCCGAGATAACCAGAACAGTCTGTTCACTATTAGGCTCTACACAAATCATGCCAATAGCACGATCCTGACCATCATCTTCTAATGTAATAGCCTTCACACCTGTTGCGGTACGGCCCATTGGACGAACGGTATTTTCAGGGAAGCGGACCACCTTACCATTGTAGGAAGCAATCAACATCTGGCTCTCGCCATCGGTGAGTGTAACCCCAATCAAAGCATCTCCTTCACGCAATCCAACGGCATTGATACCATTGGTACGAGGACGGCTGTAAGACTCTAATGTGGTCTTTTTCATCAAACCATTCTTGGTAGCAAAGATCAAGTAGTGGTTATTGACATATTCCGGATCGTTGAGACCCTTCACATTGATGAAGGCACAAACCTTATCGCCCTTGTCCAGGTTGATGATATTTTGGATGGCACGGCCTTTGCTCTGACGGTTGCCTTCGGGCAGGTCATATACTTTCTGCCAGTACAGACGACCATTGGTGGTGAAGAACATCATTGTGGAGTGCATACTAGCCTGATGCACATACTCGGTAAAGTCTTCATCACGGGAACCGGTAGCTTTCATACCTACGCCACCTCTACCCTGCTCTTTGAATTCAGCCAGCGGGGTACGTTTGATGTAGCCCAGGTGAGAAATGGTGATGACCATATCGTCATCCGCGTACATGTCTTCCGGATTGAACTCAGTAGCCATCTTAACGATCTTAGTGCGACGCTCGTCAGCATACTTATCCTTCACCTCGTTCAACTCGTCCGTTACAACACCATAACGTAGCACTTCGTTAGCCAGTAACTCGTTGAGGTGAGCAATCTGCTTCTCTAACTCAGCATATTCGTTCTTCAACTCATCAATACGCAGTCCGGTTAATTGACTCAGACGCATATCTACGATAGCCTTAGATTGCAGATTGTCCAATTCAAAGCGTTTCTCTAAGTTAGTCTGTGCTTCGGCCGGAGTACGGCTAGCACGGATAATCTTAACCACCTCGTCAATATTATCTACAGCAATGATTAATCCTTCCAATAAGTGTGCTCTCTCTTCGGCCTTCTTGAGTTCCCAACGGGTGCGGCGAGTAACCACATCCATGCGGTGCTCTATGAAAGTGGAAATAATATCCTTGAGGTTCAATAACTGAGGACGACCCTTTACGAGGGCGATGTTATTAACAGAGAATGAACTTTGCAGCTCCGTAAACTTATACAGTTTATTCAGCACAACCTGGGCATTAGCGTCGCGTTTTACCTCAATCACCACGCGGATATCGCGTTTAGATTGGTCGCTGATGTCCGATATACCTTCAATCTTCTTGTCGCTTACCAGTTCAGCAATCTTCTTCACCAAATCACTCTTAACTACGCCGTAGGGTAATTCGGTAATAATGATATGCTCACGACCGCTATTATCGGTCTCTATATCAGCATTCGAGCGCACTACAACACGACCACGACCGGTCTCAAAAGCGTCGCGTACACCTTGGTAGCCATAGATTGTACCACCGGTTGGGAAATCAGGAGCCTTGATATACTCCATCAGTTCGTCAATCGATATATCTTCGGGCACTTCGGTACCATTCTTCTTTGCTTCGTCAATCTCAATTTGACGTTTCACGTAAGCTACACAGCCATCAATGACTTCACCTAAGTTATGGGTAGCCATATTAGTAGCCATACCTACGGCAATACCGGTGGCACCATTCACCAACAGATTAGGGAAACGGCAAGGCAGCACAGTGGGCTCTAAAAAACGGTCATCGTAGTTGCGCTGCATATCTACAGTGTCCTTCTCTATATCACGCAGCATTTCCTCGGCTAACTTACTCAAACGAGCCTCTGTGTAACGCATAGCAGCCGGACCATCACCATCCACACTACCAAAGTTACCCTGACCATCCACTAAGCAGTAACGCATGTTCCAAGGCTGAGCCAAGCGAACCAATGTTCCATAAATAGAGCTATCACCATGTGGGTGATACTTACCCATTACATCACCCACGATAGCAGCCGATTTCTTAGTGGCTTTATCGGAAGTGTAACCACCTTCGTTCATGGCATATAACACACGCCTTTGAACAGGTTTAAAACCATCACGAGCATCAGGAAGCGCACGGCTAACGATGACACTCATGGAATAGTCAATGTACGAGGATTTCATTTCCTCGTCAATTTTTACAGGAATAATTCTGTCTTCGTTCATATCAATAAATTTAATTAGCTGCTAATTAATAACTTAATTTGCTGCAAAATTACAAAAAAAAAATGATGTGTGCAAATTTTTCTTCTAATAAAATCACTTTTTTCTACCGACACCCTGTCGATTTTGCTATCAACCTATGCTTAAATCGCCTAAAAATGGCCTTAAAATGAAAGAAGCATAAAAAATAGCCCTCAAAATGAGAGCTAAATTTTTGGCAGTGTAAGGTGGGATTAGAATTCCCAATTTATTGCCATATTATAGGATTATGTTTGAATTTTTGCTCACCCAATTGGTCATATTTTGTTCGGTAATTTGGTGTGAATCCAGTTGTTTTGCAAATAGGATGCGAGGCAGAGAACATTGTAGGAGAGTATATATGCCCCATTATTGGTGGGTAGTCGCAGGGGCTTATAAACACCCGACAAACACCCGTCGTCGGAACGGCGAGCACGCAATGGTTGATTGCCGCGAAGCTTAATCAACAGGCGTGTTGCGTTCCTCCTCTCCGAAAGACCTCTCACGAGCTCTTTCGGGGGCTGCAAGCAGCCTAATTAAAAGCATTTACAAGTGTGCTTTGAACGGCAAACAATTAGTCAATTAGGAATTAGCCAAGTAGCCATTATAGATGCCAATAGTAGCAAATAAGGAAGCGCAGATATGGAAATTACTTCGCGGAAGATGATATCCTCAAGCCTTGTTTTTTAGGATACCCTCTGACACTGGCTGCGCACAAGTTGTTGAATTTCACTATTTTGAATAAATTTGTTAACCCAAAATTCTGCTATTGTGACGGAAGTGACGGACGCGAAAGTGAGGTTGGGCACTTGCGTCCATGAGAAATGAAAAAGCGAGGCAGAGAACGAATTGTTTTCTGCCTCGCATGAGATTAATAAGAGGAAACGTTTAGAGTTACTTCACTCTCGCGCCGGTGGCGGTGAAGAGGTTGCCGTCACGCAGGATATAGAGGTGACCATTATAGAGAATCTTCCCTGACGCGGACGGAGACATTAACGTTGGCAAGGATGTTACTACACCTCCCGTAGTGGTAAATGATCCTGTATATTGACGAATTGATTGCTTTTGAGCATCTACTACATCAACTGTATAGGAGTACGTGCTACCAGGATTAAGTCCCGTTACCGTGAACGACCAGCCAGTTGCAGTCATCTCAGCATTGGACATTGTGCGCAACTCGCCATCACGATTAGGAGCAAAGGCAATGCCGGTTAATTGACCTTGAGCATTGAAGGTTAAGGTGCAGAACACAACACCGTCTTTGGTAATCTCAATTGAATACCCTGCTGCTTGATCATTTTGAGGCCAAGTGAAGGTAGCATTATCGGCAGAAGGATCTACTGTTACTTCATCACCGGTAATGGGCTTTTCTTCGGCACCGATGCAGGATACATTTTCTTTATTGAATAACTTCCAGCCCTTGGCTACTTTGTAATCAGCTTGTGACTCACAAGGAACGCTCAAATATACATCATAGTTAGCAAAAGCCGACTCATCCAATAATGGAGGCTCTATGGCGAAACAAGTGATATACAATAGTCGTTCGTCATTAGCAAAGGCATTGGCAGAGATTCTTTCAAGAGATAAACCAAGATAGACATTCTTTATATACTCACAATTAGCAAAGGCAAACTGACCGATTTGCTCAACACCATTAGGGATATCTATTGTTTTGAAGTTCTTATTGGATAAGCCATCGAAAGCGAAGTTACCGATAGAGGTACAGCCATTGTTGATAACGAGACTGCTGATAGAATCTTGGAAGAATAGCATCCATGGAGCAGTACCTTGTGTATAGTCATACATAGCATCAGTACCGGAAATGACCAATACGCCGTCATTATATTTCCACGTCAAATTATCACCACATTGTCCTGAGTATGCAATATCTAATTGTGCAATAAAAGTTGTGTCTTGCGTAACGATAAACGAACGAGGATTATCGGTGTTGCCGTCATTCCATTGTGTAAATTGATAACCATAAGAAGGCGTAACAATCAAACTAATCTCACTACCATAATTATAAGTACCGATTCCAGAGATATTGCCATGGTCTGCAATTGCAGAAACATAGTATTGATCAAGAGCAAAAATGGCAGTATAGGTTTTATCTTCTGTAACCGAAATAGTTCGTGGATTGTCCATATTTCCATCACTCCACTTTTCAAAATGATAATGCTCGTCTGCAGTAGCAGTTAATTGAGCATAGGATTGATACTCATAATATCCACCGCCACTGATAACACCGTGCTCTGCTTCTACAGATATCAGATATTGGTTTTTAGCAAATTCTGCCGTAAATATTGTGTCCCCTAATACTTGGATAGTTCGTGGATTATCTGTCACACTATCGTTCCATTGATTAAAATGGTAGCCATAATTGGCAGTTGCAGAGATAGTTTGTGCAGACAAATAAGGATATGAACCAGAACCAAGAACACTACCCATTGCCGGATTTGCATTTTGGACAGTTACTTGATAGCTTTCAGGAGTGAACAGAGCAATAAACGTTGTGTCCTGTGTAAGCGTTAGTTTTCGAGGATTAGCGATATTGCCATCATCCCATTTTAAGAAACGATATCCATAATTGGCTGTAGCCGTAATGGTCAGCAGAGATTGATAATCATAGGTGCCACCACCCGTTACAGAACCTTTCGTACTATCCGCAGATTGAGCCGTTAATTGATATTGATTAATGTCAATTTTGGCAGTAAACGAAGTGTCTTGTGCTACTACAAATACTCGTGGGTTATCCGTAACATTATCATTCCATTGTACAAAATGGTAGCCGTAATTAGGAGTAACAGTTAATGTGCAAGTATCTCCTTTTCTGTATTTTCCTGCACCATCTATTTTCCCATTCTCGGCATTACATGTTACAAATGCAATAACTTCACACATTGTCCAACGATAAGTAACATGATTGCTATAGTCAATATTGACAGTTGTCTCGTCACCTAAAACCAGGATAGGAATTCCACTCCATTCACCGGTCTCAGCATTGAGCATTTGGATCTCATTCTCCCAACCAAAGTTAAGATCATAGAACTTGTACTGACCTCTAGCAGACTTTAACTTGATGTAATAGGTGTTACCAGAACCCCAACTCATAGGAGTACCAGCATCCCAACCACCAGGGGTAGCATCACCAACGATAGCAGGAGTGATGTCTTGACACATATCAGGAACTGTCAGATAGATGTCATAATCATGGGGAATAGCGCAATCTTTGAAGCCATAACCTTCGCCATTGTAATGGAGAACGATAGCAGTATTCTCACCTAATATTTCGTTAGCTAGGTCTTGTCCATTCAGTTGAGGCAGTATAGACCAATCGGTACTGCAACGAAGTATGAATTCAGTACCTTCCTCAACGTCTTTGAGTTCTGCACACCAATAATCGTTGGAGTCTTTATCCACTTTTCTCTCCATCCAAACACCGTTTGTCCAACCATCAAAGCCTCCCATTACTTGTACACTATCAGCATAATCAGCGATTTCGTCGCAGAACTCAGGCAGGTAAGCGGTAATGGTGTAATCGTGTACGGGCTTGACTGCGCAGGGAGTGTTGTGGTTCTTGAAGTAGGCAACCTCATAGATGTAAGCACCATTTTCAGGCCATGTGCAGTCAGCCTCACCAAAGTAACCGGGTTCAAAAGAACCAGTTTGAGTGCCGGGTTGAGCCATATTAATCCATGCCTCAACATCACCTGATTGGAAATCCCAAGCGAAAGAACCGTCCATCTTCAGTTGAACGGGTTTACCTTGACTATTAGTCGTTGTGTCCTCATACTCAACTACATACCAACCAGCAAAGCCTTCCAATGACTCAAATTTACTTAATTCTTCAACATCTGTAGACCAATCATACCCTGTTCCATCAGTTTTAGGAACTTGTTTGTAGGTACCTACCCATACGATGTCATTACATACTTGCTCATCAAAATACAAGCAGATTACACGTGCATTGGCTACATCATAACCAGCGGAAACCAAATCTTGTACTGTTGGAATAGTAGAAATGGGAGGAATAGGAGCTTCTACAACTTTGATTTTACCTTGATTAATCTCATAGCTATTATATGTACCACCATTATAATTACTAATATAACCGGTAACGGACACAAAAGAACCAACTTCAACGGTATCATCATCGGCGACTTCGCACTTGTAGGCTTGGAATTCTCCATTAGTAGCCTTTGGATCATCACTTAAATAATAGGTTCTGTAATCCAGACTTGCGACATAACCACGAACGTCATACTTAACGGCAGTCTTTGCAGATTTACCGGACTCAGGAGCCAAACTTTGTGCGATTTCAAGAGCTTCAGCGACCGAAACCTCTTCGTAAACGATTGGTTTCGGGTGACCAGGACCAACAACTTTAACCAAATAACCATTGACTCCTTCTTTCATGTCATTCGGCACATAATAACTCCATTCGTCAGCATAGAAAATGATAGTGTCACCAATGCCGAATTGGATATCTTCCTCATCTTTGTACGTTTCGCCATTGAAACTCTTCATACGATAAGCCTCAATGGTATCAGTAGTATTGTTGATATCAGATAGCCAAACGTTGATATTGCCATATTGAGCAGCACCACTGTTATCAATACCAGTTACGCGACCAATAACACAAGCCTTCTTAGTAAGTTTTTTGTTAGGAGCGGCATCAATCATAGCATTCATTTGAGCTACGTTGAAAGTATCAATCACAATAACAGGAGCCTCACCTATATAAACAGTAATGGTTCTAATCCTAGCAGATGTCCCCTTCTCAGGAATACTGAAAGAAATAGAAGCGGCATCTCCAATCCATGCACCGGTACCATCAATTGTACCAACAGAAGGTGTAAGATCCCCCTTATCATCAAAGTCCATTTGAATTCTCTTGATATTAGCGCCATTGGAAGATATAGTGAACATATTAGGTTGGTAAATACGCAAGGTGTATTTGTTATTACTATATACTCTACAACCACTACCGGTAGCGTCAGCGGGAAAAGCGATAGTAACATCACCTACAGTGTAAGATTCGCCATCTAATTGAGTATAAGAATAAGGCTCGGGAGGTGTAATACCAAGAGATGTAGGATTTGAGAAGTCAAAAATAGCAACATTATTATTTGCCATCTCCATAGTAATATTGTATTGCTTCATGTCGCGACCAATGATAACGGCCTCAATCAGCACGTTGCCACCATCTACGGTTAAGGTGATGTCAGCAGAATAGAACTCAACCAATGTACCATCGGCTAACATAATGCCGGAATAATAGGTCTCAACATCAGCCAATGTGAAGGTGCCGGAAGCGAGTTGATCCATGTAGATATCAAACGCAATTTCGTCACCATCAGCTGTTACACCAGTTGCGTAGTAGTCGCCATATTCAGCACTAAATTCGCCTTCAGCCTCAACGGTAACAAGGTCAATAATCTCGGTTGGAGTGGGAACAAAGTCCTTCATCGTGATAATCCACTTCATGCCATCTACATCCAGCACCTCAGCGCGGTAAACAACGGTATCAGCAACATTGTAGACGGAAACAGCGATAGAGCTCTCAATCAGCTGAACGGCAGTTTCACCAACATATATACCGGTGTATTCCCAGTCCATGTCAGCGTCGGCAAATGTGCCAAACATATTGGTGGTATTTACGCAGATAGATGTGTAGTATTCACCGGTTACATCATAGCCCATTGTTTGGAACCAACCTTCGTTTTCTGTTTTATCATATACCTTTGGCAGCACAATGTCAATATAGGTTTCTTCACCTGTTGGTTGGGTTACGAAGTCGTTCATTGTAACAACATACACTTGACCACTAGTAGCCTTAATGGTTACTGTGAAGCGGAGGGTATCTTCAACTTGAGCGATGACTACAGAAGGAACAGACTCAATGTCCACATAATCATAAGCCGCCCAATCAATCATTTGGGTATATTCCATTTCAATATCGTCGTTGGTGAACTCGCCATACTTGTGGTCGGTATTAACTTGAATACCCAGACTATAGTCCTCATTCTGACCGGATACATAAACCCAACCGAAATCCGTGATAGAATCCATTACCATGGGGTGATTGATGGTAGTATAAATCGGTTCACCTGGCGTTGGAGGAGTTGGTCCATCGCTGCCATCAGTCAAAACAATATCTTCGTAGGTTTCGCCATCATAAGCATAAACCTCAACATTTTGAACATTCCAAGTATAGGTTTTGCCGTCTGTTCCAACGAATGAACCTACAAAGTTATAGATGCCTTGCTCTACATTAGTAATGGTAAGCGTTCCTACTGGATTTTCATAATCTGCCTCAACAGAGTCATTAGCACTTGTCCAATAACCGGCATAATAAGCAGTATAAGTACCTACAATAGAAGTTTTAGATGTAGCCTCCTCATTGGCAGAGAAATAAACGTCAGGATAAATATAATAATACTCTTCGTAGTTGTAGTCATTGTAGAAGTCGAAATCCCAATATCCTTCATAATAATAAGCTTTAGCATATTTCAGACCAGTAATCTCTATATCTCCTGTTGCATTATCTGCTAATGCCTTAATCTTCAATGCGCGTTCAGGAGTAATTTCATTCACAGCTTTGCGAACAACGTTTTTCTTAGCCACATGCTTTACTTGCGGCTGTTGTTTTTTTGTCTGCAAAGCCGTAACTGCAGCCATAGTTTTACGGGCTTGAGGAGTTGCTAAACGAACCGACTGAGCAGCCGGAGCAACTGGAACTTTTTGCTCAAAACGAGACATTGCCTTTTGAGCAACCTTCTTGGTTGGCATAGGAGCAAAAGCACTTAAACTAAGAGCCATTGCAGCAACCATTACGAAAGATACAATCTTTTTCATAATTTTGATTTTTACTTTTTGCCTACTCTTCATCGGATTTTCGGCTTACTCCGTTTGATTATATTTATTTATAGATATTCTAGGTGTTATAGACCGCTACGCTGTTCTAGAAGGACAACAATAAAAAAGCGTGAACATTATTCACGCTCATTCTCCATCACGGGTTCTACCAAAACCTTGTCCAAGAATAAACAAAAACGTCCACGCTGGTATATGTTAATACTGACGCTAAATGCGTTACAGTATATAAACATACCCATAGGACGTTCACATCTTCTTGTTTCGGGGACAACTTTGGTAGATTCGTGATGCCAAAACAAGCGTCAATAAACGCCTTTTATTATGTCTGAACCCCACCCCCGCAAAGAGACATAATCCCCTCCAGCGTGGAATTCGAGTGCAAAGGTACAAAGAATTTTTGGAATATGCAAATTTTATTTAATTTTGAATTAAGAATTTTGAATTATGAGAATTAACCAATTAGGAATTAACCAAATAACCAATTAACCAATTAGGAATTAGCCAGTGGACGAGGACGGATTGCAAAAACGGGTCTCGCGCGGGCATGCATAATGCGTGCGGCGCGTACATATTATAATTAAAAGGTATGACTCTAAGAAAAAAAACAACTCCCACTCATATGAGCAGGAGCTGTTTTGATGTATCGTGAACGAGATTATTTGAAGAACTCGTTAACTTTTTCGTTTTCTACTACTTCCTCTTGGAAGATATAAGCACCGGTTTTAGGACTTTTAACCATTTTGATGCACTTGGTGTGCGTACGACCGGCATTACCTGTATGCAGAGTTGCAACCGCTTTCTTTGCCATAGTTTAATCTCCTTTAATTTTTATACTAGTCACAAATCAATTACTTAATCTCTTTATGGATAGTATATTTCTTTAAATAAGGGTTATACTTCTTTAACTCCAAACGATCAGGAGTGTTCTTGCGGTTCTTGGTGGTGATGTAACGAGACATACCCGGCACACCGCTGGCCTTCTGTTCCGTGCATTCAAGAATAACTTGCACGCGAGCTTCTTTTGTTTTCTTTGCCATAGTTTACTCCTCCTTTTTTATTCGTAAAGATACCCTTTTTCGGCGGCCTGCTTCAGAGCAGCGTCCAAACCGATTTTGTTAATAGTACGCAGACCAGCCGCACTTACGTTTAGGCTAATCCAGCAATCCTGTTCTACCCAGTAGAACTTCTTGTGGAACAAGTTCAAATCAAAGCTCCGTTTGGTGTGGCGCTTTGAGTGAGAGACATTGCATCCCATCATGGCTTTCTTGCCGGTAATTTGACAAATCTTAGACATTTTTATATAAATTTTAGTATTTATTTTCGGTTTTTAGGGGACCTTTCACGAGCACACACACGGGCACTACACGCGAAAAATCGTGCAAAATTACAAAAACTTTTTCATATACACAAATATTTTTGCGTTTTTTTTATTTTTTCTTCAAAATTTGCACAATTCAAATAAATTTTGTACCTTTGTAGCGTGAATTATTTCGCTCAAATCAATTATACCCAATATCACATGAAAAAGGCAACACTATTATTAGGAGTTATCCTTTCCTACTCTATTGCGTATGCAGGTATTGACATGCAGGCACATGTGGCTTCGGACGAAGGTTTACAAGCCTACACCGACTATCAAACTAAGCAAAACAACTACTATAAAGACGACTGTTCTCCGGCTAACCTAATGGCTACTACCGGCGACGACCTGTTCGGATTACTCAACACTTTGATGGGCGAAACATCTAAGATAGGCAGTAGTTCCTATTCCTACAACTCGCTGCGCAATAATTACATAAAAGTAGATAAGGACCTAAATAACGCCTCTAATATCATCGGTTACTACGATGGTCGTTCTATGAATGGCACGTGGGATAGCGGAAAGACGTGGAACAGAGAACATACTTGGCCACAATCCAAAGGTGCCGACAAAGGTGACCCTATGGGGCATGACATGCAGTCGGTTCGCCCCGCAAGTACCTCCGTTAATAGTTCTCGTGGCAATCAGGCTTACGGAGAAAATCAATATGACCCGGACGAAGTAGCAATTAACAACAAAGACTACAAAAAAGACAACTTGGGTTCGTATCGCGGAGACGCCGCACGCGTAATCCTATATGATTACATCGTGTATGCACAGGCAGGAGGACATAAGAACAGTCTATACAACAGCGAGTGCACCTTATCAAAACTCAAGAGTTCATCGGGAGTTTTCGAGTCATTGACCACCCTGCTGAAATGGCACATGCAAGACCCTCCATCACTTACCGAAATGGTGCGTAACGACGGAGCACAAAACTACCAAGGTAACCGTAATCCGTTTATTGACTACCCGGAACTGGCTATTCAGGTTCTCAAGAACGATAACTCCCTTACGGTACATGAAGTAGATTATGTAGGTAGCACTAACGTATCACCAAGGTATAACTATACCACCAAAGCAGGATTTATTTGCTATTTAGGTACACCAAAGCAACATCCTCAGAAAGACGAAGTATCGGTGAACGGCGCCAGTTATACCTACGATGCCACATTAGGCCGATTAACCATCACGAACGTCACCCGTGATATGACCATTACTATTGATGGAACCTCAGGTTTTGAGGCCTCCACTACCCTGCCGAAAGTGCAGAAAGCAATGGTGAGCGGACGTCTCGTAATCGTGAAGGATAATGCGCAATTTGATGTATTGGGAAGGAAAGTAACCAAGTAGCCAATTAAATTAAACACTATAAGATATGAATATTACACCATTAGCAGACCGCGTACTGGTTAGACCGGTGGCGGCAGAAACAAAAACCGCTTCGGGACTCATTATCCCCGATAGCGCCAAGGAAAAACCTCTGAAAGGCGAAGTGCTGGCAGTGGGTCAAGGCACCAAGGACGAACAGATGATTCTGAAAGCCGGAGACCAAGTATTATATGGCAAATATGCCGGCACAGAAATTGAAGTAGAGAACGAGAAACTGCTCATTATGAGACAGAGTGACGTTTTGGCAATCATTAAATAACTATTTTGAATTATGGCAAAGGAATTGATTTATAATATTGAGGCACGAGATGCTCTCAAAAGAGGCGTTGACCAATTGGCAGACGCAGTTAAAGTGACCCTTGGTCCCAAGGGACGCAATGTGATTATTGACAAGAAATACGGTGCTCCCCACATCACCAAAGACGGTGTAACGGTAGCCAAAGAGATTGAGTTACCGGATGCTCGTGAAAACTTAGGAGCTCAACTCGTTAAGGAAGTGGCCAGCAAGACCGGTGACCAAGCCGGAGATGGCACCACCACCGCTACCGTTTTGGCACAAGCCATCGTAGGTGTAGGACTCAAGAACGTGACCGCCGGAGCTAATCCTATGGACCTCAAACGCGGTATAGACAAAGCTGTAGCGGCTGTAGTAGCTAACATAAAGAGCCAAAGTGAAGTAGTAGGAAATGACTTTGATAAGATTGAACAAGTAGCTACTATATCAGCTAATAACGATGCCGAAATAGGTAAGTTGATTGCAGACGCTATGCGCAAAGTAAGCAAGGACGGCGTCATCACTATTGGCGAAGCCAAAGGTATGGATACCACCATCGATGTAGTACAAGGTATGCAGTTCGATCGCGGATATATCAGTCCGTACTTCGTAACTAACACCGAGACGATGGAAGCCGAGATGGATAAACCTTATATCTTGATTCACGACAAGAAGATTTCCAACCTCAAGGAGTTACTTCCTGTTTTGGAACCGGCTGTACAAAGTGGTCGTCCCCTACTTATTATTGCAGAGGATGTAGATAGCGAAGCTCTCACCACTTTAGTTGTTAATCGCCTTCGCGCCCAACTAAAGATATGCGCCGTTAAAGCTCCCGGCTTTGGAGACCGTCGCAAAGAGATGCTGCAAGACATTGCTATCCTGACTGGAGGTACAGTAATAAGTGAAGAAACCGGCGTTAAGTTGGAGCAAGCCACTTTAGACATGCTTGGAACCGCTGAGAACGTCACTATCAGCAAGGATAATACAACGATTGTGAACGGCGCCGGAGATAAAGAGCAGATTGCTAATCGTATTGCTCAAATCAAAGCACAGATAGTAGCTACTAAATCAACTTACGACAAGGAAAAACTGCAAGAACGTTTGGCTAAACTGGCCGGTGGTGTTGCTCAGTTGAACGTAGGTGCTGCTTCCGAAGTAGAGATGAAAGAGAAGAAAGACCGCGTAGATGATGCCTTAAGTGCCACTCGCGCTGCTATCGAAGAAGGAATCGTTCCCGGCGGTGGCGTAGCTTATATCCGCGCACAAGAAGCATTGAAAGATGTGAAGGGCGAGAATGACGATGAACAGACGGGTATTGAGATTATCCACCGCGCCATCGAGGAGCCTCTGCGTCAAATCGTTAAGAACGCCGGTAAGGAAGGAGCTGTAGTAGTAGATAAAGTGCGCAACGGCAAAGCTGACTTCGGTTACAACGCCCGCAAGGACGAATATGAGAACCTGAAGGCTGCCGGTGTAGTAGATCCCGCCAAGGTGGCTCGTGTAGCCTTAGAGAACGCCGCCAGCATAGCCGGCATGTTCCTCACTACCGAGTGCGTCATCACCGATATAAAAGAAGAAAACCCTGCTCCCGCAATGCCTAATCCAGGCATGGGAGGTATGATGTAAGCCAATATGACTCATTACAGGAATACGCTGCTGTGGATATTATGTATCTGCAGCAGTGTATGTTTAGCCGACACATTAACCACTCAATACGGTCGCGTCAGCGGTATTGATAAAGATGGTTGCACGGAGTATTTAGGTATTCCTTATGCTGCTCCCCCTATGGGCGAGTTGGCTTTTCGGCATCCTGTACCACCGACACCGTGGGACACTGTTCTTAGGGCAGACCACGGACGCGCTAATTGGATTCAGCATGACAGTCCCTACTCGATGGCTATTCAGAGCCGCGATGCCTTGTATATGAATATCTATGTGCCACAGTCTATTTCGTCCACCCCACTTCCTGTAATGGTATGGATACACGGAGGCGGTTTTACGACAGGTGGTGCAGGCATCATGCCTGATGGTGAGATGCACTTTGACATGGCTCTTTTTGCCCAAGAGACCCAAACCATTGTGGTGACCTTTAATTACCGCCTTAATGTAGAGGGATTTCTTTATTTGAGTTACCTTAATCCTCAGTTTGAAGATAATTGCGGGCTATACGATCAGTTGATGGCGTTGCGATTTGTGAAGAAAAACATTGCTGCTTTTGGAGGTGACACCACGCGCATCACGCTTTTTGGTCAATCAGCAGGTGCAGCATCCATTTTGGCCATCATGACTATTCCTGAAGCAGACGATTTATACACCGGTTGCATCGCCATGTCGCCCTGCGCCGAGCATTTCCTGACTAAAGAAGAAGCCCAACACCGCACATCGGTCTATTTGCGAGGCTTAGGTTTATCTGCCAACCACGCAGACCAACTGCTAACTATTCCAACTAAGCGTATCCAAAAACGTAATTATAAGTTCCAAGCAGACCTTGTCTTGTTCCAAGGTGATTTACGTTGTGCCTTCTCGCCAGTGATAGATGGGACGTTGCTCAAGGAAGCGCCGTGGAAAGCCGTTTGCCGCAGTCATAAACCGCTGATAATTGGCTATGTTGCTAATGAAGCGCGACTGTTTATGGTGAATGTGCCCAAAAGTCTAACACCTATGATGAGTCATCTGCTGCATGTAGATATGCCGTCTAAGAAAGAATTGGATTTGCCATACGATTGGCGCTTAGAGAGAGTGCTGTCGGAGCAGATGTTCTTCCGTCCCATTGACTCTATTTATGCGCATTATGCCGGTCCTAAATGGTGCTATGAGTACACCTACCAAACACCTCAAATCAAGGCCTTAGGCGGAGGCTGTGCCCATTCTTACGATATGCATGTGCTGTTTGGATGGCATAGTTCGATATGCGATCCGAATGATGAAGCCACGATGCTTAAAGGCAAAGAAATGCGTGCTGCATACAAACATTTCGCTTATACACAGCACGCAGATTGGATAGGAAAACGGACGTTTTGATGGAGACTATAGTCCTAATATATTATAACGTCGTCCGTTCTTGATAATGATTATTTGGTGACCATCGAAGAATTTCTTAACCGTATTGGTTGTTTGGATAGTAGGCATACCTGTAATAAATTGTTCTTTTCCCCACGTTACATCGGTAACATAGTACGTTCCCCCATTATTGCAAGCCATATCGGTAAACTTGAATGCCATAAAGAAGACATCCGGTATATAAGGTTGTTCTGCCAATGGTATTTGTATATAGCTCCATTTATTTTCCAAATCCTCATCAGCATAAGGGATAAATTCGTCTAAGTCCTCTAAATGTTGGAAGAAAATATCCTTCGGATCAGATGGGTCAATATAATAGATCTCTAATTTATGCGTTTGCCCTTCAAATAATATGTCGGACATAACTTTGAAGGTGAAGATTTGGCCAACGGCGTTCTTGTAGTCCAAAGCAGGTGTTACCAGCCACATCTCGGTCTCGGTCGGTTCTGTAATGCCAAACATATATCCGGTAGCCTTGGCTTGGGTAGTCGTATCGGTATTATAGCCCCACCAAGCGCGTGTACCTTTCTTAACAACGTTCTGCCAATCCGTTACTTTCAGTGTTTTGTTACGTAAGTCAGGCAGAGCAGATGAGAAGTTCTCGTCAAGCAGTTTATAAGGGCTGGCGGTATTCCAAACAAACTCGGTGTCATAATCTACGGGAACAGGATCAGCCTCCGTGGCAGTACCGGTAACATCCATCGTAATGGTATTACCCTTTTCTGTCGTCCAAGTTATCGTAGCGGCATAATCGCCTTTCGTCATTGGGCAGAAAGTAATCACCGTAGTGTGAGGGGTATTCTTCACGATGAGCGCTTGGTCGATAGTAAAGCCCGACCCTTTGGTTTGTTCAATACTTACCTTCACATCGTCTATACAGTTCTCCGAGGTAACAGCAACAGATTGTGATTGGGTCTCCTTGGCTTTGCACGAAAAAGCCGACAGAGTCGTTGGATTGATAGTAATCGTCGGCGTCTTGGTCGGGTCAATAGCGGTACCGTTTAGCGAACGAGCCGTGTTATAAAGCGTTGCCTCGGGGTCGTCCATAAAGTTAATCACTGCGTTAAAATGCCCGGTTGTCTTCGGTGCAAAATACACATCCACGGTCTCTGTAGCTTGGGTAAGCGCAGACTTGCTGGCGTGGAAATATGCCTTGCCTGTACCCGAAATCTCCACCAAGACGGGCTTGGTGAGGTTGGCTTGCTTAATGGTAAAGGTGCCAACAAGAACCGAGTCTCCTATGTTTGCCTCTATGGAGTTGACTTTTTCGGGCGTAACAGTAAACATAGGTTCTGTAGATTCATGCATTTTCAAGCTGAACTTATCAAAGAGCACTTGCACACCTTTTTTAATACTCACGCGCACGTATAGGGACGTTGCGCCTGCGGGTTTAGTGATGATAAAAGACTTTTCTGTCCACTCAGATTGGTTGCCAAGAGTAACCACCAGAATATCGGCATCAGCAGTCATGCGGTCTTCGCGTGGGCTGTGCCAGTAACTATCCGAAGTTATATCGTCTTCACCTTTGGAGGTTTTTACTTTGTAGTTCACCTTCAGTTCAAACTGCGTTCCGGCAGGATATGTGTCGTCTATCGTTACTTCTTGGGTCAGATAGGACATGTTGGTTGTCAGTTGGTTAGCAAACATAGCCACCTCACCATCTATCTTATCCTCAGTCTCTACACTTTGTCCCAACGGAATAGTCCAGTCCGTCCACGAAGTACCGAACATCGGATTGCTGCTATACTCCTCAAAACTGGGGTTGCTTAACAACTCAGCCGTAGGATCAATAATAGGCTCTTCTACACCTTTCCAATTGACGGTTACTTGTTGAGTGAGCGTCCCGCTACTCAGCGTAATCACATCCGACTGTTCCCCAAGCACGGTAGGTGTAACAGTCACAGTCACTTTGACACCTTTGGCAGCATCGGCAACGGAGATAGAAGTTGGACTAACAGTTACGTCGCTGTTCGTTTTAACCACGGTTACAGCCTCGGTCAGGTCGGTACCTGTCACGGTGAATTGATACGTCTGTTGGTCCTTGTTGATAGCCAGTTCACCGAAGTCATAACTCTTTTGGTCCTCTGCCACCACGAGTGTTGGAGTCTTCACATCGCTGCCACCTTCCCACAAATCAGCCCAAGCGGTAGCCACCTTAATCTCGTCAATAAACATATTGCGTGATGTATTGGCGGCTTGATTGATCATCACACCTGCAATAGAAGCAGCATCGTCTTTCGAGTCCGAACCTTGGGCAGTACCGCTACCGGTTGTAGTGTCACGAACGCAAGTGACAGTAGGTTTGGCCGTTTCGGAAGTGGGATTGATATAGAGGGACACAAAGTCATTCTTGTCTCCGTCTGCAAAATCGTATTGCATAATAACGAGATAGGTCTCGCCATAATTGAGTTTTTGGGAATAGCGCAGATAACTATTGGCTTCTGCAAACTTAGCCAGACCTAAATAATAACCATCAGCATCTTTTTTAGTGTGCAACCGTGCAAACGCTTGCGAACCGCTAATATTAGGAGTCATATACATAAAATACTCCTTCGTGCCATCTGTACTTTGTAGCGTATTGATTTTAATTAAGGCACTCACAAAGACCGAACCACTCTCAATCTTTGCAAACTGGCGACCTGTTTTGTAGCCCTTGGCGGCAATTTTGACGGCCTTACCGGTTGCTTTAGAGCAGTAATTGGCATAGGTCAGATTGGTGTCTGCCACTTGCAACAGGGTATTCGTGCCGGATGCAGTGTAATACCAAGAGGTATAATCCGTATAGGATAAATCATCTTGGGTTGTTTTGGTGGTGAGGTCACCCACATTGTAGTTAAAATTTTCCGTCCAAACAACTTTGGAGAACATCGGAACGGCAAAACAAATTGCCAGAATGAATGTAATAAATTTCTTCATACCTAAAAAAATTAAATTGTAAGCAATTAAGTCAAATTCGCTGCAAAATTACAAAGAATTTTTTGAATATGCAAGAAAAAGTGAAATTTTATGGATAGAATACGGATTTTCCAGATTATTCGGATTGCTGCGTCCTCTTTCGGCACTTTCACGAAAAGTGGCGAAGAACCCAAACAATGGTTCTTCATACGAATAATATGTGATTAGTATATGAATGATTACACTACGATTAAACTATGGCAGCGAGCAATTAAATATGACAATTAAGACAAGGAAGACACAGCAACAGGCACAAAATTACACTTTTCTTACATTTTTCTTGTCAAAAATTTGCACATATCAAAAAAAACATGTAATTTTGCAACCGATTTTGAAAATAAGTTTAACAAAACAAAGAAAGGTATTAGTTATGAAAAAGATTTTTACATGTATTTTGGCTGCAATGTTGGCAATGCCATTGTTTGCAACAGTGTTATTGACAGAGAGTTTTAAACAAGAAGTAGGTCAGTTAAGTGTCGGTGATTATTTCAATAACCCCGATTTTACGAATAACACAACCGATTGGTGGTACACAACTACAACTTCTGCAAAAATTCAAATAGAGAAATCACCTTTAACTTATGTGGGCTATTGTGCCTCTCCTATAGGGAACGCCGCTAAATTTAACGGAAGCACAAACAAAGATATGCGCCAATTATCGTCAAGTATTTCTACTAGTAGCGTATATATGAGTTTTCTTTTGAATGTTACGCAACTTAAAAATACTACTTCAAAAGATTATTTTATAAGTTATTTGAGTAATGTTTCATCTCCCGGTACCGCTAGTAACAACATCGCTCAAGTTAAGATTTTAAACAATTACAGTGATGGAACTTTCCAACTAGGTATCGGCAAAGCAAACGAGACATTGTATCGTATGTGTAGCCAAAAGTTAAACACCAATCAAACTTACTTAGTAGTGGTATGCTATACGTTTGTTAGCGGCACGAATAATGATGTCGCATCTTTATGGATTAATCCACGTCCAGAAGATTCAGAAAATCCTAAATTAGTGTGTGTTCAAGATTCTATGAACGCATGGACTCCTCCTCAAAACAAGGGAGCTTCCTCTGTGGCTGATGCTTCCGCGATAAAGGGAGTCTATCTCAAACCCGGTACTAATACACCAACCAACTTATATATTGATGAAATAAAAGTTGCTACAACTTGGGCTGATTTAGGTATTTCAGATGGCGACGAACCAGTAGTAAAGCCAGAATTGGGAGTAAGCACAAACTCTTTGGATTTCGGCAAGTATGTTTCTGGTCAGTCTTACACAAAAACATTTACCGTAACCGCAGCCAATTTGACAGAAGATATTTCTATTGGTTTTAAATCTTCTTTATCAAATATTACAGTTAGCCCGACAACCATTGCGAAAGACAATGCTGATTTGGCAACAGGTGTAACAGTAACAGTTACGGTTGAAGAAGATAGACGATATGACTTCACAGGTACAGTTGTAATAAGTTCAGGCAGTTTGACAAAAAACGTAAGCATCTCAGGCACAGAACAAGTTATTACCTATAAAGATGTTGCTTCGTTTGCAAGTTTATTGGAAGAAACAAAAACAGACGATGTCATCTACACCTATACTGGTACAGAAGCAAAGATTTTATCAGTGAACGAAGAATATAAACAAATCACTCTGAAAGATGCATCTAACAAATCTGTAAAAGTTCAACTTTCTGATGCCCAATGGGAAACTATCAATCCCGTAAATGGCATGAAAGTTGCATCTTTCGTCTTCACGGCTGAGATTCTGTTGGGAGGCATGCAAGCTATTTGCACCCCTATAACATTGACCTTTGCAGCACCAAACTTTACGCGTGAAATAACAAACACCGATTTGGCAACCATTTGTCTAAAAGGTGATGTCAGCAACTTTGCTAAACTGCAAGAGCAAGCTACCTTCTACAAGATTCTTTACAAACAAGAATACAATGGCGAAGTATATAACATTGTTTTGGAAGAAGTAAATACCAATATGGAAGCAGGAAAACCCTATATTTTCCAGCCCAAAGCAGCACCTTGCACAATGGAATTCTATTATTCTGCCACAATAGACGTTGCTGGTAGCGAGAACGGCCTAATTGGTACATTTACCAAGATTGAATCAGCAGTAGATAATGTATTAGTTGGCAAATACCTCATTTCTAATAATATGTTTTGCAAAGCCGGTGCATATTGCTCGTTGGCTGCCAACCGCGCGTATATAAATATGGACCAAGTGCCTACAGAGGAAAACGCCACACAAAAAGTAGGTCTGCGTCATATTAACTTACAAAATGCTGATGCCCGTCAACTCCCTACTAATTTGAACGAAATCAAAGCACACAACTCAGTACGTAAGGCTATCGTAAATGGACGTTTTGTAATCATCAACAACAACAAAGCCTTCAATGCCATAGGTGCAGAAATACAATAATTAATTATCACCCTTCCTAAAAAACAAATCATTATGAAAAAACAATATTCGCAACCAACTATCCAACAATCTATTGTACAAGTGGCATCCTTCTTATGTGCAAGTGCTCCTACCGGAAATGTAAATAACAGAGCACAACTATACTTAGAAGGTAATTAAAGCAAAATCGCCTCGGCCAATTGGTCGGGGCGATTTGTTTATAAACCTAATTTAGTGCGGATATCAGCAGGAATAGCATCCCTATGAACGAGCACATCCATTGTCTTATACTCCATAAAAGCACGAGAGATATACCAAATACCTTGATAATCGCTGCGTTTAGTGCCCCAGGAGTTCTTCACCATATAATACATCTTTCCGTTTTGGTCTTTAGCCGTTCCAAAAATCTGCATTCCATGATCGTCGGTTGTCTCCCAGTTATCAAAAGCCTGCTGACGCAGTTCCTGAGTGATCTCCATTTCCGGCAGCGGACGTTTGGTGAGTTCAGACTTACGTTCCTTCTCATCCAATCCTAACCAATGAGCCATATCCGAGCCCGTTAGATCTGCTCCTTTGTCGGCATCAGGCATCACACCTATTCCCTTGCGTGTGAACCCTACTTCACTTACATCTGCACCCCAAGCCAACGTATAACCCGTAGCAATGGCATTATCGATGATTGCCATCATATCTTGCAATGGCACATTGTACATCTGGTCCATACGCCAGTTATCGGGCACCTCTAACGCAAAACGTGTATAGAAAGGATGGTGCGTAAAACTGGTAATGGACACATAATCATCCGGATTAAGTCCTAATGAATCCACATACGATTGCGGCGTGTAAGTTGTACTATCTACCTCAAATTGGCTGGGGCATTGACCCAAATAAGTGTCATACACCGCCTGCAATCCTTTCTTCCAAACAGGAGTAAGACGAGATATTTTCTTGTTATGGCACAGCGCCTTTACGTACGCCTTCGCAATGGCATCTAATTCGTTATGCATAGGCAAAGTATCTGCAGGCGTGGTACCATATAGAATACCAGGCATAGCGGTCTGTGGAACTAAACCATAATTACGCATACAGTATAGTACATCATACGCCGAACCACCTGCGGCAAACTCAACATCCCCGTACATACGTATCACGTATTCAGCACGGTCCATCATGGTATGATTAACCACATACATCTCGCTGAAGTCAACTTGTTTGCCTTCATTAAGACGCATCACTTCGGACTCAAAGAATCCTAAGGTAGAGAATGCCCAGCAAGTGCCGGAACGATGTTGATCCTTAACAGGGGTGATAGCAATACTATCAACGGTGGTAAACTGAAAACCTACCGTATCTTGAGCAACAGTATCAACAGAGACTGTATCAAGAGCTAAAAAGAGAGATAAAAGAGTAATAAACATACTATCTAACGTTAATTATTTTTTGAGGAAGTCATGGATTTCCTTACCGGGTTCGCAATACTTAGGAACAACCATATTTAGGGCATTATGGACACAATTGATTTCAAAGTCACCCATAAAGTCCAACTGGATGCCATCCGCCTCAAGCAACGTATGCTCCCTGGTACGGACGATGAAATCCTTGCCGGAGAAGGGATGCACAAATGGCAGTTTATACAAGCCGCCATTGAAGAGGTTACTGAAGCCGGAGCATATCTGCCATAACGTAGGACGTTCCAAAAACATACCATGTAGGATGCCATCGCGCGGATCGGCATCGGCATTCTGCTTCATACCTCCACCATTATACGGACCATTAGCGATATTGAGATGGAACATCTTGCCCTTAATGAAAGGTTTACCATCCACGAATAACTGCATCAATTGGTCTTTGAGTTTAATGAGTGCGATGAAGAAACCTAATGTATAATTGATGTGATGGGAACCTAAGTAATACTTGAGTTGCTGCCCATAAACATTGGTGAGCGAATCAATACCAAAACCTATTGAATTGATGAAATAGCGATGATGCTCTACTCCGTTTCGCCAATAAGTAAGGCAGCCTACGTCAATAGGTTGTACTTTGCCATCAAAGAATAGTTGCAAAGAGCGTTTGAAGTGTTTATTGAGTCCCCAAAACCGAGCAAAGTCATTACCGGTGCCTCTTGGCATTAGTCCGAACTGAATTTTACTGCGTTGTTCCGGCGTTATATTAGCACGCATAATACCGTTGATAGCTTCACTGAGCGTGCCATCACCACCTAATACTAAAATCTGGTCGTAGCCTTTCTCCACTAGTTCTCGAGCTAATTCCAACGCGTGATTAGCATATTTGGTTACTCTATAGGTAAACGGCTGATGACGTGCACGCAGTAATTTCCAAAGGTATATACGCTGGGCGCGCATCGCTTTCTTACCGGACTTAGGGTTGATAATAATTGCTAACATGGATGTAGAATTTTAAATATGAGTTCTTTCCAAAGATCATCATCCTTGGCAGAGGGGTTGTTTATTCCTTTTAGTCGCGCATCTGTTTCGCGGAAGTACCCAATGATGCGGAAGGTCTTCATGGCATTATACCGCTTAGCAGCTGCCGCAAAGTCCTTGACGAAGAACGGGTTGATGCCTAATGCCGCCGATACAGCCCGTTCGGACTTATCCGGCAGGTAGTGGTAGAGCATCAGGTTTTGGAAGAATCCAAATAATACGCCTAATTCCTTAACCATCGGATGGTCCTTGCTACTAGCAAAATAGGATGTTATTCGATTAGCCTTGAGTACATCACCACGGATAAGGGCATCCTGCAATTCAAAGACGTTAAAGTCTTTGGATATACCTACATTGCGTTCCACTAATGCGGCATCAATCTTGTTATTTCCTTCGGGCCGTCCATCAATGAGTTTGCGCATTGCCCCCACGATAGCCGTTAGGTCATTGCCCAAATAATCCGCCAATAACTGCGCCACCTTAGGGTCGGCTTGCAGGTTATTTTGGGATAGGTAATTTGTTATCCATCCTGCTACTTGATAGTCGCGAAGATGGTCGGATTGCATAATTACACCGCCCTTCTTCTCTAAATTCTTCCACACATTAAGTCTCTTGTCGGGATTGCCGTACTTATAGCAAATGACCACGATAGACGATGGTTGAGGGTTATCCAAGTAGAGCGCCAAGGCATCCCATTTCTTGATGGTCTGTGCCTCCTTAACGATAATTACTTTTCGTCCCCCCATCATGGCAAATCCTCGCGCCTGCCCAATCACAGGGGCGATGTCCGCGCCGGGCAGGTCTTTACCATACACGACAGTTTGGTCAAATTCGCGCGCCATCTCATCTAAGGCATGTTGTTCAACGTACTCAGAGGCTTGGTCTATGTAATAAGATTCCTCGCCACATAAGAGCAACACCGGAGGGTATTGATCCGACTGAAATTGCTTAATGAGTTCTTCGTATTTCATAATTCGGGCACAAAGGTACAAAAAAATTTTGTTATATGCAAAAAAAAGTGTAACTTTGCAGCAAATTAAAACAATCCATGAAGACATCCATCAAAGAACTATGTTGTAAGGCGGTTGGATTTGATCCTTCTAAGCATAAAGTAACCACCGAGGTTGTGGCTGGAATAACCACGTTCATAACGATGGCGTATATCCTAGTTGTTAACCCCAATATGCTATCCTTGACAGGCATGGATTCGGGTGCAGCTTTTACCGCCACCGCTTTAGCCGCTGTGGTAGGAACGTTACTATGCGCTTTTGTTGCTCGCCTACCCTTTGCACAAGCGCCATCCATGGGAGCCAATGCTTTCTTTGCCTACACGGTTTGTTTGAGCATGGGTTACACGTGGCAATTCGCGCTAACAGGCGTGCTGATTGAAGGTGTGTTGTTTGTTATCTTCTCAGTAACCGGTGTGCGCACATGGATTGTGAATATTATTCCGGAGAGTATCAAGATAGGTATTGGTGTGGGCATTGGCTGTTTTATTGCGTTCTTAGGTCTCAAAAACGCCGGCGTAATAGTTAACCATCCCGGTACCTTCATAGCCTTGGGAGATATCACACATGGTAGTCCGTTATTGGCTATAATAGGTTTGATGGTGATGGCTGCGCTGATTGTAAAGAAAATCAAAGGAGCATTGTTGATAGGTATATTGATTACTACCATTATTGGTATTCCTATGGGTATCACTCATTTGAATGGAATAATGTCCGCCCCTCCTTCCTTGACTCCTGTTTTTTGTCAATTTGAATGGGATAAAGTGCTGAGTATAGATATGCTAGTCGTTGTAATTACATTGCTCAGCATGGATATGTTTGACACCATAGGAACGCTGCTGACGCTAAGTCGCAAGATTGGTAAAGTGCCTCGTAAGGACTTTGACAAGGCCTTGTTATGCGACTCCATAGCCACGGTTTGTGGTTCCATTATTGGCACCAGCACAGTAGGTTCGTATGTAGAGTCATCATCCGGTATTCAGTCCGGCGGTCGCACAGGCTTGACATCGGTAGTCATAGCATTTATGCTGTTGCTGAGTCTCTTTTTGGCGCCCCTTTTCCTATCTATTCCTGCGGCAGCGATAGGTCCGGCAATGTTTTTAGTGGGCATTGCTATGGTAGAAGGAATACGGCTGCTGGACTTCACTAATCCTTCGGAATATATTCCGGGATTAGTTACGATGTTGGCTATTCCTTTCACTTTCTCCATTGCTAACGGCATTATATTGGGACTGATTAGTTACACCACTATCAATATACTCTCTTACGGATTTAAGAAAGTTGGTTGGGGATTGATTATATTGACATTGATTCTATCCATTAAGTTTATTTTATAAGCTATGATACTTATTTTCTCTGCGCCCTCGGGGTCGGGCAAATCGACCTTAGTGAATTACCTATTAAGTCAGCGAACTGATTTGGAGTTCTCTGTATCCTGCACCACCCGTGCTCCTCGCGGACAGGAAAAGCATGGTTGTGAGTACTACTTCATCACCAATGAAGAGTTCTTACAACGCGTTAAGAACGATGAGTTTGTGGAGTATGAAAATGTATATGCCGGCACGTATTATGGTACGCTAAAGAGCGAAATAGAACGTATTGAGAAGCAAGGACATCATGTGGTTTTTGATGTAGATGTGAAAGGCGGCATTAACCTCAAGAAGTACTTTGGAGACCGAGCTCTCAGTATTTTTGTGGCTCCTCCATCAGTAAATGAACTGCGCAAACGTCTTATTGGACGCGGAACGGATAGTGAAGAAAAGATCAACGAACGTGTAGCAAAGGCAGCACTGGAGATGGAAGATTGCCCACAATTCGACATTACGATTGTGAACGACGATTTAACCAAAGCCAAAGCCGAGTTAATTGAACAAGTAACGGCTTTCTTGAGCAAGTAATTACACGATGATACCTCCACCAACCAAACGATTGGCTTGGTAGAAGACACAACTCTGTCCGGGAGTAACAGCCCAGACAGGGTTTTTAAATTGTACCGTTGTATTGTTTAGCAACGCTTCTTGCGGCAAACTGCGATAGCGAATCTGCGCCATAATGGGCTGTGTCGGGTCACCACGGAAGACGATATCGCGCAGACGCACCTCTGTGGTATAGAGTTCATCATGTATGCCCAACGTAACTTCGTTGGTATCAGCATTTATATGGGTGACAAAAGCCGGTTCGCCTAAAGCAACGCCGAGACCTTTGCGCTGACCAATGGTATAATGCGCAAAACCGTTATGAGCAAGACGATTAGTCTGCTTAGGCGACAGGTTATTAAGTTCCGCAAGACGATTAGATAGGATATACTTACCGGGATTAGAAGCAAGTTGCAGGAAAGAGCGGTAATCGTCCTTTATGAAGCATATATCCTGACTTTCGCCGGATTGAGACAATGCGGTATATCCTTTTTGAGCCAAGTATGCACGCACTTCCGGCTTGGTCATATTCCCCAAGGGGAACACTACTCTACTAAGTTGCTGTTCATCCAAACGCCATAGGAAATATGTTTGGTCCTTATGTTCATCTTTGGCACGCAATAGTTGTCCATCTATGACTTGCGCATAATGTCCGGTAGCCACTTTATCGCAATGTAGCCGATCGGCCTCCTCAAGCAAGGCTCCGAACTTAATTTTCTGATTACACAGCACACAAGGATTAGGGGTTCGCCCGCACATATATTCATCGCGGAAATACCGAATGATAACGTCTTCAAACCGGTCGCTATAATCAAAGACATGATGCTCTATACCCAATTGAGCAGCCAACTGAACCGCTGCGTCTAAGGAGGCAGGAGACGAATAGCGCGTTTTAAAAGTGCAACCAATTATGTGGTACCCCTGCTCTTGCAGCAGTAAAGCTGCAGCAGTAGAATCCACTCCTCCGGAGAGAGCCAATAATATGTGCGATTGAGTATTGATGATTGATTATTTAGACCATTCTAACATTTTAACGATAGGCCGCAGGGCATCGGTTGCCACGGTAGGTTCAACGGTTACTTGTGACGACTCGTTCTGCAAACAATTAAGCAGTTTAGATAAGGTATGTTGGTGCATATATTCGCACGCATTCCCTACTCCAATGAGTTGGGCATTGGGACAAGCCGAGCGAATCTCGTACTCAACACCATCAGCAGTCATCACGATATACTGACCCTGTGGATTATTCTTTACATAGTTGATAAGCACAGCCGTTGAACCGACCACATCAGCCAGGTTAATTATATCCTTTTGGCACTCCGGATGGGCCAGGACTATGGCTTGCGGATATTGTTTCTTGAGAGTCTGTAACCGGGTAGCTGAGAAGCGGTTATGCACATGACAGCACCCATCCCAAAGGTCCATATTACGCCCTGTTTGTTCATTAATATACCGTCCTAAATTACGATCCGGTCCAAAGAGAATCTTTGCATCTTGTGGAAGGCGATTAACTATCTTGAGGGCATTCCCACTGGTTACAACTACATCCGTAAGAGCCTTGACTGCAGCAGAAGTATTGACGTAACTAACCACTATATGTTCAGGGTGTTGTTGTTTCCATGCTTTCAGGTCGGCAGCTTGGCACGAATCCGCTAAGGAGCAACCGGCGGTAGCATCCGGAATAAGTACTTTCTTATGGGGACACAAGATAGCTGCCGTTTCTGCCATAAAATACACTCCGCACATGACGATTATATCGGCAGTCGCTGTTTGTGCTTTTTGAGCTAACGCCAACGAATCGCCTATAAAGTCAGCCACTTCTTGAATTTCAGCCCGCTGGTAATAATGCGCCATGATAATGGCGTTCTTTTCACGGCATAATTGGCGTATTTGTGATTGCAATTCATTCATTATAGCACCTCCTTTAGAATCTCACTCACTGTTGGATGCGGGAATACAACTTGCTGGAATTCAGGAACGGTATATCCCATCCTAACAGCAAAACTGGCAGCAGCAATAAACTCCGAGCAGGGATTTCCAATCATATGTACACCAACGATTGTTTGTGTCTTCTTATCGATTAGCATCTTACACAACCCCATTTCTCCTTCATTCTCCGCCACAAATCGTCCAGAGAAAGTCATTGGAAGGCGGTGGATATCGCAATCCGTCTGTGCTTCGGTCAGACCAACAGATGCTATCTCAGGATTGGTATAAATCACACTGGGTATGGCGTTGTAGTTGATGCGCTGCAAGGGTATCTGTTTGAGCATCCTTCCTACGGCCACCTCGGCTTGACGACTGGCAACATGAGCCAACATAATCTTGCCCGTTACATCACCTGCGGCATAGACGTTATTGAGGTTGGTTTTCATAAAGTCATCCACGATGATTCCTCTATCACAAGCCAAGTCTGTAAGCGTTTCTAAGCCTTGCATATTAGAGCGGCGACCAACAGAAATAAGAATCTTATCGGCTTCATACTCGCCATTGGTTGTTATTACCTTACCTTGTTCTATCTGTGTTACCTTAGTATCGGTTAAAATACTGATGCCTTCTTTTTGATATTTATCGCGCAGAATGGAGACCACTTCTTGATCCAAGTTTGGCAAAATAGTCGGCATCGCTTCAATTATAGTAACAGGCACCCCTAACTCATGGTAAAGCGTAGCGAACTCCATTCCAATCACACCTCCACCAACGATGACGATTGACTCAGGCAATTCCTGAGCCGCCAAAGCAGTAGTTGAATCCCAAATATGCGGATTATCCTGAATACCAGGAATAGGAGGAACAAAGTTGGTAGAACCCGTACAAATCAATAGGTTCTCGGCTTCGTATTGTTCTCCGTTACATTCCACAACCACTCTGTCATCTGTACGCGACCCTACAGAAGCAGCTCCTGTAACAACGGAACAGTGTTCATTATTGAGTTTAGCGCGGATACCTGCCACTAATTTACGGACTACTTTTTGCTTACGTTGAACTATTTTGACATAATCAAACGTAACGTTTTCGGCCTTTACGCCATATTTATCAGCATGAGTGCTATTGTAATACTGTTTGGCGCTATAAAGCAATGTTTTGGTAGGAATACAACCTACATTTAGACAGGTTCCACCTAAACTGTTCTGTTCAAAAAGAACCACATCCTTACCCGCATTGGAAGCCTTCTCTGCCGCCGTATAACCGGCTGGGCCTCCACCTAAGATAGCTAAAAAGTATTTCATATCTATATTTGTTGATGTCGTAAAAAGATTCCCACTGCCGAAGCGATTATATCTGCACAAGGACGTTTATGATAATATGCCTCAGTACGCGCTTCGGGCGCAGGTCCATTATTGGTCAATCCACTCAGTTCGGCACAAGCTAACGCTCCGTTCTCCTTGCGGAACCGCTCCGCCAATGCTTGTACTTGTGCATAATTGCGTTTCTTGCCATCTTGATCACCCTCTGTACTCGAGCCTGAGCGTAAACCTTCTAACAAGAACATACCACATGCAGCGCCACACGTGAGCCGCATACGACCTATTCCTCCACCAAAAGAAGCAGATAGTCGCAATGCCATATCTCGGTCCGTAATGCCAAATAAATCGGCACATGCCACAAAAACCGATTGAGAGCAGTTAAAGCCCTGATGGAATAATTCCCGTGCTAAGTTCTGCCGATTTTGAATTTCTTCCTCTGTCATTTGATAAATTTTGCCGCAAAGGTACGATTTTTTTTGCATATATGCAAATTTTTTTATACTTTTGCAGCCAATTTAGCGACTTATGAATAAACGATTGATAATAATCATGATGCTCACAGCATGGGTTGGTCATGCTCAGGCACTTGATATGCGTGCTTTAGCCGACTCCCTCAACCAATATGCGAGGGAACGTGCTGCTATTGATTTGCGGGTAAGAGTAAAGAATGTTTCAATTAAAGGGAATCAAGTCTGCATCTACACCAACGATGCCTTAGGTTGTCTCAGTTTAGCACCAAACGAATTGGAAGCATTGCGACATCAAGCCGGAACGTGGGCAGGAGTAACCAATGCTCGCGCTACTATTTATTCGGGGGAGTATGAATTAGGAGACCTCATTACGACTCGGTATAAGCCCCGAAAGCAAAAGAGCCCTAAGGTGGCAGACCAACCTTTGATATACAATGCAGACCGTCCCTACCGGATTTCGGATGGTTTAGAAGGACGACATATCGCATTATGGGCCAGTCACGGATGGTTTAGGGACCCGCATACCGACTTATATCGTTGGCAACGAGCGCGGTTATGGACAACGGTAGAGGATGTGTTTACGACTGCTTTTGTAGCGCCCTATTTAGCACCTATGTTAGAGAATTCCGGAGCGATTGTTATGCAGCCACGAGCATATGTTCGTCCCGGATATCAAACGGTTTACCTGCGCTGGAGCACCGGGAACAACGCTAATCAAAAGGTCGTCGTTCATCATGGCGATCAACAAACACATTATTCCATTAATACCCAAATAGGTGCCGGAGTTTGGCAGTATTTATGCACCGTTGAGAGCGATTCCATCTCTGTGGAAGGCGAAGGAATTGAATACAAAATCATCCATGGGCAACGTTTAGGACATAGTGGTCGTCCCATTTGGGTAGAAGCAGCCTGGTATTGGTTAAAAGATGCCGGATATGAGATGTCTTTATTGCAATATGATGATAATCATAATGACTACTTGGATGATTTGACTTGCCGCGGTAAATGGGTTAATTACCTTTGTGGCGGCAGTGTTATGAATCCGGAGCAACCTGGTTTAGGGGTGCCGGTAGATATGAGTTTAGCCTTTCATACAGATGCAGGTGCAGAACCAGATAGTATTATCGGTACGCTTGGTATTTACACGACCAAAGACAATGATGGTCGCACAGAGTATCCTTCGGGAGACAGTCGTATTATAGCTCGTGATTTAACGGATTACGTTATGACGCAGATTATCAACGATTTACGAGACGAAGTCACTCCGCGATGGACGCGACGCAAGTTGCTAAATGGCGATTATTCGGAATCGAGATATCCTGTTGTGCCCGCAATGATATTAGAATTATTGGGACATCAGAACTACTTAGATATGCAGTATGGCCTCAACCCTGAATTCAAATTCAAAGTGGCTCGTGCTGTCTATAAAGGAATAGGACGTTTCTTGGCGCAGCGCTATAATCAGTCCTTTATTCCTCAACCTCTACCACCCCATGCTATACGTACTATGTGGCAAGGTGACTCGTTGCACCTATCTTGGAACGCAACCATTGATCCGATAGAAGCAGAGGCTCGCTCCACCTATTATGTAATATACACGCGCACAGGCGAGGGAGATTGGGATAATGGTAGTGTGGTATATGAAACGCAATTTGACATGGTCGCCCAAAAAGATGTACGTCATGACTTCTATATAGTAGCCGGCAATGACGGAGGTATTAGTATGCCCTCCACTAGGGTAAGTGCCTTCCATAGTTCAAGCAATCACCATCAGCCTATGTTGGTAGTAGATGCCTTTACGACGGTTCGCGGTCCTTTATTCTTATCTAGTTCTGCCACTACGATGGGTATTGACCCTTGGTCCAGACCTATTCCGGATAATTACGAAATGGCTTATATTGGTGAGCAGGTCAATTATAATCCTGCATCGGTATGGCACACAGATGACGATTGCGGATTTGGCCAAAGCAATATGAATCGTACCGGCAAGTTATTAATGGGAAATACCCACGATTATACTATTCGCCATGGTAAGATTCTGCAACAAATGAATATCAGTTATGCCAGTTGTACGATGGATGCCGTTGCAGCAGCAGACACCGCCTATCGTTACGTGGATATCGTATTAGGCAAAAGCAATTGGAATACCGTCAAAGCGATGAATAGTTGTGTAGAAACAATGGGCTGGACTAAAGGGGACAAGAAAGTACTAATAAGCGGAGCATACGTCGGTTATCCACAGCATGCTTGCGCTTCGGGCGAAATTATTTATAATGGTCATACTACCGAATATATACAAGAAATCAACGAGCACCAACTAAGTGCCGAAGATGTAAGTGCTGTCACAAAGATTGCACCGCAAGATCAAACAATTGCCCGCTATTCAGACACCGGTTTATCGGCTGGTATAAAAGGGTCTAATTATATCATTTGGGGTCTCCCATTAGAGAGCATGAAATCATTTAACACCATATACAAAGAACAAATAGAGCATCTGATAAAAGAATGAAAAAGAAGAGTTTACCTATCTTAGAGGACATCACCATTACCGGCATAGCTGCCGAAGGCAAAGCTATGACACGTATCAATGATTTGGTTTGTTTTGTGCCATATTGCGTACCGGGGGATGTGGTAGATTTGCAGGTTACGAAGAAAAAACATAGTTTTATGGAGGCGCGGGTGTTGCGTCTCAAACAAGCCAGTCCACTACGTTGCGAAGCGGTTTGTCCACATTATGGTACATGCGGAGGATGTAAATGGCAAGTATTGCCCTACCCTGAGCAACTGAAATGGAAACAACAGCAGGTAGAGGATAATTTAACGCGTATCGGCAAGATTGAATTACCGACTATTAGTCCGATTTTAGGCAGTAAGAAGACTTATCAATACCGCAATAAATTAGAATTTGCTTTTGCAGATCATAAGTGGCTTACAACCGAACAGATGAAGGCGGGTGTCCCCTTTGAACCGGGATTAGGATTCCATATTACGAATAATTTTGACAAAGTATTGCAGATTGACGAATGCCATCTCATGGAGGGGCTGCAAAACGATATCCGCAATGGTGTGTATCAGTATGCTATCACACACAACATGCCTTTTTACAACGAACGCACACACGAGGGACAGATGCGCAATCTAATGATTCGCAATAATAACGAAGGAGAGTGGATGGTAGTGGTTGTGTTTGCTACGCCTTTAGACGACAACGCCAAAGGGTTATTGGAATACGTCCACACATCCTTCCCGCAAGTCATTAGTCTGATGTATTGCATTAATCAGAAAATGAACGACACCATTGGTGATCAAGAAGTATTGCTGTATGCAGGTCAGGATTATATCATAGAGAAGATGGAGGACTTGCAGTTCAAAGTGGGTCCCAAGTCCTTTTATCAGACCAATACAGACCAAGCTTACGAACTCTATTCTGTGGCACGACGCTTTGCTCAATTAACCGGCAAAGAAGTTGTTTATGACTTATATACCGGTACCGGAACCATTGCTAATTTCGTTGCAAAACAAGCGCAAAAAGTTGTAGGTATAGAATATGTTCCGGAAGCAATTGAGGACGCCAAAGTAAATGCGAAGCTGAACAATCTAAATAACACAGAGTTCTTCGCAGGAGACATGAAGAACGTTTTAAATACGGATTTCATTGCTCAACATGGCAAGCCGGAGGTCATTATTACGGATCCTCCTCGCGCAGGAATGCACGAAGATGTAATAAAGGTCATACTAAACGCTGCACCTAAACGTATCGTGTATGTAAGTTGTAATCCTGCTACACAGGCTCGCGATTTGAGTTTACTAGACTGCGATTATAAAGTGATGGCGGTTCAACCCGTAGATATGTTCCCCCATACCCAGCACGTAGAGAACGTGGTATTATTAGAAAAGCGGTAGGCACAAAAAAAGGATGGGCTAACTATATCGCACCGCTACAACCTCCTACCCTTGCTTCGGTCAAGACCTGGGGGAATTCAAAGGGAGCTGGTCGTATAGCACCCACCCTATAGGATAACGCAAAAACAATCTTTCACGTTTGCGGCTGCAAAGGTACAACATTTTTTTGATATACACAAATATTTGCGCAAAAATCTTAATCTGTGCTGCAAAATTTTGTTAAAAATAGAATTATTTCCTGTCTTCCTTTTGTTCCCAATGCGGGACAAGAGGCAGCGATTGACCTACTGTCACTTTTTTTAGCGGAGCGGGGCGAACGGCCTTGTTTTCTTCTGACTGGATATGCCGGTACTGGTAAAACGAGTTTGGTGAGTGCCTTAACCAAGGCTATGGCAGCACTGAATCAATCTACTGTTTTATTGGCGCCTACTGGTCGTGCTGCAAAAGTAATGAGTCATTATTCCGGCACGAATGCCTACACGATTCATAAGTGGATATATCATACAGAAAGCAAGCCCGATCAAGTGACAGACATCAAGTTTTCTCTCGCTTTTAATAAGGATAAGAACACACTCTTCATCATCGATGAAGCATCTATGATTGATCAATACTTGCTGCGCGACCTGATTCAGTTTGTTTATCAAGGAGAAGGCTGCAAGATGCTGCTACTCGGAGACGAGGCACAATTGCCGCCTGTTGGATATGAAGAAAGTCCGGCGTTGCAATTGAACGAACTAAAGAGCCTGGGACTAACGGTTCGGTATGCACAATTAACAGAGGTGGCTCGTCAAGCACAAGATAGCGGTATCCTTAGTAATGCTACCAAGGTCAGGCAGTTCGTAGAGCACCCCTCCGAGGCTCCTGGATGCATTATTGACTTGGTCCAATCGGCAGAAGATGTGGGGTTATTGCCCGGCAATGAGATGGTCGCAGAAATTGAGCGCAGTTATGATGAAGTAGGATTAGAAGACACATTGATTATTACGCGCTCCAACAAGCGCACTAACATGTATAATCAAGGCGTTCGGGCGCAGTTACTATGGAAGGAAGATATGTTGCAGACCGGTGACCGGATTATGGTCAGCAGGAATAATTACTTTTTTACGGAGCAATATGACGGACTTCCCTTTTTGGCCAATGGCGATATGCTGGAAGTGGTGCGTTTAAGAGGCGAGCGGGAGTTATATGGATACCATTTTGTGGATGCCAGTTTGCGCAGTTTAGACTACGAATGGGAAGTTGATGTGGTGCTGTGGTTAGATACGTTATTAACCGATACTCCGGAGAAGAATTATGAACTGCAACGAGACCTATACACTAAGATTGCCGAGGATTATCCGGAGATACACACCAAGAAAGAGATGCGTGAAAAAGTAGCGGCATCGCCCTACTATAATGCGCTACAAGTGCGCTACGCTTATGCGGTAACCTGCCATAAGTCGCAAGGCGGACAATGGAAACGCGTCTTTATTGATCCCGGGATATTGGCTGAAAATACAGAAGATGCAACGGCTAATTCGTCCGTAAAACAGAATCTAAGATGGCTTTACACAGCCCTTACACGAGCTACAGAAAAAATTTATTTACTTAAAAATAAGTAATTATTTGCATATATAAATTATTTTTTGTACTTTTGCACGCTGAATTGTATATAACAAAGAGAATATATTTATGAAAAAACTTTCCATTCTTGGGGCAATAGCCTGCTTTGTATGCTTGCTGAATGGGTGTAAAGAGAAGGTTGACTTCAACAACATCGATACCACGATGCAAGCAGATTTCGGATTAGTCATCCCGGTTGGTGACATGACTGTTACTGCAGCCGATTTCCTGGGAGGCAATCAAGTTAAAGTTCTTTATATGGATGACGACGGCATATTCCATTATATGGATACATTAAACGTTCCTACTCGTGTTTTCCATCCTATCGATATAACGCAGTATATAGGTGAGACGCACAAGGACTTCAAGGTCTTCCAGCAACTGAAAGACGTTCTTATAGATGTGGGGGAGGATGAGTGGGTTGTAAGCGATGCTATTAAAGGGTTCCCTATTACGTTAAAATTCCCTCTGACGCTTCGTTTAGACAAGTTAAACACAGATCTTAATAATGAGCGTTTGGATAGTATCCGTGTGGATAGTGCTCTTTTAACAAGTCGCATCAACGTGAAGGAGTTAGGTTTAGATTGGAGTTGGATCAATTCCGTAGATGTGGAATTAGGAAAGCAATTCAAACGCGCCCAAGGCAATAAGGTTCGCGTATATACAAAAGACGAAGGCAAACAAAGCCGCTATGACTATGGCGATAGCATCCCTATCCGCATTGATAACTTCACAGCTTGCTTTATGAAAAATCCTAATGACGACCCAGGCCCTGAGAATGTCATTGACTCTTGCGAGTTCACGTTTATATTCAATTTTACCATTCCTAAAAATAGTGGTGAGATTATAATTACAGAATCGTCCGCATTCAGTTATGACTACAAGATGGTGATGCTGAAAACCTCTGCCATTTGGGGATATTTCTCAGCAAGTAATCAGGTGCGTGACCGCGGTGTTATTTGTATTCAAGACGATTGGGAGGATTGGAAAAATGTACAAAACATGAATCTACGTCTGGCCGAGCCATCCATTAAAATCGGGTTATGGCATCAAATTGCAGCACCATTGATATTATATTTAGATACATTGAGGGCATCTAACGCCACTCAATATGTTGATGCTACGTGGAATGGAAAAACTAAAGCACCTTTTCCGTTGGATAATGTATTGCATCCTATTCTTTCTCAATTAACCGATTCCATTTTTAATGACCAACTCTTCAATCATGAGGCGAGTCAAGGCCACATAGATCAGTTATTTGATATTCGTCCGGACACATTCATGTATAGCTTTATGCTGCAGGTTGATGAAAACCGCAAGGCTCAATATCCACAACATCGTATTAATCCTCTCAACACAAATATATCGGGTTACATAGCCTTAGATATTCCAATGAAGTTTAACGACGACATGGAAGCCAGTTACTTCGGTAAAATTGAAGACTTAGATTTCTCCAATTTGGATATGGATTCGCTCATTAAGGAGATTGATGAAGTAGAGCATGGAAATGCCAAAGCGGTGAAACTCTTCTTAACGATGACGAATAACCTGCCCTTTGAGATTGATGCTAAGGTGAAGTTCTTGGATAAAGATAGCAAGGACCTTAATGTCATTCTCTTCAAAGATTCTTCGCTCAACCATTTGCATCTACCGGCTCCTAAGTTGGTGCGCAATAGTGGAGAGAAATACGCACATATAGAGACGCCTTCTCAATCAACGTTTATCTTAAATGTTGATTCGGCACAATGGAAGACCTTTACAACCTGCAAGCACTTAGATGTAGAAGGTATTATGGGCCACAATGCTGAGCCATGTCTGTTAGAAGGCACGAATAGTTTGACGGTACAAGTTGGTGTAGCGGCTAATGTAGAAGCAATTGTTAATTTCAACAAAAAGGATGAGGAGGAATAAGCTATGAAAAGGCTACAATCAACCGTTTTGGCTCTTATAGCCACTGCTTTCTGCTCTTCTATCTATGCGCAGCAAGTTTCTACGCTCTATTTCTTGGAGAACGCACCTATGCGCCATATCGTCAACCCTGCCTTCCAACCGGTAAGTGATGGTTATGTTAACTTTACACCACTCGGTTATACCAGTTTTTGGGCAGGTAATAACTCGCTGACAGCTAGTGATATTATTTTCAATCAAGATGGTCAAACTGTTACTGCCCTTTACCCGGGTGCTGATAGGAATAAACTCATGAAGCAATTCCGCAAGGTAACGATGACGGGTGAAGATTTAACATTAGACTTGGTTAGTTTCGGTTTCCGTTATAAGGAGAGAGGCTATATCCATATTAGCGTCATGGAGCGAATTGAAGCCGGAATATCAACACCTAAGACCATGTTTGATTTCATACTTAATGGAGGAATGCGGAACTTAGATGGCGTGAATAGTTACAATCTCAAGCAATTAGGAATGCAGATTAACGCCTATACTGAGATTGCCGGAGGCTATTCTTATAAGTTAAACGACCAATGGACTATCGGTGGTAAACTGAAGATTTTATTAGGTACTGCTAACTTCACACTCCGTAACAAAAGCCTCACCTTAGATGCTTCTGCTCAAGGATGGTATTTGCACGGTAACGGAGATATACAGGGATCTGCACCCATCAATTGGGATGCACTACCTAAGCAACTCTCATATAAATCGATTGAGGACATGGATGCGTCCAAGATAATAGACGGACTGGACCTTGCAGATTACTTTATGCCACAAGGTGGTGGTGCTGCCATTGATTTCGGTTTTGCATATAAACCCCACCCTCAAGTACAAATTACCGCTGCCCTTAATGACCTCGGTTTTATTGTATGGAACGGTGTTTCATATAAGACAAATGTGGATTCTACATTTACAGGCGTACGAGATTTGCAATGGTCGGATTATTACAACGAGGCGAACGACTATAAGTTTGATGGAGATCAGTTAACAGACGATGTTGTGGAAGCGTTGAAGGATTTTGCAGAAAGTATTCATACTAAAGATAAGAAGAGCACGTATACACGCATGATTTCAGCCAAACTCAATGTAGGTGTAGATGCTAATTTCTGCAATAATATCTTAGGTATCGGTATTTTGAGTAAGACGCGTTTATTCAATGGTCGTTTATATGAGGAAGTGACTATTGGCGGTGCGGTTCGTCCCTGCAATTGGTTCAACCTTGCACTCAGTTACTCACTTGTTAATAATGGTAAATATAGTAACATTGGTGCAGGTATCAGTTTGATGCCATACGATGGTATCAACATGACGCTTGCCATGGACTATATTCCTACGTCTTATGCCGATTATAATGGCACAGGTATTCCCTACAAGACCAAGGGCGTAAATGTAGCATTAGGATTTAGTATTGTTTGGGGTACGAATAAGCAGGACGAAGATAAGGATGGCGTTTGGAATAAACTGGATATGTGTCCTCATACCCCACTTGGCGTACGAGTGGACAAAGTGGGTTGTCCGTTAGATACAGATAAGGACGGCGTGCCGGATTACTTAGACAAGTGTCTAGATACGAAGTTAGAGGCAGTTGCCTTTGTGGACTTTCTCGGTTGCGACAAGGATACCGATATGGATGGTGTACCTGATTATTTGGATAAATGTCCGGATACGAAGTTAGAGGCAGTTGCCTTTGTGGACTCTCTCGGTTGCGATAAGGATACCGATAAGGATGGTGTACCTGATTACTTAGATAAGTGTCCGGATACGAAACCTGAGGCAGTAGCCTTTGTGGACTCTCTTGGTTGTGATAAAGATACCGATAAGGATAGTGTACCTGATTATTTGGATGAATGTCCTACTGTTCCTGGTCCGGCAGAGAACAAGGGTTGCCCTGTTATCCAGAAGGAAATACGTAACTTGCTGCAAAAAGCTATGCAAGGTATTCAGTTTGAGACCGACAATGCCATTATTAAGCCTGTCAGCTTCAGTATTCTCAATAAGATCGCTGTCATCTTTATTGATCATCCAGAGTATGTCGTTGAGATTCAAGGTCATACCGATAATATAGGTAAGGTACAACTAAATAAGACCCTCAGTCAGAAACGTGCAGATGCTGTACTTAAGTACTTGCAAGATGCCGGTGTTAAGAATCAGATGACCGCCGTTGGCTTTGGTTCCGAGCGTCCTATTGCTACCAATGACACCAAGGAAGGTCGTACACTTAACCGCCGTGTAGAATTCTCTATCACGTTTGAGGAAGTTTCGTACGAAACGATCTACGATCATGCAGAATAAGAATAAATTACAAATAACAATTACAAATAACAAATCACTATGGGAAGAGCTTTTGAATATCGTAAAGCAACTAAACTGAAACGTTGGGGACACATGGCCCGTACGTTCACTAAACTGGGTAAAGAAATCACTATTGCCTGCCGTGCAGGCGGTTCAGATCCTGATGGCAACCCGCGTTTAAGAATGCTGATTCAGCAATGTAAGCGTGAGAACATGCCGAAGGATAATATCGATCGCGCCATCAAAAAGGCCACCGATAAGAACGCAGGCGATTACAAGGAGATCAACTACGAGGGTTATGGACCTCACGGTGTAGCTATCTTTATTGAGACCGCTACCGACAACCACATGCGTACTGTAGCTAATATCCGTTCCTACTTCACCAAACATGGTGGCACATTAGGTACGCAAGGTTGCTTGCAGTTCCTCTTTGACCGCAAGGCTTGCTTCACTATCACGATGAAGGAAGGCGTTGATTTGGACGAACTGGAACTCGAGTTAATCGACTTTGGTGTAGAAGAACTGGGCGTAGATGAGGAGGAGAATACCATCGTTATCTATTCTGACTTCGATCAGTATGCCGGCATGCAGAAGTACTTGGAAGATAATGGATTTGATATCCAGTCCTGCGAATTCGTTCGTATTCCTAACGACACCAAGCAACTCACCGACGAAGAGCGCGAATCAGTACAAAAACTGATTGACCGCATCGAGGAAGACGAGGACGTACAAAATGTATTCACCAACATTGCAGACTAAGTGGGGCTTCCTATTAACGGACACTCAGGCGCAGCAATTTGCTGCGCTTGAGGTGCTTTATCCCGAGTGGAATGCCAAGATTAACCTTATCTCCCGTAAGGATATCGACCACTTGGTGGAGCATCATATACTCCACTCTCTGGCGATTGCCAAGCTGATACGTTTTGAGCCCGGCACCACTATCTTAGATGTAGGTACGGGCGGAGGATTTCCGGGCATACCTTTGGCTATTCTGTTTCCTGAGTGCCATTTCACACTTATAGATGGTATTGGAAAGAAAGTTATGGTAGCTGCGGATATTGCTCAGCGTATTGGTCTAACCAACGTGGAATGTCTGTATGAACGAGCAGAAGAGGAGAAACGCCAGTTTGATTTTGTTGTTTCTCGAGCTGTAATGCCTTTGCCGGACCTGGTTAAGTTGGTTCGTAAGAATGTGCACCATAAGTATAAGAATGCCCTTCCTAACGGACTAATAGTACTGAAAGGAGGCAATTTAGATGCAGAGATACGTCCTTTTGCTAAAGTGGCAGAAGTAACCGAAATCAGTTCATTTGCCCATCAGCCGACAACGGATTCAGCAACTGACGTCTTTGCTTCCGAATGGTACAAGGAAAAGCGAATTATCTACCTGCCTATATAGTCAATACAAACGTACGATGTATTAGGCGGTGCATAGAGCACTCCAAATAACGATAAAAAAAGTCGCTGAGGTTATCAGCGACTTTAATTGTATTAGCGTCTAGCACTACGGCTGGCACCGCCACCGGAGTAACTGGCTCCACCGCTACGGCCTCCACCGGAATAGCCTCCACCAGAATAACCGCCTCCACTATATCCACTACTGCGGCTTCCTCCGCTATAACTGCTGCCACTATAACTACTACTGCGGCTACTGCCGGAATAAGAACTTCCGCTATAACTGCTGCCGCGAGAAGGCGTATAGGACGAGGACGTTGACCTTGATGTGGACGCAGATGAGGAACGGCTGGGCGTATAAGTCGTTGAACGAGTTACGCTTGATGATGCGGGCGTTGACGAACTACGAGAAACAGTATAGGACGTTGATGACGAACGACTGGGTGTCGTAGTTGCCGAACGTGATGTCGTTGCAGATGCTGACCTTGACGCTGTTGCAGAAGCCGAACGTGACGCTGTTGCCGAAGCAGAACCGCTGCGTGTGTACGAACTGCCGTATGTCGAGCGGGATGCCGTGGATGATCCAGAGCGGGACACCGTCGTAGCCGAGCGTGAAGGTGTGGCGGCTGAACTGACTTGTGCTGTTCTGCTGCGAGCACTCAGCTCTCTTGCATTAGCGACTCCTGTGCGCTCCGTAAACGAACGGTTACCGGAGATACGTGCATAGTCAGAACGACTTTGTTGTCCGCGCATCGGTGCGGCTATGCTATGTTCGGTGCGAGCATATCGGTAGGAGCAGCAGGGATGACCATGGTGCCATACATGGATATGTACCCAGTAGTCATGATAGCCCCAGCAAGGATAAGGACGCCACCATCCGGGCCAGTAGCCCCAATACCAAGGTGAAGTATAGCAAACCCAATACGGACCCCAGAACCAATCATAGATGACAGGACGGTAGATATATACGGGTTCAATGATATAGTTTTCACCATAGATATACGCATCACCTTTGATTTGAACGGTTACCTCTGTACCACTTTTTTCCACTAAGATAGAAGCTATATCTTGGAACACATCCTTAGCCAGTACGGCTTGAATCAGCACCATGTGATTGCTGTTTTGTTCTACTTCTACTACGCGCAGGTAATCCACTTCGCCATCACCATTGAGGTCTAAGTTGTTCAAATGAGACGTATCGGCATTGAGGCGCGTTTCAAACTCTTCGAGGTTCTTAACCTCTCCGAACAACGATGCTACAGCTTTCAGGTCTAAACCTTCGCTGATGTCCGTACTCGTTGCTTCGACCGTGATTTTCTCATCGGCTCGAACTACTGACCAGCTGCTTATCAGCAACAAAGCCATCATTAGTGACCAATTTCTCATAAAGCACCAATTTTAATTGTTTAACGTAATCGAACGGTCTGCTTAGCGCCTAAACCAGAACCAGTTCATGATGCATTTTCTCCTTTTTAGTCCGCATATATTTTTCATTATACGGATTGGGAGCAATCTCTATTGGTATATTCTCTACAATTTCTATGCCATAACTTTCCAACCCTATTCGTTTAACGGGGTTATTGGTCATCAATCTAAGCTTTTTTGCCCCCATCTGACGCAGTATTTCAGCCCCTACTCCATAGTCTCTTTCATCCGGTTTGAATCCTAGGTGCACATTGGCTTCAACGGTATCTTCCCCTTGTTCTTGCAGTTTATATGCACGAATCTTATTCATCAATCCTATTCCTCTACCCTCCTGATTCATATAAACTAGAATACCTTGTCCTTGTTTCTGAATCATCTGCATGGCTTTATGCAGTTGTTCGCCGCACTCACATTTACGACTGCCAAAGATATCTCCTGTAGCGCAACTGGAATGTACTCGACAGAGGATAGGTTCATTCTCTTGCCACTCGCCTTTGGTTAATGCCACGTGTTCCAATCCGGTAGTCAGGTCGCGGAAGGGAGTTAATTGGAACTCACCGTATGCAGTAGGTAAGAAGACTGTTTCCCCACGCTCCAACATAACGTTCATCTTAGGATCATGTTTCGATGATGTTTCGATTATGTTTCGATTATCCTTCGATAACGGATGCTTCATGCGGTATGCAATCAGATCCTTTATAGAGATCAGTTTGAGGTTATATTGCTTAGCCACCTCTTCTAATTGTGGCAGTCGCGCCATCGTACCATCTTCGTTCATTATCTCAATGAGCGCAGCGGCAGGTTTGACTCCGGCTAATCGGCATAAGTCAATGGCGGCTTCGGTATGTCCGGCACGTTCGAGTACGCCACGATGCTTGGCATAAAGCGGATTGATATGTCCCGGCCGACCAAACGTATCTTGCGTGGACCGTTCATCCGCCAAAGCCAAGATAGTAGCAGCGCGGTCGTGTGCGCTGACACCGGTCGTGCAACCTTCTAACTTATCCACAGTAACCGTAAAGGGAGTGCCTAACATGCTAGTGTTATTCGCCACTTGGTGAATCAAACCTAATTCAGCACAGCGACTCTCTAAGATAGGTGCACATAGTACACCACGTCCATGCTGAAGCATGAAGTTCACCTTCTCCGGTGTTATTTTTTCGGCCGCAATGATAAAATCGCCTTCGTTCTCACGATCCTCATCATCCACTACAATCACGAATTGACCATTACGAAAATCCAATAAGGCCTCTTCTATCTTATCCATTACTTAACTAACTGAATAATATTGATTATTACTTGCATAGCCTTTTCCATACTTTGTATGGGGGCATATTCGAAGCGCGAGTGGAAGTTCTCTCCTCCGGCAAATATATTCGGGCAAGGCAGTCCCATGAAACTGAGTCGTGCTCCATCTGTTCCACCACGAATCGGTTGTACCTTGGGTGTAACGCCGGCCTCGGTCATAGCAGCCATAGCCAGGTCAATGACATGCATACATGGCTCTATTTTCTCGCGCATATTATAATATTGGTCCTTGAGTTCAATCTCCACTGTTCCTTCGCCATATTGGCGGTTCAGCGTCTTTTGAATCTGTATAACCATTTGTTTGCGTTCCTCAAAACGGATACGATCATGATCACGGATGATGAAGGATAGCGTAGCCTCTTCTACTGAGCCGGACATAGATGTGAGATGAAAGAAACCTTCGTAATCACGAGTCTTGGCCGGTATATCGTTCTCCGGCAACATGGCGATAAACTGATGCGCAATGAGTTGGGCATTTTTCATTTTTTGGTACCCATAGCCCGGATGCACATTGATTCCATGTACGTGCACTTTTAGTCCGGCAGCATTGAAGTTCTCAAACTCCAATTCACCGATAGCACCGCCATCCATGGTATATCCCCAATCGGCACCGAAAGCAGCCACATCAAAGTGGTCCGGCCCCTCACCTATCTCTTCATCCGGTGTAAAGCCTACACGAATCTTACCATGTTCTATTTCAGGATGTTGGATTAGGTACTCCATAGCGGTTACAATCTCGGCTATGCCGGCTTTATCATCCGCGCCAAGCAGTGTCGTACCATCTGTAACGATGATATCTTGACCTATGTAATTGCGTATTTCCGGATATTGACTTACCTGCAGAACGATGTTCTTATCAGGATTGAGCACAATGTCCTTGCCGTCATAGTTAGTCACTATGCGAGCCTTAACATCCTTACCGCTTGCATCCGGAGCGGTATCCATGTGTGCAATAAAGCCCAATGTAGGTTTAGGCTTGGATGTATTAGCTGGCAAGGTAGCCATTACGTAACCATTCTGATCGAGGGTCACCTCGGTCATACCTATCTGTTCCAACTCACCTTTAAGGTAATTAGCTAAGTCTAATTGACGTGCGGTAGAAGGAGTAGTATGCGTGCTATCATCGGAGGTCGTCCAGATAGACACATACTTCAAAAAACGTTCTGTTAGATTCATATCTTGTATTACTTATTTCGTAATTGTTGATACCTGGTTTTGATGCCGGTCGTCACCTTCTCCCATACTTTGAGCCATACTTCAGGATTGAATAGTCCTGAGTCAGTAGCCGCCTTAACGGTCAGGAACACACCGATAGGCAAAAGCACGGCTGAACTGAGCCACATACCTTGCCATACAGGCCACAAGGCTTCGCGAGCCATCTTATAACCGGTATTATCAATGATGTAGTAGATAATGAACATTACTACACTGATGACGATAGGAGCGCCTAGTCCACCCTTACGAATAATTGCACCTAATGGAGCGCCGATAAAGAAGAAGATTAAGCAGGCAAAGGAGAGAGTGAACTTACGATGCAACTCAATAGCATGCTTGCGCACATAGCGGTCATAATCATCCAGCATGACTGCGTTATACTGAATAGCGTCCCGCATCACACGCGCTTTGTCCACAGCGATATTCATGGCTTGGCGCATCTGAAAAGCAGTTAATGAAGTAGCCAGGTTGGTGATGTTATATTCCTCTTTCATCTCTTCTGCTATGGGACTCAATTCGCGTCCACTGCACCATTCCCGACCGAAATAACGGCTATTCACCATACGATCCCCCTGCTCGCGGGCACGCGCTTTGCTGAGTGCCCCCACCGAATCGATCGACTGACGCAGTTGTGTGACATTCTTGCTCACATGCTGGTCTTGCATCACACTCTCGTCAAAACGAGTGAACTCGGTATTAAAGTCTATTAGCAGTTGCTTGGAACCAAAGGTCTCACGGCGATAAGGCACATTTCGACTATCCAGAGTGCGTTGTTCCTGCTGGTTGAGATTCTCAAAACTCTCGCCATTATACAGCCGCAGCAGCATATACTGATTATCCGCCGTAAAGGCTATTCGTCCGGAATCGGCTAACGTAACCGAAGCGTCCTCAAAGCCATTGGAATAATCATAGATCATGATATCGTGCAATAATCCGGACCGCACATCTTTCTTACCAACGTATATATTGTATCCGCTTAGTCCGGAATAAAACTCCGCTACAGGTATATCCAATTCCGGTGCTTTCTGCCTTAGCGAGAACACCAATGCCCATAATTTAGTTTGGCTCTTAGGTAGCACATAGTTGGAGAAGAAATAAGCCCCTATACAGATGATACCGATAAAGATAGTAAGGGGACGCATAATGCGGAATAGACTGACTCCGGCACTTTTCATGGCAGTCAGTTCAAATTTCTCACCTAAGTTACCAAAGGTCATCAAACTGGCCAATAAAATCGCCAACGGCAGTGCCAAAGGCACCACAGAGGCTACGGCATAAACGAGGAACTCTAATAGCACGGTTATCTCCACACCCTTACCCACGATATCATTGATGCGGGCCCAAAGTACCTGCATCAACAAAATGAAGCAACAAATCATGAAGGTAAGTAGGAACAACCCCATGAAGTTCCTCAACATGTATAGATCAAGTTTTTTCACGAATGAATCGGTTATCCTTCCAAATCTTCAGCAAAGAACCCAATCGGAAGCAGGTCGCTGGCGGACTTAAAGACGTACGTGGCTTTTTCGCCATACAGCAGCACGCGCATAGGTTGGTTGTAGCGATGTTCTGTTTCCAGCATGACTTGACGACATGCACCACAAGGAGCACCCGGATTCTCGGTGAAATGGCCTTGAGTATGACATGCAATAGCCAGCGACATCACCGGTGTAGTAGGATGGTTAGCATTGGCGGCAAAGAGTGTGGTGCGCTCGGCACATAAGCCACTGGGGTATGCTGCATTCTCTTGGTTACAACCCTTAATAACCTGACCGTCAGCTAAACGAGCTGCTGCTCCTACTTGGAATTGGCTATAAGGACTATATGAGTTCTTAGTCATCTCCTTAGCAGCCTGCAACAATTCCTGATCTTCCTTTGATAATTCGTCCCATTGATAGGACAAAATAGTGGTCTTAATATTAAGTTCTTTCATGATATTTGGAATTTTCCCGCAAAAGTACAAAAAAATTTTGAAATATGCAAATTATTTTGTAATTTTGCAAACAATTTATGATAATTGCATTTACTACATCTCTTCCAAAGGAAGGTTTTTCGCGATTAAGCGGACATCAATTGCTGTCAGCCGAGGACTTTGCGCCGCAGGCTGAGGTATTGGTTGCTACCTTTGATTATCCTGTTACTCGGGCCCTCTTGGAACGTATGCCGCAGTTGAAATTAGTGGCTAATTTTGGTGTAGGATTTAATAATATTGACTTGGACGCATGTCGTGAGCGTGGCATTCGTGTCACGAACACTCCGGAGCCGGTGATTGAACCTACGGCTGAATTGGCATTTAGTCTGATGCTATCTTTGGCGCGACGCACGGTGGAACTTGACCATCAGATGCGTTCCGATACCCCACCCGTTTTTGGGGTAATGAATAACCTGAGCCATACTTTATATGGTAGCACATTAGGCATTATCGGATTAGGACGTATCGGTATGGCTTTGGCACGCAGAGCAGAGGCATTTGGAATGCGCATTATCTACCATAACCGTCATATCAAGTCCGACTGCAGCTATCAATATGTCAGTATGGACAATTTACTGACCCAAAGCGACTTTGTCAGTCTTAACCTACCCTACACGCCGCAAGTGCATCATCTCATTGACGCAGTGGCACTAAGTAAGATGAAACGCACCGCCTACCTCATCAATACTGCTCGCGGGGCGCATATAGACGAACAAGCCCTGGTGCGAGCCTTGCAGCAAGGTGTGATTGCCGGAGCTGCTATGGATGTATATGAACATGAACCTGCCGTATCCCCTGAATTATTAACGATGCCCAATGTGGTGCTTTCGCCGCATGTAGGCACAGGCACGTGGGAAGGACGAATCGCTATGTGCGAGAACGTGAGCGACAATATATTGGCGTTTATAGACGGCAGGGAACAAGATATGAATATTGTATTATAACAACTAAATTTTCTATACTATGTTAAAAACAACTCCATTTACAGACATTCACATTTCACTCGGAGCCCGCATGGCCGAGTTTGCAGGTTTTAATATGCCTATCCAGTACCCAACGGGTATTCAGGAGGAGCACCGTATCGTTCGTGAGGGCGTAGGTGTATTTGATGTTAGTCACATGGGTGAGTTCTGGGTTAAGGGCGAGAAGGCCCTGGATTTCTTGCAGTACATCACCACCAACGATGTATCTAAATTAGATGCAGGTAAGGCACAATATACATGTTTCCCCAATGGCAAGGGCGGTATTGTAGATGACCTTATTATATATAAATACTCCACGACTAAGTACTTATTGGTTGTTAATGCCGGCAATATAGATAAGGACTGGGCATGGTGCACCGAGCAGGCTAAGCGTTATCCGCAAGGTCTGACCTTAGAGAATGCTTCGGATAAATACGGTCAATTAGCTGTTCAGGGTCCTAAGGCCACTGAGTTATTACAACGCTTGACGGATGCCGATTTAAGTGCCATTCCTTATTATGCTTTCCGTGAATGGTCCTTTGCCGGCATACAGGGTGTTATACTCAGTAACACAGGTTATACCGGAGCCGGAGGCTTTGAGTTGTACTTCAAGAAAGAAGATGGTATTCAGATTTGGAATGCTTTGTTTGAAGTAGGTAAGGAATTTGGGTTAGCCCCCATTGGCTTAGGTGCTCGAGATAGTTTGCGTTTGGAGAAATGGTACTGCCTATATGGTCATGACATCGATGATACCACTTCACCATTAGAGGCCGGATTAGGCTGGATCACCAAGTTTGATGCCAAGGACTTTATTGACAAGGAGTACTTGCTTAAGCAAAAAGCCGAAGGCATAACCCGTAAGTTAGTGCATTTTGAGATGCAGGAGCGTGCTATTCCTCGTAATGGTTATCCTATCTGCGATGCAGAAGGTCACGAGATTGGTCACGTTACCTCCGGTATCATGTTGCCTACCACCAAAGTGGGTATTGGTATGGGATATGTTCAGAAAGCCTTTGCGGCCAAAGAGACGACTATTTACATCAATATCCGCGAGAAACTCATTCCCGCTAAGATTGTTTAATTACTGACTCTGACCACACTGCGCACGAGGAGCATTGCCCTTGTTCGCAGCATGTGGTATAGAGATGGATCAGAGCTTGCGAATCAAAAGCATCCGTAACGGTCTGACCCAGTGTTTGCCATTGTCGTATGATACGATTGGACTCAGCCGGCAGCGCATGCAGCAGGTGCATAGCCTGCGTTTTTTGTCCGCGAGCATATAGGAAGGGTGCCACGGTATTGATAATGAGTCCGTCTATGCTGCTCTTGCCCATTCCGGAGGATTGGAAGAAAGAGCGTAAGGTATCTACGTCTTTGGTTTCCATACATTGACTGAGGAGGAACTCCGTATCATGAATGATAATCGCCAGTTGTTGCACTCTAACGGCAGGGTGCGATATGGGGCGCATGCGACTATGCTTCCATAGCGTAGGTTGGATGGGTGTCAGTCCAAACTTAGTGCGTAGGAAGGTGTATTCGCGATAGCGCGGATCGTTGGGGTCTAATAATCCTGCCTGTCCTAACAAAATAGCCGACAGTTGTTCCAATGATGAGCGGTGCTTATACAGCACGGACAAGGGTGTAGCCAAAGCTAACATCTCCATGGGTACACCATTAATATGAAACCCGCACGCGTGCGCAAGTGACACATAGAAAGCGGTGTTCCAATCATTATGCGATACCGTTAGTAGCCGTTCAATTGACTCGGTCTTGCATTGCAATCGGCGTTCTAATAAAGTCTGCTTCCATCCCATGGTAATCAGCGACGGGTCGGTCAATATCGACTGAGCGCAGCGATGCGTAGCCCAAGCCGAATCCATCAGCATAGCATCATGCAGCAAGTGACCGACATAGTCTTTCTCGTCATAGGTCAATTCGAGTTGAGGCACCGGTTCGCCTTGCGAGTTAAACACCTCTTTATCGGCTTTGCGCACTACATGCAGCAGGATATGGTCGTAGGCGGCATCCTTGTCATGATGATGACGATGCCAATCCGACGCTGCGACGTGAATCTCAATCTGACCATACAGATCTACCCCATCTATGCGCAAGTGCACATCGGTGAAGTCCGGGCCTGCATCATGGTTATGGCGACCTGTAGAGAGCACCTCTACCGAACGACCATCGGTAGTGGTTTGAGGATAGGCAAGAAAGAGTCCCTGCTGCCAAATATAATGTAGTAAATACTCCGGCAAAGCGATTAGATAGTGTCAATAAAGAATTTCTGCTTGCGATTGAACATCGCTATACCTATCACAAGCAAGATAATCGTGCATAGCACTGCATAACCGAAGCTCATCCACGAGAATGATCCTGCACCGAAAGCGCCGTATTTGAAGGCTTCCACGAGCGGGGTCATGGGATTGAGCAGCATCACTTGATGCAAGGTGGGATTAGTGACGTAACTGAGCGGATAGACAATAGGTGTGGCGTACATCCATAGTGATACAAAGGTTGGGAAGAAATTCACCAGATCCTTGTACTTAGTGGTCATACTGGATACCATCAATCCTAATCCCATGGCGATGCCTATCATACAAGCCACGATAACGGGGAAGAGCAGCAAGTACCAGTTGGGGCATAGATGCACTCCACGTAGCACAAAGTAGATATAGACAATAACGAATGTACTGAGTTGCAATCCAAAGCGGAAGAGTTTACCTATACAAACGGAGAGCGGTGTCACTAATCGGGGGAAATAGACCTTACCAAATAGTCCTGAATTGGTTTGGAAAGTAGTAGAGACAGATGTTAGACATAGCGAGAAATACTCCCATAGGCACACGCCACTCAGGTAGAAAATCGGCTGCGGAATATCGTCGGTAGGAATAGAGGCGATGCGTCCAAACACCACCATATAGATAATCGTAGAGAAAAGCGGCGAGATAAAGTACCAGCCCATACCGAAGATGGTTTGTTTGAACTGCACCGTTATGTCTCTTTTCACAAAGAGCCACAACAGATACCGCTTCTGCCAAACCTCCTTCAGCCCTAAACCACGATGACGCTCCTTCGGCGAAATCACCGTCGTCCAGGTGCCGTTAGGCACCCCAGTACTATTTATATCTTTATCTATCATCAATTAGCAATTAGCAATATACAATATGCAATATACAATAATCAACTCTAAACGCTAAACGTTCAACGCTCTACGCTCTACGCCCCCCTACACTGTATCCATGAATGACTTTTGTACTTTATTGAATAGCATTAAGCCGATAATAAGCAGAATAGCGGTCATCAACACCGAATAGCCCAGCCACAGCCATGAGAACTGCCCCACTCCCAACAGCGAGTACTTGATAGCCTCGATGATAGGTGTAACGGGGTTAAGAGACATAGCTAAGTGCAGTTTAGGGTTAGTTACCATGGATAACGGATAGATAACCGGAGTGATATAGACCCACAGACTGATGATTTTAGCGAAGGCTATTTGCAGGTCGCGGTACTTAGTGGTCATACTGGACACAATCATACCGAATCCCACTGCCATCATGGCCAGGATAAACATCAGTATAGGGAATAGAATGACATGCCAGTGCATCTGCAACGCCATACCTTCCATAGGATAGATACGGTAGTAGATATAGAAGGCAAAGAAGATGGCCAACTGAATAAGGAAACTGAGCACATTCACCGTCACCGCCACCAAAGGCATAATCAGACGAGGGAAATAAACCTTACCAAATATATCGGCATTGCTCACGAACGAGTTACCGGTGCTGCTAAGACATGAAGCGAAATAGCCCCACACCGATATGCCTAACAAGTAGAATAAAGCCGGCGGAACGCCATCCGTAGGGATGTTAGCAATACCGCCAAACACCGCCACATACACGATAACCGACAAAACAGGCGTGATAAGGAACCACAATGGACCTAATATAGTCTGTTTATACGCGGTCTTGAACGAGCGCATCACGAACAGCCAATACATATCGCGATACCGCCACATCTCCTTCCAATCCAATGTCAGAAGGTGATCCTTCGGCGAAATCTGGATATTCCAATAGTGCTTGGAGGCTTCCTGTATATTTTCTTTCTCATTTCTCATTTCGCGCTGCAAAGGTACACTTTTTTTTTGACATATCAAAATAATTGTATGAAATATTTGCATATATCATTTTTTTTTCTGTAATTTTGCAGCACAAAACTGCAAAAACGTCACCCACTGACGTTAAATAGGGGAACATAACGAAATCCACGCTGGGTGAGGGGAGGGAAGCGTCCCTCTTGCGAAAACAAGTAAGTGGTAGATGTCCATGGGTGTATATACATTATTCTATATACGCACGCGTGGATTTCTAATTGCTTATTCGACATCAAAGGCTTCCTACGGCCTCAACTAGCGGATAAGCAGAGCAGGAATCCGCGTTTTTTTGTTGGTCTGTATAAAACAAAAGGTCGCGGGCGGAAACGCCAAGCGACCTTTGATGTATTGTAGAGAAAGAAACTAATAAAGCAGTCCAAACATCCAAAGAGGGATTTTATTTTCACAACCAATATCAATCCCATCACGGACAACGTAACTGTTTTCTTTATTGGCTATTTGACCATAATCTTTATTCTTACCTCCAACTTCAAATAGGTATTTCTCATCGACGAATAAATCGCCTTTTTGAGGCATACAAATCTGATGATTGGCGGCAAGCATATTGGCAAAAAATGTTTCACGCATAGTTCCGGTATCCACTTGTTGTGATAATGCATACATTAGATTGGTATTATTAAACAATATCTTTTCCGGCTTTTGAAGCACTTTCATTCCTCCTTCTTTTGTATATAAACGGCGAATAAGAGCGGCACGATGCATTAAGTCAAACATTTTATAAACAATATCACGAGAGCATCTTAATGTCTTTGATAAGTCGTTGATATTCAATGTATAAGGGGTTTGTTCGGCAAGAATGCGAAGTAACGTCTTCATTTTATAAACGGATTCGTATGTGATTGTTTTATCCACCGCAGGGATATCTACATTGATAACATTGTTGATGTTCGTTTCTAATCTTTGTAGGAATCCGTCACCTTGTTCACGATAGAATGGATAGTAGCCTTCTTGCAGGTATTTTTCAAAATATGCAAGGATGGGTTGCTCATTGGTCAATTTAGCAGCAAGTGACAAATGGTTTTTGAGAAGGTTGTCCAATTCCAGCGGTTGCCACGACACAACTCCCTCTAATTGTAGATATTCTCGAAAACTCATTCCGTGTAGTGTATATTGGCGTATACGGCGACCTAAGTCTGCTTGGCAGGTCTCTAATTGAAGCATAGAAGAACCGGTGACAACAACTTTTAATTTAGGGAACGAGTCATACATCTCTTTAAGTTGTTGATCCCAATGGTTATATTTATGTACCTCGTCAAAAAAGAGGTTCATTATTCCGTGTGAAGTGGCATATTCTGCGAGTTCAACCATCGAATGAGTAGCAAACCATGAGTTATCAACAGATACATATAAAGCTTGGCTTTTGTCCGGAAATGTGCGTAGAATATGTTGAAGCAACATCGTTGTTTTGCCAACGCCTCTTGCTCCTTTTATCATAATAAATCGGTTTTCCCAATTGATTTGCGCATACAAATAACGCGTAAAATCAAGAGAAACATTTTCTAATGCTTTGTAGTAAATCGCAACTAATTTTGAAATCATAGTATTTGTATTTTAGATTGTAAATGTACAATATTAGGTAATAATAACTTTTATAAAAGTGATTTTGGACGCAAAATTACTGCTTTTTTTTGACATAGCCAAATTTTAACACAAAAAAATGCAAAAAAGATAGATTATTCTATCTATAATTCTAAAAACCACGTGTCCGTGAGGTGCTTAGAGCACACCAATAAATCCCAGTAAATACGGCACATTTGGTTCGTTCGGGAAGTCGGGAAGTTCCCGGAAGTTCCTTGATGTTCCTTCTTGAGTTTCTAGCAGAAAGATTGATACAAATAGGGGCAAAAATGCGGCGTTAGGGACATCACCGAGAATAAGCAACGCGGAGGGGTCGCATATTCGCAGTCGTATGGGCTATGGGAACCGTATCGTAACCCGCTATGAACCGCTTAGGAGTCCGTTATGAACCGCATTTTGGAACGCTAAGTTGTAGGCTGTGAGGCGGTGGGTAGCCGCAGGGGCTTATAAACACCCGACAAACACCCGTCGTCGGAACGGCGAGCACGCAATGGTTGATTGCCGCGAAGCTTAATCAACAGGCGTGTTGCGTTCCTCCTCTCCGAAAGACCTCTCACGAGCTCTTTCGGGGGCTGCAAGCAGCCTAATTAAAAGCATTTACAAGTGTGCTTTGAACGGCGAGCAATTAGCCAATTAGGAATTAGCCAAGTAGCCAAGTAGGAATCACCAGCGGTTATAGTGGATATTGGACGTATTCCATTTATCTTTAATCTCGGGCTGTTCGGCAGGAACGCCAACAGGAACGATGCACAAAGGGATGATATGTTCAGGCAGTCCAAGTAACGTCTGTGCCTGCATATAACGCTCGGTAGGATAAAGTCCGGTCCAAACGGCTCCTAAGCCCATAGAATGGGCTGCGAGCAAGATATTCTGAGTAGCAGCACTCACATCATCAATCCAAAAATCACGTCCTTCATCCTCAATGGCTTTGCTCATATCACCACAAGGAACGATAGCAATAGCCGGATGTTGGTCGCAACGGCTGTAAGGGAAGGCTTGACCTAATTGGGCAAGTACACTATCCTCTGTAACCACAATAAAGGCCCATGGTTGACGATTGATGGCACTGGGAGCAGACATAGCACATTGGAGTAATGTCTGGATTTGTTCTTCGGTGATCTTCTCTCCAGTAAACTGACGCACCGAAACACGTGTGCGGATGTTTTCAATCACATTGTCTTGTTTCATAGTAGAAGAATTTGATTGACCTTGGCAGCCCATAAGAATTAAACCAACGAGAACGTTGACGATAACAATTACTTTTTTCATATCATTTATATATTTAGTTGTGTGTTCTATTGGAATTATTAACCCATGTATGGGTTGTGGTCTATTTCATGTTTAATGGTTGTAGGGTATCCATGTCCGGGATAGACCTGCGTAGCCTTTGGCAACGCTTCTAATTTCTTGAGCGACTGCATTAACGCCACCGTATCACCTCCCGGTAGGTCGGTACGTCCGACAGACTCCATAAACAACGTATCACCGGTGAAAATAATACCTTCATCCTCAAAGTAAAAACATACGGCATCCTCTTTATGCCCGGGAGTAGGAATAATCTGGAGAGTTGAGAGGGTGAGAGGGTGAGTGGATGAGAGGTGAGTGTCAATTACCGACGCATTGGGATAATGTTGCTTCATATAGTCCAGTCCGCATATATGGTCCGGATGGTAGTGTGTAATCAGAATAGCAACGGGAGTTAGTTTATTCTCATCCAAGTATTCTTGCACACGTTTCTCTTCTTTTTCTCCGTACATGCCCGGATCAACCATGAGGCATTGTCCCTCCTGGATGGTCACGACATACGTGCATTCTCTATATGGATTGCAATAAAAAGTCTTAATCGTCATGGTCGTAGAATTTGGAATAGATGACAGCATCAGACTCAAGGGTCCAGTGGCGAAGAGGAGATGAGCGCAAATATCTTCTATCTTCGTAGATTTTACGGCAGGAAAGATTCGTTTCTGCCACCACCGCATAAATGAGGCGCAAATGCAAAAATCTAAACGCATATTGCTCCAATTGGTCCATGGCTTGAGCCCCCCACCCTTGCCCTCTATACTCAGGCGCGAGGTATAAACCAATTGCAGCACGACGATTACGAATATCCAAATCAAACAAGTCGGCACAACCTACCGTAACTCCATCTTGCACAATCATCAATCGCAGTTGCCCATCCCTGTAAATATCTCCGGTGGTATTAGCGATATAGTCCCGCAAGTCCTGCTGACTAAGCGGATTATGATTGGAGCCGTCAGCCCATGCAGAAGCATCATTCTCCCATTGGTAGAGGAAAGGCAAATCGGTTGGTTCTATTTTGCGCAAGGTAATCATGATAGCAATTTTTGTAACCAGTTTTTCTTAACAGGAATCTCCTGCGGAATCGTATTTTGATACGGCGTATAGGGACGTCCCGAATGAATCATTTGGTAGATAACACCCCACTCCGGCAATCCACCTAAGTTGCGGTCGTCAATAAAGAGATCTGCCGTCAGTTTATGCGCCGTCAAACCATCATGGATGTTCTCCTCGCCCGGGAAATTGGTATTGACCGCATAAAAATCCACACCACGCTCGTGGCAATAATCAACGGCTTGTTTGAGTAAGTCTCCTTCACGCACGGACCATAAGATGACTTGGTGTCCTTCTTTAATGAGTTGTTTAAGCGTTTCGGTAGCAAAAGGAATGGGCTTACCTATCTGCGGATAAGCATGTTCCACTATGGTTCCATCAAAATCAACGGCTATCGTCATATCATTAGCGTTTAAAAGTCAATATCAATACTGCTCAGGTTGCAGTTCCATAAACATCTTTTTCTCGGTCGGTTTGGTGAAGTACCATCCAATCGCCGATATTCCGGCGAGCCATAGCATCGACATATAGCCTCCCATGAGGTAGAAAGCCGCGATGCCCAACACCATGGCGTTACTGACCATAAAGATACGGCGAGCCGCAGAACGATAATAGGCTTGGGTGCGCTGTTCCGACTCATCCTGTTGCGCAAGGCGCGTACATACACGCTTATGCAGCCATAAACCTAACGGTATCGATACAATAGCATCTAAGATGATGATGTATTGGATAACCTGCCCCGGCACACTAAGCGGATCAATCGGCAGAACGATATCCTTCATAATCAAGAAATACGTGACTGTAGCAGCTATAACTGCCAGCACCAACATGCCATAATAATAAAGATTCAAGCGTTTCATATATAGATTGATTTTATTTTAACCCTTATACTCGGTTCGATTTAAGATAGATCGACCTAATGTTATTTCGTCGGTATATTCAATATCATTTCCGACTGCCACACCTCGTGCAATTTGACTAACCTTAAGGTCTGGGATAGCCGCCTCAGACTGCATATTCTGGATTTTGCGATAGATATAGAAATTCGTGGTATCCCCTTCCATGGTAGTAGGCAATGCCAATATAATTTCCTGCAGGTGCTCAGGCACAATACGCGCCATGAGTGAGTCTATCTCCAGTTCCTTAGGTCCAATGCCATCCATGGGCGAGATGACTCCGCCTAAGACGTGGTATAAGCCGTTATACTGACCGGTATTTTCAATCGACATCACATCTCGGATATTCTCCACAACACAGACCGTAGAACGGTCGCGATGCAGTCCGGAACAGATGGGACAGAGTTCTTGGTCACTAATATTATGGCATTGGCGGCAGTATTTAATGTCCTTTTTGAGTTTGGAAATAGACAAAGTAAACTGCTCAACCTCGGCATCCGAACGCCGCAAGAGTGCCAACACATGGCGCAACGCCGACTTACGTCCCATTCCAGGAAGAGAAGCAAACTGATTGACGGCTTCGCCTAATAATATACTTGGATATTCGTTCATTCTAATAAATAGGTACTATTACACGCGCCACTTTGCTTCGCTTACTATAGTTGGGCAAAGGACGGACATCATCGGTTTGAATATCGGTAATGTATTGTACACCACGGAACCTGCAAGGTAGCTGAACTTTGTTCTTATCCTCCAGCCAGCCCTCCACCAAAGCGCTCTTTTGCTTAGGCACCAACAGGTCGCCATGATGCGTATATTGCGTTTCAAAATGAATCGTAAAATCAGCTTTCTTGAGACGGAATTTATCAATCCGTTCGTCATCCATATTCAGCAGGTTGAGCCACTCTAAGTCGCTGTCCTTGATTCGAATACTAAAGGGCAAGAAGAGTTTAACATGTATATCCTGCATGTACGTCTGTAGTGATGCCGAATGATCCACCAATAAGTTCTGAGACTCAACCACTTTAACAATCCCTAAGAAGTAGTCGCGCTTGCGCGTGTATGTTAATAAGGCGTGCTTATTATCGGGTTTAGTCATCGTCCATCGCGATAGTTCGTCGCTCAAATCTAACAAGGCCGACTTGTCTATCTGCGAGAGTTTCCATATCTCACGATGCACAATCATACCAGAATCAATCGACTGCGCGATATATTGCCGTCTCTTATCCTGCTCCTCTCCCAATAGCCGATCCGCATGCTGACGCACTAACGAATCGCAGTAGCGTTTGCAGTACTTGCCAATAAACTGAATACTATCCGGCAAGGTAACATCGGAAGAAGGAATTTGGATAACCTCCCCAATCATCTGCTCCATGCCCCATGGTGAGTTCTTAGCATCCATACGAATATCACTCACAATGTTATATTGAACAGGTTGCGAGGGGCATTCGGCCTGCAATTGAGTATATATCTCATGCAAGATAGCGGCTTTTTTCTTACGTTTAGACTGACGCGTTTTCTTAGCTTCCACTGTGGTAGGAGTCAGTAAAACAGGCTGCTCGGACAAGGTAACTATGGCATCCGCTTGAGCGAAGGTAGCGAGTGGCAACTCTTGAGTAGCATATCCTATGCAGGAAAGCACGAGTGACGAAGCCGAATCAGCATCTACGTCCAGTACAAAGTAACCGTCCGTATTGGTAGCCGTACCATAGATAGGCGCCTGCTTCAAATAAATAGAAGTGTAGCCCAAAGCTTGACCTTGCTCATCCACCACCCTTCCTTGGTATAAAGAAGCCGACATAGAAGCAAAAACAAGCAGCAGACTAACCACTATAAATGCCCGTTGATATATAAAACGAAACATCATCAATCGTCTTTTTCAATAAATTCAGCGCAAAATTACAAAAAAATTTGCATATATCCAAAAAAAAGTGTATCTTTGCACGTCCTTTTTGAAAAAGAGGCACTATAATCGTAACTAAATCTACTTTTTAATATGAAAAATCCAAAAGTATCCTATTCTGTTTTGTTGGGTATTGCATGTATCTTCTTGGTATATGTATGCATTGACAGCGTAGTTACCCCTATTCGTTTTGAGCAGAAGCGTGCGGAGCGCGAAGTAGCTGTTGTTAAAAATCTGGTTAACATTCGTGCCGCAGAGGCTGAGTTTAAACTTGTTAACGGTCGCTACCAAGGCGATTTGGATTCGTTAATTCTGTTCCTGCTGAACACCCCTAAGAAAGAGGTGATGAAGGAAGGAAGTTTGACGGATAAGCAGTTAGAAGCTGGTTTGACCGAGTTGAAGGCTACGCGTATCTTAGAGAAAGCATTGGCTAAGGCTGCTGCTAAGTTGAAAATTGATGACAAAGACCAGTTATATGCTTATATCTGGGAGAACGACAGAGATGTACAAATTAATGGCCTGAATGGTTTCCGTCGTGATACTATTTATAAGAACATGATTGAGACGTTGTACAAAGGCGAATATACAGCAGAGAACGTGGCTCAAATCACGTATATTCCTTATACCAACAAGCTTCGCTTTGAGACCGAAGTGAACAATGACTACACCACTTCACAAGGTATTAAAGTGCCTCTGATTGAGGTTCGCGCACATTACAACACGTATCTGGCAGACTTGGATGATCAGGAACGCGTTAACCTGATTGACAAAGAGACTAAGCTGGAGCATTATCCCGGACTGAAGATTGGTAGCATTGAGGCTCCAAATAACAACGCAGGAAACTGGGAATAACGTAGATGATGAGATGAGAATCATTTCCGGAATATATGGGGGGCGCCGAATGACGCCCCCTAAAAATATCACAGCAAGACCAACAACGGATTTTGCCAAGGAGAGTTTATTCAATTTACTGAATAATCGCATTGACTTTGAGGATATTGATATGCTGGATCTTTTTGCCGGCACAGGCGGTATCGGATTGGAGTTTGTTTCCCGCGGCGCTCGTTCAGTCACCTCTATCGAGTTGGCCCACACTCAGCAGAATTACATTCTATCCGTCTGCAAACAATTAGGAATCAAAAACTTGACGCTGGTGCGTAGCGATGTCTTTAAGTTCATACATGCTTGTCAGGCACGTTATGACTTTATCTTTGCTGATCCGCCCTACGCCTTAGACAAGATACCTACCCTGCCGGACTTGGTATTGCCTTTGCTCAAGCAGGACGGATTGTTTGTTTTAGAGCACGGCAAGGATAATAATTTTAATGCGCATCCCAAATGGATTGAGACGCGCATCTACGGAAGTGTTCACTTTTCGTTTTTTCAAAACTAATTAAATGACATATACTTCTAACACCTTGGCATTACCGTCAGGGGTTAATCGTATATCTTTCAGCGATGCCGGTATCAGCACAGCTTCTCCATTCATTAGAGTAATCGATTCGCCTTCCTCTCCATCCAAGGCTTCAACACGCACTTGTCCTTCCACACAGACATAGACAACAAAACTATCTAACTCATCATAATCGCGATGGATAGACTTATCGAAATGCAGTATATTCGTGCAGAAATGCTCATCTTCGACCAGCGAGACAGCTGAGTTAACCGGATTATCGTAATTGACGAGCGGATCCGTTTTGGCATCGTAGTTAAGGCAGTTGAGTGCCTGATCAACATGCAATTCTCGGAGTTGGCCATCTAATCCAGGACGGCGATAATCATATAAACGGTAGGTCAAGTCGCTGGATTGTTGGATTTCCACCACTTGTGTGCCTTTACGCAGGGCATGCACTAATCCTGCTTCTACAAAAGCCACATCGCCTTGCTGAACCGGAACGATTTGCAAGGTATCCATGATGGTATCTTGTTCGAGGCTGGTTGCCACTTCTTCACGATTGGTGGCACGATTAAAGCCTAATATGATAGAGGCCTGAGGGTCTGCATGGGATACATACCACATCTCGCTCTTGCCTAACTGCTCTACTTCAGCAGCCGCCATATCATCAGGGTGCACCTGAACACTCAAATCGTCCTGCGCATCAATCGTTTTGAAGAGTAATGGAAATTCATCACCAAATATTTGGTAGATAGCACCTCCCACCAGTTCGTCCATATAAATCTCTATCAGTTCACCTAATGTATTTCCTGCCAAAAAGCCGTTTTCTACAACTGTTTGTTCATTATTATAGGCGCTGATTATCCAACTCTCCTGCCCCCATACTTTGGGTTTAACAATAGGTTTGAATTTAAGTGGATATAACATAGTTATAATCAGTCATTTATTCTATACCACGCAGTTTCTTCTCCCAGTTCCACGCACTACGCAACACATCTTCGATTGGTGTATCGGCCTTCCAACCCAATACTTCATTTGCTTTCTTGGGGTTCGCCCATACTTGCTCTATATCTCCTTCGCGACGGCCTACAATCTCATACTTGATATGAATGCCGGACACTTTAATAAATGTGCGCAGAATCTCTAAGACGCTCAATCCGCGTCCTGTACCTAAGTTAAAGACCTCGACTTGGTCTGTAGGCAGACCAGCCAACATGCGTTCAACGGCTTTAACGTGAGCCTTAGCTAGGTCCACAACATAGATATAGTCCCGGATGCATGAACCATCAGGCGTATTGTAGTCGTTACCAAATACTCGCAGTTTGTCGCGTAATCCGGCTGCTGTTTGGGTCACAAAAGGCAGCAGGTTATTAGGCACCCCATTAGGCAGTTCACCTATCAAAGCAGATGGATGAGCACCAATCGGGTTGAAGTAACGTAAGATAATCGCATGTAGATTAGCATTGGCGTGGCATGTATCGCAGATAATCTCTTCGTTTATTTGCTTGGTATTGCCATAAGGCGATAAAGCCTTTTGGATAGGAGCAGTTTCATCTACAGGGAGATGGGCCTTATCCGGCTGTCCATACACAGTACATGAACTAGAGAAGACGATATGTGGCACATTATGCACCAACATCAACTCCAATATAGTCACTAACGAACCTAAGTTATTGCGATAGTACATCAGCGGTTGTTCCACCGATTCGCCTACAGCCTTGCTAGCTGCAAAATGAATGACTGCTTGGATATCCGGATACTGCGTAAATACGCGTTCCATATTGACGTAGTCGTTGCAATTGACATTCTCAAAATCCGGTCGGCGACCTACAATCTTTTCTATACCATCCAGAACCTCTATATTACTATTACTTAAGTTATCCACAATAACCACATCATACCCTTGCTGCATCAAGCAAACCACGGTATGCGAGCCGATATAGCCGGTTCCTCCTGTTACAAGTATTCTTGCCATAAAGTAATGAATTAAAATAGTTTATTTGGATAGACGCCGTTTTTAACCAATTCGTTTATCTTGAGTATAAACTGCGGTCTATCCTCGGCATAGGTGACACCGAACCACTTACTGGGTGTATCTAATACTTGGCAAGTAGCCTTACCTGCCACAATCATATCATTCACTAACGTTGGGATATAAAACTCTTTTTTAAGTTCCTGACCATTCTCTTTTAAGAAGGCTTTGAACCCCTCTTCGGCATAAGCAAAGTATTCCGGTGTGAATCCCCACATATTCATGGAAACAGGTGTATTAAGTGGAATCTCAGTATCTACATTGTCCTCGGTATAAACGATTTTGCCGGCTTTTTCTTCAATCTTAGTACGTTCCACCACATCGGCCAGAAAGCCCTTGGAATCGGTAGAGCATACGCCACGGCTAACGGTACCATTCTCGCTAAGTGTGTTTTGGACACGATAACCAATCATGCACCATTTACCTTGTGTTCCTTCAATACTCTTGAGGTAATCCGCGAGCACTTGGAATGACTCCTTGCCATAGAAGTCATCGGCGTTGATAACCGCAAAAGGCTCTTTAATGATATCCTTAGCCATCAACACGGCATGGTTAGTACCCCAAGGCTTTGTGCGCTCAGGGTTGATGGGGAATCCTGCAGGAACCTTATCTATGGATTGGAAGCAAATCTCGCATGGTACTTTATCAGCATACTTACTGAGAACCACCGTTTTGAAGTCCTCTTCAAAATCCTTGCGGATAACGAACACCACCTTACCAAATCCTGCACGCATAGCGTCAAAAACGCTATAATCCATAATGGTTTCGCCATTAGGTCCCAGACCATCAATCTGCTTTAAGCCTCCATAACGGCTACCCATTCCGGCAGCCAAAATAAACAATGTTGGTTTCATATTATATCAGTTGTTTTGTTTCGTTTTTTCTTCGCGTTTTTCACGCAATAGTTGGTGACGTCTTTCATACTGGAGCACACGCTCTTGTATATCGTCAATAAAGTTCTCGTAGCGTGACTTATGAATGAGCCATGTTCCGTGTATTTCCGAGCAATTACCAGCGGTCATGAATGAGTCAATATGATTATCACGCATGTACTTAAGCAGTTCGGAATACTCGTCCTTCGTCAATAGTGATTGGATTTCGACATGTTGTGTATGTGTATATCCTCCGGTTACTTCGTACAAGGAGCATCCTCGACCTAAGTTCTCAATTATATACTTGCGTATTCGTTCATGCTCCGGCGTGATGATACAGACGCGTTTCTTGTTACTGAGCGAGACGGTGAAGTAATCTACCACCAATCCGTTAATCCATGTTCCTATCAAACCAATAACCACCATTCGGAAGTCGTTGATAAGGAAGGCCGTACAGCAAATGATTGCGCCACCTATACTAACCGATGCACCAATATCAAAATGCAAGTACTTATTGATTATCTTTGCCAATATATCTAATCCTCCGGTAGAGGCATTAATGCGGAATTCAAAGGCTTGACAGGCGGATAGTAAGAGAACAAAGCAGATAAGGTCAAACCAGACATCTCCCATGCCTAATCCGGCAGACATCACGGAGTCTTTAACCTGCTGCAATACTTCTCCACTCCTGCTAAGCAAGAAAGGATTGCCATTAACATCCAAAACCGTACGGCCATTAGCTATTTGGGCTTGGATATCCGGGTTATAGATGACTTGGTGGGTAAAATAGGTATAGGGACAAATACGATCCCATACCTGAATAAGCGGACCCAAGATCATCGCTGTATAAACCGTTTTGGCACCAAACTCATTGCCGATTAACAGGAAGGCCAATATCAGCAAGAAAGCATTGATTCCCATGACCCATAAGGATAACGTATCGGCATTACCTCCCATCGCCGTATTAATTACAAGCGATAAACCCGATATAGATCCTACGATTAAGTGGCTCGGCATTAGGAAGTAATATACGGCTGCTGCACCAAACAGCATTCCGACTGTCATTATAACCAACTCTCTCCAAAACTTAACAGTATGTAGATTCTGCCAGAAAGTCCGACCTAAGTCCTTCCAATAGGAGCCGACAAAGAATTGACGCCAAGTGTTTTCCATAGACACAGATTAATGAATTATCGTTCCCTGTTCTTCGGGATGTAAGAAAGGTTTTACATAAAGTGGTATTTGCTTCTCCATCAGTGGTTGGAAGGTCTTTTTATGCACGATCTGTGCACCTTTCTCCACCAAAGCTGCTGCCTCCTGATAGGTCATTTCACGGATTAACTCTGCCTCCTTCACCTTACGTGGATCAGCACTATACACACCCTTCACATCTTTCCAGAGTGTAACTGAATCGGCATCTAACATATACGCCAATAGAGCCGCCGTATAGTCTGAGCCTTCGCGACCTAAGGTAGTACGGAGTCCATCTCGGGTGCCACCTATAAAGCCCTGCGTGACGTAGATGTGCGCAGGATGTTGATTAAGGTAATTCTTGATTTGCTGCTCAGAAGTAGTCTTGTCCACCTTAGCCTCACGGAACGTATCGTCCGTTCTAAGCAAAGCGGTAATATCCATCCAATGATTAGATATTCCGGCATGGTTGAGGAAAGCAGAAACAATACGAGTTGACTGCAATTCGCCCGTAGAGACAACTTGGTCGTAGAGGCGGTCATAATCCCGATCCTCGTACGTAGCATCCGGATAGAGCATCTGAGTAAACTCCTCCAATTGGTTGGTGGTTTTACCCATCGCACTTACCACAATAATCAAATCGTCCTTCTCGCGGGCGATTATATCGGCCAAATGACGGATTCGTTCGGCATTCTTGACGGAAGCGCCACCAAATTTATAGATTTTCATACTAACCTAGATTAGCCATTCTAAGGGCTGTTACGGCGCCTTCAATGCCTTTATTGCCTAATTTACCACCTGAACGCTCTTTGGCCTGTTTCTCATTAAGGACAGTCAGCACGGAGAAGATAACAGGAGTCACACCTTTTGTATTCAACATGGCTACGCCGTTCGTAACCGATTGGCACACATAGTCAAAATGAGGCGTTTCGCCTTTGATGACACAACCAATCACGATGATTGCATCAAAGCGAGAATGACGATTATTGATATTAGGCTGAGGAATCAGTCGTCCCGCAGCATAAGTTAGTTCCACCGTACCGGGAACGTGTTTCACCAGAATATTCTCCTCTAGCACACCATGTTCCAGCAATGTTTGCTTGGCACCATCTGCCATAGGTGCGGTATATTCCTTATTCCAGTCTGCAACTATAATAGCATAGCGCTGACGTTGAAGGGCGTCAGCGCTAGGCAGTACAGACGAATCGTATTTACTTAAATCCGTTGTCATAATATTATTGAGCTAAAGCAATAAACTTCTCAATATCCTGAGCCTCTTGCGATTGAGGATAGTTATCACGAATCTGCACGAAGCATTTATGAGCAGCCTGTTTGTTGTCTATTTCCAGATAAACCAAACCGGCTTTCTTCAGGCTCATCGGAGCAATTAATTCGTTACCGGACTTAGCGGCAGCATCAAAAGCCTTAACGGCCTTCTCCAATTCGTCCATTTGAACGTATGCGTCACCTAACAACTGATTAGCAGCAGGATTAACCATTACATCATCAGCCGAAAACTTACGCAGATTAGCAGCAGCCTCATCGTATTGACCTAGTTGGTAGTAGCAGATGCCGGCGTATAAGTGCGCCAACTCACCTTGTTGGTATGAACCATAAGAATGAGCGATTTCCTCAAATCCAATGCATTCTGCATCGTCACCATTTAGGGCCTTCTCCCAATCGCCTTGCATGAAATAAACCTCTGCTTTAGCAATTTCGTTGCTAGCCTCTAATGCCTTGGGCTTAAGTACATAGTTATTCAAAGCAATAAAGCCAAAAATAACAACTGCGATAGCAGCCACAATGCCTAAAAGCAAGTTTTGGTGATCCTCAATCCATTGACCGGTAGTACTCAGAGCCTCGCCTACATTCTCGAGTTGCTCGTCTTCTTTTTTGAAATTTTGTTTTGCCATAATAGTATTTATTTTTATTTATTTCATAAATAGTGCTGCAAAGGTACAAAATATTTTTGATATAGCCAAATTTTTTTGCAAAAAAAAGACGTTACATTGCTTTTTACTCGAGAAAACTCCTAAAAATAGGATTTAGGACCTTACCAAGTCTTTGTAATCCGGCCACCTTCTCGCTACCATCTAATGATGGGTCACGGCAAGAAGTACCGGCACGCCATTGAAAAGGCAGACTTCCCGTTAATAATAATCTGTTGAGTTTTCCGGTCTCTATGCAATGCAACGTCTAACTAGTTGCAACGAATTTAGTTTGCTCTAAAACCAATGATTTCACGCACCTCCTTAATGGTTTGTGCAGCACGTTCGCGAGCGCGTTCAGCACCTTGGTTGGCGATACGTTGCAGCAAAGCATCATCGTTCTTATACATCTCGATTTTCTCACGAATAGGAGCCACCGTAGCGCAGATATCTGCAGCCAGTTGTTTCTTCATATCTCCGTAGCGGATCTCGCAGGTATTCCATTTATCGTTGAAATATGCCACTGTATCCGGTGTAGAAACGGCTTCCATTAAAGTAAAGAGATTCTGAATAACTTCAGGTTTTTCGGAGTTCATAGCTTGTGGTCCGGCATCTGTCACAGCTCGCATTACCTTTTTGGTAATGGTTTGGTCGTCCTCGAACAAATAGATGCAATTACCATTGCTTTTACCCATCTTACCGCTACCATCCAATCCGGGAATCTTTACGGCCTGTTTGGTATAGTAGAAGTTCTGGGGTTCTTTAAAGTATTCTATGTTGTAGATACGATTGAAACGGCGGGCAAATAAGCGTGCCATTTCCATATTTTGCTCTTGGTCCTTACCAACCGGCACTTTATCGGCCTTATGCATCAATATATCTGCGGCCATCAAGGTTGGATAGGTCAATAGACCGGCATTCACGTTATCCGGCTGCTGACGCACTTTTTCCTTAAAACTTGTCACGCGTTCCAATTCGCCTAAATAGGCGTTCATGTTGAGGTAGAGATAGAGTTCTAACACTTCCTTGACATCACTTTGGATGTAAATAGGTGCTTTCTCTGGATCTATACCGCAAGCCAGATACTCCGCTAAGATAGTGCGTGCCGACTGACGGATATTCTCCGGCGTAGGATGCGTAGTTAGACTATGCCAATCGGCAATAAAGAACATACAATCATACTCATCTTGCATTCGTACGAAGTTCTTTACGGCACCGAAATAGTTACCTAAATGCAGATTACCGGTAGGACGTATTCCACTAATTACTCGTTCCATAATTTTTTCTTATTCAATAGGAAGTGCTCTTCCTATACCTTGCTCAAGGCAAGTTAATGTTTCGGTTTTTGCAATACCCTCAATACATTGTAATTGAGTAAGAAGGCGCAATAAGTCCTTGTCATTCTTAGCAAACATCCTAATCATCATCGAGTATGCGCCTAAGGTATAGTACTCCTCTATGACCTCTGGAATTTTGTCCAATTCGGTCACTACTTCGGTGTATTTTCTACCATTTGTCAAAGCTATACCTACCAAAACGCACAAGTCATAGCCCAACATCTTAGGGTTAACCTGATAGCCGGAACCTACTATGGCACCATTGTCAAACATTTTTTGTACTCGTTGGTGCACAGCAGCGCGGCTAACACCACATTTCTCTGCAACATCACGAAATGGCAATCGTGCATTGCGGGTAATTAAGTTCAAAATCTTGCGATCTAATTCGTCAATTTTATCCATATATATGTTAATTTGTTAGTAATTTTCTGAATTGGACTGCAAAATTACCATTTTTTTTTGATATATACAAATTTTTTTGTACTTTTGCAAGCAAATTGATAAATTATGACGATAGAAGACTATATTGAGCAACATTCTTCACAGGAATCTGCCCTTTTACATGCGATTAATCGTGACACCAATCAGCACATCTTAAACGCACATATGTTGTCCGGTCAAGTTCAAGGTCGAGTCTTATCCATGCTTAGTAAAATGATTCGTCCCAAACGCATCTTAGAGTTAGGTACTTTCACCGGTTATTCGGCACTTTGCTTAGCAGAGGGCCTGGCGGAAGATGGTGAGCTGATTACGATAGAACACAATGATGAACTGCAAGAAACCATTGTCAAAAACCTAACATTATCGAAACATACTCGAAACATTATCCTAAGATTAGGTGACTGTAAAGAGATTATCCCTACTCTTCCGAACGATTTTGATTTAGTTTTTATTGATGCCGATAAACGGGAGTATCCAATCTATTTAGACCTTATATATTCTCACGTACGCGAGGGAGGTTGGATATTAGCGGACAACACGCTTTGGGATGGGCATATCATAGACCCCGCTTACGACAAAGACGCACAAACACAAGGCTTGCGCGTCTTTAACGATGCCGTCATGGCGAATGACAACTTAGAAAAGGTTATTTTGCCACTTCGCGACGGGCTAACTATCATTCATAAAAAAGATACAGCAGATTTATAAGCCGGGTTCTGTACACCTTGTGGTGCGTTTGTCATTAATCTTGATGAACGCATTACTGCGTCATTCTATCGCTTCCTACCCTCCCGCTTGGCCGAGCAAGCCTCAATCGCAGGTTTACATGGAATTGCACTACATAGTATGCTCGTTTCACCCCGTGTTATTGCTAACAACGGACTCGTCTCTGTAGCAGGGACCAAACATTACTGCCTGACGGCCATTAACCGCTATGCTGCTCTATAGTGCCCAGACTTTCCTCTTCTTAGGGGATTAAACAATAAATTGCTTTCTTCCCATAACAAGCGACAAACCAATCTACTGTATCGGACTGCAAAAGTACTGCTTTTTTTTGACTTATGCAAATTTTTTATCAATTATTGCACCACTTCTTCCGGACATCCGTCCAGCGATAATAAGGACCGCTAACGGGTTCAAGCCCCATTATATGGCGTTCAACTTCATTATATAGCACTTTCACAAGGATTTCTTCATTCTTATCGGACCGATAGAAAACGACTTGCAGATTAGATGCCATCGTGATGTTTCTATGTGCCCACCAACGCTGTTCAATCTCACCCGGCAGCAGTTGTTCTCCTACTCCGCTAATGCCTAAGCGATTCACAAAATAAACTAACGGATAGTCGTGACCGAAACGCAAATCGGCAACATATATGCCATCTGCAATAGCAGCATCGGCTTTTTCCACCAGTTCATTCACGGCTATTTGAGCATTAGGAATCCTTTCATCACTGATACCTACGATATTGCAAGTACGCAGCGCAATCGTATAAGTGGCGTCCATTTGCCAATAATAAGCCGTTTCAAAAGCCATATAATCCAATACATTCAGCGCGACATCGTAATCTTGGGCAACTGCACAAGTATTAAAGATATCCCTTTGAAAATCCTTTAGATTAGGCAGTTGTAGGTCCTTGGTGTCCAAAAACAAGGCCTCTAATACAAAAGTTGAGTCAAGGGGCAATTGTACCATCAAGGAATCTTGTATTCGCCTAATATTATCCTTCATCCGATCCGATTCGCGTTTGCAGCAATCAATATATTCCTGCATTCTATCTCCGGTATCAAAATTATAGCCGATGTGTTGATTGAGAGAAGTCAGACTATTGGTGAAGGCAGCCATAGATACAATGCATCGCGGCGATTTACTGGCGATAGATTGGATAAGGATAGGCCGACCATTATTGCTAGAAAAGACCGGACGAAAACGGTAGTACATACGTTCAGCCAAGCGAGCGTGCTCTCTCTCTCCTCGATCCGTTAATCGACCATCCATACCATCGTATAACAAAAGGATAGAGTCCGTTTTAACGAGTAGTGTCTCACCCTTATCGGTTAGCACACCTTTCTGTTTAGCCTCTTCCAGCATGTTTTTTACGTTTATGTATGGCTCATTACCCCAATTAGAGCGAGAACCATGACGGCCATAATGACTGATATAAAACGGTTGATAGCCTTTGGGGGCAGGTGTATCAACGATGCGATGGAACTCGTAAGAGTGTAATGTTACGCCAAAGCGAGTATAGTCGGCTTTTAAGGCAGCCTTTAGGGCTGAAATATCTCCGGCAATCGTATCAGCCGTTAATACACAATTGAATGTTTCCCCTGTGTAATTACAGCAAGCGGTCATACAAACGATGACCGCCAGCATGATATAGGATGTATATTTCATCTTATTTGAATAAAGCAAAGATATCTTGCAATTCCGTAGCGGCTGTTTTAACGGTAGCAGCTTTATCTGCAACTGTTTCTAATTTAGATGTATCTACATTAGATACCAAGGTATTCAGTCCTTCGGTAACCTGATCCGAGATTTCTTCTGTCACCAGTTGCTCCGAACCTGCCACCAAACCGGAAGCAAAACTAGTCCAATAGGCCTTATCGGATGCTTTCTCCTTGAGATTTTTGCAATTAGTAATCAAACTAATGGTGTTTAAAATATTGCTGGGATCTTTAACATCAAACTTACCTGCTGCTTTGTAGTTCGTGTATAAAGCACGTAACGCAGCACCTGCAGCCTTACCGTCAGGATTAATGGTAGTTGTAGTTTCTGTAGTAGTGGTAGTTGTTTCTGTGGATTTAGAACCAAAGAGGTTCTTTAAACTAAACGAACAAAGCAGCATAACAACTGCCAAGCCAAATAAAAGTGTTTTTTTCATATAAAAATATTTGATTAGATTGGAATTTGTGTGCAAAATTATACTTTTTTTTTGAAATATACAAGATTTTTATAAAAAAATTTGTGTAATTGAGAAAAAAGTCGTATCTTTGCACCCGATTTAAGGAGATTATCTCTCCGTTTTCCCCAAAAGACATATTATATTACACTATGCAATACGACATGAAAAGACTTGAGCGCATGACGCTCGACGAGTTAAAAGAGGCCGCCAAAGGGCTTGGCATCAAAGTGCGTAACACAAAGAATCAGCAACTTCTCATTTATGAGATTTTAGATGCACAAGCCGATCAGAGAGCAGAGAAAGTGCAGGCAAAAGAGGACGTCAAGGCTATTAAGAAAGACGGTGCTCCGCGTCAACGGGTACGTATGCGTACGTCTGCAGGCGCACAAAAAGTAAATACGGAGAACCTCAAAGTAGAAAAGATGCTGGTGACTGTTGGTTCTGAGAAAGAGCAAGTTAAGCAGATGCAGGAGGACTTAAAGAATAATAATCACACTCCTAATCGCACGGTACAAAAGGTGCAGAAGGTGAAGTTCGCTCCTGTTCCTGAAGTACAAGCGGAGACGCAATTAGAACAACCAATGCCTAATATTCCTGTAGCCCAACAGCCTAAGCCACGCGTTCCGGTTCAAGAGCAGGCGCAACCACAACCACAACCACAACCACAACCACAACCACAACAAGCCAATAAGAAACGCAAGAAGAAAGGCAAAGAGCAGGTTCAGCAAACCGCTCAACCGGCAGAAGTGAAGGAAGAGACGGCACAAGTTCCTGCAGCAGTTCCGGCAGAGAATGCTCCGGAGGTGCAATATGTGCCTGCAGTCGGTGTATTGGAGATAGAGAAAGATGGTTATGGATTCTTACGTTCTCCTGAACATAACTATGCCTCCTCTCCTAAAGACGTATATGTCAATCAGGCTAAGATTCGGCAGTATGGTCTTCGTCCGGGTGATACAGTAGAGTGCATAGTACGCGTAAGTGAGAAAACGAATGAGAAAGTACATCCGTTAGATCGCGTGTTGACTATTAATGGACTGGATATAGAAGAGGCTCGTAAACGTCCTGCTTTTGAGGACTTAGTGCCCCTCTTCCCGGATGAGAAGTTCACGCTCTGCAAGGGCAATCGTCAAGATCCGTTGTCCGTTCGTATCATTGACTTATTCAGTCCGATTGGTAAGGGTCAGCGCGGTTTGATTGTAGCACAACCAAAGACCGGTAAGACGGTGTTATTGAAGCAGATAGCTAATGCTATTTTGGACAACCACCCAGAGGTCTATATGATGATTCTGCTCATTGATGAGCGTCCCGAGGAAGTAACCGACATGGCTCGTAGTGTCAATGCCGAAGTGATTGCATCTACGTTTGATGAGCCGGCCGACAACCACGTTAAAGTGGCTAATATAGTATATGAGAAAGCCCGTCGCTTAGTGGAATGTGGCAAAGATGTAGTTATCCTACTCGACTCTATCACACGTTTGGCTCGTGCATATAACACAGTGGCTCCGGCGAGTGGTAAAGTGCTATCCGGCGGCGTAGAAGCGCAAGCATTACATAAACCTAAGCGTTTCTTTGGTGCTGCTCGTAATATTGAATTTGGAGGTTCACTCACTATTATAGCAACTGCTCTAACGGAGACCGGAAGTAAGATGGATGACCTTATCTTTGAGGAGTTTAAGGGTACCGGTAATATGGAGTTGCAATTAGACCGTAAGTTGGCTAATAAGCGCATCTTCCCTGCTGTAGATATACCTGCCTCCAGTACTCGTCGTGACGATTTGCTGTTGCCTCCGGAGGTGCTTAGTCGTATGTGGCAAATCCGCAAACAGTTATCCGACATGAATGGCGTTGAGGCAATGGAAAAACTGAAAACATACATGGAACGCACAGAGGACAATGACGAGTTCCTGCTGGCGGTCAATGGCGTTAGACAATAAAGATGAAGATACTGATCATCAATGGACCTAATCTGAACTTGCTTGGGCGAAGGAATCCCGACTTGTACGGTAAACGTAGCATGGAGCAGATTATTGTGGACTTGCAACAAGCCCACCCTGATTTATGGTTGACGTATTATCAGTCGAATCACGAAGGCGATCTGATTGACCAAATACAACAGGTCCGTAAAGATGAATATGCAGCCGTTATACTGAACGCCGGAGGCTATACGCATACCAGCGTCAGTATACGCGATGCGATAGAACTATGTGAGGTGCCGGTTATTGAAGTGCACCTAAGCGATATTACTCGGCGAGAGGACTTCCGCCGTGTAAGTTTATTAACCGAGGTCTGTCAGACCACCATTATGGGGTCCAATTGTTATGAAGAAGCTATTAACCATATCCTTGCTACTATGTAGCACGATAGTCCTTTGGGCGCAAAATACCATTACGGGACGTGTTTTAGATGCGTCCTCCCGTCACGCATTAGACTATGTCAATGTTTCTCTTACGCGCGCTGGAGAGAGCGTACCCGCTGCGGGCGCTATTACGGACGAAGACGGCATGTTTGCTCTCACCAACGTTCAAAATGGAGATTATGTGTTAGCCATTTCATTTGTAGGCTATAAGGAAGCCAAGAAGACGCTGCATCTTAAGGGAGGTAATAACGATGCCGGTAAGTTCTATTTAGAGGAGAATACCGAGACGCTGCAAGAAGTAGAGGTTGTTGGTCAGAGTTCCACGATGCGTTTTGAGTTAGACAAGAAGATCTTTACGGTAGATCAGAGTTTAGCGGCCGCCGGAGGTAGTGTTACCGATGCCTTGGAGCAAGTGCCATCAGTAGATGTGGACCAAGAAGGCAATATCTCGTTGCGTAACTCCGAAGACGTTGAAATATGGATTAACGGTCACCCGGCAGGGTTAACAGCCGAAAATCGTGCAGATATACTTAAGCAAATGCCGGCAGGCAGCATTAAAGAGATTGAAGTAATGACCAATCCTGGAGCAAAGTTCTCTCCTGAAGGCACAGCCGGAATCATCAACTTGGTTATGAAGAAAGACCGCAAAGCCGGCTATTATGGTTCGGTGAATGCGGCTATTGACTATACCCTATCTGAGCCGTGGGATGTTCCGCCAGGAGGACGTATCGGTGCCAACTTCAACTTTAATAAAGGCGTTGTAGAGGGTTATGCTAACTTAGGCTATCACTACCATTCTGCTAATGGCGGTACTATTAATGACCGATACAGTTATGATGCTATCAATCCCCAGGATGCCACTCATATTACTCGTCTTAAGAAAGATGGCGAGAATAGACATAATGGTGGTGGTATGTTTATTCGTGCAGGATTGGATTTTCATGTTACGGACCGTTCTACGATTGGTATTAGCGGCTTTGGATTGATTACAGCCAAGAATGATAAGACGAATGGTGCATTCTCTAATCGCAGCAATAATCCTACATGGTATGAAGAATACGATGTAACCGATTATGTAGGTCCACGCCATTCCGATAATACCGAGGTGCTTACCGACTTGTATAAACGCACCCAGAAGGGTCAAGGATACCATCCGGGCTATAATGCTCGCATCAATTGGCAGTTTGATATCAATTCTAAACATAAATTGAATATGTCCGCCCAATTTGATGAGCATACTTGGAATAGTGACCATTTTTATCACGACACACACTATGATGTTGCAACTCGCGAAGAACTTCCGGGTACAACAGTGGAGGAGCAATTGAATGAGAACAATAATAAGAAGTTGCAACTCAAGGCGGATTATGAGTGGAAGCCGAACGAGAAGTCTCGTTTGGAAGCAGGCTGGCAGACTGATTTAGGTTGGCGTAATACTTCAGCAGACGCTTGGGAGAGTGATGAGCAACACACTCGTGGAGCAGAGAAGAAGGACTTCTACGATAATTTCCAGGAGAATGAACAAACACACGCTCTTTATTTGACTTATGGCAATCGTTTTTGGGATAAGTTCTCGGTGTTGGTTGGTCTGCGTGCAGAGTTATTCAAGAGACACATCGAGGCCAATTATTACGATGCATTAGGCAGTATGCAGCATTTCACACAAGATACGCTTTATTTCCAAGCCTACCCCAGTGTGTATCTTAGTTATGCTTTCCCCAAGAACCACGAACTGCAACTTAATTACACGCGTCGCATTCAGCGTCCGAGAGGCCATCAAATCAATCCTCGTCAGGACCTGAGTGACCCAACTAATATCACATATGGTAATATCTTCCTCTTGCCGCAGTATAGTTCGTCCTTGGAACTTAATTATCTCAAGACCTGGGAGCGTCACACGATTAGTGCAGGATTATTCTACCGTTTTGCTGAAGACGTTCGTCAGAATATCAAGTTCCGAGACGGCGACATTATGCGTAATACTTGGGCTAACTTTGGTAAACGCCACGAGGCAGGATTGGAATTTGTAGCTAAGAATAAACTCTTTAAGGAACTGCTGCAAATTACCACCAGTTTGGACTTCTATTACAACCGAATGGATAAGTCCACCTATACTCCAATGTTGAATGGTGTGCCCTTTGATCCGATTACCATTAAGGAGCAGAATATATTTGTTTTTTCTGCGCGAATTAACCTAAATTTCTTGTTTACCAAAACCTTCTCAGGTCAAATCGCCGCCAAATATAATTCACCTCGTGTGATGGCTCAGGGTAAGACGGAGCATAGTTACTTTATTGATTTAGCACTTAGAAAGACGTTCTTAGATGGTGCTTTAGCATTGACGTTTAACGTACGAGACATATTAGATTCACGAGCACGACGTAGTACATCCGAAGGTGATGGCTTCTGGCAGTATCAGGAGAATCGCTGGCATAGTCGCACCATTAGTTTGGGGCTGACCTACAACTTCGGAAATATGAAACCAAAGAAACATGAAGGTAAGAATATTGATAGCCACGCTGCTGATGATGACTTCGGTGGCGAGGGCTCAGATGAATAATCCATACATAGATGATAAACTCATCCACTTTGGCTTCTCATTAGGTACTAACCTGATGGCTTACAGCGTGACCGATAGTGAGCAAGAGATAGACGGAGAGATTTATCACGCTAGGGTTAGTCAGGTGCTGCCCGGTTTTAATGTAGGATTTATATGCGACTTACGTATGAGCCGCCATCTTAACTTGCGTTTTATCCCTACTCTCTACTTTGGTCAAAAGACAATCACGTATAAGACCTCCAGCGGAGCGCCTGTTAAAGGCAGTGCCGGTAAGAATGCCGAATTACTATCGTTACCTTTGGCTTTGCCATTGATGATTAAGTGGAGTGCTGAGCGAGAGAAGAACTACCGACCGTACTTGATTGCCGGAGGAGGAGTTAGTTTTGACTTTGGTCGTCAGAAAGACCGCGTTATCTACCAACAGATGATGGATTACTTTGTGAGTTTCGGTTTTGGATGCGACTTCTATTTCCGCTGGTTTAAGTTTTGTCCGGAGATTAGATATCAAGTAGGTTTTAAGAATGCTATTACACCGGTGAGTGAGCGTCCTGAATTACCTGCCGGAGACCATTTTTACACGAATGCGTTAGATCGATTACGCAATCAGATGTTAGTGATTACTTTTAACTTTGAATAATGAAGAAGTGCCTGTATATATTTTTTGCGTTGTTGCTGTTGGTGGGTTGTAAGGAGCATCAGTTCTCGAGTGACCCCAGTATGCGTTTAACCTTCTCTGCCGATTCTGTGTGTTTTGATACGGTCTTCACCGGGATGGGCAGTTCTACCCAGCAGGTGATGATTTATAATCGTAACTCCAACGCTATCCGTATTTCTCGTGTTTGGTTGGATAAAGGCGATAAGTTCTTTATCAACGTAGATGGTGAGAATAAAATGGATAACCTGCGTGATATAGAGATTTACGGCAAGGATAGTATCTTCCTGTTTGTTCGCACTCAGATTGACCCTTATACGACGAATGCACTTCCGTTGGAGATTGATACTATCCGTTTCTTGGTGAATGGTTCTATTCAGTCTATTGGCTTGCAAGCATACGGTATGAATGTGCATCGGATGAAGGGTGTCATCACGGATGGTCCGCTTACATTAAAGGCCGATTCTAACTACCTTATTTACGATTCGTTGGTAGTTAAAGGCAAACTGACTATTCCTGCCAACACCACGCTTTATATGCATAATAAAGCCAATATCCAGGTATATGGAGACATCGATATACAGGGCGAGTTAGACCGTCCCGTCACTATTATGGGCGACCGCTTAGATAACCTCTTTGAGCATGTACCCTATCGTGTAGCCAGCGGTCAATGGGGAGGGTTATACTTGATTGATACTACGGCATCCGGACAAGAATGGAAGATTAACCACGCCGAGATAATAGGTGGTTCAACCGGCATTTATTGCATGGGAGATACGGTTAATAAGACACCTACCGCCAAACTGAGTTTGACTAATAGTCGCATTCACAACCATGCGGGATATGGTGTGGTGATGCAGTATGCTAATGCCACGATTATTAACACGGAGATTAGCAACTGCGCATCTTACCTACTCTATTTAGGCAGCGGTCAACACAATGTGACTTATACGACGATTGCAGGCTTCTTTGGGTATCCTAATTCGAATCTTAATATCCATCAAGTGGGCCGCGAGAACGTGCCGGCGGTGCTAGTAGATAGTGCAGCAAGAGTAGATATATGCAACTCGATTATTACCGGAGTGCAGAAGAATAACTTAGTTGTAGCCGATACGTCGTTGCACACCTTCCCCGGCAAAGTGGAAAATAGTTATCTGCGTAATGATAGTTTAGTGGGAGAAGGCTGTCAGGCTATTACTTATGCCGGAGAGCAAGATACGGTGTTTAAGAACGTGTATTACATGTATAAGAAATACAAGTACTTTGATTTTCGTTTAGACAGTGTATCACCGGCACGCGGAATAGGTCAATATATAGATGCTTATCCTAATGACCGCAACGGATTCGTTCGCAAGCAAGAGCATCCAGATGCAGGATGTTATGAATGGCAATAAGGCAATGAAGCACGTTCTATTCGTCACATTATCCCTGTTTTCGTGCCTTGTGATGGCACAATCGCGATATACGATTCGCGGCAAGGTAGTTAGTCAAACAGACGGCAGTCCGGTTGAACTGGCTGCTGTTCGTTTATTCAGTTATGCCAAGAACGGCGATAGTACGATGGTGCAAGGCGCACAAGCCTCTATGGATGGTGAGTATTGGTTAACGGATATTGCTGCAGGCAAGTATAAACTCTATGCCGGCAGTTTAGGTTATATTGAGGCAAGGACTTCGATTGAGGTTAAGAACGACCATCTGATTGTGCCGGATATCCGTTTAGCAGAAGATGTGCAGTTACTGCAAGAAGTGCAAGTCAAGGGCCATGCAGCCGAGATGACCGTTAAGGGAGATACTATTGAGTATAACACCGCGGCCGTTAAAGTGGGCGAGAGTGCTATGGTGGAGGAATTGCTCAAGAAGATGAACGGTATTGAAGTGGATAAAGAAGGCAATATAACGGTGAATGGAGAGCAGATAAAAGGTGTGAGAGTAGATGGTAAGAAGTTCTTCGGTAACGATGTGCAGTCGGCAACCAAGAATATCCCTGCCGAGATGATTGAGAAGATACAGGTGATTGACCAGAAGTCCGAGATGGCGCAATTAACCGGCTTTGAAGACGACGAGACAGAGCGCATAATTAACCTGACTCTTAAGCCGGACCGCAAGAAAGGAGTATTTGGCAATTATAATGGTGGATTAGGTGCAGACATCTACCCTGCTTTTGATAAATGGACCGCCAAGAACGATTTGAGGTATTCGGCAGGATTGATGACTAATATCCTTTTGGGCGAAAGCCAAACAACCATTATGGCCAATGCCAATAACACCAATGAGATTCGTTCAGGTCGCGGTCGAGGTAACTTAGGCGGACAGAACGCAGGACTGACCAGGGCGGAGAACATTGGTATAAATACCAATATAGACCTCAATGACCACCTTAAGCACAAACGTGATGCGCAAACCAGTATGGTCTTTGGCGGAGATGTAACCGTTAATCACAGTCATAATGACACCGAGTCGGAGTTGAATAAAGAGAGTTATTCGGCAGGGAATATTACCTATGGTAATCATAATCGCACTACTCGCACCAGCGAGGGCTGGAACCTGAATGCACGTCTTGAGTTGGAGTATCAGATTGATACGCTTAATAAACTGATTCTGCAGCCACGTATCACCTACTCTAACTCGCATTCGTCCTCCAACGAGACCTATTCGTACACCCGTCAGGATAGTATTCAGACCGACAGCATCAACGACGGTACACAGCAGCAATATAGCCGTTCGGAACAGATTGGAACAGGACTGAAGGCTATTTACTCGCATTCGTTCTATAAGCCCGGTCGCAAACTAACCATGAACGCCGAGGTGGGTTATACCAATACCAAGGGCTATTCCAGCACGTTTAACCGCGATTCGCTGCATCATAAAACGACGTTGGATCAATACACCAATTCGGGTAATGATGCTGTCAATTACAACTTAAGGGTGTCGTTTGTGGAGCCTATCTATGGTCGCAACCATTTCTTAGAAACCGCCATCACCTTCTCAGGCAATAGTCGCAATAGCAACAAGGATCAGATGACAATGGATACGATTAGTCATACGTATCAGTCTGATTCAGTGTATAGTAATAAGTTGCAGAACGATTTCTTCTCGGAGGCAATTGAGTTGAACTACCAATGGATAGAGCAGAATTTCAACCTGACGGTAGGTGTTAAGTTCAATCCCAGTCAGACCCACTCCATCAGTTACTACGGCGGTAAACTCAATCGCGATAAATGGGTGTATGCCTGGAACTGGAGTCCAAATGCTTCGTTTAAGTACAACTTTGGCAAGAAACAGTACGCTCGTATCACCTATCGAGGCACAACCTCGCAGCCGTCGCTTACTCAGATAGAGCCGGTGCGTAATAACTCCAACGCTATGAATGAGACGATAGGTAATATGTCACTTAAGCCGGCCTTCAAGCACTCGCTGCGACTGATGTACTCGAAGTTCAATCAGGATAATTTCTCCAATCTGATGGCCGGTATTCAGGCTAATCTGACCAAGGACGCCCTGGTGAATAACAGTATTTACGACGAGAAAGGTAAGCTCTATCAACAGACGGTGAATGCCAAGTCGCTGCCGTTTGATGTAAGTGCTAACTTGATGTATAGCACGCCTTTTGCCAATAAGATGCTGCAATTCAATACGCGCACTTCAATTGGTTACAACCAACGCATTGCGTATATTAACCATGATGCTACGGCAGCAGATATTGAAGCGGCTATTGCAGCCAATCAAGTAGTATTGGGTTCGCTTAGTCGCACCGGTAACGTGCGGGCCAGCGAGAATCTGAGTTTACGTCTCACGCATGATATAGTGGACTTGGGGTTGCAAGGACGTGTCACCTACTCTTACTCAATGAACTCTGCCAATCGCAAGAACACTACGCATGTGCTGGATTGGACGATTACAGGCGATGTGGTGTTCCACCTGCCTAAGCAATGGAATATATCGGCTGACTGCGGTTATACAGCCCGTTATGGTTATACAGGTCTGACGGATGTGAACGAAATAATGCTGAATGCCTCCATTGATAAGACGTGGAAGAATGCCACACTGACACTCAAGGCCTTTGATATACTCAACAACCACAAGAACATCGTTCAGACGGTGGGTGAGAACTACGTCAGTTACCAAAAAGTGAATACACTGCCGACGTACATTATGCTCACCTTCATATATAAAATGAATAATACCTCATCAGCATCTACTCCACCCAATGGCTTACAGCGCAACAATAGGCTTTTTTGATGGCGTGCATATAGGTCATCGTTACTTGATCGACCAACTGCTGCACACGGCACAGACCAATGGCACTTCTTCGGCTATTATCACCTTTGCCACGCACCCTCGCTTGCTGACGGAGGGCGAGCAACCGCCGTTGCTGACCACCTATGATGAACGAATCGAGTTGCTGCGTCAGACCGGTGTTAAGCAGATTTTCTGCTTTGACTTTGCTGTGGTGAAAGACATGACGGCACAGGAGTTCATGCAGGTGCTGGTCAGTCAATGCCAAGTCACTACCCTGCTGATGGGCTACGACCACCGTTTTGGGTGCTTAGGTGCCTCCGGGCACTCCGATATATCCTCCGGTGTCTCCGGACACTCCGGTATATCTATGAACTTTGACCAATATAAGCAGTTCGGGGCAGAGGTTGGTTTGGAAGTATTGCCGATAGGTCAAGCGCCTCAGGGAGCCATCTCTTCTACGCAGATTCGTCGGGCTCTGGAGGAAGGACGTATTGAACAAGCTAATGAGATGTTAGGCTATGCCTATTCACTGAGCGGCGAAGTGGTACACGGACGCCATGTTGGAACGGATTTAGGTTTTCCTACCGCCAATATCCAAGTGGCAAAAGAGAAGCTACTGCCTAAGCATGGCGTATATATTGGACGCTTAAGAGGTGCCTCCGGTGCTTCCGGTGCTTCCGAGCACTCCGATATAAAAGTATTGGTGAATATCGGCACTAATCCTACGTTTGGCGAGAATGAGACGACCGTTGAGGTGCATATCCCCAAGTGGGGCAAGGATTTATACGGCAAGCACTTAACCGTTGAGTTAACGACTTTTGTGCGTGACGAACAGCGTTTTGATTCCCCTGCGGATCTCCAAACTCAGATTCAAAAGGATTTAGCCTATCTACACACAATTTCGTAACAACTTTTTCCAAAATTCTTGTTCAATTCAAAAATCATATAGCATTCGCCCTTACAACACTCAAAATGTACCTCTCCGAAATACTAAACCTTCACGAAAAGTGACGAAAAACCTTATAGGTACGTGTTCTTAACGGGAGTAGAAGCAACCATTAAGCAACTATAAATTTATAAATATACAATTATGAACACTTTAAAACGTTATTTTATTGCAACACGACCATGGTCTTTTCCTGTCAGCGTTACCCCTGTATGGCTGACTTACGAATACATGCAGTACGTCAACCCTGACGCCAACGTCGGATTTGGTATTTGGGCGATTATTGGTATTATTCTCTTTCACGCAGCCAGTAACTTATTTTCCGACTACTATGATTACAAGAAAGGTGTAGATACCGACCCTTCTATCGGTTCTCCTACCATCACCGGCGGCTTATTAACGGCACGCCAAACACTCATCTATGCGTGGGTATTATTGGTTATCGCCACCATCAATGGCTTTGTTATGACCTATTTCACAGGTTGGCCATTGCTCATCATCGGAGGCATAGGAGCCTTACTCATCATCCTTTATCCTTGGCTCAAGTACCATGCACTCGGTGATTTAGATATCTTCCTAACCTTTGGTATTCTGCCTACATTAGGCACCGCTTTTGTGATGACCGGTCAGATTCTTTGGTCCTCTTTATGGATTACGTTGTCCTTTGCCACCATCACGGTAGCTGTGCTGCACGCTAATAACACGCGCGACTGCGGCAGAGACGGCAATGCCAAGATTCATACCTTTGCTATGCTGATTGGACCTAAAGCCTGCCAGTGGGTGTATTACATCGAAGTATGGTTGCCCGTTGTATGGGTATTGTTCTGCGTTTGTATCGGCAAGATGCCATGGCCCGTCTTAATAGCGTCGGCTTTAGCATCTATAGTCGCCTTCCGCAATACTAAAGTGATGCACCAACTGAGTAATGGTGGTAAGATTGATAATCTGGATCAAATGACGGCACAACATCAGTTAGTTAATCTGGTGCTTGTCTTCATTGCCTTTTTAGCCATACGCCTACTATGATAGCCTTTGCGATTGCTCTTGTTCTTTGGACGCTGATGTTCAGTCCTTGGACCGCTCCATACCTGCCTTTCTGGCCATGTATGGTAGGTTCGGCTGTTATCCTGATTGTATTAGCGTTGTATAATGGACGAAAATCAATCAAGGAACATCTATTTGTGCCCTTGAAGCAATGGCTAATAGATATTCTATTGGGCGTCGCGATTGCGGCTGTGCTATGGGGTGTCTTCTGGATAGGCGATAAAGTCAGCCAATGGATGTTCCCTTCCTTCGCTCGGCATCAGGTAGATGGCATCTATGGCATCAAAGACGGAATCAATCCTGTTTTGTTATCGTGCTTATTGCTGCTGGTGATTGGTCCTGCCGAAGAACTCTTCTGGCGCGGATATATTCAGCAGTCCCTTATCCATCGCGCTCACGCTAAGACTAAACCGGAATGGATAGCCGTTATAGTAGCCGTTGCAGCATATACGCTGGTGCATATTTTCTCATTTAATTTCATGCTCATTATGGCGGCTGCCGTATGCGGCGTTGTTTGGTGCGGACTATATTGGCTATGTCCCAAGCACTTCCCTGCTATCGTGATTAGTCACGCCCTGTGGGATGCGGCCGTTTTTATTTGGTTCCCTATTTAATAGATATAATATGAATTACAGCAATGTTCTTTTTGATTTAGGAGGTGTATTGATTGACATCGATGTACGTCGCTCACTCCTATCCTTTGAAAAAATGGTGCAAGTGCCACCAACCGGCAATATACCTAATTCGCTTAGCGAAATGGTGAATGCCGAAGGCTTATTGGGTGGACATAGTTCGGAGTTGATTGCCCAATATCAAGTGGGAGTCATCTCTACCGAAGGCTTCATTGATGCCATACTTAGTCAATGCCGCCCCAATACCACTAAACAACAGGTCATTGATGCTTGGTATGCTATGCTGATAGGTATTCAGCCGGAAAAGAAAGAGGTGCTTAAACGACTGATTGCTGCAGGAAAGAACATCTATGTACTCAGTAATATCAACGAATTGCACGTAGATTGGACACTGGCTCATTGTCCTGAACTGCAAGTCGCCAAAAGGATCTTCTTCTCCAACGAGATACATATGTCCAAGCCGGATCCGCGTTGTTACGAGTTGATATTGAAAGAGACCGGAATAGATCCACAAGATACCGTTTATATTGATGATTTACTGCCCAATATCGAGGCAGGACGGCAATTTGGTTTTCAATGTATCCAAGCCATGCCGGACAATAACTGGATTAAACAAATACTACCATGAGTAATGCCATTAAGTATGGGGTCTGTTTGCCCTTAGTCGTTATTCTGCCACTCGTCTTGTGGCTTCTGCCTACATCATGTTTTGGCATGGAGGGTTTAACCATCGTTCAGCAACGAATGATTGCCATCTTTGTCTTTGCTGCATTGAGTTGGATTATGGAAGTGATTCCTAATTGGGTCACCTCACTTATTGTAATCGTGCTGATGCTACTGACCGTCTCGACGGGCGGCCTGAGTTGTGTATCACCATCTGGGTTAGAAGGATTAGTGGATTACAAACACATCATGTCGGCCTTTGCAGACCCTGTTGTTATGCTCTTCCTGGGAGGCTTTGTATTGGCACATATTGCAGGTAAATACGGCATGGATGCCGTGATTGCCAAATCTATGTTAGGTATCTTCGGAACACGTCCCAAATGGGTGTTATTAGGATTCCTTATTACGATTGCTCTCTTCTCTATGTTTATGAGCAATACTGCCACAGCCGCTATGATGTTGGCTTTCTTGGCTCCTGTACTCAGATCGTTGCCTAAAGAAGAGACCGGTCGTGTAGGATTTGCCTTGGCCATTCCTTTTGCAGCCAATTTAGGAGGTATAGGCACACCGATTGGCACACCGCCTAACGCCATTGCCGTTGGTGCTTTACAGAATGCCGGATATACGATTACCTTTGGAGAATGGATGGCACACATGGTGCCCTATATGCTGATTATGCTGCTTATTGTATGGGGGTTATTGCTGCTTTTCTTCCCCTTCAAGAGCGATAAAATCGAATTGCACATCCCTGTTCAGGAACGCAAGATGGATGCCAAAGCATGGATTGCTTGGATTACTTTCTTTGTGACTATTCTCTTATGGGTAACGGAGTCACTCACCGGCATCAATTCCAATATCGTGGCTCTTATCCCGGTAGCTATTTATACCATGACCGGTGTCTTCACGAGCGAGGACCTCAAGGAGATTGATTGGAGTGTACTATGGTTAGTAGCCGGCGGATTCGCCTTAGGTACAGGATTAGAAGAAACAGGATTAGCCCACACGATGATTAACGCCATACCGTTTGAGCACATGAATGTGATTCTGGTGATTGTGATTGCAGGATTAGTCTGCTACGGACTAAGTAACTTCATCAGCAACTCGGCTACAGCGGCATTGCTGATACCTATTATGGTGGTTGTAGGTCATGCAATGGAAGATCCGGCAGCAGCCAATCATGAGGCTTTTGCAGCCGCAGGAGGAATGAGCACACTCATCCCGTTTGTAGCCATCTGTGCATCGCTGGCGATGATCCTGCCTATCTCTACTCCACCCAATGCCATTGCTGCATCCACCAAGATGGTGGCTACGTCACAAATGGCTAAAGTAGGAGTACTGATTGGTATTATCGGCTTCGCACTCGCCTACGTTATGTTCACTCAAATAGCTATTTGGTAATAATACACATGTATAATAACAATAATAGCCGGTTATTAGCCGGCTATTAGTTTATGTGCATCTATCCTTTTATTTACGTCTGGAAGAAGAGGAAGAAGTTCTTGTTGTAGTTGTCGTGGTAGGAGCGGTTGTCACTTGTTGTGCAGGAGCAGAAGGAGCCTTGCCACAATGACCACCATGGTTGATGCAAATATGGTCGCTCTGCTGATACATATAAGGAACGATTTGCTTTGCATCATGAATCATGAGATATTTCTCAACTGCTTCCTTTGATACATCTTCCATTGCCTTGATGTCACCCAATACCGTACGAGGATTAACGTAATAACCTGCAAAACCGGTCAAGTAAGCCTTATAACCATTAGATGACTCCTCAATCTTATAGATAGGATCTACAACGATATCCACTTTATTATTCACGATAGCATTGTATTTTGCTTCATCCATAGCCTCTTCCGTTGAAGAACAAACAGAAGACTCTGCCATAATACGTTTGCTGAAATCAGGGTTAACGTCAACATACGTTTGCGTTGGCAAAAGTTCAACACCATCTGCAATACTAATGGTACGAGAGGTGTATGTATACGATTTAGAGCTTCCACAAGAAGCCAATAATAGTGCTAATGCACCAACTGCTAAAAATTGAATCTTTTTCATAACAATATATTTTTATAGATTATTTACTAAGTTAAATTGATTATAACATAATGGATAAACTTGCCATGATGGGCTTTTGACGATTAGCATCATTGTCATGCTTAACCATTCCAAATTCACCACCTACAGTAAAGCGCAGGCGTTTATATTGAATACCCATACCTATACCAAGTTGAACGTCGAGGAAATCATCTGGGTCATAAAGGTCAGAGTGAGAATGATACTTACCATAATCATAACTATTCCATACTTCCATATCCAGCACGGGACCGAGATAGATAAAGGCACTTAGATTCTTCACAAACTCATACCGATAAGAGACTTGCAGAGGAATATTGAAAGCAATATCATGCCCATTTATAGAACTCTCATGAATATAATCCATATATAAACCGGTCTTAAAGCCTAATCCATACTTGAAAGTGGGGTTGATACCTAAACCAAAGCGGAAACCGGGAGTTGTTTTGTCCTTCACTCCACCTAAATAAGAATATTTGTTGCCGTCAATTTTTCCTCTTTTTGAAATATATCCAAATTCCAAACTGCAAATAAACTTATCTGATGGACCATAAATGGCACTATTCTTCATAGAAAACTCATGACTCTGATCATCCTTTGAAACCTTCTTGGTTTCATTGGATGTAGGTAAAGCCAATGGAGCAAGATCAGAAGCAGGCTCAGAAACAGATGCAGAAGCCTTTGTTCTAACAGGCTGAGCAGACGATGCATCATTGAGGTAATAATTGGTTACATTACCACTAACTGGTTTTTGTGCCTCGTAATAATACTTAGCAAACGACGGATCTGTTAACATCTTGAACTTTACAACGTCATCCATGGAGACGTTCTTCATTGACTCAACATCAATTCCGTCCTCCGCAGTTTTGAATGTTCCGGCAAAACCGGTAACCGTAACGACATACTTGTCGTTAAACTCAAACTTGTAGATAGGATCTACAACAACATCAACGCCATACTTCGTGATACACTGATAAAGTGCATCCTCAATAGCATCGTACTTCGAGTCATAAGCCTGGGATGTAGCGGTCACTTTCTTAGTGAAATCGACCTGTACCTCCGCGTCTGGTGCCTGACTAGACATAGTTAATTGGCGAATAGAAGCCGAACGGGACGTATAAGAATACGACTTATACGTCGAGCAACTTACCATTGCTAAACCAATAACTAACATTAAAGACATTTGAAGCAAGTTTCTTCTCATAATCGAAAATGTGTTAATTGTTAATAATTATTTTTGATATTTACCGACATACTTGATGGCAAGGAATACTAGCCAATCGGGGGTATGTTTTAATAATGGTGTACAAAGCCAATTGATAAATCCGGGCGTAGAAGCCTTTTTACCACGGAACATCTTGCGGAGGGCTTTCTTAACGAGTTTCTCAGGCGGAATACTTACCGTTAATGCCACGGCTAACTTGCGCAAATTAGGAGCCAAACCGAATAAAGCCGTATCTACAGCACCCGGAGCCATTACTGTGATATTGACTCCAAGTGGCTTGAGTTCGTACCAAATAGACTTACTGAAGTTATAAATAAAGGCTTTGGTAGCATTGTAGGTTTGGATACCCGGCATGGCCATCCATGCCGACATAGAGGACATATTCAGGATATATCCTTTCTTACGAGGACGACCCAAGACGGTTTCTTTCTTCTCTTCCTCTGTCAGTTCGCGCTTGGCCATTGCTTCGCCAAATAGACGACACATCTTAGCCACACAAATCATGTGCAGATTGAGCATCAACTCAATCCGTTTCATAGATGTTTCCAAGTAAGGATTGAAGAAGAAAACGCCGGCATCGTTGATGAGGATATCTACTTGCAGGTTATTATCCTGACAATAAGCAAATAACTCTTCAGCAGCATCCGTTTTACTCAAATCAGCATACTTGGCGATTGTTTTAACGCCATATTCTTGTGCCAATTGAGCCGCTACTTCTTGCAGTTCTTTCTCTTGGTTACTAACCAATAATAAGTCTGTATGATAATCGCGGGCTAATTGGGTTGCGTATTGCAATCCGATACCCGAACTTGCACCTGTAACTAATGAAAGCATACTCTTAATGTTTAGCGTCCCAGCGACGTTCTAATTGGTCAATTTCTTTCTTTAGTGACTTAGGAATCACCTCGCCATCGCGTTCAACGCACTCATGGCACTTCATCTCAAGGGTGTACATACGTCCGATGCAGTAGTTAGAACGACCACAGCGAGCATGATATTGAATATCTTCTTCTACATGATGCACGAACTCAGGATCTTTGATGAGTACATGCGCCAATTGGAAGAGTTCAAATCCTTCGTCCATAATCTGTTGGCAGTTCACGCCGGACTGCACGCCACCTACATAGATGAGAGTGGTATCTTTTACTTCTGAATCCTCAGCAAAGGCTTTTTGGAATTGCTTAGCCCAGTCCATCAGATAGAGTTCGTGGAATTTCTGAGTAGGAATCATTACCTTACCGCCACCGCATAATAGAGCAGCTTTGAGCCACCACATCTTACCCGGCATATAGTGCGCAAGGGCCTTGATAGGCATAGCACCACTCAGAATCGTCATCGGGGAAGCAGAAACGGTTCCTGCCGACAGAACAATACCATGCACTTTATGCTTGGCTATCTCCTTGGCGATGCGGATACCTTCATTCATATCACTACCGCGCCAACAGTCATCGGTCATATTGGTCTTGACGATTACGGCTAAGGCACGTTTACCGGCTTTCTTATCGGCTTTTGCGTGCTCCATCACCTCGTCTAATACCTCATTCAGGAATCGTACACGATTCTCAAAGCAGCCACCATATTGGTCGTGACGATGGTTGGTGCGAGGCGAGATAAACTGCGAAATCAGATATGCATGACCGGCATGAATCTCCACGCAGTCAAAACCGGCTTCACGGCAGAAATCCACTGCCTCACCAAACTTCTTAACTAAGTTATGAATCTCGCTCACTTTGAGGCGGCGATGGATAGTAGGCGAATACAAGTTAAATCCGGTAGAAGCGCTAACAGGCAAGCAATGGCAGGTAGCGATGTGGGTCATGTTACCACAGTGACCTAATTGGATACTGGCCATAGCACCTTCAGCATGCACGGCATCGGTCAGTTTCTTCAAACCGGGCAATGCTTCTTCACGCACGTATAATTGACCATCAAAACTAACACCACTCAAATCCACTGCGCAATAAGCAACGGTGGTCATACCTACACCACCCTTAGCTACGCTAACGTGGTAATCCTCCAACATCTGTGAAGGGGTGTTATTAGTACACATGTTTTCAAACGCTGCGGAACGGATGAAACGGTTACGTAGCGTGATAGGTCCAAGTTTGAACTTGGTAAAAAGCTTATTCATATTAATAAATAAATGGAATGATTCGTTTTAGTTTCTTGCGATTAAACTCGTTGGGGAACTCCTCCATGTACTTGTAGTAAATAGAGTTAGCACGCGGAACGAGGTTGCAGCAACTGAACCAGAAGAACAATGCGCCAGCCCAAGACCATGTTAGAATAGCCCAACCTAACCACTCGGTAATCTCGCCCAAGTAATTGGCGCTGGTTACCAAACGATACATACCCTTCTTAGGCAAATAGTGGTTCGTATCTCCAGGCTTACGCAAGTGGCGAATCACATAATCCGAATGCATATTGATAATCCATCCCACAAAGAAGATAGATACACCCGTGATAAACTGCCACGAAGAGAACCAATCAACAGAATATGGTCTAATCAGCGGAGCCAAATGGAATAACCAGTAGCCCTGTACATAACCATTGATTAAGTTCCACATCACGCTCAATGCCATGATAATCACCGGCATCTTGGAGTTGCCTTTCAATAGGAAGGGGAACACAAAGGAGCGCTGGAAATAGTGGAATTGGAAAATCAGGAAGAAAGCCCACAAAGGAGATTGGAAACGATGCTCCGAAATGGCCCATAAATAGCACATCACGATAAACACCGGTGCTTCCATCAAAAACCAACCTACTTTATTATTGATTGCCGGACCCCATTTCTCGGTACGCATTTTGCCATAGCCGGCATCTACAAAGTATAAAGCTACAAAGACGATGGCACCTATTAATGCCATAATAAATAAAAAGTTGTTAAAGAACTCTAATGAGTAGATATTTTCCATATAAAACAATTTTAATATTTGGCTACAAAGATACTGCTTTTTTTCCAATTGTGCAAATTTTTTTGGCACTTTGCATTTTTTTTTGTAACTTTGCAGCGTATTTCACGTCAAATATGTGTATAACAACATAAAAAAATCACATTAACAATGAAGAAACTTACCATTATGGCCTTAGCCGTTAGTGCGCTTATGGGTTGCGCCAAACAAAACCCATTCTTCGAGTATGAGAATTGGACCACTCCTCATGGTACGTTCCCCTTTAACGAAATCCAAACTAAGCATTACAAACCTGCCTTTGAGGAAGGCATGAAGCGTGGTTTAGCCGAGATTGATGCGATTGTCAATAATCCGGAAGCTCCTACGTTTGAGAATACGATTGAAGCCTATAATCGTTCCGGCAAGATGTTGGACTTAGTGGCTTCATGCTTCTTTAACTTAGCCTCCGCCGAGACCAACGAACAGATGCAGGAATTAGAGGTTAAACTCTCACCGATGCTCAGCGAGTACTCCACAACTATTTTGCTCAATGAAGGTTTATTCCAACGTATTAAAGCCGTTTATGATCAACGTGAGTCGTTGGATCTGAACCCCGAACAACGTAAACTATTGGAGGACGTATATGAAGGCTTTGCCGAGAACGGAGCCAATTTAGACGAAGCCGGAAAAGAACAACTGCGCGAACTGACGATGCGTTTGAGCAACCTAACCACTCAGTATGGTCAAAATGTATTGAAAGCCACCAATGCTTGGACGTATGAGATTACGGACGAGAGCCAGTTGGATGGACTCAATGAGGATACCAAGGCTATTTTGAGAGGCATTGCAGAGAAGAATAGCAAGACCGGTTATATGCTGGACCTCAAACCTACCACGTATATCCCGGTCATGGAAGACTGCAACACGCGCGCGCTGCGCGAGATATTATATAAGGCATATAATACACGTTGCATCGGTGGCGAATATGACAACACCGCCCTCATCGTGGAGATTGTTAATACACGTCTGCAAATGGTTCAGTTATTTGGCAAACAGACATACGCTGAGAAATCGCTGCATAAGACTTGTGCCGAGACGCAAGAAAACGTAATGAACTTCTTGGGTCAACTGCGTGATGCCTATGTGGCTCCGGCCAAGAACGAAGTGAAAGAGTTGCAGGAATACGCTCAGACACTCGGTTTTGAAGGTGAACTGATGCCTTGGGACTGGTCGTATTACAGCAAGAAACTCAAGGATGCCAAATATAGTATCTCCAACGATATTCTTCGTCCCTACTTTGAATTAGAGTCCGTTAAGCAAGGTGTGTTTGGCTTAGCCGAGCGTTTATATGGTCTGCAGTTTGTGAAGAACGACGATATACAAGTCTATCACCCGGAAGTGTCGGCTTACGATGTATTGGATGCCGAAGGCAATTTCTTAGCCGTTTATTATAGTGACTTCCACCCACGTGATGGTAAGCGTGGTGGTGCTTGGATGAATGATTTCCAACCGCAATATCTGAATGCTGATGGCACGGATCATCGTCCGCACATCGTCAATGTCATGAATATGACCCGTCCTGTTGTAACAGACAGCCTAACCAAACCTGCCCTACTAACCTATGACGAGGTAGAGACATTCCTGCATGAGTTCGGTCACGCCCTACATGGTATGTTGACTAAGTGTCAGTATTCGGCGCTCAGTGGCACTAATGTACCTCGTGACTTTGTAGAATTACCTTCTCAGTTCAATGAGAATTTCTTAGGTGAAAAAGAATTCCTAGATACCTTTGCTAAACATTATCAGACCAACGAAGCTATGCCACAAGAACTGATTGACAAGATTAAAGCGAGCACCAATTACCATGCTGCATACGCTTGCGTTCGTCAGTTATCGTTTGGTTTCTTAGATATGTCTTGGCACACGCTGACAGCTCCCTTTGAGGTAGCAGATGGAGATACCGTCAAGGCTGTGATTAACTTCTCTAACGAGGCTATGGAGCAAGTTCGTGTTATGCCTAATGTAGAAGGCACTCAGATGGCTACAGCATTCACACATATCTTCTCCGGAGGTTATGCAGCCGGTTATTATAGTTACAAGTGGAGCGAGTTACTGGATGCTGATGCTTTTGCACAATTCCAACTGGCTCAGCAAAAGAATGGCAGCATCTTTGATAAGGAGACAGCCGATCGTTGGCGCACCAATGTATTGGAGAGAGGTAATACGGAGGAGCCGATGGTATTGTACCGTCGTTTCCGCGGAGGTGATCCTACTATCGATGCCCTACTCCGCCGCGATGGCCTGATTAAGTAAGTGTTTACAATTACACAAAAATAAAAACCGTAAGTGCAGATGCATTTACGGTTTTTTGTATGTCGGGAAGACAGGATTCGAACCTGCGACCACCTGGTCCCAAACCAGGCATTCTACCGGACTGAACTACTTCCCGATGCTTTTTTCACGAAAGCGACTGCAAAATTACAACTTTTTTTTGACATAGCCAAATTTATTTACAGAAAAATGAAAAAAAAGATAGATTCTTCATCAAGTTGCCATAAAATCTAAATCCATCATCTTAATAATGCACGTTATCGCTGTAATATAGAATAATGTCAGATAAGATAAAATTGAAAGTAAAATGCAGAAAAAATTGAAAATAAAATGCAGATAAAATTGAAAATAATTTGCGTAATTCATTTATTTTTAGTAATTTTGCAGTCTGAAATGAAATTTGCAATTTTATATATAAAAGAAAACAATTATGGCATACTTAAGACGTGTTGCAGATGATCAATTAAGACTCCTCTTGGAAGCAATGGGAGCCGTACTGGTAGAAGGTCCTAAATGGTGTGGAAAAACTACTACTGCCGAACAGCAAGCCGGTAGCGTATTACGCATGCAAGACCCAGATGATTTTGAAGAATTACAGTCAACAGCAAAGACAAAACCCTCACTGCTATTGTTAGGTGATACGCCTCGTTTGATTGACGAATGGCAAGATGCTCCTGTGCTATGGGATGCCGTACGAACTATGGTTGATAAACGAGGTTTACCCGGGCAGTTTATCTTGACAGGTTCTAATAGTGTTGACGATAGTAAGATTCGTCATACAGGGACAGGTCGTATTGCGTCGCTTAAAATGCGTCCTATGAGTTTATGGGAATCGGGAGAGTCAACCGGTGAAATATCGTTGATAGAATTATTTAGCAACCCCGATTTAGACATTGATGGCAAGCAGTCGGCTATGACCGTGGAGCAACTGATTTATGCTGCCTGCCGTGGTGGTTGGCCACAAGCAGTATTGAGCAAGAACGAAAAGAGTGCCTTACAGGTTGCACGCAAGTATGTAAGCACATTATGCGACCGAGATATTCAAAAAGTGGATGGTGTACGTCGTAATCCTCATTTGGCAAGAATGCTATTGCGCACATACGCTCGCAATATCTCCACCTTAGCAAAGACCAGCTCAATGGTAGCAGACATTACAGAGCAAGATTCTGTGTATTGCACACGCCCTACTTTTGAGGATTATGTGTCGGCGTTTGAACGCTTGTACATTATTGAAGATATTCCTGCATGGTGTCCTGCTATTCGAAGTAAAGCCGCCATACGCAATACTCCTAAACGCGGATTTTGCGACCCTTCTATAGCAGTCGCAGCATTGCAACTCTCCCCCGAAGTTCTCCAAACACAACTGAAAACATTTGGTTTCCAATTTGAGCAGATGTGTATCAGGGACTTGCGTGCGTACTCGGATGCGTTAGACGGAGAAGTATCCTATTATCACGACAAATATGGTTTAGAAGCAGATGTTGTGCTCCATTTAGGCGATGGACGCTATGCCCTAATAGAGTGCAAATTGGGTAGCAGCGAGATAGAAGATGGCGCAAAACATTTATGTGAAATGCACCGACTTATTCGTGAGCATAACCTTCAGGAGAAGCAGAACCTATTGCGTGAGCCCGATTTGAAGATTGTCATTACCGGTGGCAGGATGGCATATACCCGTCCTGATGGTGTCAAAGTGATTCCGTTGGCATGTTTGAAAGCGTAAATGTTTCATATACACAAATATTTCATAAAAGTTTTGAATAGAATAAGGATTTTGACATATAGACAAAAAAATAGAGGAGCACAGATGTGTTCCTCTATTTAGTCGGCTTGCTCTAAGGTGTCTTGGAGTGCTCTAAACTATAGATTGGCGGTGAGGGCGTGCCAGAGGTTATCGTCCGGAACAGGGGCAACGATAGAAATATCCTGTTTGGAGACAGGGTGAACAAACTCCACTTTACGAGCATGCAGACAAATACCGCCATCAGGATTGCTGCGCTTAGCGCCATACTTAAGGTCACCCTTGATGACACAACCGATGGCAGCTAACTGACACCTAATCTGATGATGCCGTCCGGTCTCTAAATTGATTTCCAATAACGTATAACGGTCCCCCTGCGCTAAAGTGCGATAAGATAAAATGGCCTGTTTAGCAGACTCCGACTTAGACGAGGCGATGAAAGATTTATTGAGTTTTTCGTTTCTCACTAAGTAATTAACAAGTCTGTCTTCGGGATTCTTAGGCGCATGCTCCACAATCGCCCAATAGGTCTTACGAATCTGCTCATGGGATTTGAACATATCATTCAGACGCGTCAATGCCTTGCTGGTACGAGCAAAGAGCACTACCCCACTGGTAGGACGATCTAAGCGATGAGTGACCCCTAAAAAGACTTCACCGGGTTTGTTATACTTAACCTTGATATAGGCTTTAACGGTTTCCGACAGGGGTTTATCACCCGTCTTATCTCCTTGCACAATCTCATTGCAGGTCTTGCTGACAGCAATAATGTGATTATCTTCGTAAAGAACTTGCATAATAATTATCCAATTAGCCAATTAACCATTTATCCAAGGGAATTGTTTGGAGAGGAGTTGGAACTCGCGGTCCACTTTATTGAGGAAGTCCTTTGCTTCCTTGGTATCCGGATGCAGCAGTTTATGGTTTTTATTCAACCATAGTTGGTGCAGCGCATGCATCTTATCAGTCGTAGATTGGCTATAGACAAACATGATTCGGAATCGCTCCCACAAGTAATCCACAGCCGTTTTAGACGGGTGCAGCATATCTTCGGCATAGTAGCGATAGTCACGCAACTCGTCCATCAGGATTTCGTAACTGGGGAAATAAGCCGTTCGTGTAACATTACCATGCATCAGTTCATCCACCGCCTGCAATAAGATACCTTTGGATATCTGGTTCTCATGCAATCCATCTTTGATATGCCGGATAGGCGAAACAGTAAAGATGAACCGTTTGGACTTGTACTTATCTAAGATAGGTCGCCATGCCGACACAATGTTATCCACCGTCAAACGACGACGCGTAAAGAGATTAGCCGGACGTTTTTGGCAGTTATCCACCACTTTTCCATCTAATTCATACACCCATGACGAGCCAAACGTAATAATAAGGACATCGGCTTGCTGAACCTCCTGAGAATCCATGTGATGAGCAATGGAAATAGGATTATACAACGTGCCAAAAGGATTGGCCTCCACCTGCATATAATACTCCTTCATCTTATCCGCCATATTATCGGAAAAGCACGAGCCAAGCAGCAGCAGATGGTCCTCCAGTCGGATTTGCCAAGGGTTATTCTTAATGTCAACTTTCGTAGTAAATTCCATTGATTATTGCATATTGATTATTGCATATTGTTAATTGAAGTGCATTACTTTAGCGGGAGAGATGCGTGTCACGATGGCCGATGGTGCCAATAAGATGACGAAGGAAATCAGCAGCGTAACTATGTTAAGCAGTATCAACGCCATCCAAGGAAAGGCAATAGGTACGTAACTGACGTAGTACGTAGAAGCCTCCAATGGGATGATATGCGTAAAGTATTGGATAGCAGCCATGCTAAGTCCAATAATATTGCCCCACAACATACCCTTCCCCACCAACATGACGGCTTGGGTAACAAAGACACGGCGTACAAAACGATTATCTGCACCTAAGGCCTTGAGCGTACCAATGAGACGAATACTATCTAAAATGAGTATAATCAGTCCGGAAACGATATTAAAGCCGGATACGCATAGCATAAGAATGATAATAATAACCACATTCATATCCAATAGATCCAGCCATGAGAAAATTTGCGGATTAAGTTGCTCAATGGTTTGTGTATTCAGCACTTCTCCGTTAGCTTGCATCCTATTGACGGTAGCAAAATAGATATTTTCGGCAGCCACATCTAAATGATCCAAGTCATCAATCATCACCTCGACGCCAGAAGCCAAAGAGTCCGACCAATGGTTGAGTTGACGAATAACCGGTTCCTGCACAATCAAGAATAGTCCGTCAAACTCGGCAAATCCGGTCTGATAAATGCCGGAGACAGTCCATTTGCGCACACGCAGGCTCTCGCCCACAAAATAACAAAAGAATGTACTATCCACATCCAAATGTAGCCACGCAGCCAGTTCGTTAGAGACCAATACCTGTTGGGGTGTTTGAGGGATAGCGCCACGAACGATGTTGCTTTGGAAATAATCCCAGTAATTAGTGCCCTTCACCACTACTCCTCGCACGGCGTCGGTTGTTTTGATTACTCCTGGCTTGGTGAGGAAAGGCACAGCATGGGTGACATAAGGCAGTTGTTGCACTTCATCCAGCAAGGAGTCCGTCACCGTAATAGGAGTGAGTTCATAGGTGTCATTATCCTCAAAATTAGTGATTTGTATATGTGCACCAAATCCGGCTATTTTAGAGGCAATCGTGCGTTTAAATCCCACCACGACGCAGAATGTGATAATCATGACGATTACACCGATGATGATACCGAGCAAAGCCACCTTAACAGCAGGCCGAGAAGCACGCTTATCATCCTGCACAAAAAAAAGGCGCTTAGCTATAAATGTTTCTGCTCGAGATGGCATAATTTTTGTAGTTTATTTGGTGTACTAAATTAACAATTTTTATGAATCGTATTTGCTTTCTTATTAGTGGTCTCAGTTTAGTTGGATGTTTATGCGCTCAGATACCGCAACGTTTGCCTGAAGAGGAGGCTGCCAAACATACTGAGATGATGTGCCGTGAGTTGAATATCCGTGATACCACGCAGCGTCGTAAGATTTTTAACATGTACCTCCATCATGCTTATCAGCGTCAGCAAAGTAACACACGTATGGAGCAATTACAGCGAATGGAGGCAGCCAATGAGGAGTTAAAGACCATCTTGACTCCGGAGCAATACAGTCGTTTTATGAATACTCAAATTAACCCCGAGCCACGTCGTCCTCAACATCCATACGAAGCCTTGCCAGGACCTTCCCCAGCGCCCAATATACCACCAGAGCCATCAATGCCCCCACAATAAGTCCTCCTATTATATCTCCGGGGTAATGCACCCCTAAGTACATACGACTATAGCAATTTAGAGCCACCCACAGCATAAGCGGAAGGGTGGCTTTCCAATTCCGCCATATCAGCGAAAAGAGCAAGCCACAAGACATCGTATTAGCAGCGTGGGAACTAACGAATCCATACATGCCTCCATGATAACCATTCACGATATGCAGCATACCCTCCAAGAGAGGTTCATGGGTGGGACGAGGACGGCAGACCCAATGCTTAATGATACCCGAAGAAATAAAGTCGCTCAATCCGACGGCTGCGCCAAAGAAACATAGCATAATAAGGGCTCTTTTCCAACCAAAACGCCAGAAGAGTAAGCCAACAAGTAATGCATAGAGGGGAAGCCATGTGAGTTTAGCAGAAATAATCCACATCACATGGTCTGCCCATACGGAGTGCCAGTTATTGATGGCCACTAACCAGTTTTGGTCTATTTGAATGAGTTGTTCCATAGTCTTATTCGTTCATTAACACACACGTATGTCCTGCCACCAGTCCTGCAGTCTCTGTGCGCAACCTCGCTTTACCGAGTGATACCGGACGATATCCAGCCTGCAAAGCGAGATTGATTTCCTCTTCGGAAAAATCTCCTTCAGGACCGATTAGCACGACTACCGAGTGACCCGGTGTAACGCATTGTTGCAAGGCATATTTATTGGGATTAGCGGCATAACCATCTGCACAATGGGCAATCAATAAGTCTTGCGCTTGGGTTTGCGCAATAAAGTCTCGGATAGGGGTCATTGGATGAATGACCGGAAAAGTAGCTTTGAGCGACTGTTTAGTGGCCGCCACCATGATACGTTGTAATCGATCGTCGTTCACCGTCTTGCGCTCCGAATAACGGCATAAGAGTGGCGTTATTTCATCGACACCTATCTCGGTGCATTTCTCCACCATCCATTCCAAACGATCAATGTTCTTGGTTGGGGCAATGGCGATATGTATATGCCCGCGATGGATCGGTTCAGGCTGCTCAGAGGACAGAATACGCACCTCACAATGTTTCTTATGAGGATTGGTCACTTCTGCCTGATAGATAGTGCCCTTCCCATCAGTAATGGCAATCTGATCACCTATAGCGACGCGCAACACCTGCACGCAATGAGCACTCTCTTCTTCAGGAAGAGTTAAAGTGGATAATATATCTGGAGCAAAAAACATGTTTAGTAAACAAAGATATCTTTTAATGTAAGTTGTTTGACGGTGCCAAGGGATTTGAGGAAGTTCATATCCAACGATTTGGGGTCACCTAAGATAAGGTAACGATAGGTGCGATTTGCCACGTTATTTTGTTGGAAACTAACCACATCGTCCAAAGTGAAGGTCTTGGATGCCTCATAGATATCACGCGTATAATCGTGGTTCCAACCTTTGTATATATATCGCACGTACGCGTTAAGGACCTCTTGTCCCACATAGCGTCTTTTCTCAATGCGTTTAATCAGTCCGTTCTGCGCCTGCTCAAAGGCCGATTGGGACAACGGCATGATGGTGCAAATCGAATCAAAAGCCTGCAAGCAGTCCTTGAGTTTATCGTTTTGAGAGATGATATAGGTAAAGAACACATTATTCTCGCCGGCATATTCGGCGACGCTGTATTCGGCAGCTGATGCATAGCATAATGCCCTACTCTCACGCATTTCTTGGAAGACAATGGACCCCATTGAGCCATCAAAGTACTCATTAAAGAGCGTAGCAATGGCTTCGTTCCGAGGTGAGTATTTATCTCCCCAGTTAGCGAACTGGAAGAGGTAGATATTATTAGCCTTATAGGGAGCAATCCATACTTCAGGTTGAGTGATTAGTTCGGGTTGCAGGCGTGTAATGGCATATTGTTGGTCTTTATTGCCCATTGCAATCATACGCGATTGCGTATTAAGCGTTTGTGCCACTTCATCTTGAGTAGCCGGTCCGTAGTACGTAACCGTCGCTATACCCGGAATCAACGATTTAACATGGTTCATCACTTCGGCAGCCGACATTTTCTTCATTTGCTTAGGTGTAAGCGTAGCAGCGGCATTGGCTTTGAGACCAATCTGTCCGGCCGTCATCAATTGGGAGAAACAAGCCCCCTGATTGCTCTTGGCATCATGATGCGCCTTGATATTATCTTTGATAAGTTCTTTTAAGATAGCATCATTAGGTTGATAATCCAGCACCTTATCCTCTAATAAAGCCAATGTCTTAGCGAAATTCTCCTGCAAACCGCTCACGCTGAAGATTGTGTGGCTGTGGGTATTGTATATATCCACTTCAGCCGCCAGACTATACAACGCTGTTTCGTATTCATCTGCGCCCATTGTTTGGGTGCCTAAATATTCAATCAGGTCCGTAGCCAAGTCAATCACCGGATCGGCATCTTTGCCTTTAGCCACCGTCAAGGTGAGATAGAACAACTCATTGTCGGTATTTTGTTTATAAAGCAGTTGTTGGTCACCTTTCAGATTCGTACGGCTAAGGTCCTTATCAAAATCCAAGAACTGAGGTTGCAACGCTTCCGGTTCTATCTGCGCCAGATTAGTGACAAAGGATGAGGACTTATCGCGGTTCATTTCAATAGGCGTAATAGCCGGTTTATCTACGGAAGACGGATTAGCGTCCTCTTTTTGCTGCTTATAGATGGCAGCGTAGTTATTACCTAAGTACTTATTGGCAACGCGCACCACATCGTCCTTGGTTATTTTTGCCATCGCATCAACCTGATGCACTACTTGGTCATAGGGAATGCCGTAAATAAACGAGTTTACATAACTAAATACACGATTGGTATTATCGTCTAAACTCTCCATTTCATCTCGGCGGGAATTAACAATAATGGCTTGAAGCAAGTCTTCACTAAAATCACCTTTCTTAAGTTTCTCCACCTCGGCGAGCAGAATAGCACGTGTTTGTTCCAGACTCTGACCGGCCTTAGGATAACCGATTGCAAAGAACGTGGAATAGTCATTGCCCGGCATGACTCCGGTAGCCGAAGCAAGGAGCAATTGCTTTTGATCAATATCCAGGTCCATTAATCCGCATTTGCCGTTCTGAAGCACTTGGGACATCACTTCTATGGCATTTCGATCCTCATCTTGGACAGCAGGCATCGACCATGCCAACCATAATTCAGGAGTTTCCTTGCCATAAACGATAGTATCCCTGGGAGCAGATAAAGATGGTTGAACGGGGATAACGATCTTAGGCAGGTTATTATTAGGCTGCCATTGACCAAAGTACTCATCTACGATAGCAATCGTATGGTCATAATCCAAGTCACCACTCAGACATACCGCCACGTTATTAGGACGGTAGTAGGTCTGATAAAAACGACGTATATTGGTTAATGACGGATTCTTCAGGTGCTCTTGGGTACCAATCACCGAGTGCTGACGATACGGCACTTGAGGATAAAGGATATTATTAGCCGCCTGCATGACCTTATCTTGGTCCATCGTGGAATACATATTAAATTCCTCATATACGGCTTCTAATTCAGTGTGAAAACCACGGATAACGAGGTTTTGGAATCGATCGGACTCAATCATCGCCCAGCGACGCAGTTCACCGGCAGGAATAATCTCGTGGTAACATGTCATATCGGTGGAAGTGAAGGCATTTACTCCTTTAGCACCAATTATGCTCATCAGTTTATCAAACTCATTAGCGATTGCCACTTGGCTGCTCAGATACGACACACTATCAATTTGGTGGTAGATGGCTTTACGGACAGCAGCATCAGAAGTGCGACCATAGATATCATACAGGCTATCTATTTTGGTGAGATAGACTTGCTCAGTTTCATAGTCAGTTGTACCATAATGTGTAGTACCCTTAAACATGATATGCTCCTGATAATGCGCCAAGCCGGTGGATTCCAGCGGATCGTTCTGCGCTCCGGCACGAACGGCAATGAAGGTCTGGATTTCAGGCTTTTGGGTATTACGACTTAGGAAGACCGTCAATCCGTTGTCTAATGTATAGATGCGTCCATTCATCGGATCATTCGGCACGGAATAATAGGCATACTCCTTGGCTTGAGCAGTCCATGCAATCAAAGATAAAAAGATAACCAATGTTTTTCTCATAACTCACTTTCTTTTAGTCGTTCAGCGTTTTCGGCAACAGTTAGGGCATCAATCACGCTTTGTATATCGCCATCCATAAAGGCGGCTAAGTTGTAGATGGTTAATCCGATACGATGGTCCGTGATACGTCCCTGCGGATAGTTATAGGTGCGAATCTTAGCGCTTCGGTCACCGGTTGAGACCATTGTTTTGCGTCGCGCAGCTATGTCGTCGATGTATTTTTGATGTTCCTTGTCATAGATCATTGTGCGCAGACGAGACAATGCCCGTTCTTTGTTCTTAGGCTGGTCACGCGTCTCGGTACATTCAATCAGTATCTCCTGCACTTCGCCCGTATTGGGATTTTTCCAATTATAACGCAGACGTACGCCGGATGACACTTTATTCACGTTCTGTCCTCCTGCTCCACCGCTGCGGAAGTAATCCCATCGTATCTCGCCCTCGTTGATATTAACTTCAAACTCCTCTGCTTCGGGCAGCACCGCTACCGTAGCAGCCGATGTATGCAGTCGTCCCTGTGTTTCGGTAGCTGGCACGCGCTGTACGCGATGCACCCCACTCTCGTATTTGAGCGTACCATATACATTCTCGCCTGTGACGCTAAAGATGATTTCTTTATAGCCACCTACGGCTCCTTCGGAGCAAGAAGACACGGTATATTTAAATCCTTTGAGTTCAAAATACTTGGTGTACATACGAAATAAGTCTCCGGCAAATAGCGCGGCCTCATCTCCTCCTGTTCCTCCGCGAATCTCCATGACAACGTTCTTGCCGTCTTCGGGGTCACGGGGCAGCAACATTAGTTTGATTCCCTCTTCCAAAACAGGTATCTGAGGTTCTAACTCATCCACCTCCATACGGGCCATCTCCTTGAGTTCCGGATCGGACTCGTTATAGAGCAGTTGTTTTGCTTCTTCCAGACTCTTGAGGGCTTTTTTGTATTTTTCAGTTGAAACTAACACACGTTCCAATTCCTTATAATCGCGGTTCAGACGCACATAACGCGCCTGATCTGCAATCACAGCAGGGTCAGTAATCATTAGGCTGACCTCGTGAAACTTAGCTTCCAATCCTTCTATTCGATTAAGAATATCCATATTTGGCGTTGAGAGTTGATAGTTTAACGTTTAGAGTTGTAGGCTTGGAGGGCATTTTGGAGCAGACTGACGATAGTCATTGGACCTACTCCACCGGGAACAGGTGTTATAAAGTCACATTTAGGAGCTACGTTATCAAAGTCCACATCGCCTTTAATGCGATATCCCCTTTCCGACTGCGAATCGTCAACACGTGTTATTCCCACATCAATCACGGTTGCTCCAGGACTCACCATATCAGCCGTCAGTAATCCGGGATGACCGACAGCCACGATGATGATATCTGCCGACAGACATATTTCCTTCAAATGCGCCGTATGACTATGGCACAGAGTGACGGTTGCATTTCCTCGTTCGTGCTTTTGCATGAGCAACGAAGCCATAGGTTTACCCACTATATTGCTGCGACCAATCACAACGATATGTTTACCATCGGTAGGTATAGCATAGCGACTAAGTAACTCACGTATTCCTCGAGGAGTAGCCGAAATGATACACGGCAGACCTTTGGTGGCACGTCCTACATTCTCGGGCGTCAATCCATCTACGTCCTTGCGATAATCAATAGCAGAGGTGATGGTTTGTTCATCTATATGCTTAGGCAGCGGCAGCTGCACAATGAACCCATCTATTGAGTCGTCATGGTTCAGTTTATCCACTTCCGCCAGCAGTTCTTTTTCAGTAATAGAGTCTTCAAAAGCAATGCGAATAGCTTCGATGCCCACTTCTAAACAGGCCTTCATTTTATTATTCACATACGTTTCAGAAGCCGGGTTATGTCCCACAATAACGATTCCAAGTTTAGGAGCACGTTGATGATTGGCCAATAAATCAGCTATTTGTGCCTTCAGTTCGGCACGGATTTCTGCTGCAATTTTCTTTCCGTCTAATATAGTCATTTTATTCCTGTGATATCGATTTATATTTTCTTGCGGTGCGTAAAACGCTATGCACGTAATGGCAGGTCTCGGTGGAATTAAAAGCACCATACAAAACAACCGAGTCGGTGTAGAATGGTTCTTCGGAGAGCAAGTCCAAGTAATGCTCTATGGTACTCCATCGATACGGACTTTCGCCATACTTGCGGGCTAAACATCGGGCATCCATGATATGCGCCGGACCGGCGTTATAAGAGGCCAGCACGAACTTGGTTTGTTCAACTGTGTCCGAAATAAAGTAGAATTTCTGCTGCAAGTAACGGATATACTCCACTCCGGCACGTATGTTGTCCTCGGGATCCCAAATGGTGGTGTCGTTCAGTCCAAATCGGCGAGCCGTTTTAGGCATTAATTGCATTACACCACATGCTCCTACATGGGAAGTAGCTTTAGGATTGAAGTGGCTCTCATTCCATGCCACAGCAGCCAACATTTCCCAGTCCCAACCGATGGTGGGAGCATATTCTTGGAAACAAGACATATACGGAACGGCTTCCATCACCGCTATATCCTCTACAATGACGTACCATTTAGAGCGCATAATGCCTATTCCGAAAGCAATTAGGCAGACGATTAAGAGTGTCAAAAGTGCTTTTTTCATTATCTTCTACGCATTTGTTGCATTTTACGCATCATCTTACTGGTTTGTTCAAACTGCTTGAGGAAGCGATTCAGTTCGACGATGCTGGTGCCCGAACCGCGAGCGATACGATCCTTACGGCTGCCATTTAGGCATCCCGGATTGGCACGTTCGTACGGCGTCATACTGCCTATAATAGCCTCGATAGGTTTGAAGGCATCGTCACTAACCTCTACGTTCTTCATCGCCTTATCCATACCGGGAATCATACCCATCAGGTCCTTGATGGAACCCATTTTTTTGATTTGCTGAAGTTGACCGATAAAGTCATTAAAGTCGAATTGGTTATGAGCGATACGCTTGCTGATACGGCGTGCTTCTTGTTCGTCATATTGTTGTTGGGCGCGTTCCACCAGACTCACCACGTCACCCATGCCTAAGATACGGTCCGCCATACGAGAAGGATGGAACACATCCAAGGCATCCATTTTCTCTCCTGTACCGATGAACTTGATTGGTTTATCCACCACGCTGCGGATACTGAGTGCAGCACCGCCACGAGCGTCACCATCCAGTTTAGTCAGGATAACGCCATCAAAGTTAAGACGGTCGTTAAATTCCTTAGCCGTATTAACGGCATCCTGACCGGTCATGCTATCCACAACAAACAACGTTTCGCTAGGATCAATAGCGTTCTTGATAGCCGTAATCTCCTGCATCATCTGTTCATCTATCGCCAATCGACCGGCAGTATCTACGATGAGCACGTCATAGCCGTATGTACGGGCTTCGCGCACAGCTTTCTTGGCTTTTTCGACAGCATTAGGTTCTGTTTCCTCCGTATAGACCTTAGCACCGACTTGTTCGCCTAATACGCGCAACTGCTCAATAGCAGCAGGACGATAGACGTCGCAAGCAGCCAGCATCACTTTCTTACCTTTCTTGATAAGGAAATGCGCCAACTTAGCAGCATGGGTTGTTTTACCCGAACCTTGCAATCCGGCCATTAAGATGATAGCAGGTGTACCTTTGAGGTTCATATCCACAGCCTCGCCACCCATCAGGTTAGCCAGTTCGTCGTGAGTAATCTTAACCATCAACTGACCGGGCCTAACGGCAGTCATCACACTTTGACCTAAGGCTTTCTCTTTAACCTGGTCTGTAAATTGCTTGGCCGTCTTATAGTTAACATCGGCCTCCAAAAGGGCTTTACGAATATCCTTAACGGTCTCGGCAATATTAATCTCGGTAATACGTCCTTCACCCTTAAGAATCTTAAAACTTCGTTCTAATCGTTCACTTAAATTATCAAACATAGTTATCCATATTAATTCGTGCCGCAAAAGTACAAAAATATTTGCATATATGCAAATTTTTCTTGTGTATTTGAAAAATATTTTATACTTTTGCAGTCAAATTATGAAAAAGACCGTATTTTTATTCCTTTTTGGACTAATTAGTTGCTCTATTTGGGCAAAGAATGACAGTATACATTATGAACTCGCCTACCGCATCAATGCCTTAGGAGGGATGATGATGAAGGACGATAAAGTGGATCCGTGGATTGATCGTCCCATGTTAGGTGGCACTTTTGCTGTGGAGTTTTTGCCAACCGGCAGATGGAAGAGTTTGCAGCAATGGAATAACACGAGCGTAGGCGTAGGCGTGACGTATATCAATTTAGGTAATGACAAAATGTTGGGTAATATGGTGGCGCTACATGGCCACTTGAATACCCCATTTGTCACCCTGCCCCATTTCGTATTTGGATTACGGCCGACGGTTGGTCTGGCTTTTTGCGACAAGCGGTATAGTAATACGTATCAAAGCGACAAATACGCCAAATACTCCAGTTTTGAAGGGGCTAACCAGTCGATTGGAAGTGTAGTAAATGCTTTTTTAGGGTTGCAACTATACATGGATTTCCCTGTTCGCGACGGCTTTGATATCACACTTGCCTTTGGGTGGCATCATATCTCGAATGGCAGTATCATTCATCCTAATGGAGGATATAACATGCTGAATGGCGAATTAGGTATGCGTTATACACCGGGGCTGAGCAAGGCCCGTGTAGCGGCCGGTACAGCCTATCAGCGTCCAAAAACAGATGTACCTCACCATTTGTACGATGGCGTAAGTAAGAAGTGGGATGTTGAGATTTTTGCTACAGGAGGTCTCAAGCAGAATTATTACAAAGACAACATGAATGGCATGCAGTTCTTCGGAGCCGCCTCTTTGGGGGTAGCAGCTCATTGGCAGCCTGTCAGTATATTCAAATTCGGATTGGGTGTAGATGCCTTTTACGACGGCTATTATGCGTGCGTAAATGATGAGTTCAAAACCGAAGACTCCAAGCACGTTACTTACTTTGGTAAGACCTACCTCAAGGAGAGCAAAGTGGAGAACTGTTTCCGTGTAGGTATCAGTTTGCAGCCGGAATTTACCATCGGTAAACTGACCGCCGGTATTCATATTGGTTTCTACGTATGGGATCCTATCAAGAACCTGGAACCATACAAGGATGCCGCTAAAGGGCTTGACCGAGGCATCTTCTATAGTTATGACTTCACAAAAGCCAGTAATTACCAAGATGGCTGGTTATATACGCGTTTTATCCTAAAATACTTATGCACCAAGCACCTATTTGTGCAAATAGGTCTTAAGACGCACGGCGTTCGAGCCGAGTTTATCGACGCCGGCTTGGGTGTACGAATTTAGAATTTGATTCCAATCAACAACGGATCGTGGTCCGAATAACGGAAGTAACGATTCTTTTTAGCGGCGGGCGACATCACGCTGCGGATTTTCTTGGGTGCTAACTTAGGAATCTCGCGATTCTTGTAGTTATACTTGCTGTAGTATGCTGCCGAATAGTAGTAATCGGTATTCCAGTGCACAGGACTGATAGCCACTATTTGTGCCGCCATAGAGGGAGAAGCATAGCAACGATCCAAGTACCCACATTCCCCCTTGTAGGAGTAGCTGTAATTGTTGGGAGCCATTGTTGAATTGATATCCTGATAGCCTGCCTTCACAATCGTTTGTAGCGGTTGTTCTTGGGCGTAAGCATTATAGTCACCTAACAGCAGATAATCGGGGTCTGTTTCGGTCTGTTTATACTCCTCTAATGCAGCCAAAATAGCACGGCTGTTATTCATCCGTTTTTCGTTAGCCATACGCGGATCACCTCGCTTACTACGAGGGTGATTAAGGCTGATGGTGAAGCGTTCGCCGGAGGCTATATCCTGCCATCCTTGCAGCATAAAACGATGGGCGTAGATATTGCCCTGCAGCATTTGTGTGGGGTCTCCTTCTGCGTGATAAGCAAAGCGTAGCGCACCATAGGGACGCACTTTATCTTTGCGATAAAGGAATCCCACCGAAATAGTGTCTCGATCGCACGTATCCGTTACAACAAACGCATAACGGTCCTTACCGCATAATTCATTCATCTTGGCCACTAATTCAGCCGGAGCGGCATCTCCTTGTTCCAATTCACAGATGGTGTATATATCGGCATTAAAGCGAACAAGCGCAGAAGCCACTTTATAGCATTGTAAGGCGTGCTGACCTACCGTATTGCGGCGGGTAGCATAGCCTCCTACATGCACAAAATAATTCTGGATATTAGCCGCACAAATCACCACATCTGCCCCCTTCATATCTGGCAGTTTCATGGATGGCTTATAGTTCTTGAAACGCGGCTGAGCGCCGGTCTGCAAGTGTCTTTCGCCCATCACGCGAGCGGTGAGGTTCTTGACGGTTGCACCTAAGTTCAGACTATATGGATAGCGGCACTCTAATTTGATGCGATGCTGTTGGTTATAGTTAGCCAAACGCCAATATTCGGAACTGTCACCCTGTGCCAAACCCACGGCCTTCTCTTCGGGCACAAACAAACGCTCCTCTGAAAGAATCAGACTATCGTACATCGTGCCACACACCACAAGGGGTGTAGAAATGGTAATGGCTTGACCTTTATAGTGCATCCAGCCATCCTTATTGAGTTGTTCTATACTAACCTTAACGCCCCCTGCAGAAAGGGATAAAAAGCACATCGCAAAGAAAGCGACAAAAAGACTTTTTTTCATGGTAATATATGTATTTGAGTGCAAAAGTACAATTTTTTTTTTGAATATGCAAGAAAAATTTGCGTATATGCTAATTTATTTGTACTTTTGTAGTCAAATCACCTTAATTATCACTACTATGCTTAACATTCACCAAGAAGCCGAACGTTGTTTATTATGTGTTCAATCGCCCTGTAATGCGGCTTGTCCCAAAAATCTTCACCCTGCTCGCGGTATTCGTGCCGTCCGTTTTGATGACGAGCGCAATGCTTACCAATGGCTCACTTCGGCCTGTGCCGATTGTGATGCACCTTGTGAGAAAGCTTGCATCCATACCGACTTCCCTATTCGTATTAAAGAGTTGTCGAAGAAAGTCAACGAATTAGGTCATGCTCCTCGTCCCGAGACGCTTCCGTCGTTAGAGATTGATTTTTGCGGCGTACATTGTGAGAATCCTTTCTTCTTAGCTTCTTCAGCCGTTTGTACGGACTATGATATGATTGCTCGTGCCTTTGATTGGGGCTGGGGCGGCGTGGTATATAAGACGATTACCAGTCAGGAGATTAAGGAGGTCAGTCCGCGATTTGACGAAAGTGACCATTGGAACGGCTTCCGCAATATGGAACAGTTATCCGAAAAACCTATGGAGGAGAACTTTGCCATCATATCACGACTCAAGAAGAACTACCCCACTAAGGTGGTTGTAGCTAGTATCATGGGTCAGACCGAAGAGGAATGGATTGAGTTGGCTAAGCGTGCTGAAGCGGCAGGAGCGGATATGGTTGAACTCAATTTCTCCTGCCCGCAGATGAAATTGGCTAATATGGGTTCGGACGTCGGTCAAAACCCAGAGTTAGTAGCCTTCTACACTGGTTATGTAAAGCATTCGGTGAATATCCCTGTGGTTCCCAAGATGACGCCTAATATCACGCATATCTCGCAGCCGGCATTTGCGGCTTATTGTGCCGGAGCTGACGGCATAGCGGCTATCAATACGATTAAGTCCGTTACCCTGTCTGAACGCAGCAAAGTAAGCGGTAAACGCACTATTTCCGGTTATTCGGGTCGTGCCATCAAGCCGATTGCGTTACGGCATATATTGGAATTAACCACCAATCCTATGCTCACCAAGAACCATCAAATGGAGGTTTCCGGCATAGGTGGCATAACGACTTGGCGTGATGCATTGGATTTTATCCAATTAGGCTGCGCTAATGTACAGGTTTGCACCTCTATCATGCAGTTTGGTTATCGCATCATAGAAGATATGATATTAGGACTGCGCACCTACATGGCGGACCATCATATTGAACATCTACGCGATTTGGTTGGCAGTGAAATATCGTCTTTTGTTCGTCCATCCGAATTAGACCGTGAAACCAAGTCTTTCCCCAAGTGGAATAGAGACTTATGTATCGGTTGCGGTCGTTGTTTCATTGCGTGCCAGGATGCCGGCCACCAAGCCATTGCCTTTGATACAAACCGCAAGCCGACGCTCATCGGAAAGAATTGCGTCGGCTGCCATTTATGCCGTCTGGTTTGTCCTCAACAAGCCATAGAATCGGCAGGTAGAATCAAAGTATAATTTACTTGGTGTAAGCGTTCATCTGGTCGTTAACGGTCTTGTTAACAAAGTCCGCAAACTCTTGAATGGTCATTTGGCCCTTCTCTTCGGCACCTTGTTGACGAACGGATAACAAGCCTTGTTCAGCTTCTTTCTCGCCCACAATCAACATATATGGGATACGTTTGAGTTCGTTATCGCGGATCTTACGTCCCAGTTTCTCGTTGCGGTCATCCACCAATACGCGAACATCCTGTTGCTCCAGAATCTCCTTCACTTTCCAAGCGTACTCGTTACTCTTCTCGGAGATAGGCAGCACAACAGCCTGTTCAGGTGTGAGCCACAATGGGAACTTACCTGCGGTATGCTCAATCAGCACAGCCACAAAGCGTTCCATACTACCAAACGGAGCGCGGTGAATCATTACAGGACGGTGTTTGAGGTTATCCTCGCCGGTGTATTCGAGTTGGAAGCGTTCAGGCAGGTTATAATCGACCTGAATAGTACCTAACTGCCAGCGACGACCCAGAGCGTCCTTCACCATGAAGTCCAACTTAGGTCCGTAGAACGCAGCCTCTCCTTCCACCTCGGTAGCAGGCAGATTCATTTCTTTACAAGCCTCACGAATAGCATTCTCGGCATGCTCCCATACTTCATCACTTCCTACATACTTGGTATGGTTATTGGGGTCACGAAGAGAAATCTGGGCCTCAAAGTTCTCAAAGTTAAGCGATTTGAAGATGATATTGATAATCTCCATCACACGGATAAACTCCTGTTTAACTTGGTCTTGACGGCAGAAGATATGGGCATCATCCTGGGTGAATGAACGAACACGTGTCAAACCGTGTAACTCACCACTCTGTTCATAACGGTAAACGGTACCAAACTCTGCACAGCGGAAAGGCAGATCCTTGTAGGAACGAGGACTATTCTTGAAAATAGCGCAGTGGTGAGGGCAGTTCATCGGCTTCAGCATATATACCTCGCCTTCCTCAGGAGTAGTGATGGGCTGGAAGGAGTCCTTACCATAGTGATCCCAGTGACCGGAAGTGATATAGAGGTTCTTGCTGCCGATATGCGGCGTAATCACTTGCTGGTAACCGTATTGTTTTTGTATTTTCTTGAGGAAATCCTCTAAGCGCAGACGCAGGGCGGTGCCTTTGGGCAACCAAATAGGCAGGCCCTTACCTACCATATCTGAAAACATGAATAAGTCTAATTCCTTACCTATCCTGCGGTGGTCGCGTTTCTTAGCCTCTTCCAGCAATGCGAGGTATTCGTCTAGCATGCTCTTCTTGGGGAAGGAAACGGCATAGATACGAGTCATCATAGGACGAGTCTCGTCGCCACGCCAATAAGCAGCAGCGCAACTGAGCACTTTAACAGCCTTGATAGGTTCGGTAGAAAGGATATGCGGACCGCGGCAAAGATCGGTGAAATTACCTTGGGTATAAGTCGTAATCGTGCCTTCTTCCAAATCATTAATCAACTCGCACTTGTAGGTCTGACCCTTATCACCAAACTGCTTGAGGGCGTCGGCTTTAGCGATGGACTTCTTAACAAGCACTTCTTTCTTGGCATGCAGTTCCATCATCTTGGCCTCAATCTGTGGGAAGTCTTTCTCGCTGATGACTTGTCCTTCGGCAGGATACACATCATAATAAAAACCATTCTCAATAGCAGGACCAATACCGAATTGGATGCCTGGATACAGTTCTTGCAATGCCTCTGCCATCAAGTGAGAAGACGTGTGCCAGAAAGCATGTTTAGCCTCTTCGTCATCCCATTTATGCAGTTTAATTGCACAATCTTCGGTTAGAGGAGCATTGAGTTCGGTAATTACAAATTTACCTTCTGATGCTTTGTTCTTAATACTTGCCACAAGGATTTCTTGGGCTAAACGACTGCTGATACTCTCAGCCACTTGGAGCGGCGTCACGCCACTCTCGAACTCACGGACGCCACCGTCCGGAAAAGAAATTTTTATCATATTCTAAACTAATTGTTTCACATTGTCTTCCACCTCACCGGGCAGCATCCATACGGGAGCCAATTCAATCGTTGTGTAGCACCCATATCGTCCCTCTTGTTGCAGCCGATACGCGGCTCGGGCACAGCCCACCATAAACTGAGCCGTAAGAGACGGATTATCGATACGCATCTCAAATTTGAGTTGCTGGTCATCCTTACCTGCCGCTACTCCACTCCGCTCCAACAGCACGCCATGCGCCGTGGTTTGGTATTGCTCCACATCATCCACCCTTTCCACTTCGGTCTCGTCATGAGCAAAATAATCATCGGCCAACAGACGGCGACGTACATCCTCAAAATCGTATCCGTCTTCCAATTCAATATACACATGTCTGCCATGTTTACCTTGACCTAATGGCAGGGTTATACTTAAAGCATTCTTAACACCCTGTATGGCTTTGGCTGCCACGGTGTGTCCCATGGATCGTCCCGGACCAAAGTTAGTGTAGGACTGCCCTTGTGGCGTCAGCACTTCTAATAAGGCTCTTACCATCGAGTCCGAACCCGGATCCCAACCGGCAGAGATGATGCTGACGGCTTGGTTAGTCTGGGCAATAGGCATCAGTTGGCGGCGGACGTCGGCTATTTGGGTGTGTATATCAAATGAATCCACCGTGTTGATTCCCATTTGATTGAGTTGTTTGGCAAAGATGGGAGCCTCGCGTGTGGGCAAACACAGCAACGCCACATCCACGTGCGGCAAGCGGGCAATCGCCTCCATCTCATTGTGATGGAACACCCCTATCAACTCCATATCAGGTGCGGATTGAACGGCTTGAATGGCTGCCGAACCGATATTTCCGGTGCCAATAATGATTATTTTCATAAGTTACTTTTCAAGAATTGAAGTATTTTCTCGTGCAGGTGGCGATTATTGACCTTATCCAGCAGCGAGTGGTTATCGTCGATGTATAACTGCGTATCAAACTGCTTGCCGGCACGAACCAACGCATCGGATAGCAAGAGGGTGTTGTGCCAATGCACATTATCGTCGCCGGTGGCATGAACGAGCAACAGCCGTCCTTGCAGTCTATCTGCCATGGCAGTCAGATTAGCTCCTTCGTATCCTCTTTCGTTCACCTGTGGTCGGCGCATAAAACGCTCCGTGTAACCGGTGTCATATAGTCCCCAATCAGTCACTGGAGCAATAGCCACGCCACAACCTATGATGGGTTCGGTCTGCTCCATCATCGTGCGAATCGTCTGGAATCCGCCATAACTCCATCCAATCATGGCAATGCGGTTAGCATCCACGTATGACTGCGATTGTATGTATTTAGCCACACTTAATTGGTCTTCGGCCTCTTTTTGCCCCAATCGCATATACGTCTCGTTGCGCCATTGCCGTCCCCTACAATCCGTTCCGCGCGGGTCGGCATTCACCACGATGTAGCCTTGTGTAGCCAGGTAATGACCAAAGCGATGCCGCCATTGATTAAGCACGCGCTGACTGGCGGGACCACTATATTGCATCATCACAACCGGACTTTTCTTGCCGGCATAGTCCTTAGGCAGGATAATCCAGGCATCCAGACTGTCACCTCGTTCCGTAGGAATACGGATAAACTGTTTATTGGGCAGACCGGTAGCCTCCCACGCCGTTTGACGATCCTTATTGAGGGTATTGATGGCATCAAATGCGTTAGTCGAAACGGCTTTCAGTCGATCCGCCAACACGTCATACAACGTGTATTGACCGGCTTGATGGATATTCTGATAGAAGTCCGCAGCTCGCTTCATGTTCTTGGCAAAAGTGAGGCTATGCATGCCGTCGCCGGAAGTGAGACGAGTGGATTTAGCGGTTTTTATATTCACAGCGTACGCCTGACGTTCTGCCGCCTTAGGCGCAGCCTCGTAATAGACCACACCACTCTTTTCGTCCATACCATATACGCGAGTTACATCCATCTCGGCAGGCGTGAGTTTTTTCTGCTCAGCCCCTTGCGCCGAATGCAGGAAGAGTTGTCGCCAGCCGTTTTTCTCGCTCAGCGCGATAAAACGTCCGTCGCTCAGCCATTGCCATTGGTCAAAATGGGCATAGTCGATATAGTAGCGGTCACTTTTTTCCTTGTATAGAATAGTGCAGACGGTCGATTTAGGATTGGCCACAAACACTTCCATTTGATTCTGGTCACGATTGATTCGTTCGATAATCAGTTCGTACTCCTCCCCCACTTGTCGCCAAGCCAATCGCGGTATGTAGGCCTCATCCATGGCAGGCAGTTTCATCGTGCGGATACCTTTTGTAGATATATCGTACACGCATACGCTTGCCTTCGCGTTAGGCTGACCGGCCTTGGGATAACGCAGGGACTGAGCCTCAGGGTATTGTTTATCGCGATAAACCTGCCACGTAAAAGTAGGCACATTCTGCTCGTCCAATCTCACAAAGGCAACTAACTTGCTGTCCGGCGAGAAAGAGAAGAGCCGTGTAATCCCAAATTCCTCCTCGTATAGCCAGTCGCTCACGCCGTTGAACACATCTACCGGGTTGCCGTTCATGCCATTTTGCGTAATGGCGACTTCGGTCTTGTAGAGGGTCTTGTAGATGTACAAGTCTTGCCCCTTGCCATACACGATATACTGACCGTTAGGCGACATCGCAGCATCGCGCACAAGGGTGTCGCACAAGGGTATGCGTTCGTTCTTCTTGTGATCAATCAGGTAGTAATTCGCCCAGAACGAATTGCGGAACATTTTTTGCTTATTCTCACACCCTATTCCATAGCGATTTTGCGGCAGCAAAGCCTCATCGTCGCTCAGTTTCTGCTTGTCGTTCAATATCGAATCCAACACCGCTTCGCCGAGAGCCTTCGAATCAAATTGCCGATTGATTATCTCGTCCAGTATATCTGCCTTTGCTGCTTGCGCCGTTGCCAATATCAACACCGGCATCAGCATCCATATCAATATTTTTTTCCTCATATATCTAAGGGCATTCCTTTTGCGCTGCAAAATTACAAAATATTTTGCATACATGCAAATAATAATTAAACTTTTTGCTCAAAATCGCAATTTTTGTGGCACAACCCAGGCGCGTCTAAAGTTCCGTAGCATCTCCGTAGCATGTAATGACCTACTAAGCCCCACGAAAAGCAAGGATTTGGGTAGGTTTAGGCGGGGGTTAGTAGGGGCGTTTGTGGTCGCGAAGTGATCCCGAAATGGTCGCCTACTTTAGACGCTTTTTAGTTACTTTTTGATTTTTGCGGGTGACAGTGGAGACAGTGGTGACAGTTGTTTTGTATATACACATATGCGCGTGGGTGTGTACTAAGAATTACTGTCACCCGTTGCGCTATCCATCAGAGGCATGATTTATTAAAACATCTAAAATCCCAACGTCAAACACAGAGGGATTTGAGGAGTTATGTATGGAGGATTTTGGAGAAAATTTAGGGCCAAATGATTGGTGGATAAGCAAAAAAATATCACCTTTTAGCAAAAAAAAGCAAAAAAGTTTCAAATTTATTTGCGTAATTCAAAAAATTGTTGTATCTTTGCATGTTTTTCGGGTCGCGCGGCGTACGTGTACGCAAAAACATATATAAAAAGGAATTAAATAAAATAAAATCACAAACAATATGAAAAATCGAATTTATGTATTAGTCTTGTCACTCATGATGAGTGTAGGTTTGTTGGCTCAGATGGAAGATCCATTTCAGTCAACGTCCACTTTTGGAGAAAGCGGAAGCGATTACAGTAGCCAAATTAGTACTGTAGGTGCAACCGATGTTCCTAGTTCTTTTACAACCACCGACGATGCCGATACTCATTCGGGTCGTACTATCCGCAAGATTGGTGGTATGGGACAAGGAGATGATCCTGGTTCATACGCCGAAGGTAGTCCTATTGGTGAGCCATTGGTTATGTTGTTTTTTGCAGCCGCTGCTGCCGGAGTTGTTTATTTAAGACGCCGAGAGGTGAAATAATAAAAACGAAAACGGGGTAATCAACAATAACTCCCTAAATATAAACCATTTTGCAATAAACATAGCAAAAAAGAATGACACAGAAGGCAAACATCTCAATTAACAATGTAATCATCAATGTGAATCAAAGTGATGATTTGCAGAGTTACATTTGTCTCACGGATATGGTTCGCGCTTATGCAGGATCAGAAGAACGCACCAATATAATAATCCAAAACTGGATGCGTCTGAAGGACACTATTGACTATCTGGGATTTTGGGAAAAATTAAACAATCCCAGTTTTAATTGCATCGAATTCGATGCAATTAAAACCCAATCTGGCACGAATAGATTTATCCTGACGGCTAAAGAGTGGTGCGAAAAAACTGGAGCTGTCGGAATCATTTCTAAAGCAGGACGTTATGGGGGTACTTATGCCCACCGAGACATTGCATATCACTTTGGTATGTGGTTAAGCCCTGAATTCTATTTGCTCATTGTAAAGGAAGTTCAAAGATTAGAGAAAGGTGCCAATAATCCACTTATTTTGCAATGGAATCTCAAGCGCATGCTTTCTAAAACCAACTATACTATTCACACAGATGCCATTAAAGGTTCACTCCTACCAAAATTGAGTGTTGAAAAGAAAAAGGAATACTTAATCTATGCAAGCGAAGCAGATTTGCTGAATGTCGTCTTATTTGGATGTACCGCCAAAGAATGGGAGCAAGCCAATCCCGACTTAGCCAAAGATAAGAACATGCGAGAAACGGCATCCATCAATGAACTGATTGTTCTTTCTAATTTAGAGTCTTATAATGCAGAACTGATAAGCAAAGGCATCAATAGAGAAGAAAGATATACTTTACTTTCGGACATGGCTGAAAAGCAATTAACACTCCTACAAAAAGCGAATACTGATTTCGAATTCAAACTATTACAATCTAATATTACAAAACAAGTTCAAGAATAGAAAATTATTAACAAAAAAAAATAAACAATTATGAAACACTTATTTTCTTTTCGGCAAAGACCGAATGAGACACTAACCCACTCTACTACCCGTGGTCTTATCGGTAGTAGAATGGTAGTAGAGACTACTGTTAAAGGACGGTCGAATGACTGTCGAATGACCCTCGGCCGACTGTCGACCCTATTTTTACTCCTCCTTGCCCTCAGTTTTGGCTTCAACCAAGAGGTGAAGGCAGCAACCGAGAGATACATCTATTGCGGTATCTCAAATCAGTATCAAACACACAAAGATGCAAACAACTGGGGCTTTAACTTTTGGGGTGGAACTTCGGAAGGTGTAAAAGCACCCACTTGGATTCAAGATAATTATAACTGGGACAATCGTAATTACACTATTTATCGCGTAAAAGTTTACGATGATAATAACAAAGCTCAATTTAAGGGAAATAGTAGTTGGTGGGTTCCGGGAGATGGTAAAAGTGTAACACTAAACGGCACTACCAATAATGCAGTGTTCTTTAGTGCTCAAGAAGATGGATGGTTAGGACAATTCCAACAGAACTACCAAGAAACATCTACTGGTTCTTTAACTCCGAGTAGTTCAACAACGACCACTGGAACACAAGTAACATTAACTCCTGCATTAACAAGCAATACAGATTACAACGACATTAAATCTACCGCATATAGTGTAACTACTAATCCGGGTAGTGCAGGCTCAGTTTCAAATGGCAAATTCTCAGCGACCAAGGCTGGTACATATGTCGTAAAAGCAACTATTACATATAATGCAAAAGGCTTTACAGGCATTACAAAAACCGTAGACGCAACCACAACTATTACGGTTGAGGATCCTCTATATACTGGTCTCACTATCGCAGATAATCCTTCTGGTTATGTAACTAAAGCATCTACCTTGTCAGCAAATCAAGTTGTTCAAGGACAAAGCGTAACCATCACTAAAGGAACACCTAAAACAGGATATGAATTCAAGGATATAACTGTTACTTCTGGCGGCACTATTTCAGGAACGACATGGACTCCTTCTGCAAATAATCAAACAGCAACAGTAAACTGGAAAGAAAAGACCCACTCCGTCACTATCTCCAATGATGGCAATGGTTCGACCTCTCCTTCCGGAACAAAAACCGTAGGCGAAGTAACCGGTATCAGCATTACTGCCACTCCAAATGACGGCTTCGGTTTCAAAGAATGGGTTGTAACCGGAGGTACTGTTTCTGCTCAATCTGCAACGACCACGTTCAAACCGACCGCAGATAATGCCACTATTCAAGCAACCTTCCAAAGTACAGCCGTTTATTATGACTTGACGGTTGGCGTTTGCTCGTCTCAAAGCGCAGCACAAGGTACGGTTAGCAGTTCGCCTGCTGCCGGCACACATATCCAAGCCGGTACGGCTTTCACCCTGACTGCTACTCCTGCCACAGGATATGAAGTAGAAGGCTGGTACTCTGATGCTGCTTGCACAGGTGCTAAACTGCAAACTGGCGGCAATACCTACTCTTTCTCACTCTCTGCTACAATGGGAGTATATGTGAAGTTCAAAGAAAAAACTTTCTCTGTAACCGTTCAAGCCGGCACTGGTATTGACCAAGTAACCGGTGGCGGTGCTGCTGTTGGTCAACTCACAGGTACTAACATTTCGGCAACTGTCAAGAGTGGTTATACATGGAGCACATGGACCGGAGGAACCGGTACTTATGCGAACGGTGCTACAGTTAAGGACAACACTTTCCGTCCAACCGCTGCATCTACTCTTACTGCAACCGCCACCGAAAACAAATACAACGTTACCATCAACACCAACCTTCCTGCCGGAGCAAGCCTGAAAATTGGTTCAACATCCAAAGCATGGGGCTCGGTTGTTAATGTTGGTATTGATTCCAAACAAGCCATTACCGTTACTCTCAATGCCGGCTATAAATACGATGGTGCATTCTCCATCTCCGGCGGAGCACACGTGAGCGGCGGTGGTTCTTCCTTCACCGTTTGGGCTGATGGCGCAGATGGTACGATTACCGTTAATATCGCCGAAGACCTGAGTTCCAACTGGTATCTCGCAGGTACAGACAACATATTCCCTAACGGCTGGAATACAGGCGAAACCAACATGATGAAACGTGCAGCAGGTCACTCAACAGAGAATGTGTATTACTTTACCATTCATGTAAATGATGCAGATATTAAACCTGCCGGACAAGAAAGCACATACCAATTCAAAATTCGTCACTATAAAGAAGGTGATGGTGGTTGCAACGATTACTTTGGCTCAGATAAAGATAACAATCATTTCTGGGTTAATCAAACTAGTACGATGACATTAGGGAAGAACCATAATAACGATAACCTCTACTTTATCCCGACTATCGCCGGAGATTATGAGTTTAAGGTAGATGCAACTGGTACTGATCCTGAGTTAACCGTTACGTGGCCTTCTTATAACTGCGTATATGGCGAGTTCAATAGTTGGGACAGAGATGCCAATAAACTTGAATTCAACGGAGACAACGAAGCTTCAACAGTTGTCAACATAACCGACATCTCCAAGAATTACGAGTTCTTGGTATTGGTAAATAGTGAATATTATACTAATACAACTACCATTACTCGCAGTAGTGCAGCAGACGTGCAATTCGCAGTTAAAGGCAGCTTAGGCAATTCTAAGTTCACTCCTGACATCGTAGGTAACTACACCTTTACTTATAATAAATCCACCAATAAACTCACTATTACCTACCCTGCTCTGCCAACTCCTTCTACTTCGGCAACAGAGAAACGTATGTTCAACGAGAGCGAGTTGAGTTTCATCAGCGGTAATGGTACTGAGGCTGATCCGTATAAGATTTATACCGACGAGGCATTAACTATTGATATTACCGCTTTGGCTGCACAAACCAATTTGACCGCTAAATACCAATTTGGCGAAGATGCAGCTACTACAGATGTTCTGACGAAGACGATTATTAATCCTTCCATAGAGAAAACCTCTATCCTCATTAAAGCCTTCTACGAGTCTGACGGCGTTGCCGGAACGGCTTGGGAAAAGACCATCTGGTATCAAGGTATGCATACTCCAACCCTCTACCTGAATGCTGATTGGACTGAGGCACAAGAGGGTGACGAAGTGCCTGAAAACGTAACCATCTACTACAACACAGCCAATTATAGCGGTCCTGCTACCGTTACTCGCAGTAAAGATGGCGCTGAAGCAGAAACATTCTTCATTGTTCCTGACGGCACAACCCAAAAGAATCAAACATACACCTTACTTGACCAAAACGTTCAACGTCAAACCTTCGTGGCAACAGCAACGGCTAACGAACGTACATTTACCGCTACCAAGGCTGTCAGCATTTATCGTCTTGTGGAAATAACGATTACCGATGAAGACCATCTGATGAACCACTACTATATGTGGGAGAACGGCACCAACCCGTTACACGAAGAGACCGCTTGGCCCGGTAATAACTTCTTCAGCACATTAGATAATGCACATATCTTCTATGTCAAATACCCAAGTTATACCCACTTCGTTCTCAATGATGGCAAACAAGAAGGCGCTATCCAAACCGTAAACGTGACTGTTCCTGACCAAAGCACCTGCTACACCATTGGAACGCAGATTACAGGAGAAGAAGATCCTGATAAAGGTAAATATGCCGTAGAAGAAGCTGCACAATGCCCCAATAAACTCTATGTTGGCGACATTGACCCCGTTTCTGCCGTACAAGGCGAAGGCGTGATTGTTAGCCCGCAAGTGGATATTGATCCTTTGCTGAATGAAAACGACTTGACGATTAGTTTTAATTACGGTTCTACCCAAGGTATCACATGCGACCAACGCGGACGCAGCTTCATGGTGACTGCTACTGCCGGTACCGGCATGTATGACATCCAAGTCACCTACTCCATCCCTGGAGCAGACCCTGTTACCAAGCCTGTTACTATCAACGTAACCAGCGCCATTATGATTCAAGCTAAGTATGGTAACTTAGGCTGGTCTGACCACAACGTGATTTATATCCACTATTGGGGAACCAATATTAATGCTACGCAGAAAATGACGTGGAAAGATTATGTAGGAGAAGAACCTAACAAGCAAGACCGCGTTTATGCTCGTATTCCATTAGGAAGCAATAATAAAATCAACTTCCAAATTTATGCTTGGAATATGGATGAAGCATGGCATGTTACAGAGGATGTTAACGATGTAACCACATCCGGTTGCTACACAATCAGCTCTAACGGAGACAACAACAAACGTTCCATCACTCGTGATGGTGACAACTGCTGGACAGCATACTACGTAGAAATCGACATGGCCAATGGTACAGTTTATCGTTCCAATACTGTGGAAGATTTGAATAATGTTGTCTCCTTCTTTGCACCAGGTTCATCTGAACCTCAAGCAAAATCCGGCTTAGTTCGTATCATCTGTAACGGCAGCCAAACAGCTGTTGTACCTGCTGCTACCTTTACCAAGTCTGGAATCTATACTGCAAAGATTACTGCTAATGGTGAAGGTCTAACAGACGTTGCTTATTACACCGGTGACTACTATATCCGTACAGACGCTGCCGAAGGAGGTTGGAATGACTACGTAAAAGATAGCCATAAATTCACCTACTTCACACCATACAATGGTGCCCTTTACGATTACTATTGGGTGATGAACAAAAAGTTGGCTAACGCCGGAGATAAACTAAACATCAAGGCTTGCATCGGCAATGGCATTAACGAAAACCTCGCTAATATGATTGAAGTAAGCAACTACACGGACGGATATGGAGATATCATTCCTGATGCCGGCACCGGTGTTAACCTGCGCTTCGGCTATAATCCCGAGACTAACTACTTTGAGCGTTCAATCCTGCGTGGTTCAACAGCAGGGTCAAATGACTTCCTCAATATAGTAGGCGAAAACATCTTTAATGATGATAAATGCACTAAAGAGTTGAATGAATCCAACTATACCACAAATCCTGAATGGAGCAAATTCGGCGATATATCTAACTGGGTTTATGAGAAGAATGTTTACGTTAAGATTGAGGGTTCTCAGCAATCTGCACAAGCACTCTTGATGTCCAAAGCATTTAACGGAACGACCATCTATCAATTAGGATACACCCTTGATAACTTCGGCAGACAAACCGGCACTCCTGCCCAATACGATATCTTAGCAGCAGGTACCACCAATAATACATACAACATACGCGTCATCTATGACTTCAAGACCAACCGTATCGTATCTGCATGGTCGCCCATTGGAGATGTCACTTATAACAGCGAAATCAACATCAATGCCGATGTACTCTTTGTTCGTCATGAAGGACAATCTGTGGCACAAGTTAATTTGAGCAACGATGCTGCTAAAGTGTCCAGTCTAAAGAGCGCTTACTTCGTAATGGAAATTGATGGATCTTCAGATAAGACATCTGAATCTATCTATTGGTTCTCTGTTCCGTTTGATTGCGAAATCAGCAGTATCTTTGGCGTAGAAGGCTATGTCACCTTAGACGGCAATGGTAATCCTACCGCAGGTACTTGGGGAATCCAAGAGTATAATGGCGAGGCTCGCGCACAAAAGGGATGGTATATAGAAGATACCCAAACCTTCTGGCGTTGGATGAGAAAGAACGAGACGCTGAAAAAAGGCAACGGTTACGTGCTCGTCTTCGACCGCGCTGATGCTGATAACAAAGGATTATGGAGTTCCATCTCAAGAGAAGAACCTTGTGAAGATGGAGAACAAGGATGTACCGATGGTAAGAAAAAAGTTACTACCACAGTCTTACGTCTCTACTTCCCAAGTAGCGAAAGCGGATGGAAGATGACCCGAAGTGGTGATGCAGAATGGGTTGACTATGATGATTGGACTTGTGAAAAGAAAGACCGTAAGGCACAAGATAGCAACTGGCGCCTATTAGGTACCAATAGTTATAGCAATATCAAGATTGATGCAGCAACACAATTCGAACGTATAGATGATGACGAGATGTTAGATAAAGCACCTAACTTCATCTATGTATATGACCATGACAAGCCTGCTCATGAGCGATACTCCGCTACATCGTCTGTGAACAAAGACTTCCAATCCTTCAACTGCTATATGGTTCAATTCTCAGGAAAAATCAACTGGAACCAATACACGCAGAGTGAACATGATCAAAAGGTTGCTGCTCGCCGTGTAGTAGCTGAAAACGAATTAACCAACGCACAAATGACACTCAGTCTCAAGAAGGGTAACAATACCGAAGATAACACCTATATATATATGGACGCGCGCGCGACGACTGATTTCGATAACCAAATGGACTTAACCAAGATTACCGATACGCGCGCTAACCAAATCTACTCTGTTACCAACGAAGTGGAATATGCCGGTAATACCCTACCCGTTGAGGATCAAATCGTTCCGCTCACCGTGAACATCAACACCAATGGTGCATACACCTTCGCTATGCCGGAGATGACCGACGGTCTGGAGGTTTACCTGATGGATAACGCTACCAATGCCCATATCGATATGGCTATTGATTCCTACACCGTTGACCTCAACAAGGGCAAGATAGCAGACCGATTCTATCTGGATGTGCGCGTTAAGGAACGCACAACGCCCACAATCATTGAGACCATCGGTACAGACGGCAATCCTACCGGTGACCGATTCATCAAAGTCATCCAAAACGACCAATTGCATATCATCCGCAACGGCCGCATCTATAACGCTTCCGGAATGGAGTTGAATAGATGATAGACTATTGATAATTGATTATTGATGATTGAATATTGATTATTGATTATTGATAATATAAATAATAAACGCGCACTCACACGGGTGCGCGTTTGTTATTCGTGATAAAGGGAGAGGATATACGAACCATGATCCTCAATAATAAAATGCGAACAATCAACCTGACTTAATACATCACGCATATCATTGCTGATACCCGTTCCAAGATACTTGAGATACGCCTCCTTCTGCGTCCATAAACGAATAAACGCCCTATCCGGCTCCGCCGAAGAACGTATCAAAGCACACTCTTGCTCATTCATCGTGTATTCCATCAGCGACGAACTCACCTTACGAATCGATTCTACATCTATTCCTACCGGATGCTCATCTACAGCCACCGCTATCGCCTCTTTACAATGCGAAATAGAAAACTCCGGCCCACCAACAAACTGCGGCTTGCCTTCCGGAGTATAGTGAACCGTGCATCGTGAACTGTGCATCGTGCATCGTGCATCGTGCATCATCCGTTCAATCATGTACCAGGACTGGAGAGCACAGAACTGACCAAACACATGTTTATATTTTAACGCGTACGCGCGACGGAACTCAGGAACACGTTGAAGAAGGCTCTCCACCCTCTCCTGAGTACACTGTTTCATATCGTCAAATACTTTGTATTGCATAAAAACGATGCAAAGTTATAAAAAAATTTGCATATATCAAAAATTTTTTGTACTTTTGCAGGCTCAATGGGAAAATTTAACAATTATAAATATAATTAATTAACTATTATGATGGAAAACAAGAAGAGAGTTTACTTATTCGGCAACGGAAAAGCCGAAGGTAATGCACAGATGCGCGAACAGTTAGGCGGTAAAGGTGCCAACTGCGCAGAAATGAACCTCGTCGGTGTGCCCGTTCCTCCCGGATTCACCATTACGACGGATGTATGTAACGAGTACTATCAGGTAGGTCAAGAAAAGATCATGGAGCTGCTCAATAACGACGTTATGGCCGCTGTTAAGCATATCGAAGACCTGATGGGATGCAAATTCGGCGATAAGAAGAACCCCCTGTTGGTCAGCGTTCGTTCCGGTGCCCGCGCTTCTATGCCCGGTATGATGGATACCATTCTGAACCTTGGTTTGAATGATGAAGTAGCTGAAGGTATGGTGGCTAAAACCAATAATCCTCACTTCGTATATGATAGCTACCGCCGTTTCGTACAAATGTACGGCGACGTCGTTCTCGGTCTCAAACCCGTTAACAAAACCGATATCGACCCATTCGAGAAGATTATCGAAGAGGTTAAAGGCATCCGTGGAATTACCCTGGATAAAGACCTCAATGTAGATGAACTCAAGCTGCTCGTTGCTCGCTTCAAAACTGCTATCAAAGAGCAAACCGGTCTGGACTTCCCAACCGATCCTATCGAGCAATTATGGGGCGCTATCTGCGCTGTATTCCGCAGCTGGATGAACGAACGCGCTATCCTCTATCGTAAGATGGAAGGTATTCCAGACGAATGGGGAACCGCCGTTAGCGTTATGGCAATGGTATTTGGTAACATGGGTGAAACTTCCGCTACCGGCGTTTGCTTCAGCCGTGACGCCGCTACCGGAGAAAACATCTTCAATGGTGAATACCTCGTTAACGCACAAGGTGAGGACGTTGTAGCCGGTATCCGTACCCCACAACAAATCACTATCGAAGGAAGCCGCCGTTGGGCTGCGCTACGCGGTATTAGCGAAGCTGAACGCGCTAGCAAATATCCTTCCATGGAAGAGTGCATGCCTGAGCTCTACAAAGAACTCAACGAAATCCAACTCAAACTGCAAGCACACTATCGCGACATGCAAGATATGGAATTCACCGTGCAAGAAGGTAAACTCTGGTTCCTCCAAACTCGTAACGGTAAACGTACCGGTACAGCTATGGTAAAAATCGCCATGGACCTCGTTCGCGAAGGTTTGATTACAGAGAAAGAAGCCATCCTGCGCTGCGAACCGCAGAAACTGGATGAACTGCTCCACCCTGTATTCGACAAGGACGCTCTCAAGAAAGCTAAAGTGATTACCCAAGGTCTGCCCGCTAGTCCTGGTGCTGCTTGCGGTCAAATCGTATTCCACGCTGATGACGCTCAAGCTTGGCATAAAGACGGTCATAAAGTGGTTATGGTTCGTATCGAAACCAGTCCTGAAGACCTCGCCGGTATGTCTGCTGCCGAAGGTATCCTCACCGCTCGTGGCGGTATGACCTCTCACGCTGCCGTTGTGGCTCGTGGTATGGGTAAATGCTGCGTATCCGGTGCCGGTGCCATCATGGTTGACTACAAGGCTAAAACCGTTACCATCGAAGGCGTTACCTATAAAGAAGGCGACTACCTGAGTCTGAATGGTTCTACCGGACAAGTTTATGCAGGTCAGATTCCTACCAAGGCTGCTGAACTCAGTGGCGACTTCAAGGACCTCATGGACCTATGCGACAAATATACACACCTGCAGGTTCGTACCAACGCAGATACTCCTCACGATGCACAAGTGGCTCGCGCCTTTGGTGCCAAAGGTATCGGTCTGACTCGTACCGAGCACATGTTCTTCGAAGACAAGAAAATCCTCGCTATGCGTGAGATGATCTTGGCTAAGGATTCAGAAGGCCGCGAGAAAGCTCTGGCTAAACTGTTGCCTTACCAAAAGAGCGACTTCAAGGGTATCCTCGAAGCTATGGACGGCTGCCCCGTTAATATCCGTCTGCTCGATCCTCCATTGCATGAGTTCGTTCCTCATGATTTAGCCGGACAAGAGACCATGGCTAAAGAAATGGGCGTATCTGTTCAAGAGATTCAACAACGCGTTAACTCGCTGGCCGAGAACAACCCAATGTTGGGGCACCGTGGATGCCGTCTGGGTATCACCTTCCCGGAGATTACCGCTATGCAAACACGCGCTATCATGTCTGCCGCTTGCGAACTCAAGAAAGAAGGCAAGAACCCAATGCCCGAAATCATGGTTCCTCTGATTGGTATTCTGTACGAGCTCAAACAACAGAAAGAAATCATCAACCGCGTTGCTAAAGAGGTATTTGCTGAATACGGCGTAGAGGTTGAATACGAAGTAGGTACAATGATTGAGATTCCACGTGCCGCTCTGACCGCTGATCGTATCGCTACAGAAGCTCAATACTTCAGCTTCGGTACCAACGACCTCACTCAGATGACCTTCGGTTACAGCCGTGACGATATCGCTTCCTTCTTACCTGCTTACCTCGAGAAGAAGATCTTGAAAGCTGATCCTTTCCAAGTTCTCGATCAAAAGGGTGTTGGCCAACTCATCAAGATGGCCGTTGAGAAAGGTCGTGCTATTCGTCCTGAACTGCGCACCGGTATCTGCGGTGAGCACGGTGGCGAACCGAGCTCCGTTAAGTTCTGCGCTCGCGTTGGCATGAACTACGCAAGCTGCTCACCTTTCCGTGTGCCTATCGCTCGCTTAGCTGCTGCTCAAGCTGCTGTTGAAGACGATAAATAAGTCTATCTCTAAATGATCCTATTGCAGAATAGTCGCCCTTTGGGCGGCTGTTCTTTGCAATACTTATGCGCACATGCACGTGCATACACGTAGTGTTAAGGAGAGTCAAAAAATACATATCTGACAACCACTTATTATCCCCAGGAGACCGCGTTCTGGTTTGTGTAAGTGGCGGAGCCGATAGTGTGGCACTATTGGATATATTGATGCGTGGCGGATACGAATGCGTAGTGGCTAATTGCAATTTCCACCTTCGTGGTGAAGAAAGCGACCGAGATTCTTTTTTTGTACGCGCGCTGGCACATGCCCTACCCAAGCGCTTATCCGTGCGTAAGGACTGGCTGAAAGATGGTATTCCATGCTATAGTCAAGACTTTGATACTACATCCTACGCTCAAGAGCATCACCTGTCCATCGAGACCGCCGCCCGGGAACTGAGATATCAATGGTTTGATCAAATAGCACGACAGACCGGATGCAAAGCAATTGCTGTAGCACACCATCAGAACGACCAGGCCGAAACAGTACTTATGCATATCCGTCGCGGATGCGGGCTGCAAGGACTATGCGGAATGCGACCCAAAGCCCCCAACCCATGCGTAGAATCAGACATCCCTATTATTCGTCCACTACTATGCACCACCCACGACTATATATGCCACTACCTGCGCGATATCCGTCATATCGATTGGGTAGAAGACTCCACCAATAGCGATACACGCTACAAACGGAATGCCATTCGAGAAGAACTCAGTCATTGGACCAAAGCCGAAATAGAACACATAGCCGCCTTAGCCGAACGAGTACAAACCGCATTAACGAATAACGAAGTATGACACACTTTGGCATCATAGGTAAGCCCGTGGCGCATTCGTTCTCGGAACAGTACTTCACGGATAAGTTCACACTTGAACACATCCAAGCCGACTATAAACGGTTTGAATTGGACACCATAGAACACGTAGGGACGTATCTAAATCAATTAGATGGCTGCAACATAACCATTCCATTTAAGCAAGCTATTATACCCTATCTGAACTCAGTAGATGGCGTGGCACAACAAATAGGAGCCGTTAATGTAGTGGATAAACATAAAAAAGGCTACAATACCGACTGGATTGGATTTACACGCAGCATCCAACCACTCTTACTGCCTACCGACCTTAACGCCCTAATCTTAGGTACAGGCGGAGTAGCCAAAGCCGTCTATTACGCCTTACAGCAATTAGGCATACAACCAACCTACGTAAGCCGACACATACCTAACCTAACCTATGATAACCTAACCGCTGACATCATTCGTCAACACACCATAATAGTCAATTGTACGCCCTTAGGAATGTGGCCCAATATAAATGATTGTCCGAATATAGATTATTCAGCCATCACTACGGCACACCTTTTGTACGATTGTATTTATAACCCACAAGAAACACTTTTCCTCAAACATGGAAAAGAACAAGGGGCAAGAATAAAAAATGGACTTGAAATGCTGCATATTCAAGCAGATGAGGCCTGGCAAATATGGAATAATCAAAACAACGCAATATGAAAAAAACAATCTTAGTAGCCTTAGGTTGCATCCTAATGACAGCCGCGCAGGCTTTTGACAAACCGTTTACCATCGTGTATAACCAAACAACCACCGTTCGTGGCGAGTTATACCAATATAGCGAACGATATTTAGGCACCCAAAATGTCGTATTGGATAATGCCACTACCTATCAACTCATGAAAGTAGCAACGCCCCAATGCCAAAAGAACAAGCAGGACAACGCATGCAAGTCAAAGCACTGCGAAAAAGCCAAAACAACCATTGCTAAACCATTGCCTCTGCCCGAAGAAGCCTTGATGGCCACCAATACCGCCAAAAAAGCCGAAGCCGTAGCAAAACAAATCTATTTCCTGCGTGAGATTCGCATCAATACCTTAGCCGGTGAGACTACCCACGCTCCTGCGGACGGCACATCGATGAAACTCATATTAGACAACCTGGATAAGCAAGAAGAGGCCCTCACGGCTATGTTCGTAGGTCAAACAACCACCGGCACAGCTACTAAAACGGTCTATGCTGCCATTGAACCGGATAGTCTATACCAACAAATAATCTTGGCACGATTCGATCCTAACAAAGGCGTTATCACAGATACCCAATCCCAAGAAGGACAACCTATCCTACTCACTATTCGCCGCGAGACACGTTCCATTCCTGACACCGAGAATCCTAACTACAAAGAGAAAAAACCAATTTATAAAGACGAAATATATAAAACCATCTATCGTATCACTTGCAATAACCAAACATTGTATGCGAAAACTATTACTTTGTAGTGCCCTTTTGCTAACTGCACTCGTTCAGGCCCAGGAACTCAATATGACCGTTAACCTCAATACCGCCCAGGTAGAGGGAACGAATCAACAAATGTTTGAGACACTCAAACAATCCATCACCGACTTCTACAACACCACACGATGGACCGATATGACCGTAGCTGAAAACGAACGGATTGAGTGCTCTATGCTCATCATAGTGAAGAGCGTGACCACCGATAATCTGTTCTCTTGCGAAATGCAGGTGCAAAGCCGCCGGCCTATCTACAACACCACCTATTCCAGTCCTCTCATTAACTTCAAGGACAACGATTTTAACTTTGTGTATCAAGAGTTCGACCGAATTGAATTCCAACCGCAACAGTTCACCTCTAACTTAGCCGCCCTACTCGCCTATTACGCCTATCTCATTATCGGTTACGATATGGATAGTTATGCACGCTTAGGCGGTACACCCTATTTCCAAGTATGCGAAAACATAGCTCAGATGGGTCAATCGGCTTCTACTCAAGGCGGCGAAGCAGACGGATGGAAAGCCTTCTCTTCTACACGTAATCGCTATGCCTTAATCAATAACCTAATGGACGAAGCCTTCCATCCCTTCCGCGAGTATATCTACACCTACCACCGTCTGGGACTAGATATAATGACCGAGAACGTGGCTAACGGTCGCGCACGCATCGCCAAGGACATCGAAGTGCTACATACTGCCAATAAAGCTCGACCGGCTACCTATGTCGTATATACGTTTATGGACGCAAAAAACGACGAACTCGTGCAACTATTCCAAAAAGGCACAGCCGATGAGAAAAAAGCCGTATATGACGTATGTATGGCAGTGGACCCAACCAGACAGGACCAATATGACAAAATAAACAAATAAGGCTATATGCTGGAGCATTTACACATACAAAACTACGCCCTAATCGGCAACTTAGATATTGATTTTCGTGAAGGCTTTGCTGCCATCACTGGTGAAACAGGTGCCGGAAAAAGTATCATCCTTGGTGCATTAGCCCTCGTAATGGGCGGCAGAGCCGACACCAAAGCCATTACCGAAGGAGAAGAACATTGCATCATAGAAGCCGACTTTGGACAGTACCTCATACGACGTGAACTCAATCAAAATGGACGCAGCCGCAGTTTCGTGAACGACGAAGTAGTGACACAACAGGAACTAAAGGCCTTAGCCCACCAACTGATTGATATTCATTCCCAACACGAAAACCTACTGATTGAAAACGACGACTTTCAATTAGGCATCGTAGATACATTGGCTCATAACGACTTACAAAAGCAGACTTACGAACAAGCCTATAATGCATATACAGAAGCCAAGAAAGCATTAGAAGACCTGCAAGCCTTAGCGGCTAAAAGCAGCCAAGATGCCGACTACATCGCCTTCCAATATCAGCAATTAGATGAGGCACAACTCACCGAGGGCGAAGAAGAGGAATTAGAGCAGGAACAATATCGACTAACGCACGCTGAAGATATCAAACTCAACCTACAAACCGTTCTGCAAAAGATGGATGATGACGAGCAAGGGGCATTGTCCCTTATCCACTCTTGCGACGTAAGCGATGCCGCTCCCGAACTGCAAGAACGACTAAAAAGCGTGGAGATTGAACTCAAAGATATTGTCTCTGACCTCAATCGCATCTATGACGACTCGGAAATTAATCCGGAACGATTACAACAGGTAAACGAACGTTTAGACCTCATCAACACCCTCTTACGCAAACATCAACTATCAACCGTCAGCGAATTAATCGAACAGCGAGACCAACTCGCCCAACAAGTCAATCGCTTTGCTAACTTTGATGAAGAGATAGCCCAATTACAGCATGCCCTAAAAGAAGCGACGGCAGAACTAACTAAAGCCGCACAGACCCTAACTCAATCCCGTCAGGCTGTACGCGAAAGCATTAGCCAACAGCTCATACAAAGTTTAAGTTCATTGGGCGTCATGCATGCGAACGTGGATATCAGCATCGAGGCTCTGCCTGACTTTACACCTTCCGGAAAAGATAATGTACAGTTCCTCTTTGCAGCCAACCTCAACCAATCGCTAAGACGCGTGGCAGAAGTGGCTAGCGGTGGTGAAATTAGCCGCTTGATGCTGTGCATAAAAGCTTTAATCGCTTCTACCAACGGACTACCTACTATCATCTTTGATGAGATAGATACCGGCGTAAGCGGCGAAGTAGCTACACAAATGGGACTCATCATGCAGCAGATGGCTGCTTCCCGTCAGATAATCGCTATCACCCACTTGCCTCAAATAGCAGCGCAGGCACAGCATCAATATCGCGTTTATAAGCAGGATACAGCAACTCGAACAGAAACGCATATCACACAATTGACGGCAGAAGGACGCATTCAGGAAATCGCCTCTATGCTGGCAGGAAAACAAATAACCGATTCCGTATTAGATACAGCACGACAAATGCTGCAAACCAATAAATAGCATCGTAATATGTTACCATTAGCGGAACGTCTGCGTCCTAAGACGCTGAACGAATACATAGGACAAAAACACCTGGTAGGTGAAGGAGCTATCCTGCGCCAGATGATAGAGAGCGGCAATCTGTCCTCCTTCATCTTGTGGGGCCCTCCCGGAGTAGGAAAAACCACATTAGCACGCATCATAGCCCATGAACTGCAGCGCCCTTTCTACACCCTATCTGCCGTAACCAGCGGTGTGAAGGAAGTAAGAGATGTGATTGACAAGGCCAAACGCGAAGCACAACTCAATAGCGGACTATTCGCTCCAACCGACAAACGATCCCCTATTCTATTTATTGACGAGATTCATCGGTTTTCTAAATCGCAACAAGATAGTTTATTAGGGGCAGTAGAAGATGGCACCATTACCCTTATTGGTGCCACAACCGAAAATCCTTCCTTCGAAGTGATTAACCCACTTCTATCCCGCTGTCAGATATATGTTCTACAACCGCTTGGGAAAGCAGACCTTCTGGAATTGCTGCATCGTGCCTTAACCGAAGACGAATACCTGAAAGAACGACAAGTGAAGGTGGCAGAAACAGAAGCTATTCTGCGCTACAGCGGAGGCGATGCTCGCAAATTACTCAATATCATCGAACTGGTAACTAACTCAGGCGTACAAATAATTGATAACGAAACAGTCACTAAACAACTGCAACAAAACCCGGTGGCATACGATAAGGACGGAGAACTGCATTATGATATCATATCTGCCTTCATCAAATCCATTCGCGGTTCCGACCCCGATGCCGCTATTTATTGGTTGGCACGGATGGTGGCTGCCGGAGAAGATCCTAAGTTCATCGCTCGCAGATTGGTCATATCAGCATCCGAAGATATCGGATTAGCCAATCCCAATGCAATGCTTGTTGCCAATGCCTGCTTTGATACACTCACTAAGATAGGCTGGCCCGAAGGACGTATTCCTTTGGCATTAGCAACTATCTATCTGGCTACTTCGCAAAAATCTAACTCAGCCTACCTGGCTATTGATGCCGCTCTGGCAGAAGTTGATAAATCCGGCAATCAACCTGTACCATTACACCTGCGTAATGCATCCACCAAACTGATGGAAGAATTAGGATACCACGAGGGATATCAATATGCCCACGATTTCCCAAATCATTTCGTGCATCAACAATACATGCCGGACGAACTTAAGGATACTAAATTCTGGAACCCACAAGGTAGTCCACAAGAGCAAAAAATAGCCGAGTGGATGAAACATCTATGGGAAAACAACACCAAACACTAACTCTAAACTCTAAACACCATGCATGGCGTATATATTCATATTCCGTTTTGTCAATCGCGCTGTCGCTATTGTGATTTCTTCTCTACTACCCAATTAGAGAGCCGCCGCGCGTATGTAGATGCTGTTCTCAAAGAGTGGCAGGCACGTGCCAACGAAGTAGAAGGCGACATCCGCACACTGTATATAGGCGGAGGCACTCCTTCTATGTTAGATGTGGCAGATATACAACGACTCGTAGCAGCCATTGCCACTCCTAAGACCGTAGAAATCACCATGGAAGCTAATCCCGGAGATTTGACCCCGGATAAACTGAAGGGCCTTCGTGCAGCAGGCATCAACCGACTAAGCATAGGTATTCAAACGTTCCGCAATCCGTTGCTACGACGCATCGGACGTCGTCACACCGCCCGGCAAGCTCGCTTAGCCGTTAAATGGGCACAACAAGCCGGATTCAATAACATCAGTATAGACTTGATGTTCGGACTGCCAAGACAGAATCTGATACAATGGGAAATGGATGTAAGAGCTGCCTTACGATTGGGCGTACAACATATTTCGTGCTATTGCCTTTCTTACGAACAAGGCACACCACTCACCAAAATGGTTGAAAGAGGCGAAATTACTCCCACTAGCGAATGGCTACAGAATAGGATGTACAATTTCCTATGCAATGTAACCAAACGACAAGGTTGGGACCATTATGAAGTCAGCAACTTTGCCTTACCCGGATATCGCAGCCAGCATAACAGCAGTTATTGGAATCATACACCCTATATCGGCTTAGGAGCCGGAGCACATAGTTTTGACGGCAAGGTTCGCTCATGGAATCCCAACGACCTCAAAGCCTATATGACCGGCATACAAACTAACACATTGCAACGCGAAAGCGAGACACTGACTCAAGAGCAACGACATATTGAGCAGGTGATGCTGCAACTACGGACAGTAGAGGGCATAGACGAATCCCTCGTCAGCAATCGTATGGATAAGGTAAACGACTATATCCATCGCGGTTTACTTCGTCGCGAAGGCACCAAACTAACGGCTACACAAGAAGGGCTGAATATTCTTAATCGCATAATAGAAGACTTAATATGAAACAACAACACGTTACTTTCCTAAAATGGTTCTGGGGCATCTTCATCGCAGGATGTTTGCTCATTTACTTCATTTTTATTATGATTGTAAAGGGATGGTTAGGCTACCTGCCTCCATTGGAAGAACTGCAAAATCCTAAAAACCGTTATGCTACTGAGATATTCTCAGCAGACAGACAATCGTTGGGTCGTTATTATCGCCAGGAGAATCGCGTTGGCGTACAATATACCGATCTTTCTCCTGATTTAGTTAACGCCCTAATCGCTACCGAAGATGTGCGTTTTTATCAGCATACCGGAGTAGATGTTAAATCACTCTTCCGCGCTATCGTCACCTTAGGTCAAGCCGGAGGAGGTTCTACGCTTACTCAGCAATTGGCAAAACAATTATGGTCACCTCGCGCTCATAATATCTTTATGCGGGCTATGCAAAAACCCATTGAATGGGTAATCGCCACCCAGTTGGAACGACTCTATTCTAAAGATGAGATATTACTCATGTATCTCAACCAATTTGACTTCCTATATAACGCTGTTGGTATCAAATCGGCTGCACAAGTGTACTTCTCTACAACGCCCAACCAACTTACTATCGAGCAATCGGCCATGTTGGTTGGTATGTGTAAAAATCCTGCCCTATACAACCCTATTCGGCATCCGGAACGCACTATGAATAGACGAAATACCGTCTTGAACCAAATGTATAAATACGACTATATAACAGAAGAACAATGCGATTCGCTTAAACAACTGCCGCTGGATATACATTATAGTTCGGTTGATCATAAACAGGGGTTAGCTCCTTACTTCCGCGAGTACTTACGACTCGTATTAACGGCCAAAGAACCAAAGCAAAGCAATTACTCCGAATGGAATCAATTGCAATACGAAATAGATAAGCAACAATGGGATGAGAATCCGCTTTATGGTTGGTGCAATAAAAACACCAAACCGGATGGCACTCCTTATGACATCTACCAAGATGGCTTGCGCATCTATACCACAATTGATTCACGTATGCAACGTTATGCTGAAGAGGCAGTACACGAGCACATGGTCTTTAAGCAGGATCAGTTCTTTAAAGAGAAAAAGAAACGTTCCTATGCGCCTTTCTCTAAAGACCTATCCACGGAAGAGATTAATAGCATCATGAATCGTGCAATCCGTCAAACCGACCGCTATCGCACCATGAAAAAACAAGGATTTACTGCCAAACAGATTGACGAAGCCTTTAATACACCTGTTGAAATGCAAATATTCAGTTACGACGGATTGATTGATACCATTATGAGTCCGCGAGATTCCGTTAAATGGCTCAAACATTTCTTACGTTGTGGTTTCATGGCAATGGATCCTCATAATGGCCAAGTGAAAGCCTATGTAGGAGGTCCTGATTTTGCACACTTCCAATTTGATATGGCTACTATGGGACGCCGTCAGATTGGTTCAACCGTCAAGCCTTACCTCTACACGTTAGCCATGGACGAAGGTATGTGGCCTTGCGATACCGCCAAGAACGTGGAATACACATTGATTGACGGCAATGGTGTGGAATGGACACCTCGCGACGCTCACCCGGAACAAGTTGGAGAGACCGTTTCGCTGACATGGGGTCTTAAAAAGTCCAGCAACTGGATTACGGCCTATCTGATGTCCTTGTTCACTCCTGAACAACTGGCTAAGTTGATGCATTCATTCGGTATCAAAGGCCCTATCGATCCGGTCGTTAGTATGTGCTTGGGAACATGCGACGTCAGCGTAGAAGAGATGGTGGATGCTTATACTACATTTGTTAATAAAGGTATTCGTATTGAACCGCTATATGTCACACATATCGAAGACAGTAATGGCAATCTATTAGGCACTTTTACGGCACCCACACATGAGGTCATCAGCAAGAACACTTCCTATAAGATGATTTATATGCTGGAGAAAGTGATTACCGAAGGCACCGGTATGCGATTGCGTGGCAGCCAATACCAACTCTATATGCCAATGGGTGGTAAAACCGGTACATCTCAGAACCACTCTGATGGTTGGTTCGTTGGCTTTACACCGGAAATAGTAGCAGGCTGCTGGGTTGGCGGCGAGGATCGCTCTATCCACTTTGATTCAATGGATAAAGGACAAGGTGCTCGCACAGCATTACCTATCTACGGATTATTTATGCAAAAAGTTTATAACGATCCCGAACTCGGTTATAGTCGCGAAGCCACCTTTGATATACCGGAATGGTTTGACCCAAATGCAGGGTGTAAGTAACACAAACGATGACAAGAACGTGGAAATACATAGTAGTGGTGATTCTAATCTGCACCCTTCAGGGAGGAGTTGGAAGCAAATTGTATGCCCAACTCAATACTGACCGAATCACAGCTATAGGACGTAATGCTCTCTATTTCAACGACTATGTACTATCCATTCAGTATTTCAATCAAGTCATTAAACTCAAACCCTATTTAGCAGAACCATATTTATTACGAGGTATTGCTAAGATTCAGTTGTCCGATTACCAAGGTTCATTACTAGATTTGAATCGGGCTATCGAACGCAATCCGTTCCATCCCGGGGCCTACTATACGCGGGGGTACATCTATCGACAAATGCAGGATTATGAGGCGGCAGAACGAGACTTCACTTCCGCCTTGGTGCATGCTCCTGAAAATCATACTTATAAACTGCTGCGAGCCGATGTTCGCGCCGAGATGGGGCACTACAACGAGGCCTTGGAAGATATAGGCTATCTCATGCGACACGAACCCAAGTCCGCTTCGCTGCATTTTGAGAAAGGTGTTATTGAATTGGCGCAGAAAGATACATTATCGGCATTAACTAGCTTTCAACAAGCGACCAACTTAGAGCCCTATAACTCGGGCAACTGGTCTGCATTGGGTATGCTGAACCTACTCATCGGGAACGAAGATGAAGCCATCGATGACCTTTCTAAGTCCATTGCTTTAGGCAGCAAATGGGCAGGTGATTATGTAAACCGCAGTATTCTTTACCATCGGCGTAATAATTTCCGAGGAGCATTAGACGATTTGGATAAAGCCATACAACTGAGTCCAAAAGATGGGCACATCTACTTCAATCGAGGCATCTTACGCCAACAAGTAGGAGACTATAATCGTGCCGAAGATGATCTGCGTCGTGCCGGAGAATTGAACCCGGAGCAATACCCCACTTTCATATTGGATGCCATCATTGCTCGCAAACCAATTGATGAACGGCAGATGCGCGAACAAGCTGCTAATTACCAACCGCCTAAGCGCGACCGACGCAAAGAGTTCTCATCAAGGACGGCACAAAATATAATGACCGAACCACAAGACAATTATGAATCCGAAACACGCGGATCCATTCAACAACACTATACGGATGTCGTAAACGAACCCAATATGGCACTTGGATACTATGCACAAACAGATCCTATGCGAAGAACAACCTATTTCTATTACGCCATTGAACAATATAATCGTCTGCGCTTATTACCATCCCCTCTCCAACTCACTTGCCACGAACTCACCCTGTCGGCCGATATGATTGACGCGCATTTTGAGCAGATTAGTAAGCTATCTAATCAGATTGATAACTTTGAAGGCAAATATACTTTCTCGCAATCCTCCGTCAATACCAAACAAGGTGCAGCACTATACCTGAGCCGAGCCATTGAATTTGCTCTGGTACAAGATTATGTCTCCGCAAATGAAGATTGTACCAAAGCCATCAATATGAATCCACAGCTCGTCTTTGCACATTTTATGCGTGCCAACTGGCGATACAAACAGGTAGAATACCAACGTGCTACCGGTGATATAAAGAACACTACTAAATTTGAAATGGACTTTGAGATTATGCTACGCGATTATGACTATGTCATAGCACACATGCCGGACTTCGCATTTGCATATTACAACAAAGCCAATATCCTCTGTCAACAAAAAGACTATGCCGCTGCCATCGTACATTATACCAAAGCCATTGATGTAGATGCGGACTTTGCCGAAGCTTATTACAACCGAGGACTAACATATATCTATACCAATAACATCCCTGCCGGCATCGCCGACCTGAGCCGCGCCGGAGAATTAGGCATATACAAAGCATATAATCTTATCAATCGATTCCAATAATATATGAAAAGCTGGAAATATATACTCGTTGTCATGCTTCTATCCTTCATACATATTGGGACAGGAAGTCGGCTCTACGCCCAGCTCATTTATGAGATTTCGGGTAATAACAGTAAGAATAAATCATATTTGCTGGCCACTAATCGGCTGATGGATATACAGTTTACAGATACTATTCCTAATCTATTCCAATATTATGGTCGTTGCGACAAAGTGATTACAGAGTTTGTGATGGAAGATTACGAAGCACTCTCTACCCTACGTCAAGCAGCCATTCTACCCGATTCCGTTCAATTACGCAATTTCTATACCGAAGAAGAATACGCATCTATCGACGAAAGCCTTCAACTCGCATTAGGAATGGGACTAAGCCAATTAGGCAGAATGAAACCGGCATATTTGACAGAACTCTATCGTAATGAGTTACTCAAAACATGGCTTAATTACTCCGAAGAACGCACAATGGAGACGTTCTTTGAGACCGTTGCTCAACAAACCAAACGGCCTATTTATGGACTAGATGAGATTGGTGAAACGATGTATATGCTATTTGATCGAGAACCCTTCCATTACCAATGCAAAGAACTCAAGAACATCATTGAATATCCTGAAAAAGAAATTCGACAAGAACGTATCATTCGTGAATTCTACCGACAAGGACGATTGACGGATATCGCTTACCAGATTGAAGGACCGGATAATACCAGCACCATCAGCTTCTCTGACTACCAGGTGTATGCTCAACGCAATCGGACATGGGTCAAACGCCTTGCGCCATACCTAAAAGAAGGCAAGGCTTTTATCACGCTTAATGCAGCATACCTCGGAGGAGACAAGGGACTAATCGCTTGCCTCAAAGAAGCCGGCTATAAAGTTAAAGCGGCCAACAAAGGAAGAGTAAACAGATAGCAGGCGTAGCTAATAGTAAACTATCAAAACGATCCAAAGCACCTCCGTGACCCGGCATAATATTACCGGAATCCTTTACACCAATGGTTCGCTTCATTAAACTCTCCATCAAATCGCCCAACGTACCAAACACACTTATCACAAGGGCAAAAACTAACGCAAAAAGAATATTATTAGGAAGCCATCCTACACGGAATAGTACCCAACCGCCTAATAATGCGAAGAAAACACCACCAATTAATCCTTCCCAACTCTTATTCGGACTCACGCGCGGGAACATCTTATGATTACCTCCCTTGCGTTTTCCCATTAAACTGCCTACAATATAGGCGCCTGAATCATTCACCCAAATCAGGATAAATAATGCCAATAAGATATATTTACCTTGCTCAACACCTCCCATTCCATATAACTGAGTCATCAAGGCAAAAGGTAAAGCAATCATAATCTGACTAACCAAAGTATATCCCCAATTATGAATAGGATTCTCTGCCTTCAGGAACAACTCTAATATCAACGCCAACATCAAAACTCCTCCGTATATGGTACAACTGAGAATAGTAGTTAGTCCACCATTGCAATAGTACGCAGCAAACAGCACAGCCGCTAACACAAGGGAGCAAATCGTTTGAGATACACTACTGTGCATTAAATGCATAAACTCACGAACGCTTAGTAAAGATAGCACCAAAAATACCACACCAAAGTAGTATGGATGCACTAGAATAGAAGAGATGACCAAAGCGGCATAAACGGTTGCCGAAAGAGTACGCTTAACAAAATTATTCATGATGGATAAATTAACTATATTTTTGAAAATATGGCACAAAATTACTACAAAAATTTGAAATGCACAAATTTATCCAAGTATTTTTTGTATATATGAGAAAAAAATTGTACTTTTGCAACGCGAAATGGTCTATCTAACCATCGATTTGATTCATTATTATGACACAACCTATTCAAATACGTCCTATTTCAACCAAACAAGATAAACAGCAATTTATCGCTTTTGCTAACGATTTATATAAAGATTGTCCCTATTATTGTCCTCCGCTTTGGATGGACGAGATGAACACATTTAATCCAAAAGCCAATCCGTCATTAGAGGTATGCGAAATGCAAATGTGGATGGCATATCGTGGAGGACAACCGGTTGGACGTATAGCTGCCTTCATCAACCATGTCGCCAATAAGCATTGGAATGTACAACGAGTTCGTTTTGGATGGATGGATTTTATTGATGATATGGAAGTTAGCCATGCCCTCTTAGATACCGTAGCTACGTGGGGAAAAGAACACGGTATGACAGAAATGAACGGACCGGTAGGATTGACCGATTGGGACCATGAAGGTTTACTTTTGCAAGGCTATGAGTATCTGGCACCAATGGCCAGTTTATACAACTTTCCATACTACGTACAGCATTTAGAGCACTATGGATTGACCAAAGAAGCAGATTGGATAGAATACCAAATTACTGCACCACAGCAAGTCCCAGAGCGCGTGCATCGGATGGCACAAGTTGTGGCACAACGCAGTCATCTAAGGATAGATGACGTACGCAGCGGAAAAGAATTAAGCAGCAAGTATGGATTGCAGTTTATGGATGTGTTGGACGCTGCTTACCATCACCTTTACAACTTCCAACCCATGACTCCTCGCCAAAAAGCACATTATAGAGACATGTATTTCCCTCTCGTTAATTTCGACTTCGCAGCCATTGTCGTGAACGAGGAAGATGAGATAGTAGGTGTTGGCGTAGGTATGCCGGATATAGCCAAAGAACTACGCAAATGTCAAGGTAAACTATTCCCCTTCGGATGGTGGCATCTACTTAGGGCACTACATAGCAAACATTTTGAGGTCTTTAACCTATTGCTCATTGCCGTGCGCCCCGATTATCGCGACAAAGGAGTTAATAGCCTAATTTTTGACAAGATTATTCCTTCCTTTAAGAAATATGGCGTCAAACTCATTGAAACCACTTCAATGCTGGAAACAAACCACAAGGTGCTTGCCAATTTTGAAGAATACGATAAGATTCAACATAAGCGCCGACGCGCGTATTTAAAGGATATATAAAAACACAACAATATGGCAAATAATGCTTTTGAAACAGCTATCATGGACCCGGAAGAACGGGAAATGGTGGAGTATATCTTACGGATTATTCCTGACGAAGACAAACAAGGTTTAACCGAGGCCGATGTACTTTTCGTTTTAGACACAATGGACGATTTCTTAGAAGAAAAAGGTCTATTGGAATACGATGAATCTACAGACGAAGCCACCTATCTTGACGGAGAAGTGGATGAGACAGAAGAGCTGCAATATGTTATCGATGAAGCAAAAAAACTGCACATGCCTTTAACGTCTGTTCAAATCCAACTCATTATGGATGGCGAGAAAGCTTACGGTGTAGAACAGGGCTATTACGAAGAAGAAGATTAAACACGTGAAAGGACTAATTAAAATACTATCCTTGCTACCATTAAAGGTCTTGTATGGCATAGCTGATGGGATTATATATCCCCTCATGTTCTATGTGGTAAGATATCGACGTGCCCTTTCGTACAAAAACATCCGTGCATCCTTCCCTGATAAATCAGATAAGGAAATTCAAACTATTCAAAAGCGGTTTTACCACCACCTTGCGGATGTCATTGTGGAAATAGTGCACTCCTACCGTGCGTCCAATGCACAAATGCAAGAATACCTGGTGGTGGATAACATAGATGATATAGAACGATGGACCGAACACAATGGTGGATGCATCTTTATGTTAGGACACATGGGTAATTGGGAATATACCGCCGACATACAGCATCATTTCACCAATCCTGCCATTCAACACTATAACGTCTATCGTCAACTCAAGAATGCTTCAGCAGATAATACTATGAAGCAGCTACGCGAGAAACATAGCGGTGCAGGAAGTTGTATCGAAAAACGCAGTTTACTCCGTAAATTAGTACAAATCAAACAAACCCAACAATTATTTACTCTGGGCCTAATCGCTGACCAAAAGCCATCTCCCGGAAACGATTATTACTGGACGGATTTTTTGCATCACGATACAGGATTCCTCGGCGGTGGCGAACAAATCGCTCGTAAGTTTGGATATGCGGTAACGTATGTTCATTTAATCAGTCCTAAACGTGGGCACTACGCCGTGCATGTTGAACTGATTACGGACGATCCTGCTCATACAGAACCCACCTTCATTACGGAACAGTTTGCAAGACGATTAGAACAAAATATAATTGAGCAACCGGAAATATGGTTATGGACTCACAACCGATGGAAATGGTCGCGCCCTAATAATAAATAACCACAATGTTACGTTGTAGTGTTGTCATATTAAATTGGAACGGAGCAGATATGCTTAGTCGCTACCTACCCTCTGTAATTCGACATACCAATGTCGCCAATACAGAGATCGTTGTTGCGGATAATGGTTCCACAGATAATAGTATCGATGTTTTAGCGGACTTCCCTTCAGTTCGCGTCATTCGTTTTGACACAAATTATGGATTTGCTGAAGGCTACAACCGTGCATTAGATCAAGTTGATGCCGAATATACCATATTGCTTAATTCAGATGTTGAAGTAACATCCGGTTGGTTATTGCCGATGCTCAATTATATGGACGAACATCCCAATATCGCCGCATCTATGCCTAAGATTAGGTCTGTCTTACAGCCGGAATATTTTGAGCACGCCGGTGCTGCCGGAGGACTAATGGATAGTCTAATCTACCCCTATTGCAGAGGACGTATCCTTTCTTACATTGAGAAAGATGAAGGACAATACGAAGATATAATACCTATTTTTTGGACTACGGGCGCATGCATGTGCGTGCGCACGGCATTATATAAAAAGGTAGGCGGATTGGACGCAGAGTTCTTTGCGCACATGGAAGAAATCGACTTATGTTGGCGACTACAATGCTGGGGCTATGAGCTGGTTTGTATTCCACAAAGTACCATCTACCATGTAGGCGGTGGGGCACTCAGTTATGAATCACCCAAAAAGACGTTCCTTAATTTCCGTAATTGCTTACTGATGATGTATAAGAACCTGCCTACAGCACGACTGATTCCTGTATGGATAGCCCGGTTCGTGTTGGATTATATGGCTGCATTGCATCTCTTAGTAAGTGGTAAGAGCAAAAATGCATTAGCCGTTTTGCAAGCTCGCATCGCATTCTGGAAAATGCGTCCAAACTTCGTTACTAAACGCAAACACAACAAACAACAAGCAACCGTTCCTTATCCGGAAACGATTGCTCGTCGTAGTATTATATTTGATTACTATTTCCGCCATAAGAGGCAATAAATTATATCGTGAGTTCATCCCAACGTATCATAGTTAATACCATCGCTCAGTATTGCCGAACAGCGCTTAATGTAGTGCTGTCCTTAGTGGCAACACGTCTTATCCTTAGCGCATTAGGGCAAACTGATTATGGTATATACATGGTTGTAGCCGGCACGATTGCTATGTTGGGATTTATGACTAATGCTTTAGTAACAACTACGCAACGATATTTAGCATACTACGAAGGAGAAAAAGACTTTTCTTCAGCATACACATGCTTTGGAAATAGCGTGCTATTACACGTTTTAATCGGTTTGGGTATATTGCTCATTCTACTAGGATTAGAACCGGTTATCATGCGTCATTTCCTACAAATTCCTACCGATCGACTCATTGCCGCCCAATGGGTATATGTAGCCGCAAGTATAATGATGTCTGTCAGCATCATTGTTTCTCCTTTCCGAGCATTATTTATTGCCAAAGAAAATATTGTATTTATATCCATAATAGATATATTAGACTATGTGCTCAAAGTTGCCATTGCCGTTATATTACTCTATGTTGCCCAATGTGACAAACTCATACTATATGGAGGACTAATGTCTGGCATTGCTTTCGTTAACTTAATCATTTTAGGTGCTTATGCCCACATACATTATGCCGAATGCCACTGGGTATCATGGCGTGAGTGGAACGGAAAATATATGCGCGAATTAACAAGCTTTGCCACATGGACCCTCTATTCGGCAGGCTGCTTTATGGTCAGAGCACAAGGTATCGGCATTGTATTAAATCGTTTCTTTGGCACCATTATTAATGCCGCATATGGTATAGCTTTACAGGTAAGTACAGCCACGTCTATGTTGGCACAGGCGATATTAAATGCCATTAGTCCTCAGGTCTATAAAGCAGAAGGAGAGCATAATAGAGAACAGGTATTCCGACTATCCAACAGCGCGTGTAAATTCTCCTTACTATTGGTCTCTGTCGTCACTATCCCAATGTTGTTTGAAATTACTCCACTATTAGAATGCTGGTTAGGCACAAATAATGTTCCAGAAAAAACTGTTCTATTTGTACAATTCACATTGATAGCACTTATTGGCGACCAACTCACCAATGGATTAGGATTAGCAATACAAGCTACGGGACAAGTTAAATACAATGCCCTCATCATTAATACAATTAAAGTACTCACCTTGCCTATCGCATGGTTATGCCTACACTGCGGATTGAACGTTGATAGCGTCATGTGGTGTTACTTAATTATTGAAATGCTCTGCGCGTGGATGCGTTTGCCGTATCTGCAAAGAACTGTTCTCTTTGAACAGAAAACCTATTGGCGCACCATGATACATTGTGTTCCAACTATCATTATATGTATTGCAATGAGTTGGCTTTGTACACATTTCATGCACTTCCCATTCCGTTTTCTTGTAACCATCAGTGCCACCATCATCGCCGGTGCATTAATGGTATTTGTATCTGCCTTATCCAATACAGAACGGGCCTTCATTTATAACGTCATTCATAAACATCATCTATCATGTTAGAAACATTCCTAGTATATACTACGCTGATGATCTTCATGATTTATTTCACAAGACGTTCAGCTTTAACAACAGGCAGACGAGCACGTTTCTATTACTGCATTCCTGTTGTATTATACACGCTTGTATTTGGACTGCGATACTGCGTAGGAATGGACTACATGGCATATTTGGAGATTTATAAGTTGTGGGACACCTCCCTTTCGATTAACGACAATATTGCTCAGCATCCAGGTATCTTTGAACATCTGGAGCGATCATTTATGTGGCTAATTATTTTCCTCAAGAAAATCTTAAACGCACATTATTCTGTATTCTTTATCCTATTTGCTTTTTTAGAAATATCCCTTATTTATAGAGCCTTCCGCGAAAGAAAAGAAGTGCTTGCTTCATCTATCTTTGCTTTTTTTGCTTTAGGTATTGCCACAAATCTTTTTCAAAACACCTTGCGTCAGGATGTTGCAATGTGTATATTCTTGGCCTCAATTCCATGTATTATTAAACGCGATTGGGTTAATTACTTTATCGGAATCGCTTTAGCATGCTTTTTCCATAAATCAGCCTTAATCTTGCTACCCATCTATCTCTTCTATACTAAAGACCGACAAATATTCAAGAGCGACATAACACGCATCCTAACTCTAACAGCCTTCGTCATCATTGCGTATTTTGATCTAACCAACAAAATCATATTGCAATTCTATCATCTGGCAGAAGTAAGCGGTTATGGCGTGTACGTAAATAGTCAACACATGGTCAGCAACGGTGCATCGGTTGGCATTGGTATGCTCATCAAATATGCAGCATATTGCATAATGATTATGCTCTACAAGCCTGTTAAAGAGTTCCACCAAGACCGTTTCTTTGAGATTCTATTTGATTTAGTGCTAATCGGTTTATGCGGACACCTACTTTGCTATCGCAGCCTTGTCTTAGATCGTATTTTCCGTTATTTTACCACTTTTGAGTTTCTCATCTTCGGTTACTACCTTGTTTATTTCCGCCATGCCCCCAAAACGATTAGTGCCTGGTTGGGATACCTATATATCATATTATTAATATGTATGACGTACGCTCAAACCATTCTTTATTCAAACATCACTATCTCCACCTACTCCACCATCTATCAAACCGAGAAACATGCTGCGCAAGAGGAGAATAGAACACTCATACTAAAAGCAATTAACGAGAATGCACAAAAGCAAATGCAATGATTAAGTTCAGTATTATCATACCATGCTATAATGCACAGGCCCATATTGGACGCTGTATCAATAGCCTCAAGCAATTGATGGATTCCGATTATACGGAGTTTATCTTCATTGATGATGGTTCACAAGACGACACATTAACTATCATTCGTTCTTTTGCGCAAAGCGATAAACGAGTCATTTGTGTTGCACAGTCTAACCAAGGAGTATCTGCAGCTCGCAATGCTGGCCTGAAACATGCTACTGGAACATATGTGCTATTCTTGGATAGTGACGATTACTTGGAGCCCAACACCCTACACATTCTACAACCCTTCTTCGTGACATCGGCTGACATACTACTTCCTGCCGTACAGATAGATAGTGATAACACTTCCGTTTGTACGAACGAGATAGCCGAAGGCATCTATTCACCAACAGCATTATATAAAACGTGTAAAACCTTTCCCACTTCCCCAAAATTGGTGTATAAACGAGCCATTATTGAACAATATCATATTCTATTTGACACAACCATTCACGTAGGAGAAGTATATACTTTTACTGTCCAATGCCTACGATATGCACAAACTATAATGGTAAGCAATGTCATCTTCTACCATTATATAATGCATAACGAAAGTGCCATACATGCCCCTCGTCCGAAAACAGATTGCACCATCATAAGGGCCATCCAATCCATCGCTCACAATGGCCAAGAATGGATGTCATTTCCCTCCTTCCAACACACGATATATAGTTTAACCATGTGTTTCACCTATGAGAAATATATTGCCCAAGGTATAATCAACAAAGCGGCTATTCGTCTATGGACAGATGTGCTAAAAGAACTACTCTTTCAACAATGTATGGAATCGGTTCGCAGTACGTCTTCCTTACCCAATCAACGCCATTTTATTCGACTAATTCAGACTCTTTCTCCTCAAATAAGTTATATATGCTTATTTTTCCTGCATAAAATTAGAAAATATTTGCATATATGAAAAAAAAAGTGTAACTTTGCGCGCTAAAACTAAAGTTACATGATGGATATTGCCATATATGGAGCAGGAGGTCTAGGCAAAGAGGTTGCATGTCTAATACAGCACATCAATAACCATTGCCCAACTTGGAATCTTATTGGTTTTTTTGATGATGGGGTACCAGCAGGTACTTCCGTCTCGCATTATGGTCAAGTTTTAGGAGACATTCATGCGTTAAATGCCTTCCCTAACGAACTTGCCATTGCTGTTGCGGTTGGCAATCCAACTACCGTCAAAATGATTGTAAGTCGTATTGCTAACACTAACATTTCCTACCCTAATCTCATCTATCCTGATCTTTGGGTAGCAGATCAAAAAACGCTAACAATGGGTAAGGGCAATATTATTGAAGGAGGATGCACCATCTCATGCGATGTTACCATAGGTGATTTTAATCTGCTTAATGGTTTTATTAACATTGGTCATGATGTGCAAATAGGCGACTATAATACATTGATGCCCGGATGTAGATTGTCCGGAGAAGTGCATATTGATTCTGAGAATATCTGCGGTGCCGGTTCATTCGTACTGCAACAAGTGCATATCGGGTCGCATGTTAAATTGGGTCCTGGCGCATATCTATTTTCATCTCCTAAAAATCAGTCTACATACATAGGCAATCCCGCAAGAATTTTTAAATATTAAATACACAATTATTATGGATTTACAAGAATTTGTGCAACATTTTGCAGAACAATTTGACGAAACAGATGCAAGCATCTTCACTCCTCAAACCAAATTTCACGATTTAGAAGAATGGTCATCCCTGATCGGCCTAAGCGTAATCGGAATGGTTGATGAAGAATATGACGTTGCTCTAAAAGGAAATGACGTCAAAGGTTCCGTTACCATTGAAGATTTATATAATATCGTTAAAAGTCGCATCTAATGGCCTTTTTGGAATACAAGCATGTCCGTATAGCCGGAATGGCTTCCGGAATGCCCAAGCATATATCCAGTAACCTGCATCCGGGACGTAAGGAACAAGCATTCTTTACCGAATATACCCCAGAGGATTTTGTAGAAACAACTGGTGTAGAAGAACGTCGTACTGCTCGGCATCTATGCACCTCCGATTTATGCTATGCCGCTGCTGAACAGTTGATTAAGGACCTAAAATGGAATAAATCCGACATTGATGCACTATTAGTCGTTACCCAGACTCCGGATTATATTTTACCGGCTACAGCATGCATCTTACAAGATCGCCTTGGACTCAATAAAGAATGCTATGCCACAGATATGTCCATCGGTTGTTCCGGTTGGGTATATGGTCTTAGCGCCATTATGGGACTAGTCGAAACCGGGCACTTCAAAAAAGCCCTATTAATGGTGGGAGATGCTCGCCGCAGAGCTGCTGGACCACCAAACCCTTTGTTTGGTCAATCAGGTACAGTCACAGCCATTGAGTTCGCTCGCCATACAACTCCCGTTCAGTTCCATTTTGGAACGGATGGAAGCGGATTTGATGCAATTATTACGCCAGATGGCGGTAGCCGCAATCAGTTCAGTGCTAAATCGTTTCGTCAAGAAGACGTAGAGGGCAAAATGCTCAATCGTTTGCAAACACGAATGAAAGGTATGGATGTTTTCTCATTTGGCATCACTACCGCTCCAAAATCTATTAAGAAATTAGCAGAGCACTTTGGCTTTGACTACTTGGATGCCGACTATTTTGTCTTCCATCAGGCTAATATGAAGATGAATGATTTGATTGCCAAGAAGTTGAAATTGCCCGCAGAAAAGGTTCCTTCTAGTATGCGCCACTTTGGCAATACCAATGGAGCATCTATTCCTAATACGATTGTTACCCAACTGACTAATGACGCGCAAAATAAACGTTTTATCTGCTGCGGGTTTGGTGTAGGACTGAGTTGGGGAACAGTTGCCTTCCAAACGGACAATATCGTGATTTCAAAATTAGTTGAAGTAAAAGATAAAATCGCTACTGAATATGTTATCTAATCCCTTTTCATTAGAAAGCAAAACGGTGCTCATCACCGGTGCATCATCCGGCATAGGTCGCGCAACTGCTATTGAATGTGCCAAAATAGGCGCACATTGCGTCATCACAGGTCGCAATCAAGAACGACTACAGCAGACCTTTGAACAATTAGAAGGCCAAGGGCATGTGCAGATTATTGCTGATTTAGCTTCACAAGAAGGTATTCAAACATTAGCGGAACAAGTTCCTCAACTGGATGGACTTGTTAATAATGCCGGCATCAATCTTATGAAACCTATTGGTTTTATCAAGGGAGATGATTTGGAAAAGATTTATACCACCAATACTTTCGCACCTATCCTATTGACAAAATTCTTGCTCAAAAAGAAGAAACTCAATGCCGGTGCATCTATTGTATTCATATCTTCTTCGGCGGCAATGGGGTCCGGTATCGGGAATGCCGTTTATGGCACATCCAAGGCTGCTATCATGTCATTCAGCAAATACTGCGCTCGCGAATTGGCTCCTAAAATTCGTTCCAACTCGATTCATCCAGGTATGGTGGAAACCGAATTAATACAAGGACGAGAATTCTCTGATGCAGATATGGAGGCCGATCGTCAGAAATACCTGCTCAAGCGTTATGGTAAGCCGGAGGAGATTGCCTATTCTGTCATTTTCCTATTGTCCGATGCTTCTGCATGGATTACGGGACATGCTTTGGTTATTGACGGAGGACGTCGTGTATAAATATGGCTTTTGCTTTCCTAAATAACGTTGCCATTCGAGGTATCTCGGCTTGTGTGCCTCGTCATATAGAGGAGAATGCGTCTTTGCCCATTTTTTCCCCTGACGAGATTGAAAGAGTCATTGCACAGACTGGAATTGAACGTAAGCATACCGTTGAACAAGGTACAACGGTAGTTGACTTATGTGCCCATGCCTTTGAACAATTATTACATGAGTTGCAATGGGACAGGATGTCCATTGATGCGCTCATTCTTGTGTCTTCTGCGGGAGATTACATTACGCCGCCATCTTCTAATGTGCTGCATGGCATACTCAATTTGCCCGAGACATGTTTATGTTTTGATATACGCCAAGGTTGTCCAGGGTGGATTATTGGGTTAGAAGTTGCAGGATCTCTTGTAACCACACATAATTTTCGGCGCGTTATACTCTTATGTGGTGATTCTGCCACGTTAATGAAATCCCCTTTGGATAAGGAATCTCGGCCACTATTTGGTGATGCAGGTACAGCCACTGCATTGGAATATGACACCGAGGCTTCCCCTATTGAACTGGAACATGGTTCACGAGGAAAAGAATACCATACTATCTTCGCTAAAGCTGGTGGGTTGCGCTATCCTACCACACCATCTGATCTTGAATTCCGTACTGATGATGATAACATGACTTATCGTGCTATTGATTCACACATGAAAGGAATGGATGTTTTTAGTTTTGCTCTAGCCACTGCCCCTAAAAGCGTCCAATCATTAATGAATCAGTTCCATATTGGTATGGACACTATCGATTATTTTATCTTTCACCAGGCTAACCAATACCTAAACGAGAAGATTCGCAAGAAACTCAAAATTGATAGTTCAAAGGTGCCCTATAGTTTGCGTAATTTCGGTAATACAGGATCGGCAACGATTCCTTTAACCATCGTTTCGCAATGTCGGGAACGTTATTCAACCGATACGATAAACACTATCGCATGTGCTTTCGGTGTTGGTTTAGCATGGGGGAGTGCGCATTTTATCACGCATCACATCGTGTGCCCGGAGGTAATTTTTTATGATTCATTATGACGACTTTAGAGAAATATAATGCAATCTTCTGCAATGTATTGCAATTAAACGAAGCAGACTTATCCAATGCTGTTTTTAAGCAAACTCCACTTTGGAATTCTATTGGTCACATGTCTTTACTTTCCGCGTTAGAAGATGAATTTGACATCTTATTGGAGCCAATGGATATGATGGCTTTACAATCCTATCAACAAGGTAAAGTTATTCTGTCTAAATACGGCATTATCATTGCATAATTATGTTTAATCTTGAGCAATATGGTCAGCAAATCGCTTTTATAAGCGATCGTGGAGATCAGATATCTTACCACGACTTGCAACAAATAGCCAATCAAATAGGAGATTTGTCTTTGCGCCATGGTCTGCTCTTTTGTCTTTCTCAAAATACACTGACTTCCGTCGTTGGTTATGTCGCAGCCCTGCAAAATCACTTGCCTGTCGTCTTGTTGGATGCATCTCAAGAGCGTACCATCCTCCTTTATTTGATTGATACCTACCATCCCGAATATCTTTGGCTACCCGATACGGTAGCAAGTTTAGACGACTATTCTGCTATTTTCCGATTTGGTGATTATACTTTATTGCAAAAAAACACAATTTCGCATTCTTTTGAATCAATCAATCCTCAATTAGCAGTTTGTCTTACCACTTCCGGCACAACAGGCTCACCAAAATTAGTTCGTCTTTCGCAACAAAATCTTTTGGCAAATGCTCAATCTATTGTTGAATACCTCCATTTAGATGCTACAGAACGTCCACTATTGACCTTGCCTATGTATTATTCGTACGGGATGTCTATTATCAATAGTCATCTTTTAGTAGGTGCAACCATCCTACTTTCTTGTCAAACTATTCACCAACCTTCTTTCTGGAGTTTCTTACAAAATCAAAAAGCCACCTCATTTGCCGGAGTTCCGTTCACCTATGAAACGTTGCTCAAATATCGTTTCTTTAGAATGTCTCTTCCTCATCTTAAAACCTTAACACAGGCTGGAGGTAAGTTAAATGCCGACATTGTTCGTCAATTTGGCGAATATGCACAGGACAATGACAAGCGATTTATTGTTATGTATGGGCAGACAGAAGCCTCCCCAAGGATGGCTTACCTCCCTTACTCTATGACTATACAAAAGCCTTCAAGTATCGGTATTCCTATCCCTGGAGGCACTTTGGAAATACAAGACGAATCAGGTCACACCATCCACGATATCCTAAAAGACGGAGAACTTATCTACAAAGGCGACAATGTATGTTTAGGGTATGCACAAACACGTCTTGATTTAGCCAAAGGTGATGACAATCATGGTGTCCTTCATACGGGCGATATTGCCCATAAAGATGCTGATGGTTATTTTTATATTACCGGAAGACTCAAACGCTTTGTTAAAGTATGGGGGAATCGCTGTAATTTAGACACGTTGGAGCAACAAATCAAAACCATTACGCCTCACTGTGCCTGTGTTGGCAGAGACGACCTGATTGTTGTTTTTTTGACGGAAACATCTTTGCAATCGCAGGTTCTTGACCACCTATCGCGCCTTACACATCTCCATCCTTCTGCCTTTCATGTGCAGATTATTCGTGAGATTCCTTATTTGATGTCAGGCAAAGTGGATTACTCATCCTTATATAAATATATTTCATGAGTTTGCGCAGTAAAATATGGTCCGTTGTCACAAACCTCTATCCAACTTATTTACGAATTGTTTATAAGATGGATATTGGACAACATGTCTGCATAGCCCATAAAGCACATCTAGACAAGAGCATCAATCCACGCGGCATTCATATTGGCGATTATACATGGGTACTAAATGGTGCCTTCGTATTAGCGCACGATCATTGCCGCTCGCTCTATACAGACACATACATCGGTAGCCATTGTATCATTGGTATCAATGCCATCATTATGCCCGGCGTAACCATCGGAGACGAAGTGGCAGTTGGAGCAGGTAGTGTCGTCACAAAAGATATACCATCGAATAGCATTGCTGTTGGTAATCCCGCAAAAGTAATTAAACAAAATATACATATCCAAAACGGCAAAATCATTGACTCCAGTCATGTATAAGCACTATATCAAACGCATATTAGACTTCGTTATTGCCTTTATGGCACTATCTTTTTTATGCCCCATTCTGCTACTGATTACGCTGCTGCTACTCGTTGTGAACAAAGGCGCCGGAGCGTTCTTCACCCAAGAGAGACCAGGATGGCATGGACGCATCTTTAAAGTCATCAAATTCAAGACAATGATGGACAAACGGAACGAACAGGGGCAATTACTACCGGATGAACAACGCATCACTCCTTTGGGTAAAATCATTCGCTCATGGTCGATTGATGAACTGCCACAACTAATTAATGTACTGATTGGCGATATGGCACTCATTGGACCACGTCCTCTATTAGTGCAGTACCTATCCATCTATACCCCAGAACAGATGCGTCGCCACAATGTGCGGCCAGGAATAACAGGTTGGGCACAAGTGAATGGCAGAAATACAATCACACACACTAAAAAATTTGAATATGATGTATGGTATGTAGACCATCTATCCTTTACATTAGATTGCCAAATCATACAAATGACTATCCATAATGTCCTTCATCGCGAAGGAATTAGTCACCAAGGAACGGCATCGGCCGAACTATTTAATGGACATAACTAACGATATGAATAAACGAATATACCTCTGCCTTGCTCACATGAGTGGCAAAGAACAGCAGTACATACAAGAAGCCTTTGATTCTAATTGGGTAGTGCCTCTTGGACCAAATGTGAATGCCTTTGAAAATGACCTGCAACAATTTATTGGTCAAGACAAGCAGGTCGTTACCCTTTCTTCTGGCACAGCTGCCGTACATCTTGCACTCATCGCTTGTGGTGTCAAAGTTGGAGACGAAGTATGCGTCCAGTCTTTCACCTTCTGCGCATCATCTAATCCTATCACTTATTTAGGTGCTACACCTGTATTCATTGATTCAGAAAAAGAATCTTGGAACATGGACCCTGCCCTATTAGAACAAGCTATCATTGATCGCAAAGCGATTACCGGACACTATCCCAAAGCCATCATAATAGTAGCGCTATATGGTATGCCATATCGCATCGAAGAAATACTGGCGATTGCTAATCGATACCATATTCCTGTCATTGAAGATGCCGCCGAAGGCTTAGGGGCACGGTACAAAGGTCAAGTACTCGGCACGTTTGGTGAATATGGCATTCTGTCCTTTAATGGAAACAAAATGATTACCACTTCCGGTGGTGGTGCACTAATATGTCCTAACGAAAAAGCTAAACAAACTATTATGTGGTATGCTACACAGGCCCGAGAAGCGTATCCGTATTACCAGCATGAAACGATTGGGTATAATTACCGTCTTAGCAATATATGCGCCGGCATAGGCAGAGGCCAAATGACCGTTCTTGACGACCATATACGTCATCATCAACATATAGCACAACTATATAAAGCGGCATTCGCTACCATTTCTGGAATTACTTTCCACGATAATCCTAATGTGGATTACGAAAGTAATTTTTGGCTCAACACTATCCTACTAGATTCTTCTGTTCGCATCAAAGGTCAGGATCAAGCTTACCAATCAGCAGTTACCGAGGCCGTAGGTGGTGTAGTTAGCACAACGCACACAAACGATGCCATATCTACTTCCTGTCAGCCCAATAAGAATATTGAAGCCCTTCGCATATACTTAGACCATGCTAATATTGAAGCACGTCCACTATGGAAACCCTTGCATAAACAGCCCGTTTATAAGAATGCTCCGGCCTATACCAATGGCGTAAGCGAGGCACTCTTCCTCACAGGATTATGTCTGCCATCCGGTCCAATGGTCACAGATGACGATGTGCAATATATCATCAATACAATTCGTTCTGCAATAGAAAAATAATACCTATGGAAAAAAACTCATCTAATTTCTTAACTCACATTCCTGAACTTAAATACGCTCCACGATGGGGAGTACTATTGGTCGATACATTCCTATGTTTGATTGCCTGCATCATTAGCTTTGCTATTGGTAGTAGCCTCATTCGCTATCAAGTCACCAGCCTCTTCTTGCCCTTGTGGCAGCAAGCACTAATCATCGTAGCTGTTCAACTAATTAGTTTTATTATTTTCCGCACCTATGCAGGAATCATTCGCTATTCCACCTTTATAGATATCATCAAGGTGCTGATGGCAATTATTCTAACTTCCGGTTTAATACTGATTGCTAATCTGTTATGCAAATTATTTGGAGATGTTAAGCCTTTCTTATCCTCCACACTCCTCATTTATTTGCCAACTGCTTTTGTTCTACTTTTCTGCCTTCGTGTTGGTGTAAAAACAATCTATGATGTACTGGTACAACGTGGCGGATATCATAAGCGCGTAATGATTTATGGTACGAAATCAGCCGGATTGGCCATAGCCAAGATGCTACGCAGTTCCGGAAGCGATTCCAACTACCTACCAGTAGGATTCATCACGGATGCGAAAGATAATAAGCACTTTTCCATACAAGGATTGGATGTGTACCAATTGGATGATAGTTTATTGAACGTCCTGCAACGCAAAAACGTACATGATGTGATTGTATCACCTACTAAAATGCATGAAATCAATCCCTCAACCGATTTGGAGTTCTTCTTGCAACATAACATCCATATTCTCACCACTCCTTCTATTTGCAACTGGGATAAAGATGCTGAAAATCATGCTCGTATAGGACGAATTGAGTCCATGCAGATTGAAAATCTACTGGAACGGCCTATCATTAAGATTGATACCAATAATGTATCTGCTATTATTGCTCATCAAGTAGTGTTAGTTACCGGAGCGGCAGGCAGTATAGGCAGCGAATTGGTGCGACAAATCATCAAATTCAACCCTGCCTTAGTCGTACTATTAGACCAAGCCGAATCTGCCCTACATGATTTGCGTTTAGAACTCAAAGACCAATATCCTGAAATCGGTTTAATGTCTGTTATTGGTGATGTACGAAACAAACAACGTGCAGAACAAATATTTAAGGAATATCATCCTTCCATCGTCTTCCATGCAGCCGCTTACAAGCATGTACCACTCATGGAAGAATATCCTAATGAAGCCATTTTGGCCAATGTGCTAGGCACCAAGAACATGGCGGACTTAGCCGTTAAATACAATGTTGATCGTTTTGTAATGATATCTACGGACAAGGCCGTTAATCCAACGAATGTGATGGGGGCTTCTAAACGAATCGCCGAGATTTATGTACAAGCTTTGGATCGTCAGTTAGCATCTTCCCAACCTACGCATACTAAGTTCATTACTACGCGATTTGGAAACGTACTTGGATCAAACGGCTCTGTCATTCCTTACTTCAAAAAACAGATTGCTGCCGGTGGACCGGTTACAGTGACTCACCGCGATATCATTCGTTTCTTCATGACGATACCCGAGGCTTGCACTCTCGTAATGGAAGCTGCCACTTTAGGCGATGGTGGTGAGATCTTCGTATTTGATATGGGCAAACCGGTGCGCATCTTGGAATTAGCACGCAACATGATTCGATTAGCAGGATATCAACCGGATAAAGACATACCTATAATCTTCACCGGACTGCGTCCCGGAGAGAAACTATACGAGGAAGTTCTCAACCAAAAGGAAACGACCCTACCTACCAAAAATGACAAGATCATGATTGCACGTGTACGCGAGATGGATTACGAGACCGTCAATAAGGCGGTGGAGGAAATTATATCCACTAGCAATACCCACAATGCCATGACGACAGTCAAGAAAATGAAGGAGATCGTTCCTGAGTTTATATCAAAAAATTCTATCTACGAGCAATTAGATTAACTCGTAGATAGAATATCTATTTCGCTTTTTACTTAATAAGCTAAACAATTATCCAACGCTTGGATGATGGCTTCTTTATCCATGTTCTGACCGATAAAGACGAGTTTTTGCATACGATCTCCGTATTGCTCGTCCCAGTCGCGTTGCAGGATAGGATCATGCGCTAAGGCTTGCATCAGTTCTTCCTTGGGCATCGTGGCATAAAACTCTCCACACTGCTTGAGGTTAAACTGCTTACCGGCCTGCTCAAACAAATAGCACATGTCGTATTCCGAATCAAAGTAACACATACCCTTGCATCGAATAACACTCTTAGGCCATAAGCGGGCTACGAAATCATCAAAACGACCTAAATTAAAAGGTTTGCGCTGGTAGTACACAAAGGTATCTATGCCATATTCATACGCCTCACCTTCCTCTTCATTCTCCATCTCTACATCGCCTTCTACGCCTTGTAACCAAGCTGCAGAACCGGCAACAGCATCAAAACTGAAGGAATGAGTATTAAGAATCTTATCAAACGGCACATCGCAATAATTCGTTTCTATAATCTCAGCCGTAGGCTGGATGGCACGAATCACTTCCTTTACATAACTCAGCTCTTCCGAACTCAACTCCTTGAATTTATTAAGTAAGATGATATTACAGAACTCTATCTGCTGAATCACCAAACTAGCCAGATCATCCTCACCCAAATCTGTCCGCTTGAGTTCATCACCCATTTGGAATTCATCCTTGAGACGTAATGCATCCACCACACTCACGATACAATCTAACTTAGGCGCAGGGTCCTCCGTAAATGGCACCATCTTACGATACGAGCAGATGGTTTGAGCAATAGGTGCAGGCTCACAAATGCCGCTGGCCTCAATGACAATATAATCGAATTTACCGGCTGTGCATAAGTCATGCAACTGCTGCACCATATCCATCTTGAGTGTGCAACAAATGCAACCATTGGTCAATGATAACAAGTTATCATCTTTTGAATTAACAATGCCGCCCTTTTCTATCAATGCAGCATCCACATTAACCTCACCGATGTCATTCACTATGACGGCAAATCGAATCCCTGCCTGATTGGCAAGGATTCGGTTTAGTAAGGTGGTCTTGCCACTGCCTAAATAACCGGTCAGCAGCAATACAGGAATATTAGTATCCACTTTCATTCAATTTATTCATATACGACTCAGCCAAATCACGCTGACCATACGACACCATATTGCGACATACATATTCCAATATAGATGCCTGCTGACGCAACACTTGGTCGGCAGCCTTGCGATGCTCGCGGTCTAACGACTGAGCCCAGTCTAAATACTCAACGCAGTTATCGGCCACAGCACACATTAGACGATTAGCCTTATCTGTTTCCTTTAAGAAATAATACAACGATGCCATGGATATACTGGTCGTTTCATACGGCACATTATACCCGGGCAGCATCTCGTCCGCGTAATCCAATACTTCAATAGCCTTTTCGCGTTGACCTTCACGCACCAATGCCTCTGCTAATTGAGCAAACATCATACGGTGAGTGCGGCACATACGCATCAGGTTCTCATCAATATAGATACCGGGCTTATTCATATTGCCATAACGGAACTTATGCATCATGTTATCATACATCACTTCCGTATTGACCCGTTCTTGACCATCCTCACTACGAATAGGCGTTACACGATAGGCCATACCACAATTCTCAAAATAGGGTTCTAAACCTAAGTAATAATCGCCACCAACCGTTACAGCGAAATAGATAGGACGCTTCCAGCCATCATTCGCAATGTTTTGGAGCATTTCCATAATCATCATTTCGCTACGCGTATAACGACGGGCAGAACGAATAGGAATAGATTCGCCTCCGGGGTTATTGATATACAACTGATTGCTGGGGATGTAATTATCACCATCGCGTTTGGTACGAGGATCATCCGAACGAACAAACTCAAAGGCCTGCTCTACCGAAATAGGCTGCCCTATCCTATTCTCCGTCATCACCACTTCATTAGCCCCAGGCATATAATCCTTATATTCCCAGTTAATAGGCAGTGCCGAACTCTCGTAATACGGACGCTTCATCTGAGCGATATACCAGTCGGTTTGCAGATAACTGAGGTTACATACACGCATATCTGCCCCCTCTCCTTCTACCTCCTGATTATACCACAAGGGGAAGGTATCGTTGTCACCATTGGAGAAAAGAATGGCATCTTTCTCGCAGGAACGCAAGTAGTTAGCACCAAAGTCTCTGCAACTATATCGATCCGAGCGGTCATGGTCATCCCAGTTCTGACTGGCCATTTGTGCCGGCACCAATAAGCAAACAACCGTCACTACGGCAGCTACAGCCGTCTTGGCACGTTCGTTCTGCAACTTAACAGTTAACCATTCATACAAGGCCAATACGGCTAAACCAATCCAAATAGAGAAGGCATAAAAACTGCCGGCATACGCATAGTCTCGCTCACGAGGCTGATACGGCGTTTGGTTGAGGTAAATAACAATAGCCAAACCGGTCAGGAAGAAGAGCAAGAAAGTGATTGTGAAGTTCTTACCGCCACCATTCTTTTTGCCTAATTGCCATACAATACCAATAATACCCAAAATCAGCGGCAACATATAGTACACATTGTGGCCCTTGTTCTCTCTCAGGTCAGTAGGCAGTTTATCTTGGTCACCCAAACGAGCATTATCCAACCATTTGAAACCGGTAATCCAATTGCCCTTGGTGATGTCGCCATAACTCTGCAAGTCATTCTGACGACCCGAGAAATTCCACATGAAATAACGCCAGTACATGAAATTAACTTGATAGCGGAAGAAGAAACGCATATTCTCCACAAAAGTAGGACAATACTCGGTCTTCTTTTGTCCGCAATAGTCATATCTCACGCGACGACCTTTTATTTCTGCCCATTGTTTGTATGCACTAACGTGAGAGCCTTGTGGCGAATACATGCGCGGGAAGAGCATCTTGAACTCATCCATGAACTCATAATTCGTCTTGTAGCCGGTTACCACATAGCGGTCTTTCTCACCCTCTTTCTGGGGAGCCGGAGCATATTGTGCTGCACCTTTAGTCTCAACGGGGATGCACATATTGCCTTTTATTTCCAACTTAACCGGAGCATTGTAGGTCTGACCATACAACAAAGGACGATCGCCATATTGCTCACGATTGAGATAAGACTTAAGAGCAAATACATTATCCGGAGAGTTTTGATCCATTGGCGTATCGGCATTGGAACGAATCACAATCACAGCGTAACTGAAATAGCCCACTAAAATGACTGCAACCATCGTCAAACCGGTATGAATCCAACGCATCTTTTGCGTGTAGTTCTCCTCTAATTTCTTATACGTATGCCATATACCCCATCCTAATAGCCCGGCTACTAAGACCAGATATACCAACAAACCGGTATTGAACGGACAGCCAAACACGTTGGTAAAGAGTAACTCAAACCAACCGGCTACCGTCGGGAAACCAGGGATAATACCATACAAAATAACTGCCAGCAGCACACAACTCAGCACAAAGGCTTGAATGGCTCCCTTCCACGTAAACTCGTACTTACGGAAATAATACACCATTACGATAGCAGGAATAGTCAATAGGTTCAACAAGTGCACACCTATACTCAATCCCATCAGGTACATAATCAGTATCAACCAGCGATCGCTACCCTCTTCGTCTGCTTGCTCGTCCCATTTGAGGATAAGCCACACTACAACGGCTGTGAATAACGAACTCGAGGCATATACTTCACCCTCTACCGCGGAGAACCAGAATGTATCCGAGAATGTGTAGGCTAATGCACCTACTGCTCCTGCACCCAATAAGGCAATACCCTTACTTACCGTATCCGGTTGCACTAACTTGCGACCTAACATCACAATGCTCCAGAAGAGGAAGAGAATACAGAAGGCCGAAGCCAAACCGGACAAAGCATTCACACATAATGCCACCTGAGAGGGATCATTGGCAAAGAGACTGAAGAAATGTCCCATTAACATAAAAAATGGTGCTCCAGGTGGATGACCTACATCCAACTTGTAAGCACTGGAGATAAACTCTCCACAATCCCAGAACGAAGCCGTCGGCTCAAGCGTCATGAGATAAGTGGCTGCTGCTATGGCAAATACAAGCCATCCGCACACCGTGTTCCAAAGTTTAAAATGTTTCATATTATTGAATTAATTGATTCAAAGCCTATAATTCGGCATGCAAATTTACTCACTTTTGGGGACATGAACAAAAAACATATGTTTTTTTTTCACTTTTTCTCGCGCACGCTTGCATAATCCAATTATTATTTGTATCTTTGTGCCCAAATTGTGATTATCAAAATAATAAACAACTAAAATATATATTATGAATCTATCTGATCGTATTATCGCAGTAGTGGGCTTAGGCTATGTTGGTCTGCCCCTGGCCATTGAGTATGGCAAAAAGTATCGAGTTATCGGCTTTGATGTTTTTCAAGCCCGTGTAGAAGAGTTAGAACGTGGTGAAGACCACACCTTAGAGGCTGACCTTGTTGGTATGAAGCAAGCCCGCGACTTGTATGATTCCACACATAAAGTGGGTCTGACCTTTACGTCCAATCCAGACGACCTAAAAGCCGTCAATACGTACATCGTTACCGTTCCTACGCCCATTGACCGTTTCAATAATCCGGACCTCACTCCGCTGCTCAAGGCCAGTGCCACCATTGGCAAAACGCTCAATCGTGGTGACATCGTCATCTACGAATCTACCGTTTATCCCGGATGCACCGAGGAGGACTGTGTACCCGTTTTGGAGAAGAACAGCGGACTCAAATTCAATGTGGATTTCTTCTGCGGATACAGTCCGGAACGTATCAATCCGGGCGACAAAGTTAATACTCTCACCAAAATCAAGAAAATCACTTCCGGTTCAACACCCGAAGTAGCCGACATCGTAGATGCTCTCTACAACAGCATTCTGCTGAATGGCACCCACCGCGCTCCCAATATGAAGGTGGCCGAGGCTGCCAAAGCTGTTGAGAATAGCCAACGCGACGTGAATATATCCTTCATGAACGAACTCGCACTTATCTGCGACCGCGTAGGTATTGACACCAACGATGTCATCGAGGCTGCCGGCACCAAATGGAACTTCCTCAAGTACCGTCCGGGCCTGGTTGGTGGACACTGCATTTCCGTGGACCCCTATTACCTGGCGCACAAAGCTAAATCCCTTGGATATGACCCCAAAGTCATTCTGTCTGGCCGTGCCGTCAATAACTCCATCGCTAAGTTCATTGCCGACAAAACGCTCAAACTCATGATCCAAAACGACCATAAAATCAAGAATGCCAATATCCTCATGCTCGGCGTTACCTTCAAGGAGAACTGCCCGGACTGCCGAAACACCAAAGTGGTGGATATAGCTACCGAACTCGAAGAATTTGGTTGCAACGTGGATATCTACGATCCTTGGGCTTCGCTGGAAGTGGTTAAGCACGAATACAACAAGGAGTTAATCCCTGCCGTAGATCCTTCCAAGAAATACGAAGCTATCATCGCTTGCGTTAGCCATAAACAATTCGAGACTTTTGATTTCAAGAAATACAAAGACCAAGGTGCTGTCATCTTTGATGTGAAGAACTTCGTAGACCGCACCCTCGTTGATGGTCGCCTCTAATAATATGAAAATTGCAGTTGCAGGAACGGGCTACGTAGGTCTATCTATCGCTACCCTACTGGCTCAACATCACCACGTTACAGCCGTGGATATTGTCCCCGAAAAAGTGGACATGCTTAATCGTCGTCAGTCACCCATCCAGGATGAGTACATCAAGATGTACCTCAGTGGCAAGGATGCCAATAACGCCCCTATCCACCTGGACCTAACGGCTACTTTGGACGCCAAGGCTGCCTACCGCGATGCCGAGTTCGTAGTCATCGCTGCGCCGACTAATTATGATAGTCAGAAGAACTACTTTGACACCTCTGCCGTCGAGGCGGTTATCCGTCTCGTCATGGAGGTCAATCCCAACGCTATCATGATTATCAAGTCCACTATTCCTGTGGGCTACACCGAGCATATCCGTCAAATCACCGGCAGCCGCAATATTCTTTTCTCGCCTGAATTTCTGCGCGAATCAAAGGCTCTGTACGACAACCTCTATCCTTCGCGTATCATTGTAGGCACAGATATGAACGATGATCGTTTGGTGAATGCCGCCAAAACGTTCGCTAATCTGCTGCAAGAAGGAGCCATCAAGACCGATATACCTACTCTCTTCATGGGATTCACCGAGGCCGAGGCAGTTAAGCTGTTTGCCAATACCTACCTGGCGTTGCGCGTCAGCTACTTCAATGAATTAGATACCTACGCCGAGATAAAAGGACTGGACACTCAATCCATCATCAATGGCGTATGTTTGGATCCTCGTATCGGAGCGCACTATAACAACCCTTCCTTCGGTTATGGCGGTTACTGCCTGCCTAAGGACACCAAACAACTGCTGGCTAATTACCAAGATGTGCCCGAGAACCTCATTCAGGCCATCGTGGAAAGCAACCGAACGCGCAAGGACTTCATTGCCGACCGCGTGCTTTCTAAGGCTGGATATTATGCCTATAGCGAGGATAATAGTTGGAATGCGCAGTCCGAAAAAGCCATCACCATTGGTGTCTATCGCCTCACGATGAAGTCCAATTCGGATAATTTCCGTCAGTCCTCCATCCAAGGCATCATGAAGCGTGTCAAGGCCAAGGGTGCTAATGTCATTATTTACGAACCTACCCTGCCGGACGGAACCAGTTTCTTCGGCAGCCACATCGTCAATGACCTCGCAGCCTTCAAGGCACAATGCCAAGCTATCATTGCCAACCGATACGATGCCTGCCTCGACGATGTACAAGACAAAGTCTATACTCGAGATATCTTCAAACGCGACTAACTACCACCATTATGGGATTTTTTGATTTATTTAAGAAGAAAACACAGGAACAGCAACAACAAGAAACCGAAGTGCTGACCACCAAGATGGAAACTACCAAGACCTCCATCCTGGATAAGATATCGCATGCCGTTGCTGGCAAATCCACAGTAGATGATGATGTACTTGATAACTTGGAGGAAGCCCTTATCACGTCTGATGTGGGCGTTGAGACGACCTTGCGCATCATTGAACGCATCCAACAACGCGTGGCACGAGATAAGTACGTCAATACGGACGAACTCAATCGCATACTTGTGGAAGAAACCTGTGCTCTACTTAAAGAAAACGAAATAACGGACGTTAACGCGGACGCTAAACCCTATGTCATCATGGTGGTGGGCGTGAATGGTGTAGGCAAAACAACTACGATTGGTAAGTTAGCCAAACAATTCAAAGATGCTGGCAAGACCGTCTATCTCGGGGCTGCCGATACGTTCCGCGCTGCTGCCGTAGAACAATTATGCATTTGGGGAGAACGCGTAGGAGTTCCGGTTATCAAACAACAGCAAGGATCAGACCCCGCTTCGGTCGCTTTTGATACTCTCCAATCGGCAGTCAAGAATAACGCCGACGTCGTATTGATTGATACCGCAGGACGATTGCATAATAAGGTTAATCTGATGAATGAATTAACCAAGATCAAGACTGTTATGCAGAAAGTCGTTCCCGGAGCGCCACATGATGTGATGCTCGTTTTGGACGGCTCCACCGGTCAGAACGCTTTTGAGCAGGCACGTCAGTTCACCCAAGCCACACAAGTCACCTCCATGGCAGTCACCAAACTGGATGGCACCGCCAAAGGTGGCGTAGTAATCGGCATTTCGGACCAATTCAAGATTCCCATTCGTTATATTGGCGTTGGCGAAAAAGTGGAGGACCTTCGTCTCTTCGACCGCGAACCCTTCGTCAAAAGCGTCTTAGGGATGTAATTTCCCCAACGCTAAACGCTCACCCCCAAACCCTCAACCCTCAACGCTAAACCACGCTAAATGCTTTACGTCCCGTACAATTGCCGTACAATTCCCGCACAATTGCCGCACAATTGCCGCACAATACACATAGGGTGCGTTAACCATGAATTAACAAAATACACAAAAAATATCTCAATTATGTCTTACAAACCATCCTATCCCATTGATGAAATTCATGGGAAATTAAGTTCCCACCGTGACGGAGGCACTCGTATTCCCGTCGCACGTCAAAAAACATTTGGTAAAGATGCCAATGGAAATCTCATTCAAGGGCCCAAAGAACTTTATGCTTATCGGGTCCACGAAGGTCCTTGGTCTCCTAACGTAGAAGCTGCCCGTTCTTTGTTTGGTCAGGCGCAACGCCAAGCGCGTGCTGAATTAGCAGATCCTGAACGTTATGCTTATTGGAAAGCCCTTTTTGATGAGCAGATTAACCATCCACAACCCGGCAAAAAACGTTATTCCACCATCCTTGGCTTTGTCTCCACACAAATTCAAACCCTCCTCCGCCAATCCACCAACTAACTTTGTGGTATTTTTTTACTTATTTGGGATAAAAAACGTATTTTTTGTACAATATATTTGCATATTCCATAAAAAAGATGTACCTTTGTGCCGAATTTATTAAGTACAGATACAGCAACAAGCCCATTCTGCTTAATAAAACTGTACATTGTGCCAAAAATTATAAGTAATATGAATATTAAACGAGACTTTTACCTAAACAAATTGATTTCTGCTCAAGGAATAGGAATGATTAAGATTCTAACAGGTGTTAGACGTTGTGGAAAATCGTATTTGTTGTTTACGATTTTTAAAGATTGGTTAATGGAACAAGGAGTAAGAGAAGATCATATCATTGCCATCAATTTAGAAAATCGAATGAATAAGGAATTCCGAAATCCTGATAATTTATTGACTTATATCCATGCAAAAATAACTGATTCTGAACGATATTATATTTTTTTGGACGAAGTACAATTGGTTGATGAGTTCGTAGATGTTCTCAATTCATTGCTACATATTTCTAATGCAGAAACCTATGTAACCGGATCTAATTCTAAATTCTTGAGCAAAGATGTTGTTACGGAATTTAGGGGACGAGGTTGGGAAATTAGATTATATCCATTGTCCTTTAGCGAATTTATGAGTGTCTATCCGGGAGACCAATATCATGGTTTAGAGGAATATATGCGTTATGGAGGACTACCACAAATTCTAAATTATAAAACAGACCAAGATAAACAAGATTTTCTTTCTGAAATATGGCAGACGGTCTATTTGGCAGACGTAATAGGACGTTACAAATTACGCAACAAACAAACCCTTGATGAATTGCTCCAAGTCGTTTCCTCTCAAGTTGGAAGTTCTGTCAATCTGAACAATTTGAGCAATACGTTTCGCAGTAAGGAAGGCAAAACTATTTCTGCATTAACCATAGGAAAATGGCTTACATATATGGAAGATGCGTTTTTGATAGAAAAAGCCAATCGATACGATATTCGTGGAAAACATTACATTGGCACACAACCTAAATATTATTTTGTTGATCCGGGTATTCGAAATTCAATTTTAAATTTTCGACAGATGGACAAAGGACACTTGATGGAAAATATCATTTATACCGAACTTCGCAGACGAGGTGGGGCTGTGGATGTTGGTATGATTGAGAAACGAATTCGGTTACAAGATGGCAAACAGTCTCGGCAATCCATGGAAGTAGATTTTGTTGTTAATCAAGGCAGTTCCAGAACATATCTTCAGTCCTGTTATGAATTGACGGACACAGAGCACTTATTAAGAGAAAAACGTCCCTTGCTTCAGATACCGGATTCTTTTCGCAAAATCATTATGACGCAAAGTGTGGAGTCCAAATGGAATGATGAAGATGGTATTTTGCACATCGGATTATTAGATTTCCTACTGGACGAGCATGCCGTTTCATTATGAGTTAATCATATACGCAATCGTACATAAATAAATTATTAACTTTTGAGTTATTTACATACTCTAACACAAAAATAAATCGGTCGCTGAAAACAACGACCGATTTGTATAATAGGTTTGATTATTAATCTTCCTCTTCGGCTTGTTCTACTGAAACATCCGATACAATCAACTTATGTTTCAATGGCACAAGGAATCCCATACAAGGTTCTGTAAGTTCACACTCACCCTTAAATATTTGTACACCATTGATTTCAATTTTAGTTTCCTTGCGAGTTTTGGTAATTACAACTTCAATAGGAAATTCTTTGCCATTCATCTTAAATGGCAATTTTTCAGAATGTTTTTGTCCATCTCCTATATTTAAATTATAATAATTTCCAAAGAACGTTAAAGAATAAGATGGAACATCTTCATATTCTTCATCAATTGTTAAACACTTTTTCCCTGTGTTAAAGAATAACACCCAAAATGTTTTGATACCATTGGGCATCACAGCATGGATAGTTAATTTATAGTTGTCTCTAGCACGCATCGGAATACGTGCAAAAGAATGCGCTTGAGCCAATAAATCAGGAACATTTTTTTCTATTTTATTAGTTTCTAAAATCATATTTCCATCAACAATGGAAACCGATTTATATTTATCTGCTCCTTCTGTCCAGTTCCATTTATTGTCGTCAAAAGTTTCTGTCTTGACACCTGCAAAACTGATTAATGATGCACACAATAATGCGGCACTAAATAAAACGCGTTTCATATTAATTATTAGCTCCTAAAGAATTTTGTAAATCATTTAATACATCGTAAAACTTGCGTAACACACGAGGATATTTCTCCCAACATTGATCACCATAGCAATCGGGGTCCCATTTAATCTCAGAAGATACACGTACTTTATATGAGAGTTCATCTTCATCGCCTAAAGCAACACGAATTTCAAGACGTGTACGTACTGCTTGGCCGCTCTCAAAGTTTGTATCTTTCCACGCAGTTTTAATCCAACCGGCAGATTTATCACGAACCTCAATGTTCTCAAAATTATCAACTGCTACAGCCATCAAGCGTTTCCACACTTTATCCTCAGTCATGCCTTTTTTGCAGGTAATTGACATCCATTTATTTGCCATGTCCACACCATCATTACTACCCAATGACTGCTTCATGGCTTCATCTTCATATAATTTATAAGCAATAGTTTCTTTGGGATTGTCTTTTAGTAATTTAACAGTTTTTTCAATATAGCCGGGGGCTGTAAATTTAAGTACAACAAAGTCAGTATGCTTATCAAATTTGAGTTGATAAGAACCATTTCCAACCTCACTACCATTAACAAAAATGGTGGCATTGTCTGGTGTCACATGAATTGTTTTCACATTTTTCGCAGCAAAAATAACCACTGAACTCGCAAAAGCAAGTGTTAATAAAAATAATTTTTTCATAATGTTTTTAAATAATTTTTAATTTAGCCTACTCTATTTAGGATTTTCGGCTTACTCCTATTTTATTTTATATGTGTACATACAGGCGCGTAAGCGCGCACGGGGACAACAATAAAAAAGCGTGAACATTATTCACGCTTATTCTTAAACTTCTTGGTTCTAGCAAAACCTACTTCCTAAAAATAAACAAAAACGTCCACGCTGGTATATAGTCATACCAACGCGCAACGCGATAGTATAATTATCATACCCATAGGACATTTAATGCCATCTTGTTTGGGGAAGTTTCAAATTTGCTAGATTTAGAAGTTCCAAAACAAGCGTCAATAAACGCCATTTATTATGTCAATTCCACCCTGATTACAAGACATAATCCCATACCAGCGTGAAATCGGGTGCAAATATACAACAAAAATTTGGAATGAGCAAATTTAAAGAGCAAAAAATAAGATTTTTATCTTATTATTGTGTGTTTTGAGGTAGAATATGGGAGTTTACTCACAATAGACTATCGCAAAATAAACAATATAGGGTCTCTACCCTTTTGCTCTTTAGTTGCGCATTTTAATAAGGACGCCGTTTATTATTCGGAGGAATTGCGAGTGTACGAGCAAGGGAGTGCCGAAATATACAACAATCAATAAGGATGCGAACGTACATTGGGGTGGAATTGCGAAGCAAGGCAGCTCGCCCAAATTACACATTTTTTCCTATATATACAAATTTTTGTTATATTTTTTTACAAAATTTAATACAAACGTCAACAATCTTTAGTCAATTATCCTTACAACAAAAAATCCGCTGACATCATCAGCGGATTTTTTCATTTCGCCTGCAAAGGTCTGGGGCACCGCCAAGACCTATAGTCTATCGGCGATGACTTGCCAGTTAATGGCTTGCCACAAGTTATCAATATAATCGCCACGGCGATTGCGATAGTCCAAGTAATAAGCGTGCTCCCATACATCAGCCACTAAAATCGGTTGGAGTCCGTGACGCAATGGATTATCGTCATTATAGCACTTTTGAATGAATAGCCGTCTATCACCGGAGGTAGTATTGGCGTGCTCGGAAGCACCCATGACAAGCCACACCCAGCCACTGCCGAAAAGGGAGGTAGCAGCTTGCTTGAACTCAGCACGCAGCCCTTCCAACGACCCAAACGATTGGTTAATTAACGCAAGCAGATCATCTGAAGGCTGATTAGGCTGAGACGCTGGACGGAACTGTTCAAAGAACATTACATGATTCCAAGCCTGACCGGCATTCTGAGCAATAGGTCCCGTAGTCGCCTCGCGGGCGATATCTTCCAAGGACCTTTTACCAGAAGCATTATCCCATTCAGTACCCGGCACTAAACGGTTGAGGTTATCAAAATACGCCTGAGCATGTTTGGTGTAATGGGTTTCAATCGTAGCTGCACTCATAACTGGTGCTACATCACCGAAGTTATATCCCAATAAAGGAAGAATAAATAATGGATTCATAATCAGTAATCAGTTGTCAGTGTTCAGTACTCAGTTGTCAGTTAGCACGTTGATGGAGTTTATCGTCCAGCATACGTAAACCGCAGCCGCACTCACATGCTCCGATTTGTTGTAATTCAGCCACGATAGTACGGAAGGAGTCTTCCTCTTCTACCTGTTCATCAATGAAGTACAGCAAGCGACTTTGCGTAGTAAAATCTTCCTCCTGTACAGCCATTTTCATCAGTTGGGCAATCAGTTTAGACACTTTTTCTTCATGTCTAAGCGCATCAATAAAGAGGTCCACTGGACTTCCCCACTCGTTCGGGACTGCATTAATAGGTTGCAGGATGACCTTGTCACCCTGTTGAACCAAGTAACGGGAAAAAATATCAGCGTGGTCCTGTTCCTCTCGAGCTTGCAGACGGAACCAATGTGCCATACCTTCGTAGTTGGCACTTTGGCACCAATTAGACATACTCAGATAGAGGTATGAGGACCACAGTTCAGCATTGATTTGGGCATTAATAGCCGCAGAAAGTTTCTTTGAAATCATAAAAGTTAAGGTTTAAAAATGGTTAGTTTAATGGCAATCAGAGATTGATTACAGAGGGGTAAAGGCATCTTTACCTGCGCCACATCTCGGGCATTTCCAATCCTCGGGAAGGTCATTGAATCGAATGGGTTCGACCGCTTCGTCGTAGATGTACCCACATACACATTGGTACTTCATAATTGTAAATTTTAATTGGTTATAAATGATATAAATTAATTGTTTACCGCAGGACTATTCCTGCTTATCACACTTATATCAAAACTCGTGCCAAACTATGCCACATAACATATAAATAATAGTAAATTTAACAAATATTAACTATTTTATATACTGCATAATATATTTTAATAATTAACAAAATAGCGTCAAATATCCGTTAACTTGTTGATTTATTTGCATATATAAAAAAAAAGCAGTACCTTTGTAGCGCAAAAACTGAATACTGACTACTGATTACTGAATATACTATGTGGATTATTCTGGCTATATTATCGGCTTTATGCTTAGGATGCTATGATGTGAGCAAAAAGCGTTCACTTACTGCCAACTCGGTAGTGGGAGTGCTGACGATAAGTGTATTGATATCCAGCGTCATTCTCTTCCCAATGTGGCTATTATCACGTATCTATCCGGATATGATGCAGCAAACGATTCTGTATGTGCCACAGGTTGATTTATATACCCATGGACTGATTATTATCAAGTCTGCCCTCGTCTTATCTTCGTGGCTATGCGCCTACATCGCCCTCAAGCACTTGCCTCTAAGCGTGGTTGCTCCCATGCAGGCTACTCGTCCCATGTGGACCTTAATAGGTGCACTCTTTCTCTTTAGCGAGGTGCTGAACGGCTGGCAATGGGCAGGAGTGGTTTGTGCATTAGGCAGCGTACTGATCTATTCATTGGTGGAGCGTAAGAAAGACAAGCAAGAGATGAAAGGTCAACAGACCTACCTCGTTTTTCTGATTATAGGCATTCTATTAGGCAGCGCCAGCGGATTATACGACAAGTACCTGATGCGGCAATACGACCACAACGCCGTGCAAGTCTATTACACTTGGTACCAGGCCTTGATGATGCTTATCGTAGCCGGAGTAACTCGCCTTCAGAGAGAGCGAGGGATGGTGCAAACGCTCTTTGCATGGCGTTGGGAGATAATAGGCATATCGGTTTTTCTGGTGCTAAGTGATTTCTTTTATTTATTAGCCCTCACCTACCCTGAGTCGCTGATTGCCGTTGTAGCCACTGCCCGCCGCGCCGGCACTATCATTCCATTTATCTACGGTATCGTCATACTAAAAGAACAGCACCCTCTGAGGAAGGTGCTGTGTCTGAGTGGAATCCTTTTAGGATTAGTTTGTCTATTGATTGGAACTCTTTAGAGCGCATAGTCCAGACAGACGCGCTGGATTGTATAAGGACGAACCTTATTATTAGCCACATCTACGTGAGCCGGATGCACAGCGTAAGCACGCAACGCAGCCTCGGATTCGAGAGTGCAGTCCAACATCAAATCGCAGTTACTGGTATCAATACGACCATCTATCTGCACGTGGATATCCACCAATCCGGGTACTACACCCTGTAAGCCTTCCAAACCGGTTTTTATATCCGTTAATACACGCTGCCTCTCTTCCGCAGTCAGGTCCGGATTCAATGTCCAAAGAATGATATGCTTAACCATTATTGCTTATTGCTAATTGATAATTGCTAATTGATAATTGATAATTGCTAATTGGCTAATTGATAATTGCTAATTGATTATCTCAAATAATAATCGATTGTGGATACAACGCGAATATGTTTAATCCAGGGTTGGTTATTATCCGTTTCAACGGAGAACTGTCCCTGACTGGCTTTACGGATAGAGCCCAGTGAGCATTGTGCATCGTCCGCAAATTTCTGCGCTACCGAACGAGCGTTCTTAGTAGCTTCTTCAATCATCTCAGGTTTGAGTTCAGTCAGTCCATTGAACTGATAATCGGTGTTCCAACTGTACGAATTAAGGATAACGCCCTTAGCCAGCAATTCGGCTTGGCAACCTTGGTTCTGCATAACCAGATTGACCTTGTCGGTAGAAACGATTAACGTGCGTGAGATAGTGTAGTGATACTCCGGGCGACGCTCGTAATAGCCACTCCAGTTATTCTCAATTTCGATGTTACCCAAGGTGATCTCTTCTTCTGCAAAACCTTTCTGCACAAAGAAATCACGAGCCGTCTGCTCTTGTGCCGTCAGTTGTTGCGAGAGCGTTGTCAAGTCATTACCATTGATGGCGAACTTAAGTGGCCAAACCACATAATCGGCCTGTACGTCACGCGTAGAGAGTCCTTTAACGGTGACTGCACGGTCACGATAAGCGTTTTGATGAATACCCAAGAAAATAAACAAGCCTGCAAAAACAATACCAATGGCCAATATAATGGCCGATAGCGAATTTTTAATCATAATACTTTATTTTATTATTGCAATACCTGTCCCGCAGCCGTATAGGTGCGTCCTTGCACGTTAATGATCAGTTGATTATCACGAATAAACTTAATCACCGGCTTCAGGGCCTCTATATCCTCTATGTCGGATGGTTGAGGTTTAGCACCGGTTAGCACATTAACGTCGGACAACGTTATGCACGAAGCATCCGCTGTATGCACTTGCTTGCCATCTATCGTAACGAAATTGAAATAAAGACTGGCGAAGAACTGTTTGATATCCAATCCTCCGGTAAACGAACTAATCGTTTGGTCATCCATTGCCAGCAGCATAGCACCTAATTCAGGGCCTAAGAAATTGAGAACAAAGTTCTCGGTAGCCTGCAACATATTCTTATATGCCGTACTATCCGAGCAATACACATCTTCGTCTCCACGACTGAAGTCCTGCAGAGCCTTTTGCAAGTCCTTACCCATATTATCCCAAATGATCTGACGCAACTCAGCCTCCGTAGGATTAGGGATATCCTTTGCCAAGATAGGACCAATAAAGGGAATGGCTTCTATCTTAGCACGGAAAGCTGCGATGGCGGACGTACCTTTTTGCGAAGCAGAACGGATAGCCCCTTGTGCCAGCACGCTGTCACGGTCCATTTCCTTAGCATGGTACTTAGTAATCTCGCTGGTTGAGATAGCCATATCGCCGGTAGACGTTTCAAGCACGCAAGTGCGGATAGGTGACGCATAAGCGCACAACGAACCGGTAGATATATCGTATAAGTCGCCGTTCTGTTTGGGCAAATGAGCAATGCTATTGATGTGCGTATGTCCGGTAAACACCGCATGCACATGTGCATCCTCCAATACTTGGTACACGTCCTCTAACGAAGGATAACCCTTTGTCTGATTACCCACATGATTGGGGTCCAAGAGCGTCTGATCATCTACATGATTCATGATCATGTGATGGGACATGAGTAGCAAGTTATTATGACCTGACTTCATGGCCTGCTCTGCACAAGTCTTGATAAAATCCAGCACACCCGATGTCAGAGCTCCGGTATTGGTCTTATACACCGTTGAATTGACGGCAATCAGAGCGATATCGTCGTTGAGGTAAGCCATGTAACTCATTGAATCCGTTCCGACATCCAACGTCTTAACTGCCTCGTTATAACCAAACTCGCCATAGATAGACTCAAACTCCATATCGGTAATCGTTTCGGTAGGCTGACCTAGACCGGACACATAGGTCTTAGCGGCACTATTATTGACATCATGATTGCCTGGAACGACATAGACTTGGATGCCATTAGCCTCTAATTCCGCCAGTTTAGTAGCCACATACAGGTGGCTGGCTTTCTCGCCATTGTAACTCAAATCACCCGGGATAAGCACATAATCCGGCTTAGAGGCCAAGATAAGACTTACTGCCGAATCCAATAACTCTGCCGAATGCTCACCTAACTTAACATCATTAAGCAACGGAGCAGGATTATTCGCATCAAATAACGTAGTATCTAATACGTGTAAATCACTCATTACCATGATTCGCTTTGGCTCAGCACAAAGCAATGTGCATAGACTCAATCCGCACAATAAAAAAAGGTTTTTTGTTCTTTTCATACGATTATAAACTTTTCAGGGCACAAAAGTACACTTTTTTTTGCATATGTGCAAATTTTTTAGTAATTTTGTAGCCGTAATCAATCGTATTTTAATAAATTTAATATAAATATGAGAAAAAAATTATTCTTAACCTTGTTCTTGGGAAGTTCATTATTGGTAATGGCAGAGCCAAAAATGTCTAATGCAATTTATGCATGGGTAGATGGAGACCATACTTGCTATCTACTTAATTCTATGCCGAAGATATCGTACTCCGGTTCGCAAGCTATTTTGTCATTTGCCGACGAAACAACACCATTAGTTATTGATTTGGCAACCGGCAAAGTGCTCAAAGTAACTTTTGGCGAATATCAGCCTACCGACCTCAACGCATCAACACAACCTGTAAAACAAGTTGGTAAATACATTCGCGGAGGCAGATTACTTATTTATAAAAATGGCGCACTATATGACGTCAATGGCCAATTAATCCAACAGAAATAATAACAATTGTATACTATGAAAAAAGTTACCTTATTTATCTTAATGGCATCTATCTATTCAACATTGGATGCTCAAACAATGAAAGTCTATAAAGGAAGTGTAACCACTCCTATCTATGAGATTAATGCTGCAGATAGTGTCATAGTAAGCGGCGACATCAGTTATGTCCCTGAAGGAGTAGATATTCCTCAAGATGCTATCCATGTTTATGAAGCAGTTAAGATTTGTTCACAACTGAAAAATGGCGAATCTACCCAGTCCGTTTACCATGTTAAGGGATGGATTACAACAATCAACAATAGTACTCCAAGTGATATTGACCAATATGGGAATGCCACTTTCAGTATCACAGACCTTCCTCATGCAAGATTTGCTGCTACATTTCAAGCCTATCGAGTTTATGGAAAGAATGGTCAGAAATTGACCAATATCAATCAGATTGAACTTGGAGACTATGTTGTAATTGAGGGGAAACTGACGAACTATTATGGCACAGCAGAAACAAGTACCAAAGACACCCCACACATCTATTCTTCATCTAATCCAAATTTCTAATTATTAAAACTACGCATTATGAAAAAGACACTCACACTTTCATTGATTTTGCCTTTGTTTCTTGGAAATATAAGTGCGCAAATAATTGATTATTTAGGCACTAATACAGTGCGCATCTACAAGGGTGATGCCACCACTCCTGTATTTGAATTTACTGGTGTAGATAGTATTGTTTTTGCAGAAGAAAAGACGGAAAAATACGAAGTTCCTGTCATTTCAGAAGCAGAAGTTAGTTCCATTCTAGCTGGAAATACAACAATGAATTTGAATGATTTTGTAGATACATATATGACAGAAAAGGGAAATTGGCTAAGCGCAGAGCGTCCCTATCCTGCACGAGCCACCTATGACGGCAAATATTATGTATATTCAATAGACACCATTCCAATTGATGGCAAACCTATTTTTCTGCGTGCTCGAATAGCCGATATCATTGAATCCAGCATTAAAGATTCTAATACTGTTGAGCACACACAAGATTGCATACTTCAGCAAATAGTAAATGGCAAACAGCAAACTATTCATGCACCTATCGTTCTTCCAGATAGTTTAAATCTAATCGGACAAGAAATCTTGATTCGTATGAATGGTTTGGCAGTGGGACGAAATATGGACCAAGTTGTTTTATGTGTCCCGCGACACCGCACAATAAGCGATTTTGATACAAAAAGAGAAGAGAAATGGGGTTGGAGACCTGGTGTTATCAAACCTAAAGCATGGAACAATAAACTTTGGTTTATAGGTCAGCCGGATGCCTCTAAGATTATGTACGAACCCATAACCATCAGTTCCTATCAGGATGTTTTATCCGTTGAGCACAGACGATTAGACGGCTCATTAGTAGAAATAAATGGCATACATTTTACGGGACAGTATTTTGGGTTTGATTTAGAGAATTGTACAGATGGAGATCCTACAATAGATGCCAATGCTCGTTATTTTGCTCCTACTACCAATGGAGTACACTATCCTCAATCACGTATTTTTACGGATGGAACAGATATTTCCCAAAGCTCTTGTTATGAATGGAGTTCTTTAGCCTTGGTACAATTACCTGCTGCTGAATTTACAGGAACGATTCGTGGCATTTTATCATTTGCATATGATAATCCGCGTTATGAACCAACAAATACCAACTGGTCTATTATGATTCGTAGTGTTTCAGCATTGGATTTGCACAATGCCCAAGGCGAAGCTTGGATTCCTATTATATATGATTCTAAAAAATAAATTTAACACGAATATGAACAACTACTTATCTATTTCGCCGGAAGTGGCGCAAGCGCTTAAAGAGAACAAACCCGTTGTGGCTTTGGAGTCAACTATCATTTCGCACGGTATGCCTTATCCGCAAAACGTGGAGACCGCCATGCGTGTTGAGCAAGTCATTCGTGACAACGGAGCCGTTCCGGCTACTATTGCTATCATTGGAGGTAAACTCAAAGCCGGCTGTACGCCCGAAGAGATTGAGTACTTAGGTAAAAAAGGTCAGGCTGTTATCAAAGCCAGTCGTCGTGACCTGCCGGTACTGATTGCTCGCGGCGAGGACGGAGCGACTACCGTTACTACAACCATGATCATTGCTGCTATGGCCGGTATCAAAGTCTTTGCTACCGGAGGTATAGGTGGAGTGCACCGTGGTGCTGAAACAACGATGGATATCTCTGCCGACCTGGAAGAATTGGCACAAACGCCTGTTATGGTTATCTGCGCCGGAGCCAAGTCCATTCTGGATTTAGGTCTGACATTGGAATACTTAGAGACCAAAGGTGTGCCCGTCATCGGTTTTGGTACCGAAGAACTGCCGGCTTTCTACACCCGTCACAGCAATTTCAAAGTGGATTATCGCATTGACACTCCTCAAGAGTTAGCAGCAGCCTTCCGTGCTAAACTGGACATGGGTCTTAAAGGCGGTATGTTGGTTACTAATCCTATTCCTGAGCAGTACTCCATGCCGCAGGAGGTGATTGACAAAGCCATCAACGAGGCCGTAGAAGAGAGTCATCGCTTAGGCATCAAGGGCAAGGCTACCACGCCTTTCCTGCTGGCTAAGATCAAGGATTTGACGGGCGGAGATAGTCTCGCTTCTAATATCCAATTGGTGCTTAATAACGCTAAATTGGCTGCATTGACTGCTAAAGAGTTATGCTAACTGTCATTGGTGCCGTCAATATAGACATCGTCGCTACTGCCAAGGCCGACTATCGGCTGCAGGACAGCAATCCTGCGGCAGTAAGCGTATCGGTTGGAGGTGTAGCCATGAACTACGCCCGTAACCTGCGCGTCTTAGGCGAACAGGTGCGCTTCATCACCCTCTTTGCGGACGATGCCTTAGGTCAGATGGCAAGGAACGAATGCGAACAATGGCAACTGGACTTATCCCTTAGTGCCACCGTGCCTCATTCCCGAGCCAATATCTTTGTGGGCATCAATAACCACGAAGGCGACTTGGAGGCCGCTGCATGCGATGTAGAGACCTTGGAAACGCACCTGACTCGTGAGTTCTTGTCCGAGCGTATCGACGAGATTAACCGCTCCGAGTTGGTGCTGCTTGACACCAACCTCACGGCCGATGCCGTAGCGTATCTGCTGGATCATTGCACAGCTCCCATCATGATGGACTCGGTTTCGACGGCTAAGACGCAACGCCTCGTGGATAGTCTCAGACTGGCCCAAACGCCGCATCTGCATACGCTGAAAGTGAATGCCAAAGAATACGCCATCATCGAGCAAGCGCAGCTGCCTATCTCCCACATCGTTCAACACCTATACATCACACTGGGCGCTGACGGAGTGAGGTATGTTTCGGATAAGATAGACAGTCATTTTCCTGCCCTCCAAGCCGAGCAGATAGTCTCTACCTTAGGTGCAGGAGACGCTTTCCTGAGCGGACTGGCTTATGCGTATATCCACCACATACCCTACCCTAATTACATTGCCTTCTCTCAACGGGCATCCTTGGCCACCATGGCAGTAGAAGGCACGATTAACCCACAACTAAAGGATATCCTTTTACCCTTATGAAACGTATCTCATTAGTCCTTATGATAGCGCTGGTTCTCACCGGCTGCAAGCAATCCGCAGGCACCACTAAAGTATCGGCTACCGGCAGTATATACGAATGTTTAGTGGTTTGTCCGAATAGTGTTTATACGGATATCGAAAGTGTCCTGGCCGCCGATATGCCGTGCTTACCGCAAATGGAACCTTATTTCACGCTATCGCATGTGACCAATGCCGCTTTTGATGATTTTCTCAAGCCCACACGTAATATCCTGATTGTGGATATCGACTCGATGCGCTACACGGACCTCAAGGCTAAGTTCAGCAGCGATTACTGGTCCAAACCGCAGCGCGTGTATCGCATTCAATCGCCCACTACCGAAGCGTTCCTCGCTTACTGGCAGGCCAATGGCGAGATTATTCGGGACTGGTTGGTTAGGCAGGAGATCGATCGTCAGGGAACGTTCTACAAGGCTTCCACCAATAAGCAGGCACGACAGATTCTGCAAGACCGGTTTGATTGCGATATGCTCATCAGCGAGGATTATCAACTCATCATGGATACCACCTTCGCCGACGGCATCCATGCTTTGTGGCTATGCAATAACAAAGGCACGATGCGACGCGATGTAGTCGTTTATGCTTATCCCTACACCGACATCAATACCTTCACGCTGGATTATCTATGCGCCAAGCGTGATGCCGTGTTGGGACGTATCGTGACGGCACAAGTGCCAGGGTCCTATATGGGCACCGAGTACAAGATTTTCCCGCCGCAATTGCGGGTAATGAAAGTGCAGAAAGACGAAGTGGCGTACGAAGTACGCGGTTTATGGAAGATATACGATGGTGAAGCGATGGGCGGTCCGTTTGTATCGCATACGCGCTTAGACCAACAACATCAGCGTATCGTGACGGCCGAGACGTTTGTGTTCGCCGCAGGACAAAAGAAACGCAATGCCCTGCGTCAAGCCGAAGCCATCCTTTATACGTTACATTTTTAATTTCTTCATGGCAGCAAACACCACCCAGTCGGGTAAGTGGTTGATGATGGGAACAATGATGTAGTTCCATGCTCCCGGCATGCAACGTTTGCGATGGGTCATAAAGAGCACTTTAAGCGCCCTACTCACGAGTTTTTCGGGGGGCATGGTGATACCTGCTATGCGCAGTAACTTAGCAAATCCCGGAGTAAAAGGCAGCAGTCCTGTGTCGGTTGAGCCGGGTGTTACAGCTAATACATGCACGTGCTCGCGATGCATCTCATACCAGAAAGCGCGGCTGAAAGACAGCACATAACCTTTGGTGGCATTGTAACATTGGATGCCCGGCATGGTCATCCAAGCCGTCATGCTGGACATATTCAGGATATACCCTTTCTGCCGTTTCACCATATCCTGCGCAAATAACTGACATAACTTAGTTAATGTCACCATGTGTAGCATGAGCATGGTCTCTATCTTGGCTTCGGGAGTACGTAGTAACGGATTAAAAATGAGCATTCCGGCATCGTTGATGAGCACCTCCACCTCTATGCCTTCTTTTTGGCAGAAGTCATACACCTGATTAGCGGCATTACTCTCGGCCAGATTCAGACATATCGTGCGGGTCTGCACGCCGTAATCCTCCTCAATAGCCTTAGCGGCCACACTTAATTCGTGCTCCTGATTACTCACCAACACAATATTATAATGATACGCGCGCGCCAGTGTGCGAGCGAATTGTAAACCTATTCCGGACGAAGCCCCGGTGACTAATGCAAACTGTTTCATACTGCAAAGGTACGATAAAACTATCATACTATATCATCATTTCCCATTAAAAAATCGTAAACGCTGATAATCTGAACACCATCCTCATTTATCCACGGTAGGCATTGTTCTCCAACGATAATTACCTTTTTGAAATTATCATTCACATTTATCAAAGGTCGTTGCTCTTGTGCTGTCTTGGCACGAGAAGATAGTTCTAATGCAGATTGGATATATATTTTTTGAGGCATCTTGTTCACTACAAAATCAATCTCCGTTTGCTTGCGAATATTTTGCTCTTGATTATCTTTTCCCCATATTTCCACCATACCCACATCTACAGTGGCTCCACGTCGCCGTAACTCATTATAGATGGCATTTTCCATAAGGTGGCTTTTCTCGTCTTCCTGTCTATAGTTAAGCAACATGTTTCGTATGCCAAGGTCCTCAAAATAGTATTTTGTTTCAGTGCCAATATATTTACGCCCTTTTACATCATAACGTAAAGCCTCATTGATAATAAATGCATCTTGCAAATGATTGATATAAGCATTGATGGTTTCTGATTTAATATCCATTTGTGCCACGGACTTGAATGTTTTAGCAATACGAGACGGATTGGTACTTGCACCAATAGCAGATGCCAATATCCGAATCAGCTCCTTCATACCATCTGGGTTACGCAGGTGATTCCGCTCAATCACATCGCGTAAATAAGTTGTTTCAAATATACTTTGTAAAAAATTCTTTTTGCCTTCAATATCTTCAATCAACGCCACCTGAGGCAGACCTCCGTATCGCAAATAAGTGAGATAAGCGTTGGAAATGTCTCCGCCCAACGCCCCATAGTATTCCGCAAAACTGAGAGGATGGATACGAATCTCCCAACCACGCCCTCGGAATTCGGTGACAACATCGCTACTAAGGAATCTACTGTTACTTCCGGACACATACGCTTCTACATTCGGCATGTGCGTCAGACTTAAAAGTACATCTACAAAATTCTTGACAAACTGCACCTCGTCGATGATTACAAAAGTCTTAGTGCCATCGTTGATGATATGTGCATCCAAGTACTCTAACAGACGCTTGGGGTTTCGTAATTTCTCATTGCGCATATCATCCATGCTCAAACATACAAGGTGCTGTTCATTAATACCATGCTGAATGAGATATTGGCGAAAGATATTAAAAAGAAGAAACGATTTTCCGCAACGGCGAATGCCGGTTACGATCTTAATCATGCCATTCCCTTGGGCTTGGACTAACTTTTGCAGATAAGATGTACGTTCAAAAATCATATCTTTAATGGAATTATTTTAGGTTTTTCACAAATTTTTCCGCAAAAGTACTGCTTTTTTTTGAATTATGCAAGCATTTATCGGAAATTTTTGTGGTTTGCCACAGATTTTTCCGATAGAAGTGCTGTTTTTTTGAATTATAAGGTGTATTTAGCGGAAATTTTTGCGGTTTACCACAGATTTTTCCGATAGCATTTACATTTAATCTATTTTCTTTGACCTAAAGAGGTTATTTGGTCATACTGCAAAGGTAATACAAATATTTGGACTGCACAAATTTTTTGTTTGATTTTTATTCAATTATTTGCAAATATCATTTTTTTTCTGTAATTTTGCAGCGCAAAACTGAAAAAACAAATAAATATGAATACACCATTATCCGTACAACCTATTTCAACTCCTCAATTTATTGTCAATATAGAGGATGCTTCTTTAATGAAAGAGATTCGTCATGCAATTCGCATGATTAGGGGTGTTTCGGCTGTCCGTGCTACAACATCAGCAAATAGTATTTCACCTTCTTTGTCAAGAAGGATAAATCTTGCACGTCGTGAATATAAAAACGGAGAAACCATTATTTGCCGTACTCCGGAGGATATGAATCGCTATTTTGATAGTTTATGACATTTATGATGCTGAGATTACAGTGTTAATACTTCAAACAGAAGAACACTATAACGATAAATAACAAAACTAACCCAGCCTATGATTAACCGGCATCGTAAAGGCGATGCATGACATATAAATCGTGATTAAACGTCTATCTACATCAAAATAGATAGACGTTTTTTGCAAATATTCTTCTGACTGCAATGATTTGGCAGTAAAAATCACTACTTTTGCCGAAAATTTCAGGATTTTTCTTGGAAACATCAAAAAAAATTATTAACTTTGCAGCACAATTTACAACTATGGCAAAACAATCATCAGCTCAACTATTCCGTTCCTACGTGTGGCTCGTGGATACGATCTATACTGCCGGACATATCACCCGTGCGGAAATCAACCGCAAGTGGGCGCAGAACTACTCCCTCAATGAACTCCATGAGAATGCGATTCCCGAGCGCACCTTCCACAATTGGATATGGGCTATCCAGGATCTTTTTCAGATCAACATTGAGTGCAGCCGCAAACTCGGTGGCGCCTATTATATCGAGGATGCTGAGGACTTGGAGCGTGGTGGCGTTCGTCAGTGGCTCATCAATACCTTTGCTGTCAACAACCTCATTAACGAGAGCCACCATCTCAAACATCAGATTTTGTTTGAGAAGATTCCTTCTGGACAACGTTTCCTCACTACCATTATTGAGGCTATGCGTGATAAGGTGCAGCTGAAGATGACTTATCACGGCTACCACAAAGATCATGCTTCTACCTTTATGGTCAAGCCTTACTGCGTAAAGGTGTATCGTCAACGTTGGTACATGCTGGCCGAGTCAGAGAAACCCGGTATGGTTGTCTATGCGCTCGACCGCATCGATAATATAGAGACTACCGATGTTCAGTATAAAATGCCGGTGGATTTCAATCCAGAAGAATTCTTCGCACCGATTGTTGGTGTCAGCGATGCTGGCAAGAGACCCCAATTTATTACTATCCGTGTAAATAGCTGGCAAACCAATTATTTCCGTTCTCTGCCATTGCACTCTTCGCAGGAGGAGACCGAGCGCACGGATGAGTATTCGATCTTCAAGTATTATCTCGTCCCTAACTACGAGTTCAAGCAGGAACTCCTTGCCCAAGGTTCTGCCGTGCAAGTCTTGGAGCCGAAGAAACTCGCCGATGAAATGAAGAAGGAGAGCGAGGAGATTGTGGAACTTTATAAAGCATGATTTACACATGAGTAAAATTTTAGATAGAGATGCTGTTACAAGAGAGTATTTTGATACATATACTCCGCTTGTTAAACAATTTTGCGAAAATGAGAATGTTCTTGAAATCGCAAAAAATTATCCTTTTAACGAACACAACTGTGCCCCGGCGCCATTTTTGCCTATCATTGGGAATGGTTATTATACTGCCCCTATAAGGGTTGCTATCTATGGAATGGAAACCCTAAGGTGGCATGACCTCTCTAAATTTATAGAAAAATTTCAAACTGGATCTTTGGCAAAAATTAAATCTTATACGGATGGTATAGAGGGTGTGGTTAACCCCAATCATAAAGAATCTCGATTCCTTAACAATTATGCTTTGCCATGGCATGAGAAAAACAACTTTTGGGGATATGTTTATAGCACACTTGCAGGTATCTATGGTGTAAAAGAAAAGGATATCAAAGAAAGACCAGATTTGCTTCGCTCATTCATCTGGGGGAATGTTAATGCATACGAGAGGTATGATCAAACTCCTCATGACGTTAGGATGACAAAGGATGATTGGCAAAAGGTTTTCAAGGCCAGCGAATGCTTTAATTCTGCACATCATCTTTTGCCATACACCTGCCCTCAAATTATGGTAGTGTTTTATTGGAAAATGCCATTGGACTGGTTAATAAAAAAGGGCAACGAAGTACAGCCTTATGAATCGCTTTCACTTGACTGGTCTATTTTTGCTAATAAACAAGGCTTGAATAAGAAGCAAGAGAGTAACTTAATAAGTCATTTTAATTGCTATTATTTGCCCCAAACCAATACTTTTGTTTTACATACTATGCACCCCAGTAGTATGAATCGAGACAAAAATAAAAATAAAGAAAAAGGCATGGACTATAAGATTTGGAAAAAGGCTATCAAACATGCACTCAAACAAATAATGCAAGATAACGGATTTTCTTCTCCCTGCTGAACCGATTTGGCAGTAAGAAATAGTAATTTTGCAGCGTGATTCAAAAAGGAGTCGCGCTGCATTTGTTTAACTAATAAATCATAATCATTATGGCACTTTGGAAAATTAGTGTAAAGCGCAAGGTCAACAAGGTTGGCCTGCGATTGGAAGAAGGAATGTTTGTCGAGTTGGTGGCTCCAACGCCCACCAACCCATTGGCACAGTCTAAGTACATCCCTCAAATTAGACAACTCTTTGAAAGTATGTATGGCATCGATCCGGAGCAGTATGCTAACACCGGATACATGGAAAGTGAGAAACTTTCGTAAAAATGAAAGATTTGGATAAAATTCTCATGCTACTGCAATAATTTGGCAGTGAGAAATAGTAATTTTGCAGCGTGATTCAAAAAGGAGTCACGCTGCATTTATTATAACCTTTTATATGTATGTGTATGACAAAAGAACAAATTAATGCTCTACGTGAGCGTGCAGTTTGGAAGAAATTATCTTCCGAACTGAGTTGGACAGAGGAACTGCTTACCAAGTATGCAGACCAAGTAGATTGGGAAGAAATTTCTTCCAATGCAAAAGTGTTATGGACAGAATCTCTGCTTCGTAAATTTGCAGACAAACTGGACTGGGAAGAACTCTCTAAGAATGATGCATTCGCTCTTCGTTGTCCGGACATTATCCGTCCATTTGCCTTGTATTGGCATTGGGATGTCAAAACAAAGTATACCGCTTGGACTCCGAAGTTTATCTCCGAAATGAAAGCCCATCTGGATTGGAAAGAACTCTATCTATCGGCATCGTATGAAGAACAGGAATTTTACCTCAAGGAGTATTTCGAGTTCGTTTCTCAGTTGTCCTTCAATGAAACCAGTTGGAGACGAGATCGTTATTTCGAGAAGTATGTTGACGTTCAATGGAAAGAGCGAGCTAACGAAATACTTTTTCGAACGTAATAATTCTTATAAATACGCATATTATGATACAAGCCTTAAAAGATTTTGCGAACCATGTTGGCTGCTCTATTACCGTGATTAGCCATGGCAAACTCGCGTTGAACAAGTATATGGCTTCTGCCATCAAAAATGGTCTAAATGTGCGGAGCGACTGTGCCTTTATGGTTGTAAACATGGGGTACCACATTACCGATATTTTGGTCATAAAGAGTGGCTCTATTTTATCTCATCACTCTATGTCTATTACTTATGAAACCTTTCTTCAGAATGTTATTGTGTACTTGAAGCAGCAGCATAATGTGCGTATAGACGAATCCATTGCTAAACGCATTTTGGATGCCATGTGCTCTGCTCATCCCATGCAGAAAAATCCTCCTGTTCGATGTGTTGTTGTTGGTCTCAATAAATCAACCTCTCTTCCTATGAGGATACCTCTCTCGTATGAGGATATCGCCAATTGTCTTTATTCCGACATAGAAAAATTCGGTTGCATTCTTACACGGATTATTGATTCAATGAAGGCAAATGTGAAGGCAAATATCTATGAATATGGTATACAATTCACTGGAGACGGCACATCTTTACGTGGTATGGCTCAACATTTTGAGGATGCAATTAATATTCCATGCTATTGGGTATAGATACCATTTACTTTCGTGTTGGGTTCTGCATTAAACCCAACTGAAATTCTTGCGAGACAGAAAACAATTTGTTCTCTGCCTCGCTTTTTTCTCTAATCCTTTCTCACCGTTGGACAGGAATGCAAAATGAATTACCACAAAACTGTAAAACAAATTGCCACAAAAATGTAAAATAATTTGCACAGGTCATTTTTTTTCTGTAATTTTGCACCGCAAAACTGAAAAAACAATCTAAATAACTACTATTATGGCAACAATAACATCTGAAAGGGAATCTGTGATAAGAATGCCGATGTTGAAAAGAAACGTTACAAATGATAATAGTGCGATTAATGCTTGTTCGTTGGAAGCGTATGGAGATAAATTGGCACATGCGATAGGGCAAGTATTTGGTTTGAACGATATTCGTGAGGCTGAATAATGGCACGTTTTCGTATATTAGTAACTAATACTGCGGAGCGGGATATCGTCTCTATTGTGCAGTATATTCGTGAAGAATTGCACTCCCCATTAACTGCCAAGCGATATTACGAAGGCTTAATGGAGCATTTGCAGTGGCTTGAGGAGCATGCATCTGTTCTACCAATACAACCTGATGCTCCGTTGTACAATGATGGTTTGCCGATTAGACGGTTGAATTATAAAAATGTAGCCATTATTTATACAATATCGGGTAGAGATGTGTATGTGTATCACATCATCGCTCAGAAGTTGATAACGTATGGTGATTGTTGATTAAATATACTTTGGCTGTTTTGCAAAAACAGCAGACATACTACTGCAGTAGCAGTAAAATATAGCGTTGTAAGCCCAACTTGATTTGTTGAAAACTCGACACTTTCAAACAATCATTATTTACTCAAGTACGGTTTTTTTTGATATGTGCAAATTTTTGTGCATATTTTTTTATTTTTTCTTGCAAATTTCAAATTTTCTTTGTAATTTTGCACCGCAAAACTGAAAAAACAAGGAGGAAAGAGTATGCAAACATCCACTATGGTACCAACTTATGATTGTTTTACTATTAATGTCCCTCGTGTTGAAGCAAAACGTTTCAAAGCCATTGTAAAAGCATTTGGTTTTAATTTTGAGGTTCGTCCTATGACTCCATTGGAGAGATCGTTGGAAGAAGAAAAATCGGGCAAAGTATATACCTATGCCTCTTTAGATGATTTAATCAAGGAGATTGGATAGTATGTACACATTGCAAGTCACACCTAATTATCTTTTCAATAAGAATTTATCAAATTAAATAATTATTATATTAAACTCACACCCAGCCTATGATTAACCGGCATCGTAAAGGCGATGCATGACATATAAGATGCCGCGTTGTACATCAATCACAAATCAGACATAAGAGATGGAAAATATCATTATACCTCAGGGGAATACTAATGAAGAGGTAAAGGCTCGTGAACAGGTAATCTATCAATTTTACAAGCAGTGGAAATTAGCCAACCCTACTCAACGGAAATATAATCTTTCGCTCAAAGACTACATCAATATTCGACAAATATCTATTATTGAAACGGCAGAACATGCTGCAAAAACCTATTTAAGTACATTAGCGGTCTTGCAGTTAGATGCGATTCTCACGAATGCCCAAAAAGTAGCGGTTGTTAGAACTAAGATTCGTTCTCGAAATCAAAATCAATTTGAGAAGATGATTGTGATGGGATATCAATGTGTGGGTATTGGAGCAATAAAAATGATTGTAGGAATTAAACGAAGTAATAAAGAAAAAGTCCAGTATTGTATTACTCACTTAGATGTGGACGATTTATTATACACTGATTTTTGTCACGCAATACAAACAAAAAAATAAGTAGGTCACATGGCGTAACCTACTTTTTTTTGCCCCAAGAATGCGTAGTTGTAGTTTCTCAACGGATAGACCTTCGTGGGCGGGGACTTCTGCACTACTCGAACAGTCAACAGAGCTACGTTCTTAAATCTTGCTGCAAAAGTACTGTTTTTTTTTGATATGTGCAAATTTTTGTGCATATTTTTTTATTTTTTCTTGCAAATTCCAAATTTTCTTTGTAATTTTGCAATCGGATTCCACGCTGGAGGGGATTATGTCTCTTTACGGGGTGGGGTTCAGACATAATAAAAGGCGTTTACTGACGCTTGTTCTTGGTAACTGAAACCTCGCAAGTTTTTTTACCTAATCAAGGATAAGACAGATGTAGATGCTCATGGGGAATATCCCTTAATTGGTTGTACCATCTTGGTATGCCTTTTAGTTCGTATATTCCAGCGTGAGATTCTACGTTGTCATTCTATTAGGTGGGTCATGCGAGGACCTCGGTTACAGAATGGCAATGGTAAGGATTCCACGCTTTTTTATTGTACCCTGCTTGGCGGAATTCACAAGCAAAGAAAATTATTATCTCATCATGAAAGAAAGAAATGTAGTGTACACCTTAAAGCCGTATGAAGAGCCGGGTATGTTTGATCAATCAGACAAAGAGTGGCAAAAAATGAACGAGACACACAAAGGTGTGTTAATTGAAATCTCTTCTGCAAGTCAATCAGATGCCGCAGGACATTCTGTAGTCGTTTCTATGGCACACATTGTGGATTCGGAAAAAGATCAAATTGTATCTGTACCTTTGAAAAATGTCAAACTTATTTAATAACAAATTTATGAAAACAAAGCTTTTATTTTTATTACCAATGCTTGCAGTGTTATTTGCAGCATGTGAGAAAAAATCCGACAGCACATCGGAAGAAAAGAGTGCATTGGTAGAAACTATCTCTGCTACAGATATTACATCAAGTAGCGCGTTATTAACAGGGCAGGTTGGCATAAAAATAGCCGACTACAAATCAGTTGAGTATGGCATGCTGATTTCTGAAAAGGAATCTGATGTATCGTCTTACGGAGGTCAGACATTGAAAGGAGACAAACTGATTGGTCAAACTTTTTCTATTACAGCCACTGGGCTATCCGCAGAAACGCAGTATTATTATCGTGCTTATTTGATTCTTAACAACATGCAGTATGAATATGGCGCAGTGAAAAGTTTCAAGACCGAAAAAGGAGGAACAGGAGATGGTCATCAGTATGTTGATTTGGGGTTGTCCGTTAAATGGGCGACCTGTAACGTAGGAGCCACTACCCCAGAAGAGTATGGTGATTATTTCGCATGGGGTGAGACCAAGCCCAAAACCAAGTATGATTGGAGTACGTACAAATATTGCAATGGCTCTTCTAGTAAATTGACCAAATACTGCACGATGGAATATTATGGCACAGTAGATAACAAAACCGTCCTTGATCTTGCAGACGATGCAGCTCGTGTGAATTGGAAAGGTAATTGGCGCATGCCAACTAGTAATGAGTGGAACGAACTAAATGCAAAATGTACTTGGACATGGGCGACTCAAAACGGAGTAAAAGGTTACCAAATAAAGGGCAGAAACGGCAATTCTATTTTTCTTCCGGCGGGTGGTTATCGTGATGACACTAGCCTTTCTGGTGTAGGTGTGCTTGGTAGTTATTGGTCGTCTACGCTTGACGAAATATACGGGTCTGATTGTGCATATGACTTTGGTTTTAGTTCGGCCAATGTGATTTTGGGATATTACTACTACCGCAATTGCGGACGGTCTGTTCGTCCGGTCTGCCAGTAGCTACAACTCCAAACTTTCCTCTTATTAATCTTTGCGAGGCAGAAAACAATTTGTTCTCTGCCTCGCATCCTATATGCACGTATTATGCACCGTATATGCAAACAACCTTCACCTCAAAATGTACGATTATTAACTTATTATCATTCAAATTTTGGTGCAAGTAGGTGCAGGTGGTGCAAGTACATTACTAAACACACCCACGCGCGTATGTGTATATACAAAACAACCTGCACCACTTGCACCTACATACCCCGCATAGCAGATACCGCAGACAGTGCAGACAGTACTTTCTTATATATATCTTATATATATGTACGCGCGTGTATGTGTATATACAAACAACCGTCTGCACTGTCTGCTCTGTCTGCGCAAAAATCAAAAAGTAAGCATCTACAATCCTTTACACCCGAAGAGGTGGTAACACCGATGAGGCATGGTGTCCCCCGACAAACGGGGGAAACAGTATCTAGCGAAAAGGGGCTCAGCCCTTGCGAACTTGCCGCTCCGACGAAGTGCGTCTAAAGTAGGCGACCACTTCGGGACCACATGCTGCTAAGGTAAGCCCCGCCTAAACCTACCAAAAACCTTGCCTTTCGTGGGCTTCCGGTGGGGCTTAGTAGGGGCTTACATGCTACGGAGATGCTACGGAACTTTAGACGCGCTCCAAATTGCGTTCAAAAATGGCAAATTATTCACCAAATCGAGGCATAAGGGAAAGTGAGGGATTGGGACGGCAACATGAGGGATTCGAAAATTGCGAACAGAGTGAGCAATAATCGTTCAAGCAAAGCGAGATAAGAACCCACCGAACGGGGGTTGAGAAGGCCCTCGCCTTCTCAAAAAGCAAGTTAGGGAGCCCAAACTGGTTCCCTAACTTACTTTTTTGCGGAAAGTGAGGGATTCGAACCCCCGGTACGACGTAATGCGTACACCACATTTCGAGTGTGGCTCTTTCGACCACTCAGACAACTTTCCGAAATCGACTGCAAATATACAACAAAAATTTGGAATGCGCAAATTTTAAGAGCAAAAAATAAGATTTTTATCTTATCATTGTATGTTTTGAGATCGGATATGGGAGTTTACTCACAATAGACTGTCGCAAAATAGACAATATAGGGTCTCTACCCTTTTGCTCTTTATTTGCGCATTTTAATAAGGACGAGGACTACCATTCGGGGGAGCCAACGCAGTTGACGGCAGCTTGCCGAAGGTACTGCTTTTTTTTTAATCTCGCAAATAAATCTGCAAAAAATTTGCATAGTTCAGATATTTTCAGTAATTTTGTCGCCGAAAAGTTACTATCATGAACATTTTAGATTATATTCAAGTTCATCGATCTCGTTTTATAGACGAATGGGCGAGCCTGATTCGCATTCCCAGTGTCAGTTGTCAGCCTGAGCATAAAGACGATATGCTGCGATGCGCCAATCGTTGGTGCGAACTGCTATTGGCCTCCGGCTGCCAGCATGCAGAAGTGATGCCATCTCAGGGCAATCCATTTGTGTATGCCGAGTACACGCCTGCTACCTTATCCTCCGCCACCAAGACAGTGCTCGTTTATGCCCATTACGATGTGATGCCTGCCGAACCGTTGGAGTTATGGCAGAGTAATCCATGGGAGCCGGAAGTGCGTGACGGTCGTTTATACGCGCGCGGCGCGGACGATGATAAAGGTCAGGCTATGATTCAGGCTAAGGCCTTTGAATACATGGTGCATGAAGGGCTGATGAACTGCCGCGTTAAGTTCATCTTTGAGGGCGAAGAAGAGATTGGTTCGCCGTCATTAGAAGCATTCATCAGTGAGCATCGCGAGTTGCTCAAGAGCGATATCATATTGGTTAGTGACACATCGATGATAGGTAAGGACACACCATCCCTAACCACCGGACTTCGCGGATTAGCCTACTGGCAGATTGAGGTGACCGGAGCCAATCGGGACCTACATTCCGGGCACTTTGGCGGAGCCGTCAAGAATCCACTTAATGCCCTTTGCGAGATGTTAGCTAAGGTAGTGGACGAGAACGGACGCATCACTATTCCGCATTTCTATGACCGGGTACTGCCTATTCCTCAGGCTGAACGCGATATGATTGCTCAAATCCCATTCTCGGACGAGGCTTATAAGCAAGCCATTGATATAGATGATGTCTTTGGAGAGGTAGGTTATAGCACTTTGGAGCGCAATTCATGCCGTCCGAGTTTCGATATATGCGGTATGTGGGGAGGTTACACCGGTGAAGGCAGCAAGACGGTTTTGCCATCTAAGGCTTACGCCAAGGTCAGTTGTCGATTGGTAGCCAATCAGGATCACGAAGACATATCACGTTCTTTTGTAGATTATATCCAATCCATTGCTCCGAAGGGAGTACGTGTGCAGGTCACTCCGATGCATGGCGGACAAGGCTATGTCTGCCCTATTGATATTCCTGCCTACCAAGCTGCCGAAAAAGGCTTTGAGATAGCCTTCGGCAAACGTCCCTTGGCGGCACGCCGCGGCGGCAGTATACCTATCATATCGTCCTTTGAACAGATTTTAGGCGTCAAGACTATCCTGATGGGCTTTGGTTTAGAGGCCAATGCCATCCATTCGCCTAACGAGTCCATGGACTTAGAGGTATGGGAGAAAGGTATCGTAGCCGTGACGGAGTTCTACCGACACTATGCAAAGAACTAAAATCATATGAGCGGCCGAAAGGTCGCTCATATTAGTTATTAGTCCTCGTCAACGTTATCGCCCTCGTCTATTCCTTATCTCTGTACTGGATATATCAAAATACGGAGCCTGCTTAAGATAGATGACATGCTCTTTATTGGTGTGCTCTAAGCACTTGGAGTGCCCTAAGTTCCGAGGGTACACGAAGATAGGGAAATGCTCTTGTATGAACTGCCACTCTTTCCACCGGTCAAAGATTTGCCAGTTATCTTCGCCGATAATGAGACTGAATTGATGTTGAGGATAGGCTTGGGTCAATGCACGCAGTGTATTGGCCGTATAGGACGGTCGAGGCAAACTGAATTCAAAGTCCGAAGCGTGCAGTCCCGGGATATCCCGAATAGCCTGTTTAACGTCCGCTAACCGCTGCTGTTCATCAGCCAATTGTGATTGAGCCTTCAATGGATTATTCGGACTAACCAGCAGCCATACTTCATCTAAATCAGTATGTTCCACCACCCATTTAGCCAACCCGACGTGACCAAAATGCACGGGATTGAAACTGCCTCCATATATGCCTATTTTAGCCATTTCGACTGCAAAGGTATAAAATATTTAGGATATACACAAAAAAAATACTAATTTTATGAAAATTTATTTGCATGTATGCATTTTTTTTTGTAACTTTGCACCAAAATTTGAAAACAGTATATATGATACGTACAACATTTAATCGCTTACGGGAGGTGAAGGATAGTCTCCCACACGGAAGTTCGGCTGTCATTGCCGAGGAATTAGGTATAGCAGCCGATGATGTTAGAGACTTCTTTAGTGGCACAGCCAGTGGTGACAGCGGTTACCACTTGGAGCCGGGTCCTGATGGCGGTATCGTCACATTGGATAACACTCGCATCCTGGAAGTAGCCTTGCGCCTTGCCTGGGAAAAGAATAATGGTTTGTAAGCAACATTCATACACACGTTTAGGAAGGAACGCCATACGAACGATGGCGCTTTTCCTATGTCTATTAGCGGGCGCATGCGCCTACGCACAGGACACCGTGCCGGCTAAGAAGAAGTGGCTGGATGATTATCCCAAACATGTAGGATTCACGTGGGATGCACAAGTTAAAGTGGTGGCCAATTATCTATGGCGTGGTGTGTATGTAGGCGGCTTGGCGCTGCAACCCTCAGCACAAGTGGGATATGGAGGCTTATACTTAGATATGTGGTGGAATATCGGTTCGTATGATTGGACCTTCAAACACAACCCTGCTAATGCTCGGGTTAAAGGCTTCAATCCGGAGGTGGACCTAACGATTGGATTTAGTAGATGGGGACTGAATGTGAGGTATATACACATGTACTACTTTGACACCTATAACAATGGCGACAAGACCACCTACATTAATGGTGGTAATAGTCGGTTCTTTGATTTCTCCAATCCTGAGAAAGGAGGAATAACGCAAGAATGGGACATTAGTTACCGTGTATCGGATAGGTTGCCACTCAGTATCCTGATTGCTACTCGTACGTGGGGAAGGGACGGATATGACGATAATGGCACCCGCAAACGGGCTTACTCCACGTATATTGAGTTAGGTTATGACTTCTCGCTGCCATGGCAACTGATGCTTGAGGCCCGATTAGGCATGACGCCTAACAAGAGCATCTATACCAACTACCAAACCGACTTTGCCGTGGTGAATGTATCGGCTAAACTGAGCCGCACGTGGCAGGTGAGTCAACACTGCGATATGAATGTCTTTGCTCAGATGATGATCAATCCGTATGACGTGAGCGAGAGCCTGCAGAAGAACAGCACCTATCAATCCGTGAACGGCGGTCGACAGGTGCTGTGGAACGTAGGATGGATAGCAAAGTTTAAATAAATAGAACGGTGCTTAGAGCACACCAATAAAATGAAGAAGATTTTTCTATTAGTGATGAGTTTAGCCACAATGGCGGTGATGGCTCAGGAAGAGGTGACTGAACCTCGAGTAACTTTTGCATACGATGCCGGTGCAGAGATCGTTAGTGCATACTTATGGCGCGGTCAGTACAACGGTGGTTTGAGTTTTCAGCCGGACGTTGAGGTCGGTTATGACGGTCAGCACACCAGCCTCCGCGTAGGAGCATGGGCATCATTAGGTGCTACGGACTGGAAGTTCCAAAAAGGCTTGGAGGAAACAGAGGATGGAAATCCCAATACGTATTTCCTTCCGGAATTAGATATTATGGCTAACTTCACTTTCTTCGGAGCGAACGTAGGTTTGACGCACTATCAGTACTTCGTGCCGGAGGCTAAGGATAATTACCAAACCGAAATCACCGTAGGTTACAACTTTGACGACCTGCTGGGAGTACCTTTGCATATCAGTTGGAACACCATCGTGGCCGGAGATGATTTTAATTACGATGAGGAAGGCAATGAGAAACGCGCTTACTCGTCTTACTTGGAGATTGGTTACGACCACACGTTTGAAAGCGTAGGAATGACCCTTAGCGGAGCCATCGGTATGTCACCTTGGACCAGCGCATTCTACTGCAACGAGGGATTCCAGGTTGTCAACCTGTCTCTTCGCTTAGAAAAAGAATGGGAATTTGATGCTTGCAGTCTTTGCTTGTTTGGTCAGGGAAGTCTCAATCCGTCCTTGGAAGCCAACAAAGTATATGCCCACGCAGCCGGTGACGAGAAACTATGCGCACAGCCGCTGAATGGTGCAATCGGATTAGGAATTTGGTTCTAAACAACTATATTAACCTTTATTATTAACCTAAAAAAACACTACACGTATGAAACACATCAATTACTTATTAGTTGCCCTGATGGCAATCAGCATGACAGGATGTAAGAAGTTTTATCAAAACCAAGGTTCGGTCTTTGGTACGTACTACAACATCCAATATAAGAGCAGTTCCGATTTGGAGCCTGCCATCAAAGAGTGTCTTAAGGAGTTTGACGCTTCGCTCAGTATGTACAATCAGAACTCCATCATTGCTCGCATCAACCGCAACGAGGATGTAGAGACCAATTCGTACATTGAAGAAGCCTACAAGGCCGCTGTTTATGTGAGTGATATGAGTCAAGGTGCTTTTGATATCACCGTTGCTCCATTGGTAAACGCTTGGGGATTTGGTTTCAAGAACAAAGAGAACATCACCAAGGAGTTATTGGATAGTCTGTTGGAATTCGTGGATTACAAGAGTCTGACGCTCACCGAGGACCATCATATTCTCAAATCCGATTCTCGTACGATGATGGACTTCAGTGCATTGGCTAAAGGTTATGCTTGCGACGTGATTGCTGACTTATTAACTGAAAATGGTTGCAAGAATTTCTTGGTAGACATAGGTGGCGAGGTAGTAGCTCGTGGTAAGAACAGCAAGGGTGAGAAATGGGCTATCGGCATTACGAAACCTATTGATGATACGACCGGCAAGACCAATATGTTGCAAGACATCATCAACACCACGGACATCTGTATGGCTACCTCCGGTAACTATCGCAATTACTATTTTGAGGACGGTGTACGCCGCTCGCATACCATTGATCCTCGTACCGGTTATCCTGTACATCATAAACTGCTGTCCGCTACGGTCATCGCTCCTAACTGCGTTTTGGCCGATGCTTTGGCTACCACCTGCATGGTAATGGGCGAATATGCTGCAGCCGTGATGATTAGTCAAATGCGCGAAGTAGGATTCTACTTCATCCTGACGGATATGGAAGGCGAACTGATTGTAAAGACCTCCAATAACTGGGTTAAGTTATTAACCGGCAAAGACGCTGAAGAATAAGATATGACGCTTCGTAAATACTTCATAGTCACGCTATTACCGCTGCTGCTCGTCGGTTGCGGTCCCTACCAGCAGATACTGAAGTCCAAAGATCCGGATTATAAGTTCCAGATGGCTTTGGAGTATTTCAACGATAAACAATATGTCAAGAGTCAAACGCTATTAGATGATGTAGCCGCCTATTTCAAGGGCACCGATCGCGCCCAGGATGTGCTCATCTATCTATCGCGCAGCTATATGGGGCAGAAGAACTACAGTTCGGCTGCCGACTATTACGATGCGTATATACGCAACTATCCTAAGGGACAGTACATCACCGAGGCGCAATTCCAAGTGGGACATTGCTACTACTTAGACTCGCCGGATGCCAGGTTGGACCAAGAGATAACCCGCAAATCCATTGATTATCTCACGCAGTTCATTGAACTATATCCGGAAAGTCCATACAGCGAGCAGGCCTATAAGGAGCTGAATGAGATGTATGATAAATTGGCGTACAAGGAGTTCCTTAGTGCCAAACTATATTACAACTTAGGTACGTACCTGGGCAATAACTACCTCAGTGCCGAGATAGTGGCCAAAAACGCGCTGAAGAACTATCCGAGCAATAGTTATCAGGAGGATCTGAGTTGGATTATCTTTATTAGTAAGTACCAACAGATGGTTAATTCGGTGGACTCTAAGATGGCAGAACGTACGCAGGAAGCAGAGGATGAGTTCTTCAGTTTCAAGACCGAATATCCCAATAGTAAACATATGGCGCAAGCAGAGCGTTATTATAAAGACATACAGAAACATAAAAAATAAACAAAAATGGATTACAAAAAAACTAAAGCACCTAAGAACACGGCTACACGTGACATGAATCAACTGACCCAGAAAGTAGGTAATGTATACGAAACAGTAGCTATTATTTCCAAACGTGCCAACCAGATTAGTCAATCGCTCAAACGCGAGTTGGATGCTAAGTTATCGGAATTCTCTATTCCCCAAGACACGATTGACGAGACTTTTGAGAACAAAGAACAGATTGAGATCTCTCGCAGTTACGAGCGCATCCCTAAATCCACGTTGATTGCAACGCAAGAGTTCATCGACGATGCCCTGATGTACAAGGTTGGTTCCAAGGACGATCAACTTAAATAATCGCCGTGTTAGAAGGTAAACATATACTGGTAGGAATAAGTGGCGGCATCGCTGCCTATAAGATACCTGAACTGATACGCCTGCTTGTGAAAGCAGGCGCTGATGTGCGGGTAACTACTACCCGTAATGCCCTTCAATTCGTGACCGACACCACCTTACGCACACTCAGTGGACATACCGTCTATAGTGATGTGTTTGCATCGGTTAATGCGCATGCTACTGAACATATCTCGTTGCCCGAATGGGCAGATATGATGGTGGTGGCTCCGGCTACAGCTAATGTGCTATGTAAGATGGCCGCCGGCATAGCCGATGATGCACTCACCACTACGTTAGCCGCCATGCGTAAACCCGTACTAATAGCTCCGGCAATGAATGATAAGATGTACGACAGTCCGGCTACTCAGCAGGCGTTACGCACCTTGTCGCAATGGCAGAATATCACCCTACTCGACTGCGCCGAAGGTCCATTAGCCTGCGGTACAACAGGTAAGGGACGGATGCAGGAACCGGAAGCTATCTTTGAGGCTATTCATGGTGTACTAACACCCAAGACTTTAACAGGCAAGCGCATTGTCATCACAGCCGGTCCAACGATAGAAAAACTGGATCCGGTCAGGTACATCAGTAATTTCTCCACCGGCAAGATGGGTCGCGCTATCGCGCAAGAATGTATTCGTCGCGGTGCACAAGTGACCCTTATCATGGGTCAGATGTCCGCTCGACAGATGTGCGAACAAGCGGTAGAAGCCTTTCAGCAAGCCGATATAGCCATATTAGCCGCCGCTGTAGCCGATTATCGACCTGTCATCGAACAAGAGCACAAAATTAAGAAACAACCTCATTCTACCACGATGAGTTTGGAACTCATTGAGAATCCCGACATAGCCGCTACGTTAGGGCAAATCAAACAGCCCCATCAGCAGGTCATCGGTTTTGCTTTGGAAACGGACCATGAAGTGGAGAATGCTCAGCATAAGATGGACAAGAAAAACATGGACATGATTGTGCTGAATTCATTGCGAGACACCGGTGCAGGATTCGGATACGACACCAATAAAGTAACCCTTCTCTTCCGCGATGGTACACAAAAAGACTACCCCCTTCTCTCGAAGGAGGCAGTTGCACAAGTTATCATAGATAACATTAGTCTTTCTTAATAAATCCAAATAGACTTTTCTTCTTCGGTTCCGACTCCGCAGTCTCCTGCGTAGCCTCTTCTCTGTTGGCCTCCGGAGTCCACTCGGGACGAGCCTCCATCTTACCTAACTTACCCTCTACAAAGCCAATCACATCTTGCAAAGCTTCTTTGAAGTGATCAAAGTCCTCACGATACAAGAAGACCTTATGCTTCTCAAACTGAGGCATTTCATCCTCCAAACCCTGTTTTTTCTTACTTTCTGTTATACACAGATACAAATCCTCATTGCGCGCTTTCTTTACATCTAAGTAATAAATACGCTTACCGGCCTTCACAGAATGGGAATAAACAATCTCGGGCTCCTTCTTGTCTTCAAAACTACGATTTTCCATCTCAATAAATTTATAAAATGAATGTTTCGGCAGCAGAAATGACCTTGCATTTCCCTTTTCCGATGCAAAATTACAAAGAATTTTTGGAATACGCAAGAAAATAGAATAAAAATTTGCATATATGCAAAATTTTTTGTATCTTTGCACGCAAAAATTAGTATATTATGAAAAATATCGCATTTATCATCAATCCTATCTCGGGTACGGTTAACAAGCGTAAGTTGCCAAAACAGATTGAGAAGGAGTTGGACCATAGTCAATGGTTGGAAAATATCGTGTTTACCGAATACGCCGGTCATGCTACCGAATTAGCGCATCAGTTCGCTGTCATGGGTTTTGAGGCCGTGGTGGCTGTAGGTGGCGACGGTACGGTGAATGAAGTAGCCAACGGCTTACGCAATACCAATACAGCCTTGGGTATCATACCTGTAGGCAGCGGCAATGGTTTTGCGCGTCACTTAGGTATATCGATGCGTATCAGCCGTGCAATAGACCTCATCAACCATTCCGAAGCTATCTCGGTGGATTATGGAATGCTCAATGATAAACCTTTCTTCTGCACCTGTGGCATGGGTTTTGATGCATTGATAGCGGATCACTTTGCGGCATCAGGATCAAGAGGATTGAAGACATATCTGCAGCATATCTTTAAGGACCTGTTCTCCTATCGACCAGAGACCTACCTCATCCAGGGCGATGGCGTAGATATATCCATGCAGGCGTTCTTAGTAACTTTTGCGAATGCTAACCAATGGGGCAATGATGCGTTTATTGCACCTAAAGCAAGTATACAGGATGGTAAGATGGATATAGCTTTACTCAGTAAATTCCCGCTCTTGGCGGCTCCGGGACTGGCGTTTGGTCTATTCAGTAAACTGATTGACCACGACCTATTCATGCATACCGTAACAGCTAAGGAAGTGACGGTCATTCGTGAATCCGAAGGACCTATGCATATAGATGGTGATCCGGTGCAAATGCCTCGTGAACTGCATATACGCATTGTGGAGGATGGACTGAAAGTATTGGCTGAAAAACGTTTCTAATCTATGCAAGTACGTATTATCAATCGTAGTTCCAACCCATTGCCGCAGTACGAATCAGCAATGGCGGCAGGAATGGATATACGCTGTAATATAACAGCACCCGTTACGTTACAACCCCTTGAGCGTCGGCTCCTTCCTACGGGACTGTTTATCGAATTGCCCCAGGGTTACGAGGCGCAGATCCGTCCCCGCAGCGGTTTGGCGCTTAAGCGCGGACTGACAGTGCTCAATACGCCGGGCACCATAGATGCCGATTATCGCGGCGAGATAGGAGTCATTCTCATTAACCTCAGTAATGAACCCCAAACGATTGAACCCGGGGAACGGATATGTCAAATGGTGATTGCTCGTCATGAGCAACCTCAGTTAGTGGAAGTCACCGAATTAAGTGCCACGAACCGTGGTGCCGGAGGTTTTGGACATAGTGGCACGCATTAAGATATACATACTCATCATCGTCATGGGCTGGTCGCTTAGAGCACTGGCTATGACGGAAGAAGCGCAGCAACGGTTTCTGTACTACTTTTACGAAGCAGAGCAGTTATGGCAGCAGCAAGACTATGCTGCGTCTATTCCTTTGTTTGAGTTCTGCCACGACCTCAACCCTACCGATCCCATCGTGAATCGCTATATGGGTCATGCCTACCGCGGCTGCAACATGCCGGACCGTGCACTGCCTTTCTATCGCGTAGCATGGGAGCAGGCGCCTAATGACTGCTGGGCCGACTATGCCGTGTCGCTATACAACATGGGCGATAAGAAACATCGCAAGCAGGCTATTAAGGTGATGGAACAGACCACTAAGACCTTAACGAACGATATCGAACTATGGGATCGACTAAGGGATGCTTACACCGGGATTGGTAAGTATAAAAAAGCCATTCGGGCGCAGGATAGCATGGATTGCATCGAAGGATACGGTCCGTATAGCGCCATCAATCGCTATCGTATCTACGTTATGGCCAACGATCCCAAACGGGCCATTCAGGCCATTGAGGAGTATTTGCAGGAGGATTCAACTAACTTGCAGTTCCAACTCTATCGGATGCATCTGTATGAGATTACGCATAAGCCGTTCGCGCAACAAGAGCAAGCGTACCTGACCGTATTGCGACTGGACCCACATAATGCGTTGGCACTGAATGACTATGCCTATATGTTAGCATGCCACGGAGGAGACCTCAAGAAAGCCGAGAGCATGAGCATACGCGCTTTACATATCGAACCCACCAATCCTGCCTACCTGGATACATACGCGTGGATTATGTACCTGTCCGGACAAAAAGAACTGGCTAAACTATATATCCGTCAAGCCATGCAGCACCTGCCTGCCGACGCCGATAAGACGGACATACAACGGCACTATAATATCATTATGCAATGAAACATTGGTTAACCATCATAGTCATCATCTGCTGCGTGGGATTACAAGCGCAGACGGTGAAGGATCTGCAGCAAGAGCAGAAGAAACTGCAGCAGCAGATACAGCAGACGGATAAGATGTTAGGAGAGACAAAGCAGAACGAAAAAGCAACGGCCAATAAACTCAATCTGCTCAATAAAGACATCAAGGACCGCAAGCGACTAATCTCCAATATCAATTCGGAGATTAATGTGCTCAATCGCGATATCAAGGACCTCACCACACGCCGCACTGAGCTGCAAGACGAGTTGGGACAGTTGCAGCAGGATTACGCGCAGTTAGTTAGGGCTACTCACTATGCCGATATGCAGGCTTCGCCACTCATGTTCCTCTTTTCGGCAGATAACTTCCAGCAACTCATACGCCGCATACGGTATATGCAACAGTTCCAGCAGTATCGTAAGAACCAAGTGGCTAAGATTCAGCAAGTGCAGACCGATATTGATATCCAGAATAATCTGCTGACCGAACGTCGTCAAACACGCACCCAGGCACTGAATACACAGAAGCGGGAGCATGATAACTTGACACGAACGGAACGCAAGCAACAGCAGATGTTAAGTGAACTAAAGAAGAAAGAGAAGGACCTGACGGCACAACTCAAGAAACAGCAGAAGCGGGCAGAGGAAATCAACCGCAAGATAGATGAGATGATTCGTAAACAAGCCTCCACCACTACACTCACCAAGGAACAACAACTCATAGCCGGAGGATTTGAGAAGAACAAAGGACTGCTGCCTTGGCCGATAGAGAAAGGCTTCATATCCGGCACCTTTGGTACGCACGCCCATCCTATCTATCCGGATATAACGATTAATAACAAAGGTATCTACCTGCAAACGCAATCCGGTTCATCTGCCCGGGCGGTGTACGAAGGCGAAGTATCGGCATGCCTGGTATTGGGTAGCACCTTTGCAGTGATTGTGCAGCATGGTAATTACCGCACTGTATATAGTAACTTAGATAAACTATATGTTAAGCAGGGCGATAAGGTGCAACCTAAGCAGGCTTTAGGACGTATATTGACGGACAGTAACGACGATAACAAGACCGAGTTATTCTTCCAGATTTACCAGGACCGCACCCTGCTGAACCCCACACCATGGTTGGCTAAATAGAAAATAGAACGATTATGAAAAAATACGTATTCTTATTTGTGGCAATGCTCTTACTCTTGCCTTCGTGCAAGAAAGACAGTTGGTTAGATTGGAAAGCCGAGAATGAAGCATGGATGGCTAAGAACTTATCCAATGAAGGTGTGCAAGTGACGCCTACCGGATTGCAGTATAAAGTTATTTTTCCGGGAACGGACGATGGTCGTCATCCCGATGATATCAAGACGGTGACCATCTCCTATTCGGCATACCTGATCTCCGGTCTCCAATCGGGACAGAAATTCGAACAAGCCAATAACGTGACCTACAACGTGGCGCAGTTGATTGCAGGGTTCTCGGAAGGGCTCAAGAAGATGAGTGTAGATAGTCATTATATCCTTTATATCCCGTCCTCATTAGGTTACGGCGATGGGGGTCAGGGCACTCGGGGCATGGAAACTTATATCCCGCCCTACTCCACGCTGATTTTTGATGTTACACTCCATGCCATTAACTGATGCGACTTCAACCTATCATATTACTGCTATTGGCGGTCCTTCTCACTGCCTGCAAGGACGCTAACATCCAAAGTCCGGTGCCCCAGGCAGCAGTGTATCTGGATATAGATATCGCACGAGAGTACCCGGGGTTTGTACCGGAATCGCCATGCCAATCCTTATCCTTCCCTCGTTATGGTTCAATCGTGTATGAACGAGACCGTCTGGGCTATGGCGGTGTCGTGGTATGGATAGATGTAGAAGGTCATTACTGCGCTGCTGATATGTGCTGTCCTAAGTGCCTCAGTCCCCGGCAACCGGTGGAGGTGCCCAATAATGGTTCAGTAGCCACTTGCCCCATCTGCGGCGAAGAGTTCACACTCATTACGCAATATGGTATGCCTACCAAAGGTATATGTAAAGATATACTCAAACCATACGGCACGAACTATAGTTATGGTATTGTACATATTCGCAACTGATGATTAACGACCACGATATAATCGCCATTGGTACGATGGTGCGTACGCATGGTAAGCAAGGTGAACTGCAGTGCCGCACGATCAATGAATACTGGGATGATGCCGAAGCCACCTTCGTCATCCTGCGTATTAACGCTATCCCCGTGCCTTTCCGCGTCATCGACTGGCGCGTGAAGGGTCAGGATCTGCTCTTTACCCTCAAGGGCATCACTACCGAAGAGCAAGCTTTGGCATTAGTGGGATGCGAAGTGAGTATGTTGCGCAGCGATGTGGCGAATACGGAGGAGCAGACTATCTTGAGTTGGCAGGATATAGTGGGTTACCGCATTGGGGAGGCTGTGATTGAGCAGGTAGATGACTCCACTGCCAATGTGCTGGCGCAATTGTCGGACGGACGGCTGGTGCCTTTGCATGAGGACCTGATTACCGGCATTGACCATCACCAACGAATCATAACGATGAACTTACCTGAAGGATTATGAACCGCACTAAACTAACGATACCGGAGATGCATCGCATGGATGCTGATCAGTTCCGCGCTGCAGATAAAGTGCCACTCATCGTGGTTTTGGATAATATACGCAGTCAGCATAACGTAGGAGCCGTCTTTCGTACGGCCGATGCTTTTCGGCTGCAAGCCGTCTATCTATGCGGCATATGCTGCTGCCCACCTAACGCGGAGATTCATAAGACGGCCTTAGGCGCCGAACAGACGGTGCCATTCCGCTATTTTGATAACACCTTAGATGCCGTTCAGCAGCTGCATGAAGACGGTTATACGGTGTATGCCATCGAACAAACGCATAACAGCATCGACTTTGATACGATTCAGGTGTCCGGACCGACGGCAGTCATCCTGGGGCACGAAGTGTTTGGAGTGCAGCAGGACGTAGTAGATGCTGCCGATGGAGCGATTGAGATCAGCCAGTACGGCACTAAACATTCGCTTAACGTTTCCGTCACAGCCGGTATCGTGCTATATAAACTATCCACGCAATTGCGATGAAGAGCCTCACATTACTATCTCCTGCCAAGAACTTGGACGTAGGGCGAGCAGCCATACAAGCCGGTGCGGACGCCATCTATATTGGTGCCCCGCAGTTCGGTGCGCGGCAGGCGGCGAGCAATAGTATGAACGATATAGCGGCATTAGTGACCGAAGCCCATCGGTATGGAGTGCAGGTGCTAGTGACAATCAATACGCTGCTCACCGATGCCGAGAAAAGCGAGGCGGTAGCCATGATGCATGAGTTACATCAGATGGGCGTGGATGCACTGATTATCCAGGACTTATCGCTGCTCAACTACGACCTACCTCCTATTCGTTTGCATGCCTCCACCCAGTGCGACAACCGCACTCCGGAGCAGGTGCTACGATTGCGCGACATGGGCTTTAAGCGGGTCGTGCTGGCGCGCGAATTGAGTATAGACGAGATTAGGGCCATCCACGAAGCCGTAGGAGATACAATCGAATTAGAGGCTTTTGTGCATGGAGCGTTATGCGTGAGTTATTCCGGCCGATGCTATATGAGTGAGGTGCTGATGAACCGCAGTGCCAACCGAGGATGCTGCGCACAGATGTGTCGAATGCGATACGACCTGCTGGATAGCAGTATGCGCGAAGTAATAGACGATAAGGGTCAACCTATCCATCAGCGTTACTTACTCTCGCTCCAGGACCTGGATCGGTCCATGTACCTGCAGGAAATGATCGATGCCGGAGTAACTACCTTTAAGATAGAGGGACGACTCAAGGATGCCGATTATGTAACCAATATAACGGCTTTTTACCGTCAGCGATTAGATGCTATCGCAGGTGTCACCTCATCTATCCGTTACGGCTTCACTCCTGATCCGGCTAAGACGTTCCATCGTGGTGCAACGGACTATTTCCTGCATGGTCGCACCCGTCCCATGGCGAACTGGGATACACCTAAGTCCACCGGAGAAAGTATCACGGATATCCATCAACTGCATCCCGGAGATGGTATATGCGTGGGGGATCAAGGATGCTATGTCAATGCCATTCGGGATAATCGTATAGTAACGAATAAACCCATCGCGATGGATAATCAGCCGCTGTATCGCAACTACGATATCGTGTTCCAACGCAGTTTGCATGCCGAGCGTCGCATACCGGTGGATATAACGTTTGAAGAGGTGCCGGAAGGATTTCGACTCACGATTGGTGAATACTCCGCTACGTTTGAGGCGCCGCATCAGCCGGCCACTAATCCCGAGCGGGCTATGCAGACCATTCGCACGCAATTAACTAAACTGGGTGACACGATCTATGCGCCACGCCAAGTGAAGATACATACTCAACCCTATTTTATACCGATTAGTCAACTTAACCAATGGAGACGTTCCGTACTCGACCGGCATCAGCGCCGTTAATGACCTGCCGTTACTGCTTGCTCTATGAGTTAGGGCATTGCCGTAAGACCAATCCTTATCCCAAGGATAAGGAGCCGCGTTACTTGCGTCTATCTAATGGCACGGTTCTTGAGGTTGAGTTTGAGTGTAAGCATTGTCAGATGCTCATTCATGAATCAATGACCAAGTGAATATGGAAGATAATCAAGTCATCATCAATCTGCTGAACGACCGTCTTAATCTGATGCGTGCATTGGATAAGGATGGCGATAGTGAACATCGTCGGCATATAGCTCAGGAGACGCAGACGTTGCATGCTCCCATGGCGCATCGGTTGGGATTATATCAGATCAAAACCGAACTGGAGGACCTGGCGCTTAAGTTTCTGGATTACACGGCGTATAAGCATATTGCTGCAGAACTGAATGCCAAGAAGAGTGAACGCGATTCGTACATCGAGCGGTTCATCACGCCGCTGCAGCAGCGGCTGGAGGCCGAAGGCTTTGTCTTCACTATCAAGGGCCGTCCTAAGTCCATCCACTCGATCTATCATAAGATGCAAGCGCAGCATTGCGATGTGGACGGTATATACGACCTGTTTGCCATCCGAATCATATTGGATAGCGCTCCGGAACGGGAAAAAGCGGACTGCTGGCAGGTGTATTCCATCATCACGGACATCTTTACGCCCAATCCTAAGCGATTGCGCGATTGGTTGACAGTGCCCAAGGAGAACGGCTATGAGTCGCTGCATACGACAGTGATGGGTCCGGAGGATAAATGGGTGGAAGTGCAGATCCGTACGCGGCGGATGGACGAAGTGGCAGAGAAAGGTGTGGCGGCGCACTGGGCATACAAGGGCATCCATGATGCTAATATAGTGTCGCAGCGGGAGTCGGTGTTTGTGTTCACTCCTACGGGTGACCTGCGTAAGTTACCGGCGGGAGCATCGTTATTGGACTTTGCCTACTCTATCCATAGTGAGGTGGGTAATCACTGCACCGGTGGTCGCATCAATGGTCAGAACGTAGGAATACGGCATAAACTGACCAATGGTGACCGCATCGAGGTGATGACATCGCCTAACCAACATCCTACGCTCGGTTGGATCAATGAAGTGGTGTCCACCAAGGCCAAGAATAAGATCCGTCAGACGCTCAAGGAGATTGAGTTCCATAATGCCAATGCCGGTCGCGAGATCATTGAACGTAAGTTCAAGAACTGGAAATTGGAATACACCGAAGGTGATATATCGCGATTAGCAACTAAGTTAGGTTACAAGGCCGTTAGTCAGATGTACGAGGCGTTGGCGCTGAATAAAGAGGACATAGGGCATCTCAAGGATGTGTTTGAGCACTTGGATGACACGATAGCTGCGCCTCTGCCTAAGCATAGCGACAGCGCAGCGGCCATTAAGCCGGAAAGTGCGCAGCAGGCGATTGAAGTGGATATACATATCCAGAACGTAGATATCCGTCTAGCGCCGTGCTGCCAGCCCAAGCCCGGCGATCCCATCTTTGGCTTCATATCCGTTACCAAGGGTATCCGCATCCATCATTGCAACTGCCCCAACGCAGCGCACATGCAGCAACGCTACCCCTATCGCCTCCTTCCCGCCCGCTGGAAAAAGGGGGAATAACGAGGACATTGACATTAATTAGTCAGCCAAATCTGCGAAATCTGCAGGAGAAAATAAGAAAACTATCATTTTTTTGCATTTTTTTGCGAAAATATTTGGTCAATTCAAAAAAAAGCAGTACCTTTGCACTCGCTTTCGAAAAGAAAGCATTGATCTATTAAAAATCACACCACCCGAAGAGGTGGTAACACCGATGAGGAGAGGAGGAAGAACCGAGCGCTTTAATTCGTCAGACGAATTCTTTTAGCGAAGTTTCTTCCGACGAAAGGTGCGGTAGTTCAGTTGGTTAGAATACCGGCCTGTCACGCCGTAGGTCGCGAGTTCGAGTCTCGTCCGCACCGCTTAAAGTTTTGGTTATCAATGGATAACCGCTTAAAAAACGAGCAAAAATGCTTTAATTCCAGATAGGAGTTGAAGCATTTTGCTTTAGATATTGGCAAAACAGAACAGTTTTAGACCAATAATAGAACACTTCAACATCCATATTTTTTATGATTGTGCGAAAAAAACTGACGCAAAACCATAAAAAAAATGTCAGTTTTCAAAATTCCTTCAACTCCCCTTCATCGGAGTGAAAATGTCCCCACTTTTGGGAGTGCACCAAGTTTACAATCGTATGTAAATTTCTACCCTGCGGTATTAAAGTTTTGCCCCAATCCTTCTTTAGGTTGGTACATTGAGTATTACGCGCGTACCTCTAAAACACAAAGACTTTCGCGTTATCGTATTCGTCTTAACATTGTAAAGCGCCGCTATCGTAAGATGTCGGAGTTCTATGAGTATGCCAATACGCTTGTGTTGGAACTAAATATGAGTTTGAGCCAAGGTTGGACACCCGACCAGCATTCTGATGGTGTTCAAGCAGGTGCTACATCTCAGGTACTGGTTCCGTCCACAATGCTCACCACTCCTATGACCAATGCACCTACTGCATTTGACCCAACGGCAACGAGTGCTCAGCAGGTATATCATACCACCATTATGGAACTGCAAAGGGAAGTCAAGTTGTTGAAAGTTATTGTTGCCCAATATACTCAGTCGGCTGTTATCCCGCAGGAATCATTGGCCAAACCAATGCAAGAGATTTCCAATGAGCAAGAGAAGTCTGCCGAGGTGGAGATAGTTCCTGCTGTTTGTGCTACACCGACGGAACCGAAAAGCAATGGTATTTTGTTGGTGGATTTGTTGGATCGCTTTGTTGAGGCAAAGGAGAAAGTTGTGCGTAAGGATACCTTCCGTGCATATAGTAACTTTGCCCATACCTTCAAAAAGTACTTGCTGGAGAATATGCCAGATATTGCGGCACAGGATTTCACACGGGCTGACGCGCAGGCATACATGGCATATAGAGAGGAAGAGATGATGAAGTTCAAGCGTCAGCACAGCGATTTCAGTGACAAGTCCACTCGTTCTATAAACAACTATATCAAATCGCATCGTCTGTTCTTCTCTTGGGGTATCGAGGAAGAGTTGATAACCAACAATCCTTTTGCCCAACTCAAATTACAGCGTAACGAAGAGAAGCGCCGCGATTTGGTACCGGAAAACGCATTGAAACAGGTAAAAGATTATCTGGTAGAGCATGACCAAAAGGGCTTCCTGCTTGTATGTATGCTTATATATAGCGGCTTTATCCGCCCAAAGGAGATACGCGAGTTGCGTGTGCGTGATATTCATATGAAGGATCACTGCATTATTGTTCCGCCAGAGGTTTCCAAAAACCACTGTTCCCGTATCGTTGGTATTACTCCAGAGATTGAGAATTTGATGCACGATTTACGCTTAGATATTCTTCCGGAAGATTATTTCATTTGCGGAAAAGATTTAACCCCCAGTAAAATGTCTGCCCCCGATGCTAGTTATCGGAAAGCGTGGTTAGAAATGCGGCGTGAGTTGAATTTCCCCGAAACAATGCAACTTTATTCGTTGAAGGATTCCGGTATTACCACTATGCTTGAAAATGGAGTTCCTGCCATTGATGTAATGAAACAAGCCGGACACCATGATTTGGCAATGACTACTCGATATGCTTCTCACAAAGATACACGAATCGCTCAAAAGATGTATAATAATAACCTCTCATTCGGGTCTCAAAAGGAATAAAATCTCTTTTCAATGAATTTTTGAAATCAGCAATAAAAATGAGTTGTAATTTGTAATTTGTGTAATCCACAATACATAGATTATTGAATATGAGATATTTAATGCACTTACAGCGTTTTGCACGAAGTTGTAATTATATGGGCAATTATTGTGCGTTCTATGCAATAAATTTGCCCATGTGCCATATTTTTTGTAATTTTGCAGTCTCTTATGATAGTCCATATTGATTGTAATAGTTATTTTGCCAGTTGCGAGATAGCCGACCACCCGGAACTCGCGGACAAGCCAGTTATTGTCAGTTCATCAAACGACAATAACGGCGGCATCATATTGGCACTTAACAAACCCGCGAAGCAGTTAGGTCTCAAACGGGGACTGCCTATTTTTCAGGCATTCAAAGGACACCAACCGGATGAGCCGTACATGCTGAACGGTACCGAAGTGTTTTTCTTCGAGGTTGATCATAAGAAATATGGCCGTATCTCCGAGCAGATTATGTCCATTGTTCTGGAACAGGAGATAGTCCTCAATTTTGTCCAGTATAGTGTTGATGAGTTCTTCGGGGAGATACCTGTTGATGATGACCCTGATGAATTGCGTCAGTACATCAAGCAGGTCAAAGACCTTATAGAAACCACGACACACATTCCCGTCAGTTGTGGCAGTGCCGCCACCTACACCCTGGCTAAAGTAGCCACACACTATGCCAAGCAGTATAGTGGTTACAACGGCATTTGTATTCTTCCGGAAGAGAAGCGTGAGAAAGCCCTTCAGTTACTCCCCATCGAAGAAGTTTGGGGCATTGGCCGTGCTTTCCGCAAGCACCTTGAACGCACGAATATAAAGACGGCTTGGGACTTTATTCAGAAATCGGATGAGTATATTCTCAATGTCTTCAACTCCACGGCAGTGAATACATGGAAGGAGTTGCGCGGTATTCGTGCCATTGAACTCAAAAAGCACGACCAGCGCCAATCTATCGCCCACACACGCACACTGACCCGAACGAGCCACGACTTGGACTACCTGTTGCAGCAACTGAGCAGCTACACCAGTGCTGCTGCATTCAAACTGCGTGAGCAACATAGTTGTTGCCAACAACTGACCGTCTTTTTGCAGACCAACCGCCACCGCACGGATTTACCGCAATACACCAATGAGCAGACGCACAAGTTTGCTTCGCCCGAATCAGACAGTGGTACATTGATAGCAGCGGCAGCGCAAGCGTTCCGCACTATCTACCGTCCCGGCTATGAAATCAAACGCTTGGGGGTGATATTGGATAAGATAGTCGATGCCAATACGATGCAATTGGACCTCTTTGAAGATCCACACAAGCAACGGCTACGCAAGGCGCAGTCTGCTGTAGATGCTATCAATCGCAAGTTCGACCGTGAACTTGTTCACTCAGGCAGTTTCACTGATTCTTCCGACCACAATCCCGGAATAACCAAATAAAAAACGTCAGCAAGGTCTTATATCCTCACTGACGCTTCTTACCACTATTTATTTACTCCTTAGAACGGATAATCTTTCGTCTCGTCAAACGAGTGTTGTGCAGGTGCCGCCATTATCGGTTGCACAACAGGTTGCGCTATCGGTTGCGTTGCCGATGTTGCGTAACGCTCTTTATCTCGCCAATGCAGTACAAAGTACCAATCTTGGCTATATGTGTTGGCAAACGAGTATAATGGGTATAAGCAGCTTTTGATATTCGTAATCTGCATGTGTTTATTACCCGGACTTGCCAAATCGTATAACTCTTTGACTTTTCTCCAAGCGGATAGTTCGTCTTGTTCCTGAAAGCGCACAATCTTGTCGCGGAAGGATTTGTCCCCATGCTGACGGAGTTGTACACTGTAATCAATGAGATTTTTTGCAGCGTTCACCAATGGGTGATCCTGCAACACTTGACCAATTGAATTTGCCATAATTGTTTTTGTTTTTAACGGTTAATACTATACTACCATTTTCGATAGTTTCTGAATTTGCTTTTTTTGTCTTGTCAGTACTCGCACGATTGAATCGTATTGCGGTGGCACATGGTTATGTTTAGCACGCACTTGCCGAATTTCGCACTTGGGCAAACCGATTTCGATAGTTGCCAGTCGATTGTCCTGCTTGTCACGGCATGACAGGATAAGTGTGTTTCCCTTTTCGTAGTAGCGGTTGCTATACACGCAATGGTGCATTGCTTGTCCTTCCTCAAAGAATGCCTTAACATTGGGTAACACCGTGATGTTAAACTTTCGGCTTTTAACATCCAATGCAAGGAACGGCAGCACCCATTTGGCATATTCTTCTTCCGCTTGGGCTATGCGTTCCTTTTCTTGTTCATAGCGTTTCTTTTCCATTATCTTTCGGATAGCATTGTTTGTCTTGGCATGTGCTTCCTCCAAATTGTCCGGACAGGCATAATGGGCATTGCGAATATCTTTGCCCAGTTGAATGAGTTGCCGGATATAGTCAATGTAATCGCTCACATGGCTCGGCATATAGTGATTACGCATACAGATTTTGAGTGCGGGCCACATCGCATCCATTTCCTTTTCGCTTAGACGGTATGCCATTTCGTACATACCTGCTTTCCATATTGTTTCAAAGCGGTTGTCTTTGAAAATCTTGCAGATGGTTTCGACAGAAGGAAAATCCAAGTCGTTCACATCTATTCCGACCAGTTTTGCTTTTGGGCTCAACCGCCTCGCACGCACATTAGCATACGCGCGTATGTCGTAAGGTGTGTATTCCCAATGTTTATTATTAACGGGTCGCAGCTCTATATCACTGCCGTACCGCCATTCATCACGGTATGTCATGAATGCACGCAATTTAGCACAAACGGCTCTTTTTCCGTTTTCATTTATAAACACACGGAACACTTCCATGGGAGAGAGATACACCGGCTTACGCTTACGGAAATAAGTGCTGAGCAGATAGTAACGCAATATTTGAAATCCTTTGGAATAGTCAATAGCCATGACATAATAGGTCTGTCTGTATGACCATTTGCGGTTATCCATCGGTTTGAGTTTCTTGCCACAGTGAGGGCATTTGACAAGCCCGTTCTTATCGGGTTTGATGTTCTCTATCACTTCACCGCAATCACCACAGATTAAGGTGTGTTCTTTGTTCTGGAAAGCAACATGTTCGCAAGCACGGTTATACACTTCAACAAAATGCTTTTCTCCTATGGTGCGGAGAGAGCCGTTTGTCGCAACGACCCTCTTTTCAAATGCTGATCTTGGTTTCATAACTCAAAATAACGTTGGTTCTTCTTGTTTTGCTTTACTTACTGTAGGCGTTGCTTTGGGTCGCATCGCCTCCATTTGTTCACGAATTATGCGCTCGCGTGCTTCTTGCTTACACTCGGCTATTTCCTCGTCCGACAGATGCACATCGCTGTTAAGCACTATCTGACATTGTGGGCGTTCTCCCACCTCGATATTGTCCTCATCCCAATAGTGCATCGCTAATGAGTAGATTTCTTCATCGTGGAAGCCCATCTTCCCTGTTTTCTGCACTTGGTTGATGATATAGGTGCAGCAGTCGGCCGTGTTCTTGTTTTGCGTCCGTTGGACTTCTTTACAATGTTCCAAGAAGGCAGGGTCCTTTTGCCCCTGCTCTCTTAAGAATTGACGGATGGCTTCTTCAAACCGTTCCGTTTGTTTTTGTTGATTAAGTTGTGACATAGTGGTAAGTGTTTTAGTTGTTTGACATTAAAATTCTTGCTCGTTATTGCTATACGCGTCGATGCAATCATCTATAAAGAATGTATCGTCCAGAAATTGATATTTGCGCTTCAGGTATAGGCGCACATCTTCATCCGGGCATAAGTTTATTAAATGAGAGTAGTCGTCTCGGATTTCTAACTCTGCCACCTTTCTGATACGCTTGTTTTGTTCGCGCCAGTCAAGACGATTTGGGAAATCCCAACCACCGAAGCCATTAAGATAACCGCCAGCGAAAGCATTTTTTCGCTCATAGGTATGTGGTTGTACTTCCGTTAGTGTTTGGATTATATGCTCGCAGAGAGCCAAGCAGTTTTTCAATTCGTCAAAGCGTGTCATTTCGCTATCCTGATGAGGGTTGTAATAACCGCATGACATATTGATGGCGCATACTTTCAATCCATTTTCTTTCAGTGTAACGACATCTGTTTGCAGTCCGTTTGTTACCTTATAGCCGAATTTGGCTGCTTCACAGCGCTCAAAGAAATCTTTGTCGCATAACTCGACACCACTTGCTTCGGTAATAAAATCACCGCCGTTTTTTCGGTCGCATTGTAGCACGAAACGCACATTGTCAAAGAAAGTCATATCCGCCTGATGCGAACCTACGCACCCAACCTCTTCGCCCACGAAGAAGGCGCATTTAAGCACCTTCTCCGTTTTGAGTAGATTGAGGGCTACCCAGATGCCGTTTTTGTCATCGGCACCGATACCCGTCTGTTTCATCGCTTTACAGTCTATGCCAAGAAGCACATTGTTGTGAGCAATGATTTCTTTGTCTTTATTCTTCTTATGCACTTCATCCATGTGCGCCACTACGCACGGATAAGTTTTGTCCTCACCTTTGGTTACATAGATATTACCTATCTTGTCTTTGACAATGGTAAGTTCCGTTATGTTTTCCTTGCAATAATCCATAATGAATTTTTGCATTGCCTTCTCATGCCCGCTATGGCTGGAGATTTTGTATAGTTTCTGTAAGAGTTCCATATTATTCAAAAAGTTTATTGGTATTCAACATTGTTTGAAAGTGTTTGTTTGGTTTGCCTTTGTGTAACATCTCACGCAGAATGGATCTTCCATTGAAAATGATAAAACCTTTCTTGTTTGTATAGAATGCTCCGAAATCGTTTGTCACAAAGTATTTATCTTCGCAAGTACCGCAAAGCCCACGTGACCCATGTACCTTTCCGCACACAGGGCAAATATAATTGATACGTTCCGCATATCCGTTTGTACTGCGGCATTCAGCAAAATAACTGCTTCTGCTTACTTCATAATTAGCAAGATATAACTTACCCTCATGGTAACATATCATATGGAATGTATCCAGATATGGTACACCGGCTTTGTGCCATTTCAATTGAGGTACATTGATACGTAAGTAAAGGCATAGCTGTGCACCTTTTGCAATGGTGTTGTTATCTTCTTCAATGTAGATGTCCTTTAATGTTACAAAATCTTGTGTACAGGTGTAACTGTTCTCGCGCTTGCGCAAATCGACATTCTGTTCTGCCCATTCCATCATCATCGTGTAGATGAAATCGTAGCAGCAATAGACACGCTCGATGAGTGAAAACATTCGTGTGTAATCGGTGCTTTCGATGTTTTTCCAAATGATACATCTGCCATAGATAAGACCGTCATCACCTTTGGCAATTAACATTTTGGCTCCTGCAAAATTGTGGTAGAAGTTGGCAGCTCTTTTGGCTGTTTCTTCGTAACGCATACAACTATGATGCAGCGTACTGCTCAACTCGGAGCATTGGCGTATATTGGGATAGTTCTCCATATTATACGCTTTCTCCATATCCTGCTCACTGCTGATGAGTTCCAAGTGTATCTTGCTGGTGCAACCGATAGCACTTACAAAGTAGGTAATATCATCACTGCTATAACCTGTCAAACCAAATTGCTCTGCGAAATTTACTGCTGAGATTTCGCAACGGTTATGCTTCAACCATTGAGCGTCCTCTCTTCCCAAGTCCGGGAAGTTAGGATTCTCAATGTCCTTGTTACAACAAGTTATCTTTATGCTATATACACCCACACCGTCATCACTTCCGGTACGTTTGCGTACCGAAGTAAAGTAATTGGCATTAGCTTCTGTTTTCTTGCCTTTTTTGGCTACTTTTAACACATCCTGTGCTACTACGCTGCCATTGGCGGCAGCCATTCTTAGACGCTTTTTCAAGTCTTCGTGAATTACTAAAGTTTTCATTGTTTTCTTTCTTTTTAGAGGTTGATGATTGATTTTTTTGATATTTAGTCTGTTGTCTGATAGAAATAGTTCAAGTCAGCACCTTTCAGGTTGTGTATGGCATATTGGTCTGCCTGTTCGTAGAGTTTGAGATAAAGCTCATACTTGTCATTATCTTTTTGGTAGAACGACCACATTTTGTGATTGAGCACCATAACCATCTCGGTTAGATAAACCGCATTTGTTTTCCAACCTGCAAAGGCACGATTGTATGTGTCTTGAATGGCATCAAGACCAAACCGGTCTGCAATGCTGAAGTCCATCCAAAAAGTTGTTTTGGGCTCATAGCCGCACAGCTCGGTGATGTTCCATACCGGGAGAGTTGCATAGAACTGAGTCATGTTCTCCGTTACTTTCTTTTCTTCTGTCATAATGATTAAATTTTGAGGGTTAAACATATTGTTATTTGCTTAATAGCCATATTCAGCGATATATGCCATTTCTTGCAGTTCGCGCCGATACACTTCCTGCATAATTTGCTCGGTTTCTCGTTCAAGGAAACGTCTGATTTGATTGACACAATTGTTTTGACTCGTTTTCATTTTCTCATACACTAATCCGTGTCGTGCGCAACTTTTATGTAAATTATTTTTTCTTTCTGACAACTCCATTCTTTTCTAGGGTCTGGGCGTCCGATTTATACTGCTTTACACCCCAAGTAGGAGATACAAAACCAAAGGCAGCCCTGAAAAATACTACCCGTAACCGCCAATCTTCCTTATCATGGTGTGGAGATTTTTCAGAGTCGTTTGGTGTATCGGGAACTTGGGGTAATTTTGCAGTATAAATTGGCATACAGACCCTCTCCCCCTTCCAAGTCGCGCTCAGCACATCGTGGGAGCGCCTTCTATCTCAAAAATGAAAAACAAATAACCTCTCAGGTCATCGACAAAAAAAGAGCAGCCATTTCTGACTGCTCTCATCAACCTCGTTCCAGTGCCTAGAACGGATCTTTACCGCCTTGTTGGGTATTGCCCTTTCGGTAGCCACCTTTTCTGTAACCACCTTTGCGATAACCATTGTTCTGATAGCCACCACCATTGCTCCGGCGGTTGCCGTTTTGATAGGAGCGTTTTCCGCCATTACCCTTACGTGCATCAGCTACACGCTGCACTGCCGCAGGGTATTTGAGGGCTACGTATCCGAATTTCTTACCACTGGGGAAAGTCTTCCAACGGGTAACATACTGGTCTTTGTGCGCACGCACAATGTCCTTCTGCGTTTCCGAAGGAAGAACACGCCGACGGAGTTTGTTCATGTACTTGCAGGCAGATACCACATCGCTGCTACGATAGAGACGATCTACCACATACACATACAACTCATCGCCATGCTTCTTACGCATCACTTTCACAATCTCGTAGGTAGCATACGGATTGCCGTTCTTACTCGTACCTTTGATTTGGTACATTACATAGTCGTTCCAAGACTGACATTGCTTGATGTTCGGGTCTTTGGTGTTTACGCGGAAATTAGCCAACGGGGTGCTTTTTCCTTTGCTCGCTAATGCGAGGTCTAAACCTTTAATGACTTTCATAGGCTTTACTTTTAATTGTTAATAAATTGGGTTAATTGGGCTTTTAACTGCTTACAGTTTCCAGTTTTGCTCCTGTTTTTTGGTCACTTTGTACTTTTTGTATATAAATCGTTTCACTTTGAGGAGATTGATAACATCTTCTTTGTTGTATAATAATACTCTCGCTCGATGTCTTGGGTCGGTGTACCAATCGCGATGCACATTGAATATTGAATTATGCTTGTACCCTTCCGTCTCGCGGTATATGCCTGCCTGATGTTCGTACTCAACTAACTTGTGCGATTGGGCACCGGGTTCAAGTTGCTTGGTCGCAGCTAATAAGTTGATGCAGTTGTATCTGTCTCTCAGACTTACACCAAAGCACTTTTCCAACATACCGATGTCCGGCCCGTAGAAATAGATATTGTCCACACCTTGGAATAACTCCAACACATACTTGCGTGTCAGCATGTTCTTGCCTCGATACGGCAACCGATATAAGATCTTGCCCATATAGGTGTAGTCGTTTTCATCATATAGCCATCCCGCATGTTGCTCATCAAAGCAGTACCCCAATAGGTAGAACTTCTGTGGCTTTGTGAGGGAGTTCCACTCTCCATCTATGTATATGCTTTTCGCATTTGCCGGCTTATTGATAGACGGCGCTACATGGCGCGTACCTTCAGCATTTGCCCTGCGCTCACATGACATCATCGGAGTGGTGCGTGGCCGACCTCTGCCACGCTTAACTACCTTACCCTGTTTCTTGGTAGGTGTTGTGCTTGATCCGAATAACCAATGATATAGTCCCATCTTATTTCTTGTATTTGTCTTTTAATTGTTTCAACAATCGTTCTTTCTCTGCTTCTTCCTCTCTCTGGGCACGCTCTTCCTGTATGCCTTCTAACCATGTATGGTCTTCACGACTTTCACGGTAGAGGTGCATATTGCTTGCTTTTAACTCGTCCGGCAAGAGTTCATCGGCTTGCGCTTGGAGAACCTTTCCGTCAGGAGTAATCTTGACAGGTTTGACTTTCTCGTCTTTCCAATGGATAATCACATACGCCTGATACCGCATACCTGCATCTTTGGGGTTATGAAATCCCGACAAAGCAATCGTTCCGTCACTCTCAAACCACCGAGAGAACCGCTTATCAATAACCCTTACTTGGTCTAACACACAAACGGCTTTGTATGCAAATTTGTCCGCAAACCTTTTAGAGTAGTTATTCAAGCAGTATTTGTATTGTGCTTCCACGAATTGCCGTGGTGTCATCTCACCGGCACCGACTATATGATGCCACTCCTGAATAAATTTCCAAGCAATCCCTTTGCGCTTATTTACATCACAACCTTTCTTCTCTAGCCACTCCAAGCGTTTCTTTTCTTCATCATCCAAACCGTTCTGTGGCTTGGGTGCGCGATACTTATTTGCACCTCTGCGCTGCTTGTATTGGTTGTTTTGTTTGAGGTAACTCTCCAAGAAAGTTTTGATGGTTTGCGTATGGCAGCGCTTAGGATAGCACCAACAAGCCAACACGATATCCTGCTTCAGTGCCAAGTGATAGATACGCCGTAGTTCGTTCATGAACGCGCTATCCTTTTTCTCCCTTACCTTTTTATCAAAGTATTTTTGATATTGGTCGCACGACCAGTCGCGTTTGTCCTCACTCGTTACTTTGAATGGATTGCTCAGCACCGAATGACCTCTATCACATCGTACCACTACACCCCTGCGTAGCGTATGCTCTTGCCCCTTATGTAGATTGCCAATATAGATCATAGTGACTATTTATTGTTAAGGATATTCTCTATATCTTGTTTATTCAAGATACGGAGGATATAGATACGGTCGGTGCAAATACACGTATTGGCATCTGCCGAATTGCTCTCTTTGTAGGTATAGTAACCTTCCGTCGGCAACTTATTCAGTCCTGCCATATAGTGATTAACGCTATCGCGGCATCGTCCGTCCGCCGTATGGTAGAGGCGGCTGTTGCATTGTTCCTGATAACTATTCTCATTGCAGTAGAGGACTTCCGCCCAATATAGTCCGGGAGCCAGGCGTTTCAAGCGCCTGCCCTTTGATACAGTGTTGAACTGTAAGCATTGGGGCTTGTCATACAGATGGAAGCCCGGTCGATAGGCAATCGATGTCTCGTTCTTGAACCACCTACGCGGTCCACCCACATGGATATGAAAGTGTCTGAGAAAATACGGCACAAATCGGTTCTTTACCGATACGGCTTCTTTATCAAACGGCTCTATGTCCTTTGCGCGTAGCCATCGGCGCAGCGGTAATAAGTCCCCACATAGCGGGCTATAGTAATCACCCTTGGATAGCCAAACCACTTTGTATCCCACTTTGAAATACGCAGCTTCAGAAGATGAGTGTATCCACTTATACGGACCTACTTTCCTCTTGGTCGTAACCGCGTAGGTGAGAACGGTACGGATTCCCGTTACCTTAGCCGCTTCAAAAGCGGTGCGCCCTGTATCAACGCAGTTATCCAACAACATGGACTTACGGGTCTGCACTCTGTCTTTGATACGCAGGTTATAGTCCTGTCTATCGACCCGCTTCCCAGAGCGTTTGATGTCGTATGCTTTTTGACGCGCATCACCATACAGCACATCGGCCACTATCACATTGCTCTTGAAGGAGGCAATCTTTTTCGCCAACATCAAAGTTGTAACGGCATTGCCCGATGAGTTAGGTATCGGCACCAAGACAGTCGGTTCATGGATACATGTGCTTAACAGACGGGCGGCCTCTGTGATAGCCGTCTCGTCCCCCATCTTGATACCGTGCGCTATGGCACGCGAGTTCTCTTTTCCGTACTCGTAAGGTGCTATTATAGTCAGTGGTTGCTCTTTCATCATATCATATTCCAGCCTGCATACACATCTGCCATTTGCGGGGCTGAGCCGTTCTCTACAATAGCCATGGCATACGCTATCTTGCATAGTTTCTCTTTGTCGTTGGCAGCAACTGTTTGCGTTACGGCATAGCCGGTGGTGGTAGCCACACGCGAAGCGTATGATGTGGGGTTGTTCCCGTCCGATGCAGGCGCCCACTTGTTCACAATGGCTTGTATCGTGTTGCAGTTATATTTGTTAATATACGATTGCAGGTTCTTCAGCGCAGCACGGAAACCGTATGCCATCGTAGCAAACTGCTCAAAAGCGCCATCGGTGTTCTCCGACACAGGCACTTTACCTTTCCAGTTGTTGGAAGATATACGCAAGTTCAACGGATTATTGTTCCGATACCCGCGCACGGATTGATTATATTGGTTTGAGTGTTCGATTTTCATGTTATCTCCTTTTGCGGCAGGGGCATTGCTGATGTTGGTGTGCGTCAATGTCTCGCGTATCTCGCGCGTAACGATATAAATGATTATACCGGCAATGATACCCACCATCACCAGTGCTGCTATGCCTATTGCTATTTGTTGTTTTGTGAGTTTCATATTTATGCTTTTACGAACTTCACCACGATGCGAAGCACGATGACAATGACCACCAAAGCCACCGCTATGATACCTAACCAAAAGAAAAACGATTGGGCATTGTTCATTTGGTGTACGATTTTGTCCTTATACTCCACGCGTGTGGTGTAGGCGGGCACCGTTATCGTGTCGCGCAACAAGATGGTGTCCGTTGGGGTTTTGACTTGTAACCGATAACTATCTGCTTTGTCCGTAGCCGAGATAGTGGCAGTAGCACCCGACCCAGTTGCGACCGTCAGGTCATTGGGGCGTGGGCGGCTCTGTTCCGGTGAACCGGGCTCGGATGCCAAGCCACGTAGTTCGGTTATGGTGAAATCAATACTTGCTGAATCGGCAGGCAGCACGATATCCTTACGGACCACCCAACTGCTGTCGCGTCTCAACTCAGGGTGCGTAGTCAGCAGCAATGCCAGTCGCTTTTGAGGGGAACACCCCACGCAAACCACTGCCAACCAACAAACGATTATCAAAATTCTTGTTCTCATAATGTTTTTTTCGGTGTGCTCGGAAGCACTCATTTCTTCACATTTTTGTGTTGCTGAACGCGACGACGCAGCATGTTCAACTCTTCCTGCATCTGTGCAAGGTTAGCTTTGAGAGTAGCGTTCTCTTTGCGTAACTCCACAATCTCGTCAATGAATCGGTCGTTCTTAGCCAACAGATCCACGATGCGCTCTTGCATGATTACGATGTCATTGTCATGGCGCTTATGTCTCGCCACCATGAAAGTTACGATAGTGGTGATAACACTCACTATCCATCCGCCTAAGGCAATTAGTTGGTCTATCATCCTAGAAATTCTTTAAGTTTAAACAATTTTTCTTGTGTCATTTGAAGAAAAGCATCTCCAATTTTGATCGAAAATTCTTTACCAATGTTCAACGCATCTTGTTTGTCTGACCATATGTTGTATCTATCCCATTCTGTCCATTCTCCATTAGTATAATCGCGTGAGATAAATTTGTTGGTGTTCTTTCCGACAAAGCCACCAACCATTACATATTGGATGATATAGTCATCGCTTATGCATTCCACACTCAGAATAGAATCTGCACCGCCTGTGTGGTTATGCAGTACAAATAAGCCAGGTTCTTTGATGTCATCAACATGAGATATGTTACTAATAAAATTGATATTACTACCTTCTAGGCGCTCTATCTCAAATTCTACATCCAATTCCCCTTTGAGACCGATACCGATACCCGTTGCACCTGTATTTCCTCTATCGCCTTTGTCGCCTTTGTCGCCTTTGTCACCTTTCTCCCCTTGCTCTCCTTGTTCGCCCTGCTCGCCCTGTTCGCCTTGCGGACCGGGAGTAAGTTCGATTTGCTCGATGATATCATCCACATCGCTCTTGGTATAGGCATCCGTTATACCATATCCGGAGAGCGTTGTAGAACGATCTGCTTTGCAAGTGAGCAACGCCATCACAAAAGTACGGATGCGCTGCCATAGTATGCCTAAGTTGGTATTGTCTATTTGATGAATATCGCTCATATCAGGTTGTTGTTTGATAGATTATTTCAATGTTAGTAATGCGTAATTGCACCGTTTCTTCCGTGCTGCTGTTTTGTATATATAGCAGTGTCAGACCTTGCTCGTTGTTGGCTTGAACAACATGTTCGCCACTGCTGACAGTAGCCCATTCGGTATCTACGAGGTCAGTGTTTTGGACTACATTGCGGCTTGTATCGGTATCTATACCGGCTACCATGCCGCTACCTTTGTACTGTCCGCTATACTTAATCTTGACAGTTTGTATATAAATGCCCGGCGTTAGAGTCTCAAAGAACAAAATATGTCCCTTATATGCTCGTGGTGCATCTATATAATCCTCGTTCACAGCGGTAGAACCATATCCTTTTCGTTGCGTTATGCGAATAGCCCCGTTTCCTGCATACCATTTGATTTCCTTGGTATCCTCAAAATAGACACCATCGGCCAACTGGATATCCTCCACCTTGGTCTCTCTGTCGGTTGGTGGCACATAGGGCATATTAAACGGCGTCAGTTGTTCTATTTCGTCCGCAGTCATAGGAATATGCCGCACAAACGAGACTTGTGTCCCGTCCGGAAGTTCCATATCATCCTCATCAAGTGGGCATAAGGTATTTATCTCCGTTTCGGTCATGGAATCCGCAGATGCGCCACCCGAACCGCCGGTGAAATCCAACTTCCCCGTGAAGGGATTGTATTGCATATCCTGTACTGCCATAGATTACCGTTTGTATGAATAGGTGTAGGTCTTATATTGCGTTACCGAATACGCAAACGCCGCAGAACCATTAGGGTACAGGCGTTTGTAGGTTACTACACCGTTTGCCTCTGTTTTTGCTATTTTCTCTATGCGCCAATACGCCAATGAGTCCACTGCAATATTGTCCTCATTATTGATACCGGGCAAGAGATAGCAGTTATACACATCATCTCCGTCTAGTATAATAATATCGGCATTGCAGTCGGAGCTCATAGCGTTGTATGTACTATTAAGCATAACCTATGGCATTAAAGAGCGTTAAACATTTCTTCGGTAACTTCTTCCTTTCCGTCACAGAAGTACTTCACGGCAGCCAAAGTCTTATCACCGAAGTAACCGTCTTCCTTCAAGGACTTGATATAGACACCGCTGTTGTCCTTGGGGAAGTTGGGTTCCATGGCGGTTTCCAACTTGGCATTCAGTTTTGCCTGCAATTCTCTTACTTTGTCATAACTGACATGCGAGTTATACTTCAGTGGGAAGTCAGAACTGCCGTTTCCGCCGACACCTGCTCCGTCACCACCGGATACGTTTTTCTTTTTCACCACCAGATAGATGATGAGCAGTAAGATAGCAATCATGCAGATTACCGATAAAGCGATTAAACCTTTCTTCATAGTTTCTAAAATTGATAGTTGATATTATTGTTTGCTAAAATGCCGTTTATCTTGTCAATCTCTTTGCTAGACAAGTCATCGTTCATCCACTCAGTGAGTGTCATGCCGTCTTTCACACCAAAAGTTTTGATGAGTTGTAGCACATCCGATCGTGTTCCCATTCCACGGAACACGCTATAGATTTTGTCCTCATCCGTACCGGCACCTTTCATGGCCGCATACAACGATGAAGCGTAGGTGTTGAGTTGCATCTGTGTGAGGGTGATATTGTCTTGGTCAATTTCTTCATCCAATGATTCTGCCAAAGCGCGATTCTTAATTGTGTCCGACAGTTTGCCTTTGTACTTGACAATCAAAATAACGATGATAGCCACTACCACCAGCACGATGGCAGCGATGGTGATTCTTTTGGTGAATTTTGCTTTGTCACCCAAGATTGCGTATAATGCTTCCTCATTCATAGGTTATAGTTTTTTGAAAGTTTGCGTGGTAATACAAAAGATGACACCCGGAATGAGTACCGCCAGTCCGAGAGATATCCATGTCTTGGTTGGGATATTGATGTTCACATTGATCCCATCCTGTATCAGTTTATTTAAGCTTTCTTGCATAGGTCTGCTATTAGTAGTTATATTGTTTTGTATAATAAATTGTCGCAGCGAGTATCACTCCCACGATAGTGGCTAACACATACCCTCTTACAGTCGGGCTTTGCTTCCTGCCCGTAGCACATTCATAGGCGAAGTGCTCGCAGTTGTAAAAGAAGGCATTGTATTGGCTGTTGATGTGCGCTTGGTAGTATTGTTCCACTTCGGCATCACTCTGAGTGGCCTCCGTCTCTCGGAGCAACTTGCGCCGTGCCATAAACTCGGCTTCCGATTGGCAATGGGCGCCACTTTCGTTGAAGTGATAAACCTTACCATTGGCCCATACGGAGTAATGGCGATAACAGCACGAATCAGCCAGCGAGGTTACGATGCATAACTTTGCCATATCACCATATTGAATCACCGGCACCGCCTTCGCCCGCTGCCGCTTGGAAAGAACCGACAAGGGAGTTCATGGCATCCGAATTATACGGAGTGATACTCCAACCGGATTGATTTGCCTTGTTCTTGCCGACAAGTTTTATGCTCACCAGTACCGTTGCACAGACCGCAACGATACAAACACCAATCAATATAATAGTATTGTTGTTCATAACCTTTATTTTTTAACGAGTGCAACGATAGCCAATAAGATGGCGATGATATTCAGCACCATATTGATAGTTGCCACATCACTTTGCATGACATCATGATTAAAAAGTGAGAACGCTATTTTGTCCTCACCCGACTCACGGATGGCTTCCTTGATGACCTGTTTGAGTTGGGCAGTACTGCTGATATTGATATTGCCACTCTCTCCATCACCTACCGAAGCGAGGTAGTTCTTTACATCATCGTATGACATACTCATGCCATCAGCACGTGAGTAATCGTTGTCGTATAGTACAAATGCTTTTCTTACCATGGTTTTCCTCCGTAAATAAGTTTGTTCTTATCAAACATATAGACTACCACCAAACCGCAAATCAACACGATACCACAAATGATAATGGCTTTCTTGTGTTGCGTAAAAAACGATTTCTTGATGGCATAGTCTTCCGGATTGACATTTGTCTGTCCGGCATCCTCTTTGGCTTCCGCATAAGTGCGGTAATACTTGCCTGACTCACTCACCCAAAAAGTGGAAGGGTCGCCCGGCGCTGCATCTACATTGATGTACCGCAAATCTTTGCTTGTGCCGTTGTATATACTATTGTTGGTCATAACCTGTTCCCTTTAGATAGTTAGTGCTTGTAAAAATACCAAGCCGATCCCGCTATGATGGCTACCGTGACTAATACAATCAGCCAAGAGTAGTTCTTACGAGTAGGGTTTGATATATATGTCTTTTCCTCTGGTGTTGCTTGTGCCAGAGCGGTATCGTATTTTTGTGATTTAGATTGATCCATATAGATTAGTCTTTTTTGTCCTTACTATAGATAATGTACGCAACAATGGCAATCAATGCCAGTAGCCCGATAGCCAAGATAACACCGCCATTCTTGCCACTATTGGCCAAGGTGGAGAAGTTGGCTATCTTACGCTGTTCTTCGTACCTTTTTTGCTCGGTATTGTAGTAGGCGCGTGTACCGAATATATCGGCCATGCCGCCCATTATCGCCGAGGACATGTAACCAACGCCCTGCGTTATCTCTTGCCATAACGTCCCGAAGGCATATGGACTCATATCTACATTCTGTTCCATATTGCTTATTTCTTTAAGATTACAATCGCTGCCAGAGCCATCATCATGTACATCAGCGTTTTGGTGTTGTCACCAGTGTTCTCCGTCTGCTTCTGCGCTATCTGACCTTGATAGATAATAGAAGCCAACTCGTTCATGTTGTTTCCTGCGCTTTCTACTATCTGTACCTCTTTGGAGTTCTTACCGTCTGCACGGGAGAAGCGTGCTTTGTCTAACTTGGTCACGATACTTTTCAACTCGTGAGCGGCAGCCACATTACCATGTTCGGCATCCCATTTGAGTGCCAACTCATACATGGCTTGTATGCGCTTGCCGTGTTCGTCATCATCACCTTCCAATATTGCTTCCAAAGTGCCGATGCTCTGTTTGAGCGAACCTTTATATTTGCCTGCGAGTTTATTGAACGCATACCTGTCTGCCTCAAACTCATCGTGTGTCTGCTTGCGATAGTGTCCTATCTCATGCTGCTTGACAAACTCCTTTTGAAAAGGTGTCAGTTTGTCGTACAGTTCATCATTTATGTATAAGATACCCGATTGGTGCGACACCGCCGCTGGCGTGCCGTACATAAATCCGGTATTGGTAGTGTGTTCTATTTGCATTGTTTCTTATTGCTCTATACAGATACAGCCCGCCCGCATTACTACGAGCGAGCCGCATCGGAAAGAAAACGAGTACTATTGTTTACGCTTGGAGATAACGATTGCCAGTACCACGATTACCACCAAGATGACACCGCCCCCGATGATAAGCCATTTGGTGATACTCTGTTGTGCCTGTGCTTCAGCAGCCATCGCTTGCGCTTCTGATTCCGCTTTGATAGCAGCGGCATTGGCATCGCTCTGGGCCTGCGCGTAGGTCTTGTAACCGCTTTCGCACATACCAAAGAGATAACCTAATACCGATTGCGCATTGTCCCATTTCTGTTGGTCAAACTTGCTGGTAGTGGAGGTGCTTGTCCCTTTCTTGCCATCGGCACGGGAGAGAAAAACCTCACTATTTCGCAGGGACTTACGCACTGCTTTCATTTTGTCCGCATCATCCAATTGGTCTTGTGCCAGAGAGAAGAATGGCTTGGTAAATTCCTCACCAAACTTGTCCCATGCCTCTACACACATTTCCAATGTCACTTCATCGGTATCATAGCCAAGCGATGCAAAGAGTTTCTGCAACTCTTCTTCAGGAATGGTAGATAGCGCAAACTTGATTGCGCTGTCTAACAAGTTTTTGCCGGTTGGATATGACATAATCACTTCACTTGTGGGTTACTGATTAGCCAATGAGGGCTTCTGCCATATCTTGCAGCGCAGCTGCGTTGTCAAAGGATGAACCGAGCATGAGGGTCATATCCAGCGTACGACCTGCACCAATCGTTACGATGAACACGTGTGCATGATCCAACGAGAAGTGCTTGATGTTGGATATCTCCACCATCGTACGGTTGAACTGCTCCGGAGTGAGGTAGGTCTTGGGGGTGATGCTGTCGCTCACAGGACCGCCAAACGGAGAGTATTCTACCAATTTGAGCGTGTTGGCAAACTGCAACTCGTTGTCGGTGGTCAGTTGGAACGCATCAATACGAGTAGGGTTGCGTTGCAGATAACGACGGATATACTCCAATTTGGGGCAATCACAGGTCATCAAAGCAGTGTTACTGCTGTTTTTGAGGAATGCACCATGTGCAACGATAGCATCTACACTCTCGCCTGCAATGGCACTGATTTCGTCCACACTTTGCAAATCACCTGCGAACACAGCCACCGTGTGCGACACGGTATCCAAGTTCTGCAAGCCAATCTGTACTGGATGACCGGCTTTGCTCTCGTCAATGAGACAAGCCATATTGAACGCATCACCGGTAGCTTTGCTCAAACGGCGTGCACGATTCTTCAACGATACTTTTTCTTTGCCCGTAAAACGGTCGGATAAGATTTCTTTACGCATGATCTATAGGATTTAATTCGTTAGTACTCCTGTTAGTTAACGCTTCCCACGAAACGCTGATGCAGATGCGTCTGCACCTTCGGTGGTTGTGGTGGTTGATTTACTTGATTTGGTTGCAGGTTCACTGCATTTTTTGCTATTCTTCACACCGAAGAAAACAATCAGTGCGATAGCGATGATGAGCAAGATGCTCACGGTTGATACTTTGTTTAACATAGTCTTTTTCGTATTTAGTTTATTTGTTTGGTTACAATTTACCGCTTCTACTCGTTTATGCGTGTCGCGATGCCCAAGCATAGGCGACACAAACGGGCAAAAGCGTTGCCCTGACTACTCTCAAACGTATCCACTTTCAGACTGATATATTTGTAGGTCATTCCTGTGCCTCACCTCTTACTCATTTCGTGACCGATTTCGTACGCGCTGTGATTCTTTTTATTTTTTTTCTTGGTTTTGTTGTTTGTGTCGATGGATGATAAATACAATCACTGCAATTACACTAATAACAATAATCCATTTCCCAATTCCGCCTTTTTGACAAAAATCTAACATTGTAATGTTGTGTTTTAGTTGATTATTCCTTTGCCGGGCTGCTTATTTTGTCCGCATACAGGTACAAAAAAAGCAGTCAATTCTGAGTTTAATCTCAAAATCGACTGCAAAGGTACAACAATCGCAAACCTAATTGTCCACTTATGGCGGACTATGGCGGTCTATGTCTTAATTTGGCGGAATATTATTTATAAATTATTATCACTTTCAACGATTGGCGTATGCAGCAAAAGCTGTGAATTAAAATACAAAGTTTCATTTTATTTCGAAATACGAACAAATTTATCAATATTCGCAACACTCAAATCTTGATCATGAAGCCACAAAGTGTCTCCACGAACTTTAATGATATCTATTGTCCCTGCTAAAGGACCATATAGATAGTCCGGATAGTGAGTGGCATTTTCAAAATAAAATTGCCTTATTGTTTTTGTATTTGAGTTTACCGTTATATGATAATCAGATGTGTACGTTTGATTATCATAAACTGACTCTATATGATACAATCCTGTACAAGAATAATACTCTGACTCATCAGCAATATTAGAAATACGTTTTTTCTCATCATACGATGTAATCGTTAAATAATCTGTCTTGATTAAAATACCAAGCGATTTACATTCATATTTCCACTTCCCCTCTATTGACTTTGTCAAGAGGACATCAGGATCAGATATTTCCTGCTCCTTATTATTTTCACAGGCAGCGAACATTAACAAACTGCATATGGCAGCAATTAATAATTTAAACTTTTTCATCATATATTGTTTTAATTTTGTGCAATAGATATTCAGCAAGCGACAGAATCGAACTGCTACAGAAGGGTATCTTAATCGTTTTTGCCCCGCCCACCTTTACCATACATTGTGGCTCTACTTGCTGAATATAATTTCGGTTGCAAAAATACAATTACCTTTTGCAAAAAAGAGGCACAAATGAGATTTTTTTCAAAAAAAGTTAGTTTTTTTCATTAATCATAGTGTCTAAGACCTTTCCAAGGGTAAACGTTATGACTTCTTCATTCCATAAATACCCATTGATACAATTACCTTGTTGGTCAAATTCTGGCTTAATATACTTACCATCGTCATCACGGAGAACATTGCCATTCGCATCAGTAACGAACTGCCTTTGTGGTCCATCATCGTCAGTCGTCAGTTGGAATGTTTCAATTTTCTTAACTTCAAATATTGCTTCATCCGCATCGGAATTTGAACCAACTTTGAAATGGATTGTATCATAATGAATGGGCATAGCATTTCCTTCTTCGTCCCGAATTTCCAGACCTTTTTCATCCGTTTGTATCAGATGCATCATATTATCGGGTGTGATACGAACATTATATTCCGTTTCAGAGCCACCTAAATATGCATCTAAAAACATTTGGTCTATATTGAGATACAGAGATTTTTTCTCTGTCTCAACAATCCGGCAATCATACGGATTAATAAATGTTTGACGATAAGGAGAGTCCCAATCTCCCTCTTCATACATTTGTTTGATACCAGTCACATCTTCAAGAATAAGTTCAACTAGCCAATATGGATAAAGAATCTTGACTGCTGCGCCTAGAGAACGTATTGCCTCATACCACTCCCACGTGGGTCTCATTAAATACTCGAAGATGGAAATCCCTGTTTTCTTATCGGTAGAAACGAGTTTTTGCTCTTTGCAGATAGGGTGTTCTAACAACCGTTCTGTTGCATCTGGTGTTGCATCTATTCGGAATAATTGAATTGGTACATTATTTGATTCGTTCCAATGTTGCAATTCACGCTTTGCTAGGTCAACTGTAGTAACTTTGCGAGTTTTACTTAATCCCGCTTCTTTAGCCCCAACTAAGTAATACTCATTTGTTGCACGGTTACATTTAACGAATATATCCTTAAATGAATCTTCTATTTGACGCAACGTCTTTTGGAAAGTTCGCAATGGGATTTCGTCTCTCTCAAAGGGATTAACCCAATCGTCATGACGATAGTAATAATTAATATCCTCCCGTGTTATAGGTTGATGCACATTAATTGTATTAAGTAGCCACACTATGCGGCGATATTCTATTGTTGCCATATTCTTGTTATTTAGATGTTATTTTGTATCTTGTTCTTAAATGCCGACGATATTGACGCAGCAACTCTTCGGACATTCTATCCGGCATAAATAGAATGGTAAAATCGGTATCTGTTTTTGGATGTTCATTTTGAAGAAATTCAGGGTGTCCGTATATCCAATGATTACGAATCCACATTCCTAATCCCATATGTAACTCCGACAATTCACTACTCATTGTCGCTATTGACAATTTTTCATCCTTTTTGAGGTTCCTATCTAATCGAGCAAAAGCCTCTTTGTATGTATAAGGTGCGTGTACCATATTACTTTGTTACTTCATAAAGTTTTCCTAATACTTTTACCATAGCATATGTGTCTAAGCCACAATACTTGAGCAGATTGGCACGTACACGTTGTTGCTCTTTGGGAGCCATGTGTTGTATTTTCGGGAAGATAGTCATTGCCTCACCGCCATTATGCACATCTTCCAAAGCATGATAGTCCAATTCTGGGTCATTCGGGAATAATGCCGGTAACACATATTTAATAGAATATGAGCCTTGCATGGCTTTGACGTAGTAGTTTTTCTGACGGAACGGAATGTCCAAATCTACCATACCATCGCGAATATCAAGTAAATGTTCGCTAAGGTCAGGAAACATTGCAGCCAATTCTTTGAGACGAGTTTGCTCAAATGCTTTATTATATGCAAGTGAGCAAGCCCCCATAGGGATGTCACGAACAAGCGCCTCGGCAATATCGCGCAACGGATTAGTGCCGCTCACGGCCAAGAACTCTTTGTGCTCTACAGGACCACAAGGTTCATACTGGATATGCAACGAGTATTGGAACGGAATCTGCTGATAAGGTTTAGTTCCAGTAAATTCAGGAATAGCCGGTTGCATAGTTTCAAAGTCAAGGTGGTAAAGCGGATAACTTATTGTGTCAAGAAAAGCACGAATCTCTTCTTCCTCAACAAACTCCACATCGTCCAACTCTGCTTCAATTACTTTGAGATAGTTTGGGTTCAATTTTGGAGCAGTACGCAATTGTTCAAAAGTCTCATAACCTTCTTCATAAAACTTACGCGCACTACGGAATTGCATGCCCATAATTGAGAACGGATTTTTCTCTGCTAAATGTTTGGTGCAATATTTCCAAAATGCGCAACCCTTGCTGCAATTATCTGTTGGTGCGACAATAAGCGGTTCGTCTCCCTGCAAAATGCGTTGGGCAGATGTAACCCCACTCTCTACATCAGGATAATATTGTTCAACTGGTTCTGTATAATCCAAATCAGCAAATAATCCTTGCACGTCCAAAGTTTCTCCCATGCGATAGGTTTTGTCTAATGCCAGCAAGTGAGTGCCAACTACATTAACACCACATTTTTCCAATACCCAACGTTGATATGCAATATCGATGGCATGTATTTGTTCATTACGTGCATCCTCTGACTTATCTTCTGACGAATCGGCTGTGGTACTTTTAACTTCGTAAATAATCCATCCATTTTGAGAGCGACGCAACAAATCAACAGCGCAATAATTGCCATCATAGGAAAATGCCGCTTCAGCAATAACCTCCGTACCTGCATTCATTAAGTCATGCGTGCGCTCTAACATAGCAGATACATTAGGAGTACCATCTAAATTATAAACCGTAGCATTAACAGTTTTTGGAAAATAAGTACGTGCAAGTTCTCCTACCTTGCGCCCATTTTCTAAGCGCGTTTCTGCTTGAGCATCTGGTGTACTTTCTTCTTGCTTGTTTTGACTGAGCCACAACAATTTGGGACATTGACAAAATGCCACATACTTTGATTTACTAAGACCTACATTTGTCTTCATAATAATAAAAATTTAAATGGTTCCGAAGAACACTAGTTAAACATTAATTTTGACCCGACTTTTTCGAATCACGCTGCAAAGATATACACGGCTTGTGCAAGAAGTGGGCGCAAGTAAAACGATTTTCAAAAAAAGTGCATTTTTTTGCGAAATGCACCTTTCTATGAGTATTATTTTGGTAATTTTATACCAGATAAATCAAATTTATGAGATGATGGTAAATGCTTTTCATCATAGCCATCTACATTATAGAAGTAAGGTGTTGCCTTATTCAATCCATATAATGGTTCATCCAAAACCTGAGCATTATTAAATGTGTATTTCATGCCATCCCAATCTCTTCCCCAAATGGATTCAACCGGTTCAAAACCTACCTTAACAATGTCAGCATGACCAACGATACACTTTGTTGGCCAATTTTTATATGCTGGCATTTTACCCAACTTCTCTAAGTCTAAAATTAGAGTTTGCACATAATCTGGCAGTTCATCCCATCTTACCATCGTCCCACTTGCAGCAATGAAAATTTTTCTACATTTAGTAGGCATAGCATCCCGACATTCAATGTCCTTAATTCCCATTGCAATTAAAGATGCCCATGGTTGTCGGATTGCTAAAGTTTTCATAAACATACCTTCTTGGGGCTTACGCGGTTCCTGTTTAATTGGCATATAATCTTCTAAACTAAAAAGTTCATCAATATTTTTAACCTCGTAGTACTCAAAGATTGAAGTCATATCGATTTGAGCCAAAGTTTCTTGAGAAAACAGTGCTAAAATGCCCACGGGTAATACCCAAGTGAACCGAAATTCTAATCCTTTAGAATCATCTATCTTCTCTTTTTTTACTATTGAGTATGCTACTTCTTCTGCTTGACTATAAATGTCATCATAGATTTTACTAGGCATATCTACTATTTCACCAGTAAAATGACCATCTAAGATAAATTTTTCGATTTCACGAACTCGCTTTCCTGAGATTTCATAGTTGAGCATTGCATCAAAAATGCATTCATCGTTTTGGAATAAACCAAGATCAATAGGAATTAAGTACATCATATGTTTGAATTTTTAAAATTTGTTGCAAAATTAATATAAGGATCTGCATAAAAACGGGCTCAAGCAAAGTAAATATTTTGACAATAAAAGAATGACTAAATAGATACCAACGCCTATTCATCATGGAGTTTCGGGATGAGTATCTTCTGCTATTAGGTCGCGAAGATTGCTATATTCTGCTTTTTCAAAAAGGCGGACACGACCATTTGTCCCCATTGAAATGACATCATTGCATTTTTTTAATCTTGAGAGCATCGGCATAATAATGGTTTTTCCGTGATTAATAAAATTACATAATTCCTCTTCAGTTGAAGGTATTTTATACCCATTTTTACAACTTGATATAATCACTTCAGAATCTCGAAGAGGAGCGATTACTTTATTTCGGAAAGATTGTATTGACATTCTTTCGTAGCCAGCATATTCCAACTGAGATAATAATTCGGAAGTTGGAATATATTTTCTTTTTGAATTATTCATAAATCGGAACAACAAATAATCCAATACTATAAGTTGTCTTTTTATATCATCCGAATCAGCATCCTTATTCTGCATAATGAAAAATCTTGCTTTTCGGAAACAAGTCTCAGCAATCTCTGGGTCATAGTCCGTTGCAGCTGTACTTGTTTCCACAGAAAAAGAGTCTATTGTTTCAGGAAATAATTTGATTCGATTAATCTTGGATGCTAATATTTTATCATACCTACGACCTTCTGCTAATATCGCTTTGTTTACATCAAAAGAGTATGCTACAGAACCCGCAATAAAGTCTGCTAACTGATTTATGATACTATTCTTACTATTTACCAATAGGATGTCAGATTCTCCTACTTCTTCCCCGAATAATGTCCTTGTTATCTTTTGTTTCCCCTTAGTATATTCATAAAAACTTTTTTTATATTCATCACCACCCATTTCGTCAGCAATAATTGTCAATTCTCGAAAATTGACTCTCAGTTCTTGATATACACACTCATTAAGAAATTTGTAAAAAGACCATTTATATCGGAGACCACAATTTTTATATATTTCTCGTTTATCAACAACAAATAAATACGCATGGAAGTCCAATTCTATGATTGATGTCAAAACTTGTTGCCTTCTAATATGATTTGCACCAACTTTTGAAGATTTAATCTCGCTTCCTTGAAAATATTTGTTCTGTATTTGCAAAAGTTGTTCTTCCAAATCTGAAACTTGGGTCTCATCTATAATGATTGCGCAAATAATGAAATGTGATGAAACGCCCGGCTTCTCAAACTCAAAACCGAACGCTCCAAATTCGTCTATATAAGCAAGTTTCCTACTCATACGAAAGTCATCATTACTCGTTCTCTAATGTGTGATCTATAAGTTCATCATCCTGTTCTGCAAGATCAATGGCATCGGGGTCTGTTTTCGCAAATTTTCGAACTTTTGGTTGCTTGGTGCTAGTAATGCCCATAGAACGAAGTTTATCTACTCTTTTTAGCAGGTTCCCCTTCCCTTCATTGAGTTGATCCGTGAGTTTTTTGCATGTTCCAGTAACTGTTGCGATTTGATTAGAAAGTGTTACACTGGTATCAACTAAACCGATTACTTTGTCGTACATGCCGTTGGCTTCTTCAAGTATCTTTTTGCAGTTATCCTGTTGCCTTGTCCCATTCCAAGATTGTAGCACCAGATTGAGGGTGAGCATCAAATTGGTTGGGTTGAGAATAATGATTCCCTTACGATACGCTTCCTGTGCTAACGCACGGTTGTAGTTCATAGCCATCACATAGGCGCCTTCGTTAGGCATGAACATAATCACATAGTTCATCGCGCCCTGTACATATTTGGGATACTCTTTTTTCGCCAGTTCGGTAACATGTGACCATACGGAATCGTAATTTTTCTTGACGAGTTGCTCATACTCTTCTTTGGTCTCAGCTCCAATTGCATCGGTATAAGCAGTCAGCGACACTTTCGAATCCACAATGATATGACCACCTTCGGGTGTGTTGATAATGAAGTCCGGTCGGTAACTTTCTCTGTTTCCAATTGTGATTACCTCTTGCTTGGTGAATTCAATGCCTTCACGAAGTCCGCTGCCTTCTAAAATGTCATCCAATACTTGCTCTCCCCAATCGCCATGCACTTTACCTTTGTTCTTCATGGCTTCAGCCAAATTGTCGGCTTGATGTCCCACCTTCTCGGTTTGTTGTATCATTTGATTGATTGTACCCTCCAGTGATGAATTGCTCTTCTCATTAGCAGAACGAGTATCCACCATGAGTTTATTTATACTCTCCATCTGTTGATTGAGCGGTGCAATGAGTCTCTCCACACTCTCTTTATTTGTTTTTTTGAGTTCTTCTTGCTGTTGCTTAAGAATTTCACCCGTGGCATTCTTTACCTGCTCCTGCACTTTATCCAAGGTCTCTTTAAAGCGATTTCGCTCAGCAATAATCGCTTCCGAATGGCGTTGTTCCATAGCAGTCATAGCTTCGTTATGACGTTTCTCAATAGCTGCCACGGCCTCGTTATGGCGTTTCTCAATTGCTGCTGTAGCCTCTTTGTGCGCTTGCTCTTTAGCATCCAATAACTCTTGAGCATGTGTTTGGGCATCCAACCTCATTTGTTCTGCGTTTTGACGAGCATTCTCCAAATCAGCCTGCAACTTTGCTGTTGCTGCTTTCTGATTGGCATCTGCTTGCTTAGCAGCATCCGTTAATGCCTTCTCCATAGAAGAAGCAGATGATGATTTAACACTGCGGAGCATAAAATAGGCTCCGATGGCAGCCAGTACAACACCGGCGATAAAAGAAACTAAAATCTCCATAATTATTCAAATTTTTATTTGACACTGCAAAAGTATTGCTTTTCTGTGCAACCTTTCTGCATAGAAACAAAAAATAAATTAGAGAGCGTATTTTTCTTTTAATTCATTATAGCACATACCCGTAACATAAATGTAAAGTGTAATAAATGCCTTGATGTTGTTATCTAACTGTTGTTCGTTGAGTAGGTAAGAAGCATGAGCACCATTGCCATCGCCTGTATTGCGATTGTTTCGAATCAATTGCAAATAGGAAGAAAGAGTTTGTTCCGTTTCAGAAGTACCATATCTTAAACTCTTTAAGCAGGGGAACGCAAAAATACAATTAGATAATGTGACATGGTCTTCCCCTTCCCGAGCAGGAATTTCTTGGTCATGCAGCATATAATAGAGTTTCTTTAGATACACCTCAAATTTTACCGATAAGTTGCCCGAATTGACGTGCTTGTCAATAAATTGAACAGTACGTTTACCAAATAACTCTTTTATGGCTTTTACTATATCAAGACTTACACCATCTACATTGGAGATTGTATCAATCGTTTGAATCTTCAAGAAAGCATTTATAACATCTTCCGTCAGTGGCCAGTTTGGAATTTTACGAAGTTCATGCTTAACCAATTCACGGATATTGCTTTTCATCTCATCCAAAGACAACTCATTGTTTTCTGTTGGAGTATCCTCAATACTTTCAGGTTCTGGCAGTACTTCCGGAATATTTACATCAAGAAAAGCATCCTCGTTCTGATATGCAAAAATTATCTTGTCACGCTCTGTCGGGTCAAGTACGAAGCGGCGAATAATTGAACTGATTTTCGATAACACAAACATACGCCCCACTTCTCTGCCCGTAACCTTTTTTAGGAACACTAAACCTTTGTCTTTATCCAGCGTGTCCATTAAGTCAGTGAAACGTCCTTGCTCATCAATATTTTGCTCGTTGACATCAGCAGCGACTATCTTTTTCAGTTTGGAAAGACTTAATCCCGTTGCCTCTGCAAGAGAATATACTTGTTGGTCACATTCCCGTTTCTGATAATCCTTGATATAATCATAGATGGTTTTATTGGCGCACAACCGCAAATCACCACTTTGAATATCGTGTATAATAAGCATTGCAGTGCGTTGATCCCGTTGATTGAGAGAAGCAAAAGCGCTATGCAATTCTTTGAGGGCTATTTTGACAAGGTCGCTTCCGGGACCTGCTGTATAGAGATTCTTAACAAACTTAATGAATTTGCTATTGATATATTCCGCATCAATTGTTCCTTCACCAGTCTCTGTTATATAAGGCTCTAATTCATAAACATCATTATCACCTCCATCACCTCCGCCACGATGCTCAAAGAGTTCGCGATAACGTTGCAATAATACATTATAGGTTTGCTCATCAAAATCCATCTTCAACTTTACCCAACCATTGGTATGACGGAACTCATATTCCGTTTGCTCCCATGTAAACCCTTGCATCTTTGCTGCCTCCAAGTGTTTGGTCATTTGACAAAACTCTTTGGCAAACTTCTTTCGAGACGCTTCTGCCTGCGGAAGTGTGGCATAATATTCTATTCCTTCAGCAGTGAAGAGTTGATCTATAATATGAAACTCTTTATTGATGTTCTCCAAATTGCTTTCCAATTTATCGACAAACACAGACAAAGGCTGATCCACATATAGAACCAGAGCATCATCTATGTTCTTTTTCATTTGATTGGGACGAGTGAAGAACTTAATGATACCAAATGGCTTCTCCGGTCCGAATAGACGATTGGTACGCGAAAAAGCTTGTATGATATCTACATGTTTCATTATTTTGTCCACATATAGCGTATTAACCCATTTGGAATCGTATCCTGTCAGCATTTGGGTTACGACAATCAGTAAGTCTAATTGTTTCTGTTTCTCAAGATGCGTATAGGGTTTCTTATGTGCCAGACGTTTAGCCACATCTTTTTTGTACTTAGCATAGGTAGATTGTTGAAAAGCAGTTCCAAAGCGTCTATTATAATCCGTTAGCATTTCCAATATGGCATCTTCTTTGTATTCAGCATGTCCTTCATTATCTATTGTATCATCGAAGACGGTAGCGATATTGTATTCTGGATAATTGGCTTTGAATAGTTCATAATATTCAATCGCTTCTGGAATGGATTTGGTGGCTAATATGGCGTGGAATTTCCCATTGCGACTAAGAATAGGTCGTTCTTCCACAATGCTCTGCATAACTGCGCGATGGTGCTTCTCACTTGTATAGAGAGACTTAACTTCGTTCTCTATTTTGAGAATATCCATCTCGTGCATAATCTCATCATATACACGCTTTTGTTCCTCACTAACTATTTCCTCTACAGTTTGCACTCCTAACACATGCAAGGCATATACTTCGCGAATATCTGCTTCTTGGAAAGTATCTTCCCTATATAGGTCAAAACCTAACACATTGCCGTCTGGAATACCATTGGCTAATGTATATTTATGAAGGTTGTCACCGAAAATCACTTCTGTAGTCAGTTCACCATGGGCGTTCTCTTCAAAAATGGGTGTGCCGGTAAAGCCGAATAATATCGCTCTTGGGAATGTACTTTTTATATTCATTAGCATAGCACCATATACGCCCCGATGACACTCGTCCACAATAAATACTACGCGCTTTCTACCTATCTTGTCAAGCGTTGATTGCGGTATATGACTTGCTTTATTGATTCGACTCATCTTTTGTATGGAGGTCACTATCAGGCAGTCGTCCTTGTCGTCACTTTCCAATTTGGCAACGAGGTCTGCCGTATTATCAGAGTCTTGTACACTATCATTTTCTCCTGCAAAACCGCGATACTCATCCAACGATTGCGTGCTTAGTTCTATTCTATCCAAAAGGAACACCACTTTGTCCGCATCGCCAGATTTCTCAATCAATTGTGCAGCTTTAAACGAGGTCATGGTTTTGCCCGAACCTGTTGTGTGCCAAATAAAACCGCCTTTATGTGCATGATCATCCCAATTGGTACTATGGACACGATCACTGATTTTGTTTACTGCATAATATTGATAGCTGCGCAGCACCTTCAGCGTTTCGTCTTTGTCATCGGCTATTGTATAGTATCCCACCATCTGATGAGCCATAGGAATAGACAACAAGTCGGAAGTCACTTTTTTCCAGTCAAACACTTCGTTGTTATTAAAGTCTGCCCAATGAAAATAGAAACTTGGCTCAAAATTTTCTTCCTTTCCCGGATTGGCAAAATACAATGTCTTCTCAGGTGTCATTGCTACAAATATCTGTACCAATGAGAATATGCCTCTGCTAAATACACCTTCGTGCGTATATTTTTTAATTTGATTTACTGCTTGAGTTACATCCACTCCTGAACGCTTCAGTTCGATATGAATCAGTGGCATGCCATTGATAAGCAGCATTACATCTCCTCTACGCGTGGAAGCAAGAGGATGGGCTGTGTCAAAACGCGGTTGGCGTACAATCTGGTAGTCACTTAGACCGGCGTGTATCTCACGAGGATTAAAAAGTCTAAGATAAACCTCTTTGCCGCAATTCAGTAAGTCATTCGGATTATCGCGGCGAATACATAACGCATCGTGATTGACATCGCCCTGTATGAATTTATTTACCTCGTATGGACTGCTCAACGCATCTACTTTAGCTATGATTTGTCGCATCTCGCTATCAGTCAAAGGATAGTCACTGAGTCGGTCTCTTTCTCGGTTGTTTTTAAAGATGATGGCAGCCCAGTTCTTGATTAAATCCTCCTCTGTGGGATTCATAATGACTGGTGCCTCCCAACCATGTTGCGGAAGTAAATCTACAAGAGCTTTCTCAAAATCCAGTTCCTTAGTGAACGGACGAATCATAACATCTACCGGCATAGTATTATAGTATTTATGGTTATACAAACATATTATCTAAACAAGCAACTTTAATCTGCTTGAGTTTCTCCAATCGCTGGGTTTGGAGAGTGATTTGTAAGTCAAGGTTTCTAAAGTATTCACCTATCAATCTTTGCTCTTCCGAATCAGTTGGAATACAAACAGACATTTCAAGAAATGCTTCAGGTTTCAATGTCTTCAACTTGGTAACTGTTCCTTCTGTTCTCATTGCCATTTGACTAATGAAAGAAGGTCTCCTTACCAAACATTCAATGAATCGTGAATCTTGATTTGTTGTAAATATCCTATAAATAGGTGAAACAACGCCGTCTGTTAACGAATTGCGATGAATAGCGCCATATACCACATTTGCAGGATTATAAATGATATCTCCCACACGAGTAATAAGATAACGCTTGTTGTCCTTATCCTTAATTAAGAAATCTCTTTGGTTAGATTTCCTATCTTCAGGTCTTATAACTCCATCTGCAATAGTGAATGATAATTGAGGCAAGTCGGGAGTGATTGTACTTGCTTCATGACGCTCTACTAGGATCTCATCTAACTTACAAATTTTCCAATCATTCTCAAAAGAACTGAATCTAATCGATGGCTTAGTAGCACCCTCCTTGGGGATTAGAGCTTGCAAACTAGCAGATCTTATCTGTTTTATAGAGCTCAGTTTACATTGTGTTAGTTCTATTGACTTGTCTATCTTTTGAAAAAATTCTGCAAGCGCTTTTTGTTCAATATCAGCAGGATAATTAATTAACCACGACAGAAGAGGTCCCCTAACTATTTGGGGTTGACCAGATCCTGATACTATTGATGAAAAATCTTCATGTTCAAGAAGATATTTGACAAAATGTTTTTCAATATCATATTTGTCAACATTAATAATCATTGCGTTCCCATTAATCCAACTTCTAGGTTTTGAAAAATTAACAACACCACAACTACTGCCTCTACACGCAATCATTGCTTGTTCTGTTTCATGATTATATTTATGATATTTGCCAATGATTCCATTTGCGCCATAAACATCATATCCTTCTGTTGTGAATATGGCCTCAGGAATGGTCTTCGGCTGATAAATATCTGCATGATTTCCAAGAAGATCTTCAGTCCAATCGCCACTAAATCCTTTTATTCTTATTTTGGGCTTCATATTAATTCTTGATAAGGTTGTTTAATCCTTGAATGGCAAATTCATCTCCTGTTAATTGGTTAATTAGCATAGCGAGATTTTGTTCCGACTCTTTGATGCTTTTTTCAATGTCGTTGTATGTAACGGCATATTTATCTTTCAATGCGCCAATAGATTGACAAAGATCATTGACAATTTGCATTGGAATAGCATCAATGGCATCAACAATAGGCATTATCCATTTGAGTATCAGAAAATGGATAATATCTTTCATATTTAACGCTTCTATCGCAACTATCGTCCTTAACTCTAAGGTCTCTTGTGCTTTCTTCATCTGTTTTTTGATGTTGGTTTGCTCTTCCCATAATTTCACTAGCACTTGCAGTTGTTCCTTTATCTCATCCTCCACATCGGTTCTGGGCTTGGCATCTGCCGTAATCTCTTTCTTTATGAAAGCATTATCTTTCTCAGCATCGAAGTACTTGTCAGTATCTTCCATACTTAATAAAGCATCTTTGGCTGTTTCTATTTCGCCATCAATAGCGTTTAAGCGTGCTTGTTTAGTGGCAATCTCGGCTAATTCGGTTTGGAAACGGACATTCTGTACCAACTCAAATGGGATAACTCGACCCTTTAAACCATCTGGAACTTCTCTTTCATTCCCGTCTTTATCTTTTACCATCTTAGTCTTAGACTCTACTATACAGCACGCCTTGTAACCTTCTGTTTGAATAATTTCCACATCTCCCATGATATCGGACCAATGGTCTGCTAAAATTTGATACACTTTGTACTTATCCACCAACGGCAAATTCTCTACACGATGGAAAAGGTTATCTGCAATTAAATCACTTTCTTCCACTTCTTTAATGTCCTCCACATGGTCAATCAAGCGTTGTTTGAGCATGTCCTTCAGCGTACCGAATGCTTCAGCATATTGTTGCCGAAAATTCTGCACCCCTTTATTTGCCTCAATCGTCTCTTTAATATTGTCCGCACGCATCGTAGCGTATGGGCGATCAGATGCCTTGGCAAAGAGTTGGCTTTGTAGTTCGGGGAAGGCATCCCAATAATCTTTGAAATCGGCTATCTCACTCAATGGGATATTACCGAACATAGTACTGTAAATGTCATATTTCATTGGTGCTTCGCTCGAATCTACATAACGGGGAATATTCAGATTGTACTCATTACGACGAATCTCTTCACGAGTTACTACACATGAGAAACTTGGTATTTCCTTGCGTTCACGATAAGTGTCAGCTATTTTCTTCACATCGCAGGCACGGAGTTTGTTCTGCTTACCTTGCTTTTCAAATCCCTTACTTGCATCAATGAAGAGAATACCTTCATTACCACGATTCTTCTTCAACACCATTATAAGAGTCGGAATTTGAGTACCAAAGAAGATGTTGGCAGGAAGACCGATGATAGCATCAATATTATTCTTCTCAACCAAATTTGCACGGATTTGCCCTTCGGCTTGCCCTTCTTCGCGTAATTCCATTGGTAATGGGTTGCCGTCCTTATCATAAATCTTTGGCGTTTTGCCACGAAAAAGCACACCGTGAGGCATTACAATAGTAAGAATACCATCCGATTTCAAATGGTGTAACTCGTGCAATAAAAACGCATAATCAGCTTTGGTTTTAGGAGCCAGACCATAGTTGACAAAACGTGCATCCAGTTCCTTATCTCTTGGATCCCAATGTTGTGAATAAGGGGGATTGCTCACTACGGCATCTACTGCCAACGGCTTATTAAAGTCCGACCCTGCTTCATGCAATGGCCAATCTTCTTCCAAAGTGTCAGCACAACGGGTAACAATATTCTGAGGGATGATACCTCGCATCACAAGGTTCATGCGAGTCAAGTTGTAGGTATTCTCTTTCAACTCTTGCGCATAATATTTCACTTTGTTGTTACCTTGTATATGTTTGCTCACAGCCTTGCCAATGGTGATTAGAAGTGAGCCCGAACCTGATGTAGGGTCGTATATCTCCAAACTTTTTTTGTCCTTATGGTGCTCTGCTACAATTTCTGACATTACCATTGCAACCTCATGCGGCGTGTAGAACTCTCCAGCTTTCTTGCCGGCACTGGCGGCAAAGTTGCTAATAAGAAATTCATATACATAGCCCAATACATCGTAATCCTGACTACCATCCGTCGGGATGTCTTTGATTAGTTTGATTAGGTCTTTCAACGCTTTTGTCTGCGCCACTGGGTTCTCTCCTAATTTGCTTAATCCCTCACGGAGAGTCTTGAAAATACCCGAATACACTGTTGCATAGTTAGGATTCATCAAACGATCAAAACTACTAAGAGCACCACTGAGCACTTGTACGCTAAAACTGCCATCTTCCAGCCATGTACTAAATAGGTTCTTATATTCTATGAAATACCCAACACGCTCTTGGCATTCTTTCATGAGGGTCACCATATCAGGATTATCGTTGTCCTCTACAACCTCAGGTAACTCTTCCTTGCTGACGCCTAATTTATTCAGGCACTTAACCTCGGAATCAGATAGGAACTTATAGAAAATAAGCCCCAAAATATAGTCTTTGTACTCGTTGGCATCAATCTTTGATCGCATTCTATTAGCGGATGCCCAAATTCGGTTTGCAAGTTGTTGCTTGTTCATATGGTTAGCCTAAAATTAGTCGTTATTTGTTTAGAGTGCAAAATTACTGCTTTTCTGTGCAATCTTTTTGCACGAAGGTTAATTATTCTTCGGTTTTTTCTTCTATCATTTTCCACTCAATTTTATTCGCTTCCACATCTGGATGAGATTGAACATACTCGTTCGCCCAAATGATGGCGTTGCACATTAACAAGGCGTTACCAAACAAAAGATAATCTTTGGAGACTTGCCCATCGGACACCACCGTTGAATGTGAATAAGTATTACTTTGGAATAGAATAGCCCCCATAGCTCCAGCGATATGACGAGGAATAATAGCCACTTCATGAGTCCAGCATATATGTTGCGGTTTTTGCCCATTTAATGCATAGAAACTATTGGCTATGTTAACCCTTCCGTCCGGTATAAAGGCATCTGGTAGGATCCCTTTGGCATTAAATGCTCTAAAGATATGCTCAATCAGTATGCGCAATTGATTATATTGTTTCTTCGCAACGAAATCCTTATGATTGTCAGGGTATTGAAGCGCACCCCAGATAGGCAGTAATATGTCTAATCCTTCTTTTTCTTTTCCCAATCCTTGAAGGGCGGTTACCACATCCGCATACTGACGCAGAAGAACAGATTTTTCTGTTTGCTCCAAATCACTCAACATTTTTGCAAATAGTTCTGTGTCGCCGCCAAACATATCGGTAGCGTCCCCTTTTACAAATACATTATCAAAGCTATCCTTAAACGTACTATCCTTCTGTAAATCAGGTTGACCAGTTGAAATATAAATAGGTATATGCAATTCGTGGGCTAGGTTGATTACATCCTTCACGCCCTTAATGCTTTTCACCTCATTCGCGGATTTCTCCGGCATTTTGGCATCTAACAATATAGCATCGTAAAATGTTGGATGCAAATGCAACTCATTAATTCCATCTTGGCGTAGACCAAACGGATTAAGTTTGAGTCCTTGGTATTCTGCAAGCGCCTCAAATGCCTCAAACTTTTCGTATTCATCATCAAGCCATAAAACATTGTACATTATTTTCCCTCCTCAAATAATTCTGGATGTTCATCTAAAAACTTTTGCCGATTATCGTCAATCTCATCCCAAGCATCTTTGTCAAAAATGGGTAAGTGGATGATGATAGATACACGCGGATTGGGCTCGTTGGTTTTTGTACTTTCGATAGACACATAACCGCCATAATGCTTAGCAATGCTAACAACTTGATGTCCCCCATCTCCAGTCCCAGCGTGTTTACCCGCAGTTTCTCCCAACAATCCATATCGATTGATATCAAAACCTTGTGGGAAAGGAAGTCCATCGTTAGTAATGCGAATGACTAATTCATCATTACCATCCGTTTCAACATCAATGCTGATATTGTGTCCTTCATCGTTCCCCTCAAAACCGTGTACACGCGCATTATCGATGACACAATCAATCATACGTTTGAAGTCATATGAAGCCATCAAAACATATCTCCCCCATGTTTTGCTATTTACAGGATCCTCCACATTGGGAGACTGCATTTCTTCTTCTGTGATACTTAATCTAAAATTAGCAAGAGAATGTTTAGCATAATAGTTAAAGCGTTCCTCTAATGTATCTTTAATATCTAAAACTTCGGGCTCTCCATATTTATCCACTTGACTGAGGTGGTCGATAATCTCGGATAAGGCTTTCCGATTTAATTCTAATTTATCCAAAAGAGGAATGAACTCTTTCCTAAGTTGTTCAAGCGAAGTGGCATTTTTGATCATTAGTTTTGCCAAATCGGTACTTGCCTTCAATTCACGTAAATAAGGCCGCATATTGTGCTTGCGAGAACGTACTTCTTGGACATACTCCTCTTTTATTTTCTCCACATAATTTGATATACGAGTATCTCTCACTTTTTGCTGAAGATATTCCTTTTCTGCATCTTCAATAACTACTTTCTGCTCGATTACTGGGAACAAACCGATGGTTTGATGGTGAAGAAATAAATCAACACTCTGATTAACAAAAATGGTATACTCAAACGATTTTTGTTCCATTAGAGTTTGAGAGAACGCGTAGGCAACATATTTTTGTAATAACGCTTCCCCACAACGATATAGTATTTCCTTGTTTGAGACAAAGACCGGTTTTTCTTTTGTTGCTTCAATGGGATACAACAAGCATGTAGTTTTATAGCCAACAGCTAAAACAGGTTCAGTGATGCGAAAGAAGTGTTCGGTTTTTGCTGTTTGGTGCCGTATGGCATTTTTCATATCATCAAAGGGCGAATTTAATGACTCTACTGATAATAAAGAATCTATCTCTCCAGAAGCGATTTCTGGTCTATATGGCTCAAGATAATCCATAAGTGCAACACGATGCGCCCCTCTTGAAATTGGTGCACTAATTGGGCAAGAATAGATGAGAGGGTGCCAATCATAATCATCAGCTACAATATCACCTTTTTTAATCCAGCGGATACCCAAATCATCCATATTGTAATCCAAGAAAGCATCAAAGTTACTTAAATTGATTTCAAAACGGTGCTTATCTACTTCAGTCATATGCTCTCCAAAATTAAACACCTCTATATCAGCATCGTCTGGACGATTCTTAACCAAGGAGATGATAGTAATTGAGGCTCCTGCGGTATACAAATACCTACCGGGAATGCCTATAATCTTGTCTATGTAGTTCTTCTCAGTTAATTCTTTCCTGATCTGCTTAAACTTTAAAGAAGAACAAAATGAAGTTGGAATAACTACTACCGCCTTGCCATTCTCTGTTGTGTGAGTCTCAAACAGTTTAAGACAAAACTCCGTTAAGTCCACATCAACACTTTTAACCATCATTGGTGGAAACGACACAATCGCATCGTACTTCCTTGCATCGATAGTATGAACGGAATCTCTGCTCTCACAATGTGAGCGTATAGTTGCTAATGCTAATTTAATTGTGCTATACTTAACAATTTCTGTATTTACATCCCAACCAACAAACTCACAACATGATGGTAGAGTTGTTGCGAAAGAGCCCAATCCCATGAATGGGTCAAAGACTGCGCCATCTTTGATGTCTAACACCTTAGCAACCAAAAGCGCCAATGATTTCGGGTTGGTAAACTCAGCAATACCTCGTTGGGAATTAGAGAACATGTAGTTTTCTGCATATTCAAGGAGAGTTAGATACTCATTATCTGCAAGTTTTGCCTCTCTAATCAAGTCGAAAGCCTTTATTATATCAATCTGCTCATGCTTGCGCATCTCCGCAATGTAGGCATTGAGCATCTTATCAAATTCAGCGTTGTCAGAACGTGTAGAACAAACGAGTGCAATATTTGCAATACCTCGTTTTATCCACATTTCAACTTCGCCCGCTTCAAGAGAAGGACCCATTTGTAAGGCAATTACATGCTTGTCATCAGGTACATTACCAACCTTTTTGACATTACAGTTCTTGATCAAGAAAAGAAATGCAGCAAACTCTCCCAAACGCTGAATAGGGGAATCAAAATTATACACGTGCATTCCATGCCCACGGGAGGCGTTAAAGAATGTAAGGGTAATTCCCGAATAAATAGATTCACGTTGTTCTTGCTTCATTATCTCTTTCTGATCTATCATAAGCGAACAAATTAGTGGTTAAACAAATTAATTTCGATAAGTAGCTTTCTGTTTCCGACTGCAAAAGTATAGCTATGTTGTGCAATCTTTCTGCACAGAAGAATATTTTCGTTGCATTTTTAGGATTTCTTCTTGCATTTGTTGTCTTACATGCTTTGGAGAAATGACCTCAACATCTGAACCAAAGGATAGCAAACGTTGATAGAGTTCTTTAGTCGGCTTAACCTCTATTTGAACTCGACCGCCCGCCTTGTCAAGTATTCGTTGTGACGGATGGATTGGTTTTGATTGCACATATGGCATACGATCATACGAGAATTCTAATTCTATTTTCTCTGGTTCATCCTTACTCTGTGTTACTCCCATCAAATCATAAAAGAACTCTGTCCAATCTTGTTCCGATTCACGGTAGGACTCGTTGGTTGTCTCAATAGATAGAATTCGGTCAAGAGCAAAGTTTGTAATGCTTTCGTGCTTTCCATCTTGTGTTAATCCAAATAAAAACCAACGCCGGTTGTATTGTTTAAGATAATAGGGATGAGTTATCTGCGTGCGCTCATGTTTGCCAAAAGGCTGGTATGTGATGCGTAACACTTCTTTATTGACAATAGCAGAAAAGAGACGACCAATATATTGCATCGCTTCCATATTGTCGTTCGCCTCAAAAGACATAATGCCTTCGGAATCACCTAGCGAAAATTTGTATTTCTTTTCCAGTTGGCGAATAATGTCTTCAATTGATTCGTATTGCGGAAAATTGTCAAATTGTCGGAGCATCAAAAGTATAGATTTCAATTGTGATAATTGTTCCTCATTTAAATCAATTTTCCAAATAGAAAAAGTGGGATTGGAATAGCGATAGAATCGCCGTTTTCCATAGCGCGATTGTTCTGGTGTTAGTAATTCAACATTGAACTCACTATTAGTTTCCATTTCGACAATATCGTTAAGGATAGTGCGTCTTGATACATCAGGATGCTCCATACCAGCACTTGCCAATGCTTTGCGACACGCCTCTTGCAAGTCTTCTACAAAATACATTCGGTGCTGATCCGCAAAGCAGCGGTCTAACACTTGAAAACGACGTGTTTTGTTTTTATCTAATGGCATACTACACGCAATTTATAAAATCCCGCGCAAAGTTACTAAAAATAATTGGTAATGACAAATTTAAGTTAGATTTTCCGTCAGAATTTTCTATTTTTTCATCGTAACACCAATTTTTAATAATTTCCGCTCTCTTTTTAAGGTAATTTTGTCCTCACTGAATACAAAAAAAACAACCTCTTCACATAGTGAAAAAGTTGCTCAATGTTAAAACCGCATTAGGGATAGGAAGGGACTCTCAGTGTACGCAGTACGGCACCCCTGCATAGCCCGACCTCCAAGAGGGAATGCCCTAATAAAAACAACCACAAACCCTGTCAAATCTCAATGCAATACTTTTCGCACACCCACTTGACCACATTGGGAGATAGTAGCCGCGTTTTGCGGTTGATGGTGATATGCAGGTCTTGTTCCATGTGAGGTATCATACTATTGAACCAGCGGCTGAAAGTTCGGTCGCTGACACCCGCTGCTTGGGCTAACTCTGATTTTAGCATTCTCTTCATGGATAGGGTTATTGTTTCATGCGTTGATGATAATGCGAGTTTTGTTTTGCTTTGCGGTTCACACTTGCTTGCATCCGTTTCACTTTCTCAAAGGAACGGATATACGGCTTGCGCGTGTCTATACTGTCTTCAGTTCGGAACAGCACATAGTCGGTTGCAAAGGTGAAAAACTTGGGTGGCACCTCCGTAAATCCGTGTCCCACTGCTATCATATCCACCTCGCGTTGCCGCCTACGAATCATCAGTTCATGGATGACCTGTTCCGTCCTTGCGGGGAAATAGGCACGACAGTCATCAAAGACGATGATACCGCATTTGAAGTTATGCAGCACTTTCATGGTCCATTGCGGATCAAAGATATGCCGGCACACTCCGTCAAACATAAAGTCCTCTTTTGTCCGCAGTTCGTTCATCGGATAAAGCGGATTGCCATAGGCATCCACTTCGTTGTACTCCGTATCGTCAGGCGTGATAATCAGCACCCGCTGCCGCGTAGCCGCACAGACTTGTTTGATAAAAGTGGTCTTGCCGGTACCGTTGGCACCGAGTACCACAATCAGTTTACTCGTCCGTGTCGCTTGGGTCGGTGCCTGCTGCATTATCTGCTCCCGCAGGGCCTCCTGTTGCAGTATTTGCCGGTCGGTCAGTGTCGGGCGCAGGGTTGGCATTTCGGTCGGGTCTATCCCAAATAGGAACCTCTTGATTTTCTCTATCATCTTCACTCTTTGGTTGTCGTTGTTGTTCTTCCCATTCTTTGCGTGCCTGAATGACTTGCGGTATCTTCATACCATAGATAGCCAGCAGCACCACAAACAATCCTTGCCATGGCGATAACATCAGTTTGGTGTCGCGTGTGCATTTGGCAATCACTTTCTCCAGTTTCTTCAAGTCCTTGGGCGGCAGGCGGTAGGTTTCCAATGGTTGATGGGCTATCCATGCCAATAGGTAGGCAGCACCTACATCTATGCCGAAGGAGAGCATTTCTCCTGAGAACTTGAACGCTTCATCGTCCAGCAGGTCTTTGGCTTGCAGCGTATCGTCTTCGGGTTCTACCGTGATACCCATCGGGTCTTTGGGTTGGTTGATCTCGTTGATGAGTTCTTCCTCTTCCTCACTACCAAGGGGCGCTTCGTCCAACGGCATCCCCTCTATTTCCTCCGCTGCCTCCATAAAGTCCTCAAATGAACCATTAGGCATATTGTCTATGATTTCAGTATTTTCGTTCATATCAAAGGTCTGTTAAGTTAGTAATAATCTGATTGGATAGCATATCCAGCGATATTTTGCGTGTGATACCGACTATCTCGGTACCTTTGAGCAGCGCATCGCACAAATAGATATTGCCATGGGTATCTTGGCAGATAAGCATAACAGGTTTTGTATCGGCAAGTGTATGGCGTTCCTCAATCTCCTTCAACCGGCTTTCCACGAATGTTTCCAATGCCGGAGTGAGTTGTTGCCGTATCTGTGGCAGCAAGGGTTTGATAGCCGCCATCAGCAGTTGTTCTTTGGCTGTCATGCTTCTTCTTTCACTTTGTGAATCATCAAATCAAACAACCCTTTTTCGCTTTTGATTTCCGGGTAGAACTGCTGTGCCAAAGCCAGTAATTCATCCTTGCTGACAGGGTATGTATAGCGCATAGGCGTATGGCTATGAAAATAGGTTGCAAACACGGTCTGCATAATCACATCGGTGGGTGTATAAACAGTCCCTGATATAGCATTTATTTTCTCTGTAACCATTTCCACCATTTGCTTGAAATAGGGTGTGAAAGTGTATGTCTCACTTTGATGACTTGCAGCTTCTTTCAACTGCGCCTTCAAGTCCTTGCAGCGAGCATCACGGGCTGCAACCTCATCCTTCAAGGTCTGCAACTGGGCTTGCAGTTCACTTGCAGCAGTCTCTTGAACTTCTTGAAGGTGTTGATTATCAGCCTGCAACTTCTGCAACTTTTCTTCAAGGATTTTTTTGTCGTTGATGGCTGCTTGCAGTTGGTCTTGCAGTGCTTGAATTTGTTCTTGAAGGTCTTGATCTTCAATGGTTTCAGGACTTGCAGACGCCTGTTCTTGATTTTTGTCTTGAAGGGCTTTTTCAAGTTGGTTGCACTTGTCTTGAAGGGCCTGATAATCAGCCTGCAACTTTTTGAAGGTGCTATCCTCTACTTGGTGTTCCTGACTTGCAGCGCTTGCAGCTTGATTATGAAGCACTTCAAGCAGTTTACTGCCTAATTCACGTCCGGACATCTTACCTGACTTGAAGTCTGGGAAGAACTCCTTGAATTGTTCAATGTCATTGACATCAAAAGCTAGTGTTTTGGTTTCCATTTTGTATGAAATTTTGGTTGTTTAATGATAAGTTGTGCAAAATTATACCATATAAACCACACCACCAAACCTTTTGAAAAATACTTGGATTGATGTGTAATCCTGTAATCGCTTTGTAATTTTTTTGTAATTGCACAACTGACTGATTTTATTGATATTTATTTACTTGTTTGGTCTTAGATTACAAAATTACAAGTGTATTTATAGAATCGTATTGCAATAAAAAAAAAGAGCAAGAAGATTTTGTCCTCTTGCTCTCCTTTCATCGTGAATTAGGGTTCTTCGGTGTTCATCGGGTTGCCCGGAATATGCACATACACATATTCCAGTGTGATTTTCCTTCCGTCACGCTTCCGATAGAGCAGAATACGGGTATCATTTGGCGAGCGTAATTCGTTTGGATTGAATATATAATTCCTATACTTACAATATTCAATCATCGCCTTTTTGAAGCCCATAATAGAAGGTATAGCCCCTTTGTTATCCATCCACCGTCTGAGTGCTGCATAAGCATCTGTTTTGAGTACCATGCGGTCACTGTTGCCTTGGTAGATAAAGTAGTCATCGAAAAATTCCAACATATTGTCCCCCAGTAATTGGTGATGGATGCGCTTCTCGAAGTTCACCAAGGGCGGTTCACATATCTTTCCTTCAGCATTCATGGTCATAAACAGTTGGAGGCAATCAATCATAAAATTGCAATCCGCGTTATAATCATCTTCTGAATACTGTTGGCTGAACAGATCCATTCCAAAGTCATCTTTGACCCTTTTTGTCTCGGCATAGGTGCTATCCACTTTATAGTGGTAGTAGTCGGAGAAGATGACTGGGATGATACGACGGCGAGTAGATGGGTTGTTGTCGGGCGGTGCGAAATTAGAGCACATTACCAGATTGGGAGCCGCCTGATAGGGTATGGTGAATGACCCCTCGTTCTTACGATTGACGGTTACACCACTGTCGATGATGCCGTAAATGGCTTGGAACTTAAAGTCCGCACCCGTATCCTCAAAGTGAATAATATCGGTATCGTAATCAACACGCTCCATGTAGTGGTTGTTATTAAAGAGCATCGGGTTTCGTCCGTCCAATGTCAGTATTTTGAGGAAACCGGTCTTCTCCAAACAGCGGTAAAACAAGGTCTTTCCTGAGCCGCCTGAGCAATAATTCACATCCGTGTCTTTATTCTCCATCGCCCATACTGCAAACGTATGGCTGTCGGTCTTTTTGCAATAGAGCAGGTAACCGTACACATACATCTTATTGAGCAGGTGCTGCACCTGTTCCTCCTGTTGTTCGGGTGTCAGCCGGTCGCCATAGAGTGAGAACTTGTATTTCTCACGATATACACCATCATCTATGGTATCGCCCGTTGCTTTCTCCTCGTATTCTTCCCGCCAATGGATACGACTGGCATTGATAAGAAACCGATAGACCTTAGACGGATGTTCCAAGAAGCGTATTTTTCCGTCTTCGCACGCATAACACGCGGGTATGCGCGTTATATAATGAGGTATAACCTTATTGTCCCAATAATAGGATTGCGGACTGGTTAGTTTGGTGAACGAACTTTTGTCCACACAGAAATCGCCATTCCTGAAATGTAGTACTTTTCCTGCTTCCGTTTGTACAAAGTCGAGCGTTATGCTATCCAAGTTATCCAACACCCCTTTTGTGGTTTTGTTGCTGAGGATAAACGATTCCATAACTTCCGTGGGCAGATGACGGCGCTTAATCTCGTAACGGATAAAATCGCGTATGTCGTTCAACTCTTTCTTGACTACTTTGTACCCTTTCACCTGCACATAGTACCACCGCTGGGAATACGGATCCTGCCATCGGCGGAATCCTGCCAATCGGAGAAAATAAAGCAGTGAGGTTACCCGTATGTTTGTTACTTCTCGTTTGCCTATTCGCACAACCTCCCAAAAACAAGCCGACAGAGAAGCCGCCACCAGATGGTCAAAATCTCGCTTGGCATCGCTGCGCGGTTGCAGTTCTACAAAGTCGCGTAAATCTTTACGTGGCCGTCCGCGATTATCTTTGCGTTCTTTCAGCCATTGCGGTAGTTCGACGGTGTATATATCCATATACTGCAATGCCAGCTTGTCGCCCTGACGGATACCGGTCTCGTCAATGTCCGGGATATTGTAAATGGTTTGAGCTTTGGATTTCAGCAGAGCATACTGCTCGTATGTCACCGTAGTCGTTTCCGAATTAAACCACACAGGATGATATCCCATACCTGCCACATTCATTGCATCCCGTTCTCCTGAACAGATGAAGATAGACGACAGTTTGTCTTCCTCCTTCATTTCTTCCAGTACACGGTCGATTTCCACCAAGCCGTTGATGAAGTCCTTGGAACGAATAGTGTTGTCTTTTACCTTTGACATATACACAAACCGATATTGTTTTTCAAACTCGTATGGCTTGTATATCTTGTAAAAGTCCCCACAGTCACGAGCGAAAATAGGATAGTTCTCATTGGAGTGTATCTCCGTCACTTTGTCCTCTTTAATGATATTATAATATCGTAACGACATCCATCCGAAGCGTTCCAAAACCTTTTTGGTGACGAATGGTCCGAAGATGAACAGTTCCTCTTCCGTAAACTCTTTGGTGAGGTAGGTAAATAGTCCCGGTGTCTCATTGGTGCGCCTGACTCGCTGTTCGATAGTTGGGGCATTAACTTCCTTTTTGAGCGAGGTGTCTATACCCAGTTCATTCGCCAACAGTTGGCAGGCATGAGGAAAAGTTATGTTGTAATACTGCGCGTACAGGTCAATGGCATTTAGCCCTTTCGCGTTGCCGCTACCCCAATCATTGACGGCCCAGTAGGTAATGCCGTTTTTGCTTTCCACCAGTTTGAGTGAGGTTGATGCGGTCTTTTCTTCCCGTATCCGAAATTTCTTGTTGGTGCCGAAGCACTCTATACTTTCCGGATACAGCTTAGCGATTATGTCTTTGCCATAGTCGCTTGCCTGTAAGATTTTCTCTTTGAGTGTCATTGTGCCGTTTCATTTGAGGTTGTGTTATCCAGTCCAGATAGATGTTGCTTCCTTTTAATAGGATTGAACAAAACGGCGCAGCCGAATTTCTTGGCTATATTGTTGATGACCTTGATGCGCCAGTCTTGGGGCGAGGTGTCTTCTCTTACCCACATACGCACACTTGACGGTGTTACATGACATTGTTTGGCGATTTGCAAGAACACACCGGTTCTTACGTTAGAATCGAGGCCCAGCATAAACTGCTTGAACGACTTACTTTCTTGTGATTTCATAACTTTTACTGAATGGGAGTGTTGTTAAACTCGCCTCCCACTGACTACTCCCTGACGACAATGTTCGGCAATCAATTTTTTGTTCATTGTTGTACAGTAGGATTGTGTGAAAGTTCTTACGAAAGTTCTAACGAAAGTACTGATGTAAGTTGTTTCGTTTCTAATGCCCTTGTACTAGTAAAGTTACAATATATTCCCGATAAATCCAAGGGCTGGTGCGAAAAAACTGCATATTTTATCGTTTTTGTCTTGTTTGCACTCAAAAAAGTGCCAAAATGCTGATATCGGGAGCCAAATTTGGCGAAAAACGGGCAAAAACTGACTGACAAAATGGTGTCTTTATTCGCACCAAAATACATACAAAAAAAGCAATCAAAATTGACTGCTTTATTTGCGAAAGTTTTTGAACAGTTTTTGTGCTGAATAAGCATCGGAAATTATGGTCTAAGACAACCAATGGGAATAACTTTGACACCATCAGGACGGGTATAAGCCATCTTTCCACCTGTAAGAATAATCTTCAAATCCGGTTCTCGAAGCGGATTCTGCGTTTCTTTCTTATTGTGCTCAATGATAAGGTTATGCACTTGGCAAAGATGTTTGGCACCCTCTTCGATTTCGCGACTGCCTAATTTGCATTCTATCAAGGCATATCTTTCATCCTCCAGATGTAGTACCAAGTCAACCTCCAAGTCATATCGGTCATGATAGTAAGACACCGTACTATTGAAATTTGCTGTGTATGCTTTCAAATCCCGCACACAAAGTTGTTCGAAAATGAAACCAAAGGTTTTCAGTTGCAACTCTAAACCTTCAGGATTTAGATTCATAGCAGCGGCAGCAATAGATGGATCTACAAAACACCTTTTAGGGCCACTTCTGAGTGCTGTTTTACTTCGTATGGCTGGACACCACGCATCAATATCTTGAATAACGAATAGTCGCTCAAGTGCGCGAACATAATCATCAAAAGTATCCATAGAAATAGAAATCTCTTTTGACGATATTACATCTTCCAGCAGGTTGCTTTTCTTGGCAAGTGTGCTGATATTGCGAGCATAAGAGCGTAGTATCTGTTTTGCAATTTTAGGATTACGCTGGTGCCCATCAACGGATGATATATCATTTTCGCAAATCGTATTAACATAGTCCTTTGCAATCATAGTTGCATGTTGTGGGGGCATCTGTAGTGTTACAGGCCAACCTCCACGACAAGCGACATAAATCAAGTCCGGGATGTCTAAGGTGCTCATTGCACCATCAATATCATAATTCGGATTATTGAACAATTCCATCAAAGAAACCGCACCAGATGAGTCTTTGGATTCCCACAAACTCATTGGAAGCATCTTCATCCGCGTAATACGTCCAGTTCCTGTATGTTTTATTTTTGCCCGATTTACTGTGTTGCTGCCAGTAAGGATATACTCGCCCGGCTTTCCACCGGCATTATCTACTGCCGTTCGTACAGCATCCCATAAAACTGGAGCATCCTGCCACTCATCAATCAAGCGTGGCTGTTCTCCTTTAAGGAGTAAAGATGGTGTTGTTTCTGCTGTAATAAGTAAATCTTCAGCAACATCTGGGTCTTGCATTTTTAGAATGCTCTTTGCTTGTTGTGCGGCAGTTGTTGTTTTTCCACACCATTTTGGACCTTCAATAAGAATTGCACCAAAAGCTTCCAATCTGTCTTGTAGCATTTTGTCCGCTACTCGTTCATAGTACTTCATATTGCTAGTTATTTGTATAACTTTTGAAATCGGGTGCAAAATTACTAAAAATAAATGACATACGCAAATAATTCGGCATTTTTGCGGTATTTTATTCGGTATTTTTGCGGTGTTTCATTCGGTACTTTTGCGGTAAAAATGAAAGAACTTTCACATTTTTTGCCCCAAAAACTTGCATATATCGGAAAAAAGCAGTACCTTTGCACCGTGAAAGTTCTGACGAAAGTTCTTTCTTTGTATAAGTTTCTACATATTGATGGAAGATGGCAAAGCCAATCAAAATCTGTCAAGTATCAGAACTATACAACTGCAAAACTTTTTGGAAACTTTCATCAGTACTTGCGTAAGGAGTTACGCGAGGAAAAAGTTGAGGATGTGCTAATACAGAGTGATAAGGCTATTTTAAGCATAATAGCTTTCACATTGTTTCTTGGGCAAAAAAAATAGAACAATAGTAGAACACTGCTCAACCATAATTAGAACTGAAATAGAACAGAGTATAATCAACTAACCCTGTCAGATTTTTCGCAAAAATCGCGGAATATAGCATTTGGGGCGAATGGGAGGCACATCTGTGTTTTTTGAGCCGAAAAAAGTCGATTTTTATTCAAATCGCGAGTTCGAGTCTCGTCCGCACCGCAAGAAGCTCAGCATAACGCTGGGCTTTTTTGTTGCTACTCGACAATTCTCCCAGTCGTGTTTAACGGCTCCCCGCCTACACTCCTTATCGAGATTGCTCTCACTCGCTGCAAAGTTGTGGTTGGAATTATCTCAATTCATGCAATTCCTTAATGTCGAGCATCTTAAAGAAGACGCCAAACATCTCTCCGTGCCAAGATTGATGAAAATGACCATAGAACCAATGCGTCACCGGATGTTTATCTTGTTTAAGATGCGTAAATAGCATATCCATCTGCTCTCTTTCGTTGTCGCAGTCCTGCAATAAGTTGGGATCATTGGCAGCCCAAGACATTAGCCCGTTTTTAGTTTGCAGTTCGCAGAAAGATGGTGCTGTATGGGTAATCACGGTATCAATATGGATGTTTGAGGATGTTATTTCATCTAGTATAGCAGCATCGTAGTGTGTCGGCTCGTTCTTCCAGTAATATTGTCTTTCTGGATGGCGTTGCATTTCTGCTAAACGCCAACTGCGGTCAATGCTAATAGCTCCTCCTACACAAAGAATCTGATGTCCACAAGCCCTCACAACCGAATAGTCCGGAATCGTACGAAAGCGTTCGTGGTGCATCTTCTGCTCGGCAAAATACGACGGATCATCGTGGTTACCACGTACCATTGCTATCCAACAATTATGCGCGCTCAGGCGTTTCTGTACACGGCGATAGACTTGCTCATAATAACCATCTGCATGAAATCCGAGACCGCAATCTCCTGCCACAATGACAAGTGTATTGCGCATATCGTACTGTACGCACATCGAAAAGACGAGTGCTTCAAAATCACCATGAATGTCGCCACAGACGACTACCGATGAGGCGTTGGGATATGTGAATGTATTAGGCATTAAAAAACTCTTCGTTCCAGTATGGCTCTAACTTGTCTTTGAGGAGTGACATTACATCCACAAAAGAAAGTTCCTCTTGATACTTTATACTTTTCAAGAAACTTTTCCATCTCATTACGCGCATCTCGTCTATTGCGAACTCTGGCAAGAAAACATGCACACCCTCTGTATATCCAGTAGAACGATTGCGGAATGTATTTCGAATAGCATCTTGTAGAACTATTTCGTCAACTTGTTCATCTCGGAAGATTTGATAGACATCAAAAAAGTCCTTCATTCGGCTATTGGTCTCATCACGATCAATCATAGCATGAAACTTCTCAGCAACGATCGTTTCTAAAGAATAAGCCTTTAGCCGAATCTCAGGAATACGCTCCAATAACACAGGATATTCCAACTCTACAGGAGCAGGAGTGACAACATCCCCAAAACCAATATCAATAGACATCTCCATAACGATGGTATCCATCTTCGCCTTGAATGGTAAACGTGTACCAGGATATTTTTTATCCACAGCAATAGGGCTTGGCAGCATTTCGCTTGTATCAAACACCACACCATCTTCCGGACATGGTATGCTTAAAATCTCTTTAAAGACACGCGTAATCTCCTCTCGGTCACGCGAGATACGATCTGCCATAAAGTCTACATCAACAGTAGGACGACAATCCAAGCCGTTGTGTGCATAAAGTAGTGAACCTCCCTTTAGCAAGAAGTGCTCACTATATGGACTCACAGAAACTCGATACAATAATCGCTCATTGAAGTAGCGTTGGAGCAAATACATATATTCATATTTGCTCACATTTTTCAAATTCAACAGACGCTCACGAATAGAACGCCCCACATTCTTAGGAATTTTCTTGCTCATTCCATTAGTATATTAAGATAGTTCCCTAATGTTTTTCCCACACGCAAAGCTTTGGCATACTCCATCATCAAACCAATTTTACGATCTGGACGCTTCAAATAATTACGTACTATTTCAAGGCACAAATCCTCTCCAATCTTATTGCGATACCTTACTGCATCGCATACGCTTCGCTCCGGATTTGTGATACGCACCTTATGAGATGATATTTCAGTCGTTTCTATACCTAGCGTAAGGCTTTGCTCGTTCCAATAGTATATAGTTACCATTTGGTTATCTGTTATTACTATTTTTCGCTTAGCATCTATAGCTACGCAGAACGTTGGTGGAGTCTGCATTGTAAGACCATAATATGACCATGCGTTATATAGGCAAACAACTCCACCTGGGATAATAGATTCTATATCTATCATATTGTCCATTAATACATACGGTAAAGCATATACACCCTTGCGAATACGAATCAGCTTTCCTGCTTTTTCTGCACGCAGAATACGACGATACTCATTTGATTTTGATTTTCCTTCTAAACGAATCACTCCACCTTGATTAGCAACAATGTCCTCTATTCTTTCCATTTTTCTTCACGATTTTATACATTTAAGAACGGAGTTTTAAATATAATATCCGTAGTATAATGTATATTTAGGGCGCAAAATTACAAAAATTATTTGAATTATGCAAACTTTTTCGCTACTTTATTGATTTTTTCCGCAAGTTTATGATTTGGGGAGACAAAATGAGCCGAGGTTGCCCTCGGCTCATAGTCCTCATTAACGACGGAACTTTGCAAACCGTATCGCTGATGAGAACTTGATTAGAATTCAGTTTGACGGAAGTCCATGGCGATGGGTTGGGATTGACCGGAACGATTAGCATTGATATCGCCCCAACTGATTCCTTCATAGCGGCCATTGTAGTTCACTTCCTTCCATTGTCGCACCAGATCAATGACTATCTTGCCCGGATAGCGGTCCAGGATAGTTTGGAAATCCTTTTCTTTGTTAGTAACAACTAGTACATCGCTCTCTTGGCAGACAGCATCCAGGTCATCGGTAACGAAATGCTGCAGATGCGGTATTTTCGCCATGATAAAGTCCTTATTGGTGCCGGTTAGTTCACTCACCTTGACATTCCTATCATAGATACGGATTTCAAATCCTTTACCGAGAAGACTTTCCACTACATCCACGATAGGGCTGCAGCGCAAATCATCGGTGCCTGCCTTGAAGCTGAGTCCAAGAATACCGACTTTGCGTTTTCCTTGGGCCATGATCATTTGCACAGCACGTTTTTTCTGCATTTCATTGCTTTCAAATATACTTTCGATAACAGGTACATCGATGTACAAGTCATGCGCCAACGTCTTGAGGGCTTTCATATCCTTGGGCAAGCAACTGCCGCCATAGGCGAATCCGGGTTTGAAGTAGTATGGGGAGATATTGAGTTGTTTATCTTTGCAGAATATCTCCATTACTTTATGGCTATCTACATTCAGTCCTTTGCATATATTGCCGACCTCATTGCCGAACACTATCTTGAGGGCGTGGTAGGTATTATTGACATACTTCATTACTTCAGCCACTTTGATATCGGTGCAGATGAATTCAGCGTCAATGCCTTTATACAGTTCGCGGAATGTTTCTTCTGCCTCTTTACTATCTGTTCCGATGAGAGTCAAAGGTGGGTTGAAATAATCCTGAACGGATGTTCCTTCGCGAAGGAACTCGGGATTAGATACGACGGTGAAGTCCTTACCGCGTACGAGTCCGGAGGCATCAGCGATTATTTCGCCTACTTTTTCGTTCGTTCCCGGAAGCACAGTAGAACGAATGGCAACAATATGCAATGGAGATTCGTTGAACGTGGATCGTTTAACGTTTAACGACTCGATATTCGCTAATCGTTTCTCTCTCAGCGCTTCGCCAATCTGGCGAGCGACGGTATAGATGTAGTTCAGATTGAGGTGTCCTTCTTTGGAGGACGGTGTACCTACTACGATGAAGCTGATAGTCGTTTGTTGAATAGCCTCATTGACGTTAGTTGTCGCAGACATCAGTCCATTATCATGGGCTTGTTGGCATAGTTCAGCAATGCCTTCCTCGATGATCGTAGGCTTACCTTCGTTCATTAGTCGTACTTTGTTTTCACTCACATCCACGCCAATGACTTTATGTCCTAATTTAGCGAGACATGCTGCACCTACGCAGCCTACATAACCTAATCCAAAAATTGAAATATTCATCATTGTATATAATTTAGTCAATCATTTTTGCTCCGGTGATAATGCGATGTATGCCATTGATAATACTGCTTATCATCATGTGGCGAGCATAACGGGGCGAGTATGGTATAATTTCAGTTGCATTGGCGAACCGATTTTTTAATGTCATATATTTTCGTACCAACACCTTCATCTGCTTAGCCTTCTTATGCATAGATGCGTCCGATTGATGACGAGGCATAAGACCACGAGAGAGAATATCTTGGAGGAACCGTTCACGTTGCGCTTGCAGTCTTGCCCCACCCTGTTCATACAACGGCCATTCGGACTTAGGCAAGCCTAATGCCGTAACGCAGACATAACCAATCAGTTGCCATGGTTCGTATAGACGAAGGCGACGAAGGTGGCGGCAGAGATAAGAGGGAAGCAATTGAGAATTGCTGATTGCTAATTGATTATTGATCGCCGTTCCGGCTATTGATGATTGTTGATTGTGGGTATGATGGGCGAGGAGGGCGAGGTCTGCAAGCTGCTTAAAGCCGACTCCCTCTCGTATAAAATGTTCCCATGCATGGTAGAAAGTGAAGAGGAGGTTGAATTTGGCTTCGGGTATAGCAAAGCGTACATCTTCCATTTCCACCCATTGTACTTTTTCGGGTTTCATTGCATCACTTTCCAAATGCAAGAAGTATTTATTCTTGATAGGATGCATCAGTATAGCAGATGTGCGATGCATCTCAACAACATTGCCATCCGGAAGAACAAAGTTATAATGCTTAAGTTCCTCCCATTCTTCATCATGATGCTTGGCATCTGGAAATACCTGCCGTAGTATAGCTGCCGCCTGATGGTATTGCTTCGGTCCAACATAGATATCCAGATCTCCCCATGAACGCAAATATGGGATAGGATACAACGATGCCAATCCGAATCCCTTCAGCACCACAGGCTGTACTCCTCCTGATACAAGTCCATTCCACGTCTGCTTAAGCAGCAACAATAGTTGCTCATACCCCATCATATTTTGCATACATACCTGTTTCATCTGCATTTGCAATTCATCGTGCATTGTGCATTGTGAATCGTGAATCGACAAAACTTTGTCAAAAATGAGTGGTGCTGTCCCTTGAATCTGCGCTAAATGGATAAGCGAACCCATATCCTCCGCGTTAAGCGTGGAGCAATTTAGCGTGTCCGACGTAGAAAAACCTAACGTCTGCCGCAAGAGGGAGCAATATGTAGATTGAACAGATGTCATTTATTTTGCTTAGCGGCTACATTATCTACCAAGGAGAGCATGTATGCATTGATATCTATGAACTCATGGTCTATTTTATCGCGTAACGTCTGTTGTTCTTTTACGCGATCCTCTACCGACTTCTGACTATCGCATACCATCGAAATCCACTGCTCAAACGGCATAGTCACTTCATTATGCAGATTAGCCACCTTAGATGCTGCGAGGTTAGCAGGCATCGAATGGCGTGTACCAAGGTAATAGGCCGGAATGCCTAATAGTGCTGCTTCGCGAGCCATACTATCTCCACTAGACACCAGTCCTGCACTATAGTACATGAGGCTATGTATATCCTCAATAGGTTCCTGCAGCAATATCCAATCGGCAGGATATTCGTTACGCCGATGTTTTTCTTCAAGAGAGAAGAGCACCTTGAGTCCGGTATCGGCAATCAAATCCTTCACAGCGAGAATTGCTTGTGGCGCTTGGGAAGCATAGTTGACCGTTCCTACCGATACTTCACGAAGGAAGATATATTGCTTAGGAAGAACGTTGTATTTATCCAACGCTACCACATTAGGAAGGAATGTTCGCGGGTTGAGATATGCCCATTCCTTGGTGCATCGTAGCACGTAATCTTTTTGATCCGTAACATGACAAACATCGTCATAAATAAGCATATGACTTTGTGTTGTACAATGCACATAAAACCAATATATACTAGTTTGTGGATCATCTCCAAAGGCATAAGAAGGGATACCTAGCAAATGAGCAACCATACCTGTTTGATGATGATTGCTAAAGGCAATATCCAAATGTTTACCAATAGCCCAAAACCACAATTTAGGAATACGCAGGATATTGACATCTACAATTGCGGACCATTTAGTCATCTTATGATGGCCAATAACCTCTGTGCTCACATTTGGAGTTCCGCCTATTTCATGCTCTACTATTTGAGGTAATCTTCCACGGCCAAGCATTGTAACAAAGACACGATGTCCTTGTTGAACCAACGTCAATATAAATTGTTTATAAAAATTATATTGGGGGATATGTCCTAAATCTATCCAAATATTCATCACTCAATTATTTTTATTACAACACTTCCCCAGCTGAGTCCTACTCCAAAGCCGGCAAGCAGTATGTTACCATGCAGTTTATCTTCTTTGCGAGCCTCCACCATAGCGATAGGGATAGTGGATGATACGGTATTACCCACATGCTCCATATAGACATAGAACTTATCCTTATCTATCTCAAGCATCTTGCGGATGTAGTTAATCATGTATTTATTAGCCTGATGGAAAATCCATAAGTCTATATCAGCCTGCTGGAAATGTTCTTTAGCCAATACATCTGCCACCATATCCGGCACTACTTCACTACTGAAATCAAAGATAGCTCCGCCATCCATAAACAAAGGCTCACCTTTCTTAACTATCAATGCTTCTGCACCACCGCCATCCGTTCCTAATGAGCATTCTCCTATTTCAGCAAATCCATCGGTAGAAACTAACGTAGCAGCAGCGCCATCGCTGAAGATAGTGCGATTACCTTTATCGTCTGGAGCAAGGTACTTGGTGTAGGTCTCTGCCGTAATGAATAATACATTCTTAGCCGCTCCGGTAGTAATAAGCCCTTTAGCCACCACTAATCCATACTCATATCCAGAACAACCAAGATTGAAATCAAATGCGCCACATTGCCGAGAAAGACCTAATCGCTTTTGAACAAGGCAAGCCGATGAAGGTAATGGATAATCGGGACTTTGTGTACATAGTAGAACAAAGTCTATATCCTCCCGTTTAGCAACACCTTGTGCAAATAGATTCTCTGCGGCTTTTACCGCCATGTCGGTTGCTGATTCATCATTGGCAGATATATGTCGCTCGGATATACCCACCTTACCGGCAATCTTATCGGCAGTCCATTCCGGGAACTCTGCAGCCAAATCAGCATTAGTCAGTATTTTCTCCGGCAAATAATAGGCCATGTCTTTAATAAATGCTTTCATTCTATTAAATTTTCAAAGTTTGCTACTATTTTCATTGGATTTCCTTTGGCCAAACTACAATCTGGTACGTCTTTATCCACAACCGTTCCTGCTGCGATAATAGCATTTTCCCCAATAGTAACTCCACGTAAAATGATAACGCCATCAGCAATCCATGCTCCTTCTTTAATAATTACAGGAGACACTCCCGATTCGGTTACTGCACGCAAGTGGGGATATGGATTACTATGGGCGAGTATGGTTACATTTCCCGCTAACGATACATTATCTTCAATGTAAACATACTCTGGATATGCATTGTCAATAGTACAATGTTGACCAATGTACACATTCTCTCCAATAGAGACACCTCGTCTACGATTCCAACGAACGCGTGGGCCATTAAGAGGGCAAGAGTATGACCATTGATTAAGAATAATATTGCGTATTTTGCGTAGTGCAAAACGAATAGGATTCATACCTCTACGTTTGCTCGAATTACGAATCGTATTTTTAAGGCTTTTGTCATCATGATCAAAATATGGAATTTCAATTGCCTCACGAACGATATATTCACCTGTTTTCATATTATTATCACATTAAAGCTTCATATTCCACCACCTTCTTTGCTGGATTACCTTTCACCATAGTATAATTTGGTACATTTTTCTCTACTACGCTTCCTCCACTCACTATCGCATATTTACCAATCTCCACCCCAGGCATAATGGTTGACCGCACAGCCACTATAGCTCCGTGATGTATTACCACGGGAGCCACTCGTGCTTGTAACACATTTCGATATTGCTCCATCGGATTGAAATGAGTTAATATCATCGTTTGTGCATTGATACTAGCATTATCCTCAATATATATATATTCCGGAGCTAGATTGTCAAAAAAGCAGAACATTCCTATATATACATTTTTACCAATATGTACTCCACGTCTGCGTTGCATACGGATACGCAAACCATTATTAGGACACGCATAGGCCAATAGATGCAAAATGGTATTTCGTACTTTACGCATCTTTTGTACCAAAGTTCGTTTTTGTGTTTCTTCGTAATAAGGAACAGGGCTTTCCAGCATTACTTCCCATTGACTTGATATCATAGTTGTGTTTCTTTTATTTGCTTGAACATTCCACCATGTTCTTTCCAAAATCTCAACTCTATTTCTAGCAGTTCTAACGCTGATAAATCCAAATGTTTCAGTTTCAGTTTAGCACGAATAATGTCCGAGAATAAGTGTCCAAGAGTAGATGAAGCTCTATTGCGAGGTACAGATTCCGTTTCTAATTCCTGAACTGCCTCAGAAGGGTGAAAAAGGAAGTTAATTGGTATTTTAGATTTATTATTTGTTTCCCAATACAATAATCGCCTAGCCATTGCATCTAGAAAATGAGGAGAAATACGCATTACGGTGCCAATATAAGGTATACCAACCGAAGGAAGCGGCACTTCAATGATACCGCTATTACCTCGTCGAGCCAAATTGTGTTCATCGGTTTCATATACAGCACGAGGAGCTCTCAGCCATTGCTTTTTATTTTTACTTCCCAACGACATAAAAGCATCCATACGTAGTGGAGCGATAGAACTATCAAATTTAAATCCTGCTTCTCGTAAAGCCATAGGAGTATCGTGGTTCACACGGAGCGCAGGGGCACGGAAAGAAATTACTTCTTGTCCGCAAATTTGTTCCAATAGATTTTTGGATTCGCGAAGTTCTCTCACTTGTTCGTCATAGGGCAACACATCAAAAGCGCGTTGATAATCATGGGTAAAACCATGCGAAGCCACTTCTTGTCCACTATTTATTATCATCCTCACGATATTCGGACGAATTTTTGCTAATTCGCCAAGTACGAAAAAAGTAGACTTTACTTCGTATTTCTCATATAAGTCTAACAACATAGGAAGCGTTTGTTGCTCCACCACATCTGCTATACGCTCATATGTAGCCCCATTCACACTGGTGTGCTCTACATCATTTGTAAAAAAGACTTCCATTTCTTTTTTATTTGATCCCCATTATCTTTATATCCGTGCTAGTTATACCAACGTATATCCTCCATCTATCAATATCCCCGTTCCTGTCATCCATTGAGTAGCATCACTTAGCAAATACACCGCAGCATAGCCTATCTCTTCCGGTTGACCATATCGCTTCAAAGGATAGCGTAGTTTGTCGGCTTCAATCTGTTCTTTGTCAATATCACTATGATCTAATAGATGAGTCTCTACCATACCCGGTATAATGGTATTCACACGAATGCGTTGCGGAGCTAACTCTAAAGCAGTTGCCTTAACAAACCCCTCTATAGCACCTTTAGTAGCGCCATATATTGAGCCTCCTACATAACCACATTTAACACCAGAAATAGAGGAAATTAGCACAATAGAAGCCCCTTTATTCATTCGCTTTTGTTGCACTAATTCGCGAACCAAACGAATAGCAGAGAATGCATTGGTATTGAACAAGTGCTGCATATCGTTTTCATCTGTTAGTTTCAGAACCTGTGTTTCCACTACGCCTGCAGCACATACAACACCATCTAATTTGCCATCTATTTGTTCCACCAAAGCCATTATGCCTTCCTTTGTACTTAAGTCTGCTAAGATCTTAGACCCTCCGTCCATTGTCATCAATGTATCCGACAATCGTGCGTCATTACGAGCGGTGATGATACAATTAGCACCAGCCCTCGCACATTGTATAGCAACAGCCTTGCCAATACCAGATGAGGCACCGGTTACAAGGATTGTTTTGCCCTCTAAGGTAAATGGATTATTCATTATTGTTTAGATTGAATCAGGTTATAAACGTCAGCAATAGTTACACATGCCTTTAGTTCAGCAGGAGCAATTTTGACACCATACTTCTTAGCAATCATATTCATGATAGCCAAGCCAATCAAACTACCCCACTCTTCCAATTCATGAAACTCACATTCGGGCGTAAACACTTCGGGCTCGGTATCGTCCCATTGATTTGCAAAATTTTTAATAAACTCGTTCATTTCCATATACTTGTTTGTGTTTAGTTACAATTCTGCTCGCAAAATTACAAAAAAAAAATGACATTCGCAAATTTATTTTTATAAAATTTATAAAAGCACGAATATTCCATGCAAAAACATCACAAAAAGCGCCAATCCAAAAGAATTGGCGCAAAAACACAAGCAATGCTCTTTATGATGTATATTATAATTATTGTGCCGGAGATGTTTTTCCGCAAGATTAAGTTCTAGCATGTTTATAGTATCATTTTAAGCCTGATAATTCTAACAAATGATTATACAACGAGGACTGTCCACTCGAACCAGGGACATATGTTTCTTTCGTAAAATCATCATCCGTCAAACTAATCTTTTCAAATATTGAAACAAAATCTTCTTTAGAAGGATTCTCTTTACCTATTGACAAATAGCAATCCTTAAAGAAGCGCATTAAAGCAATATACCCCGTAGATTTATTTAAGATATAATTAGGACGAACCTCATTCCATGCCCTTGGCCAAACTTTTTGAACAGCATAAAAATAATTCCATATTATCTGTGCTATCTCAACATCCGACTCATCCTGAATGAAAATTTTTCTCAATATTAACGTAACTGAATCTTTTTTTTCATCGTAACTTAATTCTGGAGTACTAAATAAAGAATGTTTAGCTCTTCTATATACATCTCTATCTGCCTGAGCATCCCTTGAAATATATTTAAGAATAGATTTGACAAATGTATCCTGAGTAAGCGTCTCTTTTTCACTATCATTTGCAACTCCTAAGATTTTAATTTTACCGAAGAATGGGCTTCCTTCTTTTTCATTTAGAGCCCTTGCAACATTGTGACATGTTTTCTGGGGACTTCGTGTCTCTGCAAATTCGAACAAATCTGCCACCAAAGATTTGTTGACTCCTTTTTGTTCTTTATTAATTGTTGCAAAAACAACGGCCTGATCTTCCAAATCCATATCAATGTAAATTGTTACTACACACTGGAATTTCTCCCCATCAAAATGTTTCAGTCCAGCAATTCGATGCTGACCATCCAAGACCTTAGCAACATCTTGAGAATTGCGAATTTTTATTATATTTGTAGACTCATCATATTCAACGTCACCAGAACTTATAGCTAATATGATACTATTAGGGAATGTTGCATCTACCAAGTTTACATATTTCCCGATTTCTTTCTCACGACTTGTAACTAATGGACGCTGGATTCCCATATAAGTTTCAACCTCACGTTCTTCAACACCTCCCTTTTCTATCCTTCTAACATCAACATAAGAAATTCGTTCCAAGACATCAGAATCCATCACAGCCACGTACATATCTCCTATTGGCTGAGTTGCCTTTAAGCATTTTACTTCTATATAATTGTTTAAATTCATAACGTAACTTATTTCAAATTTGACTTAATACTTTTTTGTTTTATTTTGTTGGTCACACGCGCATCTACTGAACGATGTTGAGAACATAGAGCAAAAAACAACAACACAATTGAGATGCAAAAGCATATCGCAGATATCACGAATATTGCACGCTTATTGATATGGTCCGCATTTTCGAACTCCAACACAAACGTTATAATCACATAACAAACCGTTACGAGCATCAAAGCTACAGCATAAAATGGCCACTGTGCACGCGTTGTACGAACGATAACAAAAGCAGATGCCAACAAAGCATCAGCATATAGCACAAACTCACCTGACAGATAGCAGTTCTGTAGCACATCATTAAATCGAGATGTAATTAGTGCGGCAATAAACAAAAATAGTGTGGGGGCTATCGCAAACAATAATAGTAATGATAGGTCCGCTAGCACATCCTTCCAAGAGATGGAAACAATCCAATTTTTACAGTTTTCACACATTTTCATAAAAAACTTTTTTTTATTTCCTCTTTAATTAACGTCCGCAGAATATAGCGTCGAAAAGCAATATATTCAGCCGTCTCATCCTCCAAACCACGTACAAAATTATTCTTCACATGTTGTAAAAGGGACTGTAGTATAGTCAAATCGCCCTGTGCTTCGTTCACACAAGCATGTATCTCATTCCTCAAATCATCCAAGATCTTTTTACGATTATTACATAACGCTTTACGAGATAGACGACATTTTTCAATTGTCATGGCCATACACAGATCATTCGAAGAAACCTCACCATACTCATCAAAAATCAACAATCGATCCACATCAGCTGGAGCAGTTTCTGGATTGATTAATAAAGGCCTTTCTATTTGATTAAGTTGCGCAGAATGATTATTAATATTTGATAAATATGACGGATCAAAAGAAGCCCTTGTCCCATATTTGTCTAACGGGAAATCATTCCCTTTAAAACTATTGCACGTTGCGCATGCGAGCAATAGGTTGTCCCAACTATAAGCCAGCCAATAATATCCTCCTCGCTTCGGGCGAAAATGTTCTACGTGTAGTTGTTCATTTCTTGTCTCGCAAAAGGCACATTTACCATGATAAATACCATCAAGTTGCTTTTTAATATCTATATACTTATACCTAGCATCATAACTGACCGATGGACTTGCTGGATACGAGCCATCCTTGATAATTTGTAAACGATGCTCATGAGTAGTCTTGGCAGGCCCCTTAAGTATACTCTTAGCATCCGTCCTTAATGAGACAGGAATATCATCTACATTTTTATACACATTGATCATTGTTTCGGAGCATTTAATAGTTCATCAATCAAAGCATCAATATCAGACTCCTTATAATGGTACTTACCATTTTCTCGATCTGCTGCAATCTTTGCATTCAGCCGTTGAGCAATACGAGACATCATATACGTATCACTCGTATCTACATTTTTTTCTGCACCATCCATAGCCGCATCTGACAAGCCAAATAACGATGATGTAACAAGAGTATTAAGCATCATCTGGCTCATATCTTTTCGATAGAACGGATCACTCACATATGTGCTACTATTTTCGCGAATAACTCGGTAGAACATCGCATCATCAGAGGACCCCAAAACAATCACTGGACTATGAGTCGTCATTATAAACTGTATATTGGGGAATAAGCGGCGAAGTTTTTTCACAATACTACGCTGCCAGCGTGGATGAAGATGTTGGTCAATTTCATCTATCATTACAACACCACCTTGCTGGAACACATTTTCCCCCTCTGGCGTTCTTTGGCTCAATTTAATAAGAAGATCACACACGAAAATTAAGATACTACGATAACCTTCGGACAATTGCTTAAGCGATAATTTATAGCCCTTCTCCTCATATGAAACTTCCGTCCCATCAATGTTAATTACAACCTTATTCTCCAACAACTCACATAATACCTTCGTCAAATTTCGTACAGATAGTTCAACATGCGATGAAGGACTTATAATCTGTTCTCTTATCCAATCAGTAGGATCATGAAGGGTCATATCCGTGTCAAATAAAGTCATAAAACCATAACGTTCATAGGATTTTTGGTCTGTTTGAACAGAATATCGTCCACGATGTGTGCCATAAGCAAAAATATTCGGAAACATTGGAGCACCATCCATAGTATAAGTTTGTCCAAGATTATCCACACCAATCATACCAGACTCCTGTAATTTTCCCTTTATCTCCAACATGGCAGACAATGGAACAGACTGATCCGACTGCATAATAGAATAATATCGAAAAGCAGCAAATAGTGCCATCAGCAACACCGTCTTACCATCACCATTTTCACCTATAACGTATATTTCTTTCGATTTTGACAAACTAAGATCACACGGACTGTCAAAACACATAAATCTATCAAAATGAAGCGATGCTATCGAATCAACCTCATTGATATTCACTAAACCTTCAGTCCAACGTTTGAATTGAACTTCGGACAGGCCCAAAATATTATGAAAACCATTTGCATAACATAGATCATAAAATTCCTGAGGATCATAGTTTTTCGAAAAACGTTCAAATAAATTTTCAAGTGACTTTCGAAACGTTGTACCTATAGCCGAAGTATTCGTCATTCGCTGTCCATCAAATGGCACTCGTTCCAAACGACGATATGACGCACTCGCAAGTCCAGCCTCAACCATTAGGCTACGCATATTTGTATGAACCTTATTTGGACTATCCACAACAAACACTCCCTTAAATGGTTCTTGAATGCTATTATTTGCAAATGCAGTCGCCACCTCGGAGTTCATAAATAAGAACCTGAAAAACGCGAAGACACGTCTATCTTTGACATCCCAAGTAAAAACAGTATTCCAAAAATCTGGTATTGGTTCCAATATATTATTAACTCCAATAAAGGCTCGCATTATAGGTTCATCAATCTTTGCCTCTTTTTTATAGAAGCGGAGCATATCTTCACGGCTTTCAACAAGGTCTAGCACATGAACAACATCATATTTTGTCCAAGAAACCCTAACCTTACTATAATCAAACCTCGTTTTCATTTTCATTTTTTCAATAATTTAAAAGAAAATATTAATTCATGGACATCCATGCGAGCCTTATCACTTCGTCCCATTTTCATGTGTTGATAATCCTTACTAAACACATTTATACTATAATTAGTTCCCAAATGTTGTTGAGCCAAACTAATGAGTTCGTCTTGTGCGAGCATTGCATTATCACTATAGCTTAATAATAAATGACAACCTTGTACACGAATCGCATCAAATAATGTAACGAATGCTCGAACAACATTACTCTTCTGATCGAAAGGAGATTGGTAGCGATTTCCACGATAACGTCCTTTATGCTCCAATTTGGGATTATCATATCGAACCAACGTTTCAATAACATGATAAAATCTTGAATAATGCACAGCAGAATATGGGGGGTCAGCATAAACGAGCGTCCCCGGCGACAAAGTTGCTATACAGTCAACGCAATCCAATGTAGTAGTTCTAAGTCTGTGTCGAATAGGAATATTTGTCACGGACAACAATTCTACAAGCTTCTTGCGAAATAGGACAGGAATACTTTTCATTCGATACATTAACACGCTACGATAATTGCTAGGAGTCAAACTTCTATATTGTGCAAAATGTCCTGTACTCTGCGCACAATAAGACATCGCATAAATCAGCGATGCAATTATTGCGTTATATGCAGGATCATCACCATATCTTTCTGAAATAGCCCTAATTGCGTCAATCCAAACACACTGTTCATAAGACCAATAGGTACCAGAATAACATTTTTTAAAAAGAGAAAAACCTTCCGAAAAATCTTTATCAATCAATGCTAACTGAGCAAGTTCTAGAACCTCCATCTTATCAAAAGATAACTCTTCCTCATACACAAAACAAAGAGTTGGATAACGTCTCTCTACCCCTTCAACGATTTTTTGTGCCTCTTTCAGCACATTATCAGCAAACTCATCCACATTAGTTATATCACTATAATCTCCAAAGTATGCCTTAGCGATAAGACTAGAGTATGACTGAACATCATTTGACACGACATCGCATTCATCCGCCATTAAATATGATACAATAGATGTACCCGCAAACAAATCACAAAAAGAGACAATTGGTATCTCCATTTGACGAATAGCATCGGCAATGGTTCCCAACATCTCTCGTTTTCCGCCCATGTACTTCATTATATGTGGAATATTCTCAGAACGTAACATATTTCAAAGTGTTCATTATCATTTTCTAGGCGCAAAGATACAAATAATTTTGCAAATACACAAATTTATTTAAATAAATTTATAAAATTCCTCACATTTTCGTTCAAAAACGCACAAAAACAGGGCAAGTGACATGCACTTACCCTGATAACCTTTGACTGACAAGTTTTCGCATAATGCTACTCACACATCCGGTTTATATTCCTCAGCAGGAATCTATATAGCATCCATACCATAGAGCCACCAGTCTGGTAGCAGGGCTTTCGCTCCATCGCACGTTTCGTCCTTCTAAGTTCTTGATAATCTGTTCGAAATACGGCATATCCACTTTCGCCAACGATTTAGCACTAGGCAGCCATGCCTATGACTTCGACTCTTCAATCTCACTAGAATCTGCATCATAGTTTTCTAATTTCTTCAAAAACTCAGATAGTCTCGACTCTATTTCATCCGGCTTTGATTTCACATTCTTTTTTGGCGGAATTGGCAAATCCCTTTCATCTTGCAGAGGTTGTATAACATACGGGGCACAATCTTTCTCGTATCTCACGCAACCAGACAGTCTCTGTATCTTATATTCATACTCATCCAACTTCTCTTGACGCTCACCCAATATACCATACATCAATATTAGATCTTTCTCTTTTAAATACCTGTTTAATATATCTCTTCGTACTACAAGTCCACGGAAAACATCATTTGGCACATTTCTATTAATAGCCACAACTTCCGCATTTTGATTACGTACCACCCCTCTTTCTGCGGTATACAATCCAAACATCTCGAACATCTCAGGATTGGGAGCATATAGAGTAGAGTCCATTACACCTTCGTCCTCTACAAACCTAAGATCCTCTTGGAGCTGAGCTCGATAAGGCAAACTAACAGGACATGGTGTATTGTAGTCGTCCCAATCTAAATACAGGTGTTGCTTGCAACAATCTGCCCAAGGATACTCATTCCAAAGATAATCAGTCTGACCATAATCTTCCGGCATCCATCTACCATGGAAATTTTTAGTAGATGCCCAACCCTCAAATCTTTCTTTATCCGATGAATGGATAATACAGGCATTATATAACAGAAACTCTTCGCGATGTTGCTTTCCACGATTCATCCTATGGGTATAGTAGCAATGCAATGCCACCCATTCTACACCATCGATGTCTATACATATTGGATTAAACACAGGATAGTCTTCTCGCTGGTCCGTCCAATTTTCTTCTACTGCGTACAAGTCTTTCTTCACTATTTCGGGTTCAAACCTACTTGTAATCTCTTTGGGCACATTATTCTCTATTTTCAATGTTGGATCCAATCTTTCATCAACTTCACCATACCACGGATATGGTATATCTGCAAAATCTTTAGACCAAGAATCTACCTTTACCTGACCTAAGTCCATCATATTTGCATACACTTCTCCTAATCCTATCCATTGATACTTTTTTCCTATACGCTCAACAGTATGATACGTCCGGGATTCCCAAGGTACAGTATTATCGTATTTTTCAATATTCTCGGAATATCCATACACATTTTTAATACGATAAGCTATGGCGTCCTCTATCTTGCTCAATAGAACTGCTTCCCCGTTCACATAATAGCAATCAGATTCAGACCTTGAATTAGTACCTATAATGTATCGCGAGAAGTCATCAAAAAAAAGTGAATTATGCAATTTCCATGCGCCATTATCCTGCCCAAAATAGTTTTTCTCACGAGGTTGCTCGTTCGCTGGTATAGCTAACAAGTCCCCAATAGGTTTATATGGAGGTTGTACCGCATCCCATATTGTAGAGTCTAATGTAAGTTCCTTATGAAATTCAATAATCTTTAGTGACCATCTACGAACATTAATTTCGCTTGGAGCAATACCTTTCTTAGGATAACATATACGTTGAATACTTTGAGCAATCTCTGTTACTTTGCTTTTATTCCTGCTGATTAAACACCAACCATAAATGGAAGCATACAATCCTTGCAATACATAGGGATCGTTTATATCCTTCATGCGTTCAACAAGGTAACTTATTATGGATGAATGACCTATAAATAGATTTAAAAGATGCTTTACTATTGTATACCTGATGCGTGGATGAGATGAAGTAAAACACCAACAATATAGTAACGCTTGTTTGCGGTAATCATCATCAGTCTCTGGCAGGTAAGAAAATAAGGAATCTTCAAGTCTATAATCATCCAACAAGTGGTTAACCGAGATTGTCCATTGTTGATCTCGCACCGACATTGACATTTTCAAAAGTCTTCTGTGAATTTCCTCAAACAATTCAATGTTATAACAAACTCTGCACTCGTAAAATTGCTATATCGTGATACAACATCTCTAATTACATCATCGGTGAAAGTATCATTTTTCTCATCATGACTACGACACATCCACGCCTCCATGACGTACGGTGCCAAATATGAATCCGAAACACACTTCATCCATATTTCCTTTTTCGGATTCCACACACTGAAAAATGCCACCAATACATGGCGCAGGCGATCTTTTCCCGCAAGACAGACTCGCTCATCCGTTATCAAAGACTTGATCCTGAGTATAGCATCGTGAGCACTACTATCATCAGAATACTTCCGCAGCACCTGAGATGCTCGGATATAATCACCCAAGCTATCATACTCAAAATCAGTCACATAACAATCTTCTGCCACAGGATATTCTTTTAATAGATTCTCCGCCACAAGATTGTGATACAAATCTTTGCTCCATAACCGTAGCGGGCACAATCTCCTGCCTATGGAAATTGCATTATCACGAGGAACATTCATTCCAAGGTATCTATACAATGACAATTCGCCAATCGAATGTAAATATTTGGATGTAACATTTCGTTTTGGATCTTCGTCAATTTTTTTAGATACCTCATCGTTACGAGTCTTCAAATATCGCTCATACATAATCAGCCTATTCATACCACGCCTTTCCTCCTTCGTAAAAGACCGATATGCTTCGCAATAGATTTTCAAAAACAATGGAGTTCGAAAATCAGGAATCTTTAAATACCTATCAACATCCTCACTGATTCCATAATCATTAAAATACATAGAGACAGCCTTCTTTGGATCTTCAAACCCGTTTATAGTCACATTATCCCATTCCTGACCAAAGGCTCTAGACATCACATCGTTCTTTTCAAAGTTTCTAACTGACACAATAAGTTTGACATGTAAATATCTCTTGATATGTTCTACCAAATTCTGTAAATTGTTCTGCCAATAGTAAGTTCCTGCTCCTTCGTTTAGCGCATCAATAATAAATACCGCCTGTTCTTTTTCAGCACCCAATTCTTGATCCAACTTATCGAAATCCTCCTCCTCCCATCCTAACAATTCTAACATCGTTTCCCATGGTGTTCTTCTTTCTAAAAACTGCGTACTAAAAAAAAGATACACCCGACACTTTTTACTTGCACTATACGCCCATTGGCATAACTGATGCGTTTTTCCGGTACCAGCTTTACCATTTATCCTTAAAAATCGTGCATCGCAATATGAGTTTCTAGATAGAATTGATTCAATATTGGCAAAAAACTCACTCCAATATTGGCGTTGATAATAAGTATAGTGACGTTCAGCGTCTTCACCGATGATGTCAATATTTATACTCTCTACATCCTGCCAAAAATTATCTATAACATCTCCGCTCTCTAAAAAATGAGCCAAGGATGTAAAGTTTGCTAACTTTTGTTTTTGGTCTAGCTGAAGTTCCTCATAAAACTTCTGATATGAACTTATAATCACCTTTAAATCTTCATCTTTTCCTATCTCAGCAAAGTAATCTAATTTCTTTTCAAAGTTTTGGTTCTGTACATGTAATCTTTTGTTATACCTATTCCCCACTCGTAACAACGATTCGTTCAAAAATTGTATTGATCTTCCTAAACCAATTTTACGCATATCGTATTCAGCCTCTCTTTCAATGATACTCACGATACCATTCGTCTTCAGCCACTCAACAACACTGATTAAGCTACGATATCCAAGAGTTCCATATAGTTGGTCTGTTACCACGCCAACAGCAAAGCCAAAGTCATTAAGGACTGGTGATCCCGAAAATCCACAATAAGAAATAACCTCTGCTCCCTTGATTCTTTTTACCACCACATCAAAATCAGATAAAGAATCAGATTTCTTTGATTGAGTTCGAACTACAATCGCTAAGTCATCTATACCATTACCCAATTCGTTAGGAAAACCAAGTATCGTATACTCTGCCCCTTCTCTAAATCTGGCACACAACAAACCTATAGGGGTAACCTCTTCTACTAAATTACATGACAATATAGCCAAATCCTTTTCCTTGCATCCTTCTGCTTCACATTCTATAGGTTGACCATTAACCACAATAACAATTTTCGTCCTACAGAGGAAGTAGTCACTCACCACGTGCCATGCTGTCAACAATCGATTCGACTCAATAAAAAATGCTGTGCCAGTTTGGCCACCACAAGTTACCGGTACTATTGCTTCCCTACACTTTTCAATCTTCGAAATCATGGAAATTTTCGTTGCTTAAACTAAAATGCAAATCTGCTTGAAGGAAGAGATTATTTTCTTTCTGGAGTTCATTAATTACACTATTATTTTTCATCGTACAATGTAAAACCCGTTGCTTTAAACTTTTGCTTAAGGGTCGAGATACGATTCTAGATATTGTCTCTACAGATGGACGGTCTTTTTTATTTCCACCTGTAAAAAAGTAATGTTCTGAATCTACTAATTCCAACAAACGTTTTGATGTACTATGCTTACTGCCATGATGCGAAACTTTTATTAACTCATACATTCTCAAGGCATCACCATACTTTTGCAATATCGAATCTGCCACGATTTCTGAATCTGCATCCCCAAGTACCAATATTCTTTTTTTGTTTCCTATCCATTCAAACGCAAGAGATGCTCTATTGGACAACGATAATGAATCGATTTTCGTCTCGCCTAATTGTTCAAATTGTGTTACTGTCTTATAGCCATTTAAGGATGAAATTTTCCCTTTAACATCACCATTTTTGTGTTTTTTTTCACTTAGTCGACTAATTAACTCAAAAAATACAGGTACATTCTTTGAACTACACTCTCTTATGTTTCGTTTACATACACGATAATACTCTCTATAGAATACGTCTTCTTGCTCTCTCAATATATCCTGAGTTGGCGATAGGAAAATAAGTTTCCCCCACTGTTTTTCTAAATGAATAATCGAAGTCTCGGTTGAAATGTAACATTTCTCCCAAACGCGATTATGGCGTTCTTCTTTTAGAAGTAACTGAGCCACCAATGCCGCTTTAGTTATAGAAATTTTACCAACAAAAGCACCAGCCGGACAATTCAAGACCTCACTATACCTTTGAATCTCACATGCATCTATCTTAGGGTCTCCATGACCATTCGAACCAACCTGTTGTGCACAATTAAAGTAGATCTTTGAAATTGATATATTTTTTTTCTCTAGCAAAGAGGCTATGCCAACCAAATGATCATTATCAATATGCGTTATTATTAAGACATCGATATGATTACCTAACTCTTCACAAATATAACTAGACACCTCATTTGTAAGTGAGCAACAATCCACCATGATAGAGAATGATTTATCACCATCCTGAAGTTTAAGAAACATGCAGTCTCCTGCTCCCACATCAAAAGTAATAAATCTCCCACTCACTTTTCTTTAATATTCATTCTTCAATCCTTAATCTTCATCCTCAGTCCTATTTTTTCAGATTCTGATAGATTTGGATGAGTTTTTGAGCGACCAAATCATTGGTAAGTCCGCTATTTACAATCAACTTTCGTCCATCTGTTCGCTTACCATATGCTAATGCACGGCTGAGCAAATCTGCCAGCTCCTTTGGGTCTCTACTGTTTGATACAAAACAGCCTTCCAAACCAGCAGTGCGTTCGGCGACATCCCCCACGTCCACACTTACGATGGGACATCCGCACGCCATTGCTTCTTTTATCGCGTTGGGACTACCTTCCCACTTACTGGTCATAAGCACCACATCCGCTGCATTATAGTAATATGGGGTTTGATCATTCGGCACATTCTCAAACACATGGATATCAATAGGAGTACCCACTTGTTGAGTAAGAACATCTACGGCTCTTTGTGCTAAGGCAAAATCTTTTTCCGGGCGATTTGGATTAGCAGGGAAAAGGATATTCACCTTATTCTTATCCCACCCTAATTTACACAAACAATCACTTTTATCTAATGGTTTAAACCTATCCAAATCCACACCATTGGGAATAATAACTGCTTTATGCATCCTAAGCGAGTTATACATATCTTGAGATTTCACAATGATAGTCTTCCATCTAAATAAAAACGCAAAACATTTAATTACTGCTTTGTACTTTTTAGAAGCCTTAACATCACTTCCCATCAAAGATACAACAAGGTTCTTACATCTTGCCAAACTAACCGCAAATGCAGTCAACGAATAATGAGCATGTACTGCATCGAAGCGATTAGCGCGTATATACCGACGCAATGGCAGTATATTTTTCATATATCCAAGAAAACCTTTCCCTACTATAGGATAGTACTCTACCTCTACCCCTGCATGAATTAATGCATTCCCTTGATTCAAAATAATGGGATTAATGCCATTTAATTTATTCCCACTGCTTACAAATAAAACTTTCATTATTTCAAATTTTGATAGTACCACTCGCAGGCTTGTTCAAAGCCTTGCAGAGCGCTGAACTTAGGATTATAGCCAAGGATGCGCTGCGCCTTGATGATGGAGGCTTGACTATGCGGGATATCTCCGGCACGGTTATCGCGATAAGTAGGTTCAATCTTAGCAATCTTCGGATCATACTTAGCTAAGTTATCTCGCAAGCAGCGGAACAACTCATTCAGCGTGGTGTTACCTCCGTATGCCACATTAAAGACGAGATCCAATGGAGCATTCTGCGGTAAGTTCATGTTGTAGTTCTCAGCCTGCTTAACAATCACATCATGCGACACCGTAGCTGCTAATTCATTAGCTTGAATCACATTATCTATATAGGTGAAGTCACGACTATAACTGCCATCACCATTGATGAAAGGCGATTGATGATTGATGAGCGCCTTAACCCACAATGGTATGACCGCAGCGTAAGCACCATTAGGGTCCTGACGACGACCAAAGACATTGAAGTAACGCAAGCCGATGGTCTCAATGCCATAAAGCGCAGTAAACACATTGGCATACAGTTCATTCACAAACTTAGTGATAGCATACGGCGATAAGGGACGACCGATGTTATGCTCAATCTTAGGCAGTTCCTTACTATCACCATAGGTGGATGATGAGGCAGCATATACAAAGCGTTTCACTCCTTCATCACGCGCAGCCACTAGCATATTCAGAAATCCACTGATATTGGTGGCATTGGTGGTAATAGGATCGTTGATACTGCGTGGCACCGAACCTAATGCTGCTTCTTGCAATACCACCTCGCACCCTTTGACCGCTTCGCGGCAAGTAACTAAGTCGCGGATGTCACCGTGAATAAAGTGAAAGTGAGAGGGAGAGTGAGAGATAAGGTGCTCGATGTTATGCATGAAGCCTGTGCTCAGATTATCCAAGCATACTACATCATGACCTTTGTTAACAAAATGTTCGCATAGGTTGCTACCTATGAATCCGGCTCCGCCGGTGATTAGAAGTTTCATATCTGTGTATATATTTCGTTCAAACGTTCAATATGTTTTTCGATAGAATAGGCCTTTCGTACTTGCTGCGCAATTTCTTGCGCTTTAGCTTTGCGTTTCGGAAGATTTTCTATTAGATCTTGTATTTTATTGGCACAATCTTTGGCATCGTCCGACTTAAATAAAGTAGCCCATTTTCCATCGTTGGTCACTTCTTGCATCACCGGATGATTGTTCACTACCACAGGTAACCCTGCTGCCATAGCCTCAACCACAGCAATGCCGAAAGTTTCTGCTTTAGTAGCATACACAAACCCATCCATTTGTTGTAGCAAAGCAGGCACATCACCACGTCCACCTAAAAAATGCACATAATCCATTGCAAAATCCGAACAATATGTGACACATAATTTATAGGAATTAGACATTTCACGAACCTCTTTCCCTATCAAATACAATTCAACTGGCAAATGTGATTTACACATTTTAAGTTGGTGCAAAGCTTGGATTATCATTAGGTGTTGCCGCTCCGATATAAAGTTCCCCACCATACAAAGTTTTGGAAATGCAGAATTTACGATAGGCAGCGGAGTGTCTAACGAAGCATAGGATGCGTCTAACTTGCCAAAGTCCACACCATTATACACTACACACCCTTTATCACCAAGCCACTTATTAAAGTTATGATTAAATCCTGACTGTTCATATTTGCTAACAAAACATACTTTATCAGACGCCATAATACTTAACGCATATCGTACTTTTGTTAACAAACTTATATTTTCCACAGCCCCCGTATAACCATGAAATGTAGTCAATAGTTTAATAGGAAGACCTATTGTGGCTATTCGAGCATAAATAGCATCTAACCAATACTGTGCATGAACAATATCTATTTTATTTTCTCGCAAAACCTTTCGTAATGCCCAAAGATAGGAAATATATCGGCCACGTTTAGGACGCAAATAAACACAAGGCTGTCCTGTCGCTTTGAAATTAGTTTCATAGTCACCTCCATTGCGATAGATAAGCATTGCATCAAATGGTAATTGTGAAGCACGTTTCATTACATCCAAAAGTAATGTTTCTGCCCCACCGCGATTAATAGCCCCTATTGTAAAAGCAATTTTCATATATTATATTTTCTTATGTTTTAAGCAGTATTCAACGATTTCGTCGGTTTTGCTCCCCAATGACGTTATGCCTGTCATCATCGGTATCCAAAAAGAGAAACCATAACCTCCCACATTCCATTCAATAAAGCGCGGTTGATTATCTTTATCCAATGTTATATCTAATGCTATTAACCGACAATGATGATTTAGTTTAACAACTTGTTTGCAGAATTCAACGATGCGATTCCATTCCGGAATAACAAAATTTGAATGCGCAAAATCTATATCATTTAATATGGTTGTTCTATTCGCATATTGATCATATACTTCATGTCCTAATTTACCTGTTTCCACATCTATTCCAACCAATCCTCCTCCTGCGTGAAGATTATCCACAACCGATCCTTCGTGACCGATACGAATCGCGGCAGACAGAATAGTAATCTCCTCATCTTCAACTGAACGATAGGTGCATATCCGCAACGAATTTAATGACGAGTGGCAGAATTGCGCCAAATACGGATGCTGTTCAATCGCCATTTGCAACACCCAATTATCACCATATTGTTGCAAAAATGCTCCACTCAATTCTTGTCCTTTAGCATTAACATAGACATGTTTTGGGTTATCTATGTTAAATTTCATTACACTCCGTCCGCTACTTGATCCTGTCGAAGGCTTTAAAAACACCCCCCCCCGTATGCATTCGCACAAAATTGGCATACATTTGTGATGCAGTGGAAGCGAAATCAACACTGGCTAAATTATAGTTCCTATCCAATATATTTCCACCTCCTATCCGGCAAAGAAGTGTTTGTGGCATTACACCCTGTGGCAAATAAATAGGAAACATATTCTTATCGCCATAATAAGCCGTAAATCGCACATCATTCAAGACTGCCTCAATGTAGGAATGCCCGATGTCTTCAGGAATAATATATTTTGTCTTACCACAATAATGGCTAAAAAAACGATATGAATATGGTTCCACCAATTTTGTAAATCGGCTCCAATAGGCAATGTATTCTTCTTCCCCAACTACTGGCTTATTTTCAATATGCTGTAGTTTTAGCATTTTTTTAAAATGCTTTTTGTACTTTAGGAAACGTTTGATTATCTTCAATTTCAATATACAAATATTTAAAAATGTTTTCATAATAACAAATATAATTCATTTCCACAGATAATGACATATATGGCACATAGTTATCTTCCCTGAAACATGTTTATTCGCTCATCCACAATTATACCATCTTTAATATTGATGGCATTGCGTAGTGTTTCACCCAATTTTTCTTCTATCAACTCATCCAAAAACCGCGCTACGACTTCGCTGATGGATTCTGAAGTGGACTTATAGAACAATGACGGAGTATGATCCACCACGTAATGCGTGATTCCATCTACCACATAAATAGGGTCATTGATAGTAGTAGGCACACTTGTTTCCACTCCACCATTTCTATCACAACTTAGGTCAATGATTAAAGCCCCTTTCTTCATACGTTTTAAATCCTCACGATAGATAATATGGTCTTTACGAGATGTATCCCACAAAATAGCATTCACCACCACATCATATTCGCCTATTTCTTGACGAAATAGTTGCTCTGTTTTACGGTCATATTGCACCACTTCTGCTCCCATATAGTTAAGTGTGCGTAAGGCTCCACGTGCAGCATTTCCACGACCTAAAACAGCCACCTTTGTCTGATTAGGGAATACCCCATGCAACATGTACGCGTGACATAATCCTGCTTCACCGGCTATCTCGTTGTTTTTCCAAAACGAGTGTCGTCCCATTTCATACATATCTTCCCAAGCAATACCTGTAAGTTTGCCTTGAATGAGTTTATCTGTAATATCGCGATTTTGCACAGCGTGTATCCATCCGAAGATAGTTTGGTTATGAAGTTGCTCAAGATACTCGGCATCGCCTATTTTAGGGTCACAAATAATGTCTTTTTTCAGCACATCCTCGCGTGAGCAGACATTAACGCCTACTGCCTTGTAATCCTCATCACTATAGTTCAGCACATCGCCATAGCCAGCTTCCACATAAAGTTGTTCCGGATGGTTGACTTTTGCTGCATCACAAGGAGTTAATGCACGTCTGCGTTCATTCTCTTTGTGGCTAATTGGGAATCCAATAGTTCTCATCTTCATTTATTTTTTAGGCAATTTTATTTTACTTCCAAATAAGAGATCCGTTTCTGGAAGAAGATTGGAATCTGTGCCGCCTGCAGGGAAAAATGTTATTTCACCAAAATATATATGACCATCCACATTATAAAAATCCACACGAGCATATGGCAAATCCTTAGATAGCGTTTCTGCCAATTCAAACATCTTATCCATACCTTCTGGTTTCGGTAATGTGAAATCCTTGGGAGCTTCAATACCACGTTTATTTAGACGAAGCAGATTCCATTGCCTATCAAAGAAATAGAACTTAGTATCTCCAAGATGTCTATCCGCACATACCATTACATTATCGGCATTTCCGCCAAAGCACGAGAATTTATAATCTATCAAAGCCCCTTGCTTATCTTCCAAATACTGTTCCGCTAGAATTTTATGAGGTACATTTTTATATGGCCACTCTCTGCTTATCAAATACGAATTGCGATTAAACGAACGTTTGAGTTCACGAAGAGCTACACGTTTATTTAATGTTGCTTTATCCTTACACACTACGACACCATTACAGCCACCGTCATGATTGGTCTTAAGTACAAACTGATTGGGTAATTTATCCCATTCTATATCATTAGGGCTATCCCATACGCCTAATGTCGGGATGATATATTCCGGCCCAATGATAGATGCCACATAATCCTTCACTGCCACTTTATCTACCATCGTTGTGTATTTAGGCTTGCGATTATATAATTTAAGCCATTGCAACTTTTCGTTAAATGTTTTGGGATTATCAAAATCCATATTCTTAAATCCTCCCAACCGGCAATATATCTTTAAATATCGCTCATCATCACGAATAATCCATGGTATCCGCCTATATATGGCGAAGATTATATGCCTAGGATTCTTAAACAATGATTTTAATGCATTTTTTATCGGATTTCTCATATATTTAAAAGTTATCAGTATTCAGTGATCAGTATACAGTACTCAGTATTCAGTTTCTCTCTCACTATTTTCTCTCCCATCATACCATCTCCCGTCCAGCGAGTTTAAACCAATTCCATAATATAGCAGCTAAGAACATAACCCCTAACCATATTGAGTACCATGTCATATAAATTTTTCTTTCTCGTATACGACTAATTGCATACGCAGCAAACATAAGTTCAAAGCACAGAACAGGCTGATGGAATCGTTCTGATTGAGCGAAGCGAGAAAACACCAATACGATCAGGTAACCACATAAAATGGCTAACGGCAAAACATGAGCACGCCATTCTCCTCTAAATAGTAGTATGAATAATGCCATAATAGTAAAGAATGACATTACGTTTTTGCAGAAATTTCCCCCATGTATCATCTTTTGCACCTCTTGCTCTGGTGTTTCCACCATCGTAGGGAATGGGATAGTAAAAATCATCGGTGCAAACACTGCTGCGCCTGCATATTTAGCAAATGTATTTCCAATCCTATCAGCATTCTTACGAGTAGAGCGCCACTCCATATTTTCTTTCTGACCGGATCCGCCTTCTTCTACAATAGATTGCGCCTCACGCATAATCTCCGTATTTTGAAATATCATTATAGAAAGAAAGCAAAACGACAGTCCAATCAGAGCAACTCGCTTCCCCCATTTAACCACCCGCTGACTACTTAAAATAAGAGCAGTTAACAAAGCCAATATAAGCGTTATCGCTAAAACATTCCTAATCATAAATAAATAAAAGGCTATGGCAATTAATCCCAATGTTGGCATAATCGTAAACGAACGCTCTTGCATTAAATGATCAGCCCGCTCAATAAAAAACACAGTAAGAAAAACCATCAAAACCTCCTTGAGGCCTGTACCACAATAGTATATTAGATTCGGCATCAGTACACATAAGACAGCCACTACACGTGCGGTAGATTCTCCAAAATGTCGTTGTGACAACCGATACATGAGCAATACCGTCCATGCACCCAAAAGACAATTCATTAATCGAAGAGCAAAAATAGAGAAATCACCATTCCCAGATAGCCAATAAACAATACTTACAAAGATAGGGAATCCTGTATCAGAGAATGCAACAGCATGTCGTCTCCCTGATCCCAATCCATAATACTGACGAAAACAATCTAATAAATTCCAATTACCATCTGATAACCATTGAGCCCCATCATGACCAATTTGATCATAAAACATAGGATCTGCATTCTCATATCCAAACGCATCTCCCGTCTGCAAAATATTAAACCAATAGGTAATTAGCACATATGACACACGGATAAGGAACGCTGACCAAAAGATGTTTTTTGCGAATCGTTTAGGTTGGAAAGTGTCAACTGACCAATGCCGAGACAAATAATTAGTCATGATAAAGAAAGTTAGTACTTCTACGATACCAAATATCCACCACACTGCATCAAGCGCATAGTTCATGAACACTAAGTTCGTCACGACTAAGGCCAACAAATAAGTTGTAACTGCCTTATTGGTAATAGAGCGTGGTACGCAAATAGGATATGAACGATTTTTATTAAGCATGCAGTTTTTGGATTATATATTGCCCAATTCAAATTGACATCTTTCGACATGGCAAATGTGTTAGTAAATACGAGAGCCGAATATTTATTTATTTTCCCTTTTAAAGATTTTTTTTATATGTTTTTTTATTTGAGCCATTTTATATACCATTCGTCCAATCCAATAGGGAAAACCATGGACATCAACAACAGCCAACCCATTATAAATATTCAAAGTATGAATTCCCAATCTCAAAGTTGGATGATTAGTCCGAAGTTCTTTTACAAACGAGTATTGAAATTTATTAGGGATAGCGTTACTCATCGTCACTTCTTCTATGATAACACCTCCACCATAATTAATGTTACAATCTTGAGAAGGACGATAGATATGATTATTATAAGAAAAGATATCTCCTGCCATTCGCGCATGCTTGTCGCTGAATTGAATGGATTTTATAGGTTTATGAACATCAATTTTTAATGTATTACGAGACATAGAATAAATATGCAATGTATCACCATTATAATCGGGATATTTAGTAGCAAACATTTTTATATCTCCAAATTGATCCGTAATAACAGCATCTGCAAGATTCTCCGAACAAATGTCACTGATATATACTAATCTATCATCAATCAATTCATATAATTTTAGTTTGCCGCTTTGACCATTTTCCGGATACACATAAATATGTCCATTTTGTCGTATTATTGCAGGAAAACTTAAATGTGTAGGTTCTTCCAACACAATTTTCATATCCACAATGGTCCATGTCGACTTGTCAACTACTAATTTAGCAATGCGCCCCCTACAGGAAGCATAACACATTTCTTCTACAAGTAAATAAATATATCGCTCATCGACATCCAATATAAAAGGATCTGCAAAGTATCTATCTTTATATGGATTTTTTAGCCATATATATTCTGGAGATTCAGAAAAAACACCGACTAATCCGTTCCTAATAAAACCAATCTCCCAGCGAACCATAAAAAAGCGCTGCAAACATTTCATCATTTTGACATTCCTTTCTTTTTATAAACAATATGCATAACCCATGTATAAAGGGTAGGTGACACATTAATAATGGTATATTTTAGACGTACATTTCTGCTCACCTTGTATGCCACGAAAGGAAATGCATTGACGCTTTTTAATCTGCGAATCCACCCCCTTATGTGTGCGTAGTCATAACGAATCACTGTATCCAATATACCATAATAGTTATCTGATATATCGCCGAACACCCATCTTGTATCTGTTAAACACAGAGCAAGCTTTTTTAGTGATTCATTCACTATAAACAGACTTTCAATGTTACGTTGTTTATTATCCCATGTAAAAGTTTGAGTAATACTATTATTTCGCATAAGATAATTATACACTATTTGGCAAGTCGAATTAACCCGCCTTGTCACTGTGAGCATCCGTGGCGTCCATTCTGTATCTTCAAACAAAATCCCCTCAACAAATGCAAGATGATTAGTCAGCAATATTTCTCTACGAATCAAGAACATCCACGCATAGCAAGCATACGTCATTCGTTCGTTAAGATATGTTTCACCATCTACTACATCCGTTCGTGTATCTACCTGATGAGGATGCTTGTAGGGTTGAAAAACCTCATAATCTCCAGCCTGATTTATGCGTACATTTTGATAATCAAATCGCAACACATCCAGATCTTCACGTTCCATTTGCTCCACCAACCCGCGCAGCACATTGGGTTGTAAGTAATCATCACTATCTACGAATTGCACAAACTTGCCCTTAGCCGCCATGATGCCGGTATTGCGAGCTGCCGAGAGACCGCCATTCGGCTGATGAATAACTTTGATATTAGCCCCCTTCCGGCTCCCCCCTGAAGGGTGGAGAGTTTGTGCATACTCATCACAGATAGCCGGACAGCCATCGGTAGAGCCATCATCCACCAGGATAATCTCGTATTCCGCAGGATCCAAGTCCTGTGTCAAAAGGCTCTCCACGCATTTGCGGAGGTATGGCTCTACGTTGTAGATTGGAACGATTATGGATAATTTTGGCGTTGCCATTTATATATACTTTTCAAATTAGCGTGCAAATTTACAACAAAAATTTGGAATACGCAAATATTAAGAGCAAAAAAATAAGATTTCGATCTTATTGTTGTATATTTTAAGGTAGGATATGGGAGTTTACTCACAATAGACTATCACAAAATAGGCAATATGAGGCGTCTGCCTTTTTGCTCTTTACTTGCGCATTTTAATAAAAAGGTGAGGACTACCATTCGGGGGGCCAACATCGATGGCACAGTTTTTGCATCGTGTACAATGTCGGCGGGGGCGCCTACCGACAACAGTTTCCTATTATTAACTAATTAAAATTATTTGTTTTATGTTACCTATTATCAAAAGGAATGATTCCAATCGCGCAGTGAATTGGATCAACGAGTTTTTTAACGAAGGATGGCCGATGTTCCGTACTTTTAACGAGCCGGCGGTAAACATCCTGGAAGACAACGACCATTACCACATTGACATTGCTGCTCCCGGACGCAGCAAGGAGGATTTTCAGATCCACCTGAAAGACAGTCGTACGATGTACGTGACGCTGCAGCAAAAAGAGGAGCGGTCCTGCAAGGACAAGGACGAATGCAAAGTGCTACAACGCGAGTTCGTGCTGAACCGCTTTGAGGAGACCATTGCTTTGCCGGACGATGTAGATACGGAGCGTATCTCGGCTAAGATGGAGAACGGAGTGCTGCATGTGACTCTGCCCAAGATGGATGAGCAGCAGCGACTAAAGAGCGCAAAGATGATTGCGATAGATTAAAAAACATCATCCCCGGAAGGCACAACCTTTCGGGGGTGTTTTTTTTGATTCTGTTTGCGTTCCAAAATCGTATACCATCGGGGGTATGGAGGCAGACAAAAAGGGGCAGCCTATTAGCTGCCTCCTTCCCGTCTCGGTCGGCTTCAGCTCCCCGCCGGCCTTCCCTTTTCGAAGCCAAAAGTCACTTGGCTTCTCCATCATCGAGATGTTTATCAACATGCCGTTTGCCAATCGTAAAGATGGCTTTGATCATTTCTAACAGGGCTGCAAATAGCCCTTTCTTTTGTTGTTCGTTCATAATGATTAGTTATTAGTGATTAGTACTCAGTTATCAGTACTCAGTTGTCAGTTTTTTTTATTCCGAACAGCAGCAACGCTGTGCCGAGGGTTTCCCCCCAGAAGGCGAGCACGCTGCCGTGCAGTTCTCCTGAGGGTTCCACCACTACTGCGAAAGCTACAACTAATCCGCCGAATGCTATCAGCACTATTGCCAGCACTTCTTTAGTTGCCATAGTTTAGCCTCCGTTTACTCTTCGAGCGAAGCCTTGTACTCCTCGGCACAAACATGCCACAGGTACGCCTGCATGGTGTGGTAGGTGGATTGGTTCTTGAAGGCCTCCGCATCGGTGCGGGACTTAACAGGATCCATCTTGCGTGCCTTAACAGCAGCAGCCACAGCAGCGAATTGTACTCGAGCAGCACGCTCTGCATCGGTGAGTTGGCTAAGACGCACCCCGTAACGAACGGAGAAAGGTTTACTCTCACCCTCTTGGTTGCGTGCAACGCGCTTGGCTGCACCGAATTTGGATTTACGATCTAATACGCCATGAACGGCGGTAATTGGATAAGCATACTCTAATTTTGCCATAGTGTTTTAGTGTTTAGTGTTTGGTGTTTGGTTAATTGGTTAATTGGCTAATTGATGATTGATTAATCTTCCGCTTCGATCACCTGTGCCCAGATGTACTTGGTGAAGGACTTGTAGCCGGTGTCGCACTGCGCACGATAGGCTGCCATGTCTGCCTCGTAGGTGCTGGCGGTTTTCTTCAATCGCGCTGCCACCAATGCTTGACGCGTTTTGAACTTAGCTTGGCGGTCCAACTCGGATTGCGTGATGGGGTGTGCTACCAAGTCGCGTTCGCCTTGCAGATAGGTTGTAAACTTGCCGCTGGCGGTGCATTTATGCACCACTTTACTTCGGCTGCTGATTTTGCCACAGATTCGATGTACAGGGTACTCGAATTCGGTCTTACTGAAATGTTTACTCATACAGTTAATGTTTAATGGTTAATAATTAGTTGTTGATGGGAGAACAGTACTCTTTGCTGACTACGCTCATAACAAACCCTTGCAGTGTTTTGCCTTTTCCTTCTTTCTTGTAGCGTTCTTCATACACTTGCCGCAGGGTTGGAGCTGCCAGTATCTCGTGTGCTATCTGCACCATCTTTTTGAATTTCTCTTGCCGTTGCAAAGCGTCTGGTGATTGTTTGGCTTTTTGCCATTTTGGGGTCAAAGTTGGTTTGCGGCATAGAATTGTCTTCCCACGCTCACTCCTGTAATAATAAGGTGAGTTCTTGCTTAAACTACCACTTACGCTTTGAATCAGCGGATTTTCGAATGTTACTGTCATAATGTTTGGTTGTTAAGATGTTCAAATTAAGGAGGGTTGTCAACGGTCGATTAAGTGTCGGTTAACAGTCGGTTAACTCTCGGCTCCATCAAGCAGCCATAATGGAACTACAAGCCATCTATCTGCTGTTGCATCCCCCTCTACTATTCTGATTACGAACTTTTTGAGCAAACATAACATCAAAAGAGCATCTTTTTTAATTTTTTTAGAGCTGCATCATGTATGCGCCATACGGTCATGGTGGTTATGCCTAATTGTTGGGCTATTTGCGCTTGTGGCAATTTATCTTGACCAATACCATATATCAGCCTAATAATGTCTTGCTCACGCTCGGATAATCCTTGCAAGGCCTTACGCAAGCGGTTGATTTCCTGCTGGTGTATCCATACTTTCTCTCCTTCCGCATCGTCGGCTATGCAGTCCGCAAAAGTGATAGGGTCACCGTCTTCCTCGTAACATACAGCATCTACATCTTCTGTGATATGGTCGAAGATATCTTTGTTGGTGAATGGCAGACTGACGGTCTGACCACAGCGGATGATGTACTCACGCACATACTTATGCACCCACCAACTGGCGTATGAGTCAAATTGCACCCCTGTGTTGGGATCATACCGTTTAGCTGCTTCAACTAGTCCGATATAGCCCTC